>NZ_JAPFCC010000001.1:5170000-5770000 GCF_025562715.2 Endozoicomonas gorgoniicola
GCGAACGGGGACCAGCCCTTAAGCAATCCTGGAGTTAGCGGAACACACTGGAAAGTGTGGCCATAGTGGGTGATAGCCCCGTATGCGAAAACTCCTTTATTGTGAAATCGAGTAGGACGGCACACGTGAAATGCTGTCTGAACATGGGGGGACCATCCTCCAAGGCTAAATACTCCTGACTGACCGATAGTGAACCAGTACCGTGAGGGAAAGGCGAAAAGAACCCCGTTGAGGGGAGTGAAACAGAACCTGAAACCGTGTACGTACAAGCAGTGGGAGCATGCTCAGGCATGTGACTGCGTACCTTTTGTATAATGGGTCAGCGACTTACATTTTGTGGCAAGGTTAACCGAATAGGGTAGCCGTAGGGAAACCGAGTCTTAATAGGGCGAACAGTCGCAAGGTGTAGACCCGAAACCGGGCGATCTATCCATGAGCAGGTTGAAGACCAGGTAACACTGGTTGGAGGACCGAACCCACTGTCGTTGAAAAGCCAGGGGATGACTTGTGGATAGGAGTGAAAGGCTAATCAAGCCCGGAGATAGCTGGTTCTCCTCGAAAGCTATTTAGGTAGCGCCTCTTGTCTCACCATCGGGGGTAGAGCACTGTTTGGGCTAGGGGGTCATCCCGACTTACCAACCCCATGCAAACTCCGAATACCGATGAGTGCAATCAAGGGAGACACACGGCGGGTGCTAACGTCCGTCGTGGAAAGGGAAACAACCCAGACCGTCAGCTAAGGTCCCAAAGTAATAGTTAAGTGGGAAACGATGTGAGAAGGCCCAGACAGCCAGGAGGTTGGCTTAGAAGCAGCCACCCTTTAAAGAAAGCGTAATAGCTCACTGGTCGAGTCGGCTCGCGCGGAAGATGTAACGGGGCTCAAACTATTCACCGAAGCTACGGGTTCGATGCTCTTTTTATAAAGAGTTGTCGAGCGGTAGAGGAGCGTTGTGTAAGCGGTTGAAGGTGTGCCGGGAGGCATGCTGGACGTATCACAAGTGCGAATGCTGACATGAGTAACGATAAAGGGAGTGAGATCCTCCCTCGCCGGAAGACCAAGGGTTCCTGCGCAACGCTAATCGGCGCAGGGTGAGTCGGCCCCTAAGGTGAGGTCGAAAGACGTAATCGATGGGAAACAGGTTAATATTCCTGTACCCCCCTTGACTGCGATGGAGTGACGGAGAAGGCTAGGCCGGCAGGGCGATGGTTGTCCCTGTTTAAGGTCGTAGGCTGTGGGCCCAGGCAAATCCGGGTCCACTTATGCCGAGAACTGATGACGAACCGGCTACGGCCGGGAAGTGGTTGATGCCATGCTTCCAGGAAAAACTTCTAAGCGTCAGGTCAAGGGGGACCGTACCCCAAACCGACACAGGTGGTCAGGTAGAGAATACCAAGGCGCTTGAGAGAACTTGGGTGAAGGAACTAGGCAAAATGGCACCGTAACTTCGGGAGAAGGTGCGCCGGTTCTGGTGATGAGATTTACTCTCTAAGCTGGGACTGGTCGAAGATACCAGGTGGCTGCGACTGTTTATTAAAAACACAGCACTGTGCTAACACGTAAGTGGACGTATACGGTGTGACGCCTGCCCGGTGCCGGAAGGTTAATTGATGCTGTTATTCTTCGGAAGAAGCGGTTGATCGAAGCCCCGGTAAACGGCGGCCGTAACTATAACGGTCCTAAGGTAGCGAAATTCCTTGTCGGGTAAGTTCCGACCTGCACGAATGGCGTAACGATGGCCACGCTGTCTCCACCCAAGACTCAGTGAAATTGAAATCGCTGTTAAGATGCAGTGTATCCGCGGCTAGACGGAAAGACCCCGTGAACCTTTACTACAGCTTCACAGTGGATCTTGATGTTGCTTGTGTAGGATAGGTGGGAGGCTTTGAAGTGTGGACGCCAGTCTGCATGGAGCCAACCTTGAAATACCACCCTGGCAATATTGAGGTTCTAACCCAGGTCCCTTACCGGGACCGGGGACATTGTGTGGTGGGTAGTTTGACTGGGGCGGTCTCCTCCCAAAGAGTAACGGAGGAGCACGAAGGTTGGCTAAGCACGGTCGGACATCGTGCGGTTAGTGTAAAGGCACAAGCCAGCTTGACTGCGAGACGTACAGGTCGAGCAGGTACGAAAGTAGGTCTTAGTGATCCGGTGGTTCTGAATGGAAGGGCCATCGCTCAACGGATAAAAGGTACTCCGGGGATAACAGGCTGATACCGCCCAAGAGTTCACATCGACGGCGGTGTTTGGCACCTCGATGTCGGCTCATCACATCCTGGGGCTGAAGCCGGTCCCAAGGGTATGGCTGTTCGCCATTTAAAGTGGTACGCGAGCTGGGTTTAGAACGTCGTGAGACAGTTCGGTCCCTATCTGCCGTGGACGTTGGAAGTTTGAGGAGAGCTGCTCCTAGTACGAGAGGACCGGAGTGGACGAACCACTGGTGTTCGGGTTGTGTCGCCAGACGCATTGCCCGGTAGCTAAGTTCGGACGGGATAACCGCTGAAAGCATCTAAGCGGGAAGCCCCCTTCAAGATGAGACTTCCCTTGGCCCTTGAGGCCACATAAGAGACGTTGAAGACTACGACGTTGATAGGCGGGGTGTGTAAGCGTTGTGAGGCGTTGAGCTAACCCGTACTAATGACTCGAGAGGCTTGACCATATAACGCCAAAGCGATTTGTACTGAAATCGTTCCAGACGATTTTCAGCACTTCCTCCATCCATGGAGGTCGCCATACACGAGAGTGTGAAGCAAGAAATACAGCTTATTAAGAACAGGATTCCAGAGTTTGCAGTAGCCTAAACTGGCAGCGGAAAGCGGAAAGCGGAAAGCGGAAAGCGGAAAGCGGAAAGCGGAAAGCGGAAAGCGGAAAGCGGAAAGCGGAAAAACTGCAACTCAAAAAAGAATTTGCCTGGTGACCATAGAGTGTTGGAACCACCCGATCCCATCCCGAACTCGGAAGTGAAACGACACATCGCCGATGGTAGTGTGGGGCTTCCCCATGTGAGAGTAGGTCATCGCCAGGCACTCATTTAGAAAACCCCAATCGAGAAATCGGTTGGGGTTTTTGCTGTGTGCTGAAAAAAATAAAGATGTTAACTTATTTCTAAAGCCCTCCCCTGCGTTGACAAATATCAACTTAATTTTAAATCACAAAACATATTATTCCCGCATCGCAAATTTCAAGCCATTGTACGCACTGATGCCCATATAAACGTCAGTGGTTTGATTTTTTTCTCAAGGGGGATTTATGAGTAAAAGTGGTGAAAAAAAAGAGTGGGGGCTTATTAATAAGCTTTTGATTGGTATCGCAGCTGGTATTGTAATCGGACTGTTCGCTAATGAATCAGTTATGAGTGTGATCGGCTCATTCAAACATCTTCTCGGGCAATTTATATTTTTCACCATACCACTGGTTATTATTGGCTTTATTGCTCCGGCCATTACACGGCTGCGACATAATGCTAATAAAATGCTGGGCGCAGGTATCAGTATTGCCTATCTGTCGGCGGTTGGCGCAGCGAGTATGGCTTATGCAGCAGGGCTGTTGATTATTCCACACCTTTCTGTACCTATGTTTGTTGAGGGGCTGCGTACACTTCCGGAAGCTGGGTTTCAGCTGAACATTCCACCTTTAATGTCTGTTATGACCGCTTTGGTGACTGCTATTTTGCTGGGCATAACCGTTCTGGGAACAAAAGCTGAGTCTTTTGAAAGAGCGCTGAATGAGTTTGAAGGCATCATGATGATGGTTGTGAAAAAGATGGTGATTCCAGTATTGCCGTTTTTTATTGCAACCACCTTCGCGGGTCTGGCGTATCAGGGAACACTGACACAACAGCTGCCGGTTTTCTTAAAGGTAGTGGTGCTGGTTCTTATTGGTCATGCTGTCTGGCTGGCAGTGTTGTATAGCATTGCAGGTGCTATTTCAGGCAAAAACCCTCTGGAAGTGTTAAAGCATTATGGCCCTGCTTACTTAACGGCGGTTGGCACTATGTCCAGCGCAGCCACTCTGCCGGTTGCTTTAAGTTGCGCCCGTAAATCGAAGGTTCTGACCAAAGATACCGTTGACTTCATGGTGCCTCTGGGGACAACCATTCATCTGTGCGGCTCAGTTCTGACCGAAACATTCTTCGCCATGGTTATTTCTCTGATGTTATATGGTGCAGTACCGGGCTTTGGCACAATGCTCACCTTTATACTGTTATTTGGCATTTTTGCTATCGGTGCTCCGGGCGTTCCCGGCGGTACTGTGATGGCGTCAATGGGTATTGTTGTAGGGGTTCTGGGTTTTGACCCAGCGGGTGTCGCCTTGTTGCTGGCTATTTTTGCCCTGCAGGATAGTTTTGGTACAGCCTGTAATGTTACCGGTGACGGGGCAATTACTCTTATGCTGGAAGGACTCTTTAATAAGAATGGAGAACTGGCTGCCGCCGCTTCAGAAGTCAGCGCAAACACCGCTGCAGGAAGTGCAATTCATACTCCAAACTCCTGATCTGTAAAACAGAAGAGCGTGAAGAGCAGACTTCGCGCTCTTTTTTTGTCTTTAAAAATTGAGTTTCTCATGTGTCGGGTCGTTACGGATACTTTCATCCATCAATGAGCCTTAGTTTGCATAAAGCACAATGAATACTATTAATGGAGACCGGATAGTGAAAATAGTCGTTTATAACAGGGAGGCCGGGGATAAATGGGAAGCAGCGGTCAAACAGGCTTTTCCTGAAGCCGACGTTCGACAATGGCATGAAAATCAAGGGTCAGGGTGGCTGGCTGATTACGGTGTCATCTGGCAACCACCCATTGAATTTTTTACAGAACAAACGGCCCTGAAAGCTGTCTTTAATCAGGGGGCGGGTGTTGACCATCTGGTTAATATGGAAGGTCTGCCAGAAGGGCTTCCCATCTATAAGTTGCGTGGTGCTGGCATGGAAAAGCTGATGTCAGAATATGTTGCTTATGGGTTAATGCACTTTTACAGAAACTTCGATGTGTATCGTCAGCAGCAGTCAAAAAACGTCTGGAGGGGTTATAAGGTTGCTGACAAATCCCAGTGGTCAGTGGGTGTATTAGGACTGGGTACCATTGGTACGGCAGTTGCCGAACATATTGCCAGTATGGGCTTCCCGGTTAATGGTTGGAGCCGCAGTCATAAACAGTTCGAAGGGGTCAGAACGTTTACCGGCAAGGATGGTCTGAATGATTTGTTGAAACAGTCCAGAGTGCTGGTTTCTTTACTGCCAGCGACGGAAGCTACTTACCGGCTACTCAATGAACATTCGCTGGCTCTGCTGCCCGAAGACTCTGTGCTAATCAATGGCGGACGCGGTTCAGTGGTTGATCTTGATGCGGTTCAGAATCTTCTGGATAAAAAACACCTTCGTGGTGCTGTCCTTGATGTGTTTGAAAAAGAGCCGCTGGATGAGAACCACCCACTGTGGCAGTACGAGCAGGTGATTATTACGCCCCATATTTCAGCGCCAACCCCGAGGGAAAAGGCGATGGAGCAGATAGCTTCTTACATTGAACAGTTTGAACTGGGTGTCATACCCGAACCCATTGATCGATCTTTGGGCTATTAAACTGGAACTCTGGGAGCGAACCATTAAAATACCGCCTTCACGAGATTAAGGGTTTTATTATGGCGATTAACTGGTTTCCCGGGCATATGCACAAGGCTCGAAAGGAGATCAAAAAGGTTATTCCGGAAGTTGATCTTATCATCGAAGTTCTGGATGCCCGGCTTCCTTTCAGCAGTGGAAACCCACTGGTGCCATCCCTGCGTGGAGATACGCCTTATATCAAGGTACTCAACAAAAGCGACCTGGCTGACCCGGTGGTGACCCAGCAGTGGCAGCAGCACATGGAGAAGGAAAAAGGTGTAAAGGCTATTGCCACCACCAATAACCAGCCAGATAAAGTGCGCGGCCTTTTGCCTCTGGCAGAGAGTATGGTGAACCGTAATCTGGAGTTGAAGCCGTTGCGAGCCATGATTCTGGGGATTCCCAACGTAGGTAAGTCCACCATGATCAACACTCTGGCGAACCGGATTATTGCCAAAACCGGCAATGTGCCAGCGGTGACCAGGCAGCAGCAACGCATTAAGTTACCAAATGGCATGATTCTGCTGGATACGCCGGGCTTTCTGTGGCCCAAGCTGGAGCCGGAAGCCTGTGGCTATCGTCTGGCGATTTCCGGTGCCATTAAGGATGCAGTGATTGAGTATGAAGATATTGCCTACTTTGCGGCTGAATACTTTTTGAAAGCTTATCCGGAAGCTCTGAAGCAACGCTTTCAGATTCACGACCTGCCAGACAATGAGATTGAGCTGATGGATGTGATTGCACAGCGACGTAACTGTATGCGTCGTGGTGGTATTGCTGACACTCACAAAGTCTCTGAAATTCTTCTGAATGAATTCCGCAGTGGTGGCCTTGGTCGTCTGAGCCTGGAAACGCCCGATATTATTGAGCATGAGATAGAAGTTCTGATGGCGCAGAAAGCAGAGGAAGAAGACCGGAAAGACGCAAAAAAAACTTCCCGCAAAAAAAGGCGATAGCTCAGCAAGATGATCTTCTAATCAGATTTGAAGTCAGGCGGTAAAAACAGAACCGCCTTACTTCCCTCTTTCAGTCGTGCTACGTTTACTCAGATAAAAAGAATAATAAACAGGTTCTATAATGCAGCTGTCACTCAAAGCAAAGTCGCTGAAACAAAGGTGGCTTATGCGATTTTTTTTGCTCACCTTTTCTTTATTGCTGATTCCTTTTTTGTGGATAACTAATACACTGCGGGGCAGTCTTCCGACACTGAACGGCAATGTTCAGGTACAGGGGATTGATTTCCCTGTCACTATTGAACGTGACAGCTACGGTGTTCCCTCGATAATTGGCAATAACCGGACAGATGTCGCTTTTTCCACAGGTTATCTTCATGCTCAGGAACGCTTTTTTCAGATGGATCTCGGGCGACGAAATTCTGCCGGTGAATTGTCGGAGCTGGTGGGTTCAGTTGCACTTGAACACGATAAACGACAACGGAAGCATCGATTCAGGCTGGTTGCTCAGCAGGCAGAAACATTGCTGCCCGACAAGCATCTGCAAATTCTTAACGCTTACACAAAAGGTGTAAATGCTGGTCTGGTGGATCTGGATTCTAAACCCTTTGAATACTGGTTATTAAATGTTGAGCCACAACCCTGGGCCAATGAAGATACCTTTCTGACAGTGTTCAGCATGTATCTGGACTTAAACGACGGCGATGCAGGGTTAGACAAGACTAAAGGGTATCTGGAACAGGTCGTTCCCAGAGAGGTTGTTGAATTTCTGTCACCTTTGCCAACACGCTGGGATTCTCCTCTGGTTGCAGACAGCCTTCCCGTACCAGCCTTGCCAGATTCAGGGCAGGTGAACCTTCGTGACAAGCCGCTGAGTACCTATAAAAACCTGACGGGAACATTGGTTGAAGAGGCTGCCATTGGCAGCAACAACTGGGCGGTATCCGGTGCATTGACCCGCCATGGTGGCGCTATTGTCGAGAATGATATGCATCTGAACCACAGGGTTCCCAATGTCTGGTACCGGGCGCAGTTTCGATTCCCTCACCCGGATAACAGTCATCCTGATGTTCGAATAACCGGTGTTACCCTGCCGGGAACTCCGATTATTGTTGTTGGCAGCAATGGTTACGTGGCCTGGAGTTTTACCAACAGTTATGGCGACTGGGTCGATCTGGTGACTCTGGATGCAGAAGACAATGTTTATCAGACGAATGAAGGTTTTGAGTCTTTGTATCAATGGTCTGAAACAATTCTTGTCAAAGGTCAGGAGCCTGTCGTCGTTGACTATCAGGCCACTCGGTGGGGGCCGGTTGTTGAATCGATTTCGGGGGATAAGCAGTACGCTTTACGCTGGACGGCACATAAGCCAAACGCAACAAATCTCAATCTAATTGAGCTGGAAACGGCTACGACGACCAGGCAGGCGATGACTATTGCCAATACCAGCGGTATCCCTCCACAGAATTTTACAGTGGGAGATCGTCACGGCAGCATCGGCTGGACAATCGCAGGCCGAATACCATCAAGAATTGAACTGGACTCAACGTACCCCCTCCCGTGGGATCAGGCAGACTTACAGTGGTCGCGTTGGCTGACAGCCGATGAATACCCGACCGTGATCAACCCTGAGTCACACCGGATATGGACTGCTAATGCCCGGGTGGCTTCCGGTGACAGTTATAAAAAGCTGGGTAATGGTGGCTATGCGCCTGGGCCAAGACAGTTGCAGATACGAAATGCCCTGATGAATCTTGAACAGGCTGATGAAGACGCCATGTTGGCGGTTGCCCTGGATCATCGGGGCATTTATATGAACGACTGGCGACAGTTAGCCCTGAAGGCTTTAACAGAATCTGCAAGGGTGGGTCATAGCGGACGAGAGTCGTTTTATCGCTATTTGTCAGAATGGTCTGGTAAAGCAGCGGTTGATGATGTTGGTTATCGCCTGGCCCGGGAGTTTAACGACAATGTAACGCTTAAAGTACTGCAATCGCTGGGGCGCTACTTTCTGTCCCAGTCAGAGTTGTCCCTGTCAGAAAGCACTTCCCCGGATATTGATGACAGCTGGTTGCAGAGGTTAAACCATGAAGAGGAAATGATCTGGCGGTTGCTGGATGAGCGCCCGATGCACTGGCTCAGCCCTCAGTATGAAAGCTGGGATGAACTGTTGCTGGAATCCATTGATGACGTCATTGAAACCCTTGGCGGGGAGTCCGGGCTGGCTCGGGCAAGCTGGGGACAACGCAATACGGCTAAAATTAACCATCCTCTCAGTTCTGCCCTGCCAGTTATTGGTCAGTGGCTGAATATGCCTGCGGTACCGTTAAGTGGAGACACCTGGACTCCCAAGGCACAAAAGCCCTCTTCAGGTGTCTCTGAGCGGATAGTTGTTGCGCCAGGGCGTGAGGCTGATGGCATTTTCCACATGCCCGGAGGCCAGAGCGGGCATCCGTTATCACCTTTTTACAAGCTGGGCTACATGGATTGGGTAAATGGCAGTAAGACACCTTTTTTACCACAGGAAACCCAATATAGATTAACGTTGCAGCCTGACAGCTAAAGCTAATAAGTCGTTTCAGGAATGGCAGGAAGAAATTGCCCCTGAAGATCCTGCTGGTAGGCTTCAGGCAGCTCATCGGGCTCATAGTTAAGCATGACGGCAAAGTTCCGCAGGTCTTTCTGCCGCTGCTCAGACTGGGTGCAAGGGGTATGGTTGTCGGTATAAAACAGAATTCGATCCGCCTGGTCAGGTTCGAGCTGAGACATCGTGTAGTTTGTATCAGGCGACGGCAGGCTTGTGATATCTCCAGCTTCCGACCTTTTGTTTAATAAAAGACCTGAATTCAGGAGAAATCAGGGTAATGCAATGAATAGAAAATACATTTATAAATTTCTTCCTTATTTTTTAATATTAATTTCTAATCTTGCTCAGTCAAAATACAGACCGGAACGTTTTGTTCAACCTTTTACCAAAGTTCCGGCAGGTACTTTACAATGGGTTGTTCAGATTAATAATCAGTTTGGTAGGTGGTGTACAGCAATGCTCATATCAGACAGACATGTTCTGACTTCTGCCCATTGTCTTTTACCAGAAGAAGAAACTAAAAATTTAAAAATAGAATTTGTTAACACAAAAAATCGGTTTATAAAAAGGGCAATCAGATACATTATTCACCCTGATTATTTTGATCCTGATTCAGCTACAGACATAGCTATAATTGAGCTGGAATCCCCAGTGCACACTATCAGAACACCTAACGCTGACTTTAATTCAATCTGTCCGGGCTATCTTTCGAATATCCAAAACCCTATGGTTGCAGGCTATGGTGGAGGAACACTATTAAAGCTAATAGATTTGAGCTGGGATAAACATTGCATTAACAAGGAGCTTAGAACCAGCTACGCAGGAGTGGCACAAGGAGGTGATTCTGGTTCGCCTCTGTTTTATGATTTTAAAAATGAAACCAATGTACTAGGTGTTCTTAGTGCCAATCGCTTTTATCCCGATAATACAAACAGACTTATTTTTATGTCTTTGTCATGGCAAAAGCAATTTATTAACGATCATATTCAATTAAGCAAAACGTACAACCTTGAACGCAGTAAATATTATATTTCTGGCCGATCACTTAATATCGGTAACTGGACTGAAATATCAGGTGCGTTATTCACATCAGCTAACAAAATCATTTATTTGGTAAGTGGCACAGTGTTATTTATAAATCTTCAATTTTAAGAATCACAGAGCAAACGCCTCAAGTTCGTTCAGGGCTTCTCCCTTCACCCGACACAGCTTCGGTACGCCGCTGAAGCAGGCATTATAGAGTTAAGCAGTTAATGGATCCCAAACGGTAAAAGCAGCCGGAAAAGCACAGGCTGTGCTTTTCCGGGATAGATTTCCTGGATCTGAGCGCGGATTAACTGGAAGCGATCAGGTCACTTCGGGGCGGATAATTCTTGTGAACATAGTCTTCGATCATCTGCTTGTATTCGTCAGCAATGTTTTCGCCTTTAAGCGTTTTCACTTTTTTACCGTCTACAAACACGGGCGCTGAAGGCGCTTCTCCGGTTCCTGGCAAACTGATGCCAATATTGGCATGCTTGCTTTCGCCGGGGCCATTCACAACACAGCCCATTACGGCGACTTTCATATCTTCAACGCCGACCAGCTGATGCCTCCAGGTCACCATTTTGGTGCGTAGGAAAACATCCACTTCATCGGTCAGTACCCGGAAAAAGGTGCTGGTGGTTCGACCACAGCCGGGGCAGGCGGTTACTTCTGGTGCAAAACTGCGAACTTCCAGTGCCTGAAGAATTTGTTGGGAAACAATGACTTCACGATCACGACTGCCATTGGGTTCGGGGGTCAGTGAAGTGCGGATGGTATTACCAATACCCTGCTGCAACAGAATGCCCATGGCGATACTGGATGCGACGATACCCTTACTGCCCATACCCGCTTCCGTCAGTCCCAGGTGCAGGGCGTACTGGCAGCGGTCAGCGAGCATCTGGTAAACACAGATCAGATCCTGTACACGGGAAACCTTGCAGGAGATAACAATTTTGTCCTTCCCAAGGCCATGCTCAACCGCCGCATTGGCACTGGTGATGGCAGACAGAACCAGTGCTTCGTGCAGAATTTCCTGGGACGGTTTCGGGTTATCCGATCTGGCGTTTTCATCCATTAAACGGGTCGACAGCTCTTTATCCAGGCTGCCCCAGTTCACACCAATACGCACAGGCTTGTCGTATTTAATGGCGACATCAATCATGGCATTGAAACGGTCGTCTTTCTTATTACCAAAGCCGACGTTTCCGGGGTTGATGCGGTACTTGTCCAGCAGCCGGGCGGTTTCGTCGTATTTGGTCAGCAGCAAATGACCGTTGTAATGGAAGTCACCGACAATTGGTACATGGTAACCATCGGCACGTAGCTGACGGTAGATTTCAGGCACTGCGGCGGCTGCTTCTTCGGTGTTGACCGTTACCCGGACAATTTCCGAGCCAGCGTCTGCCAGCAGCTTGATCTGGGCCACGGTCTTTTCAACATCGGCAGTGTCCGTATCGGTCATGGACTGAACAACCACAGGGGCATCACCGCCTATGGTGACAGGTCCAACCTTAACTGAATGGGTTTGATGGCGTGAGCCCATTAAGCTGAATCCTCCGGGGAAGTGAGTATTAGAGAATATAAAATTCCTCCAAGTTTATCACTAATCGATAAGGGCGTACGGATAGAGTCGCTCATGACGGTTTAAGTACAAAACACGATCAGAATAAAGACTGTACTGGTGTACTATTACGGCAGTACGATTTTTTTGGATTCAAGCAATGCCCAACAAGCAGTGGAGTCAGCTTACAGAACTGTTGCATAAGCAGAGTCATGCCGGGGACCTGGGAAAGCTGTTAATGATCTTGCTGGCGCCTGAAGAGCGGGACTCTATTGCTACCCGTCTATCGATTTTGAAGGCCCTGTTAGATGGCAAACAGTCCCAGCGAGAAGTCGCTGCCGGGCTGGGGGTCAGCATTGCCACGATTACCAGAGGGTCGAACAATCTTAAGTCGCTGAAAGAAGCGGATAAACAATTCCTTATCAAGCAGATTGGAATAAGCGAATGAGTGAAGCAGTACTGACGGGTGCAGACACCCGGAGTCAGAAGCCTGGTGGGTCTGTGCTCGGAGGGGCGCTGATCGTTGCCGGAACCAGTGTCGGCGCAGGTATGTTTTCCCTGCCAGTGATCACCAGCGGCGCATGGTTTGGCTGGTCTCTGGTCATGCTTCTAATCGGCTGGTACTGCATGTATAGCGCCGGGCTGTATTTGCTGGAAGCCAATCTTCGCCACCGGGAAGGTGCCAGCTTTGACACCATGGCTCAGGCAACGCTGGGCAATTTCGGACGTCTGATCAATGGGCTGTCGGTGGGCTTTGTCTGCTACATCCTGACTTATGCCTACATTTCGGGTGGCAGTTCAATCATTGCCCACACACTGCAATCAGTGGCAGACATCAATATAGGTACAGAGCTGGCCGGTATTTTGTTTGCTGTTATCCTGGGTTCTGTCGTGGTGTTCGGGCCCATGGCGGTGGATAAAGTGACAACCGTTATGCTGGGAGCCATGGTGATTACCTTCCTGGGTTTCAGCGGTGGACTGCTGGATAATGTCAGTACCGGCAACCTGTTCAACGGCCTGCCACTGTCTGAAAGCAGCCCGTTTGCGCTGGGCATGCTTCCCTTTATTGCGGTCAGCTTTGGCTTCCAGACCTGTGTTCCCACCCTGACCGGTTATTTGAAGCATGACAGTAGCCGCCTCAAATCTACTATTCTGATCGGCTCTGTGCTGGCTCTGGCCTTTTACCTGATATGGCAGCTGGTGATCCTGGGCAACCTGTCCCGTGAACAGTTCCCGGCGATTATTGCTTCTGGCGGTAACATTGGTGACCTGGTCCGGGCACTGGAACAAACCGGGCTGAACATGAGTACTTCCAAGATGTTGCAGCTGTTCTCACACCTGGCAGTGGCCACCTCTTTCCTGGGTGTATCCATGGGGCTGTTTGATTACATTGCTGATTTCTTTGGTTTTAGTAATGATTTGCCGGGACGACTGAAAACGGCGGCAGTCACCTTTGTTCCTCCAACGGTTCTGGCGGTGATGCTGCCAAATGGCTTTATTACTGCCATCGGTTTTGCAGGTATTGGTGCAATGATCTTCTGTACGATTTCTCCGGTACTGATGGCGATTAAAGGTCGCTCTGAGCAGGATAAGTACCAGGTATCCGGTGGCAAGCCAAGAATCGCAGTGGTATTGGGCTTCGGTCTGGTCGTGCTGGTTCTGGAGATGGCGAATACGATGGGAATGCTGCCAACCTTTGGTTAATTGATAGCCATCCTCCCCTAAGCCGTTCTTTCTTCTTCAAGCCTGATATGTCGCAAGATGTGTCAGGTTTTTTTATGCTTTCATGGCAATTTTCCCATAAACGAGAATGAATGATGGCTAAAGAAACCACCGTACGCGCCCGCATTGATGAAACCCTGAAAGAAGAAGCTGAGACCGTTCTGAAAGAGCTGGGCATCACCACGTCTCAGGCGATTAATATCTATTTCAGTCAGATTGTTCTTCGTCAGGGACTGCCGTTTGACGTGAAGATACCCAAAAAGCACCTAAACTGAAGCCGTACTGAAAACCTTCCATGGGGTAGCGATTTTCCATGACCGCTCTTTTCAAAACCAGGCAAAACAAGCACCGCGCGCCTGGCGTGCAATGGATTGAACTGGATAATGGCTACAGGGTGTGGACGCTCAGGGTCGGCAGTGGTGCTGTTAAAGTTCTGACACTACATGGTGGTCCCGGGTGTACTCACGAATATCTGGAGTGTCTGGAGGAGTATCTGGTTCCGGCAGGCATTGAGGTTATTTTTTATGATCAGCTCGGTTCCTGGTGTTCTGACCAGCCTGATGATGACTCGCTCTGGCAACTGGATCGCTTTGTTGACGAAATCGAACAGGTTCGCAAAGCTCTGGATCTGGATGACTTCTACCTGTTCGGTCATTCCTGTGGCGGGTTATTTGCGATTGAGTATGCCCTGAAATACCAGGTTCATTTGAAAGGACTGGTGCTGAACGGCATTACTGGCAGTATTCAGTCTTATGTCACGCATATTAACCATCTCAGGGAGCATTTACCTGCCCCGGTCATTGAGCGGCTGAAAGGGTTTGAAGACAGAGGTGACCTTGATAATGAAGAATACCAGGACCTTCTGGATGAACACCTTTACCGCCGACACATCTGCCGCCTGCCAGAGTGGCCCGATGCACTGGATCGGGCGTTCGAACATTTGAATTATAAAGTTTACAACGCCATGCAGGGCAATAATGAATTCGTATTCACTGGCAATCTGCTGGGGTGGGACCGCTGGAATGAGCTGGCTGAAATCCGAACGGCTACACTGGTGCTGGCAGGTCGCTACGACACCATGTCTCCGGACGACCAGAAGCAGATGGCGTCTGTTATTCCTCACAGCCGGGTGGTGATCTGTGATAACGGCAGCCACTGTTGTATGTGGGATGACCCGGAGAATTATCGTCGTGCGTTAGTGGACTTCTTCCGGGATGTTGAATCCGGTCGTTTATAAGCAGCGCAACGCTGAATGAAACGATAACCAGAATGAAGCGATAACCACAATGAAGCGATAACCACAATGAAGCAATAACAATATGAGGCACGCTGTGAAGCGGTTAACCGTATTTTTTGATCATCTGATGCGACGGTATCTGCCAGACCCCTTTGTTCTGGCTTTGCTGCTGACGCTGGTGACTTATGGTCTTGGAGTAATGACCACCGACACCTCCTCTGTGGAGATGGTGCGGTACTGGGGAGACTCTTTCTGGAAACTGATTCCATTTACCATGCAGATGGTGCTGATTCTGGTGACAGGTTATGTTCTGGCTATTGCCCCTCCTGTTCACGGGTTATTACGAACCCTGTCCGGGCTGGCTAAAACGCCGGGGCAGGGCATTATTCTGGTAACGCTTCTGTCATTTGTTGCCTGCTGGATTAACTGGGGGTTCGGGTTAATAACCGGGGCGCTGTTTGCCCGCCATGTTGCCAGACATCGACCTGATATTGATTACCGGTTGCTGATTGCCAGCGCTTACAGTGGGTTCCTGATCTGGCATGGTGGTTTGTCAGGTTCAGTGCCTCTCACCATTGCCACTGAAAGTCATTTTATGGCGAATGTCATGGGCGTGGTGCCGACCTCTGAGACATTGTTCGCTCTCTTTAATCTGGTGATTCTTGGGATTCTGCTGGTGGTCATGCCACTGCTGAATCGCTGGATGATGGCGCATCTGGATCATATCGTCACTGTCGATCCCGAATTGCTGAAGGATGCACCCATAAAAGAGTTTGAGCCTGTCGATACGCCAGCCCGCCAGCTCGAACACAGTCGCCTGCTGGTGCTGTTACCGGCGTTCATGGGGCTGGCTTACCTGTTGATTTATTTCACCGGGCCGGGGGCAACTCTGAGCCTGAACAGTGTGAACTTCCTGTTTCTGATGCTTGGTCTGCTGTTGCATGGTCATGTGGGGCGCTTTCTGGACGCGGTCAGCCAGAGTGTCAAAGGGGCTGGTGGCATTATCATTCAGTTTCCTTTGTATGCAGGCATTATGGGGATGATGATGTCCTCCGGTCTTGGGGCTGCGATCACCCACTTCTTTGTGAACATTTCTTCTGTGGACTCCTTTGCCCTGCTGACGTTTCTCAGTGCTGGCCTGTTAAACCTGTTTATTCCTTCCGGTGGCGGACAGTGGGCGGTGCAGGCACCCATTATGATTCCTGCGGCACTGGAACTGGGGGTAGAACCCGCTAAAGCCGCCATGGCAATCGCCTGGGGGGATGCCTGGACCAATATGATTCAGCCCTTCTGGGCGTTGCCTGCATTAGCCGTTGCCGGACTACAGGCAAGGGACATAATGGGGTTCTGCATTATGCACTTGCTGGTCAGCGGGGTAGTGATTGGCAGTGTGCTTTATTTCCTGTGAAAAACGCTTTGAGAGCATCCCCTAAGGTTTCTGTTGCGCAGACCGATTAAACAGCAGATGCCGGATAAAGGCTAAATGCCTCTATCCTTAACCGGTCACGCAAGGGACACAGGGACGTGGGAATGTCTACGGAAATCATTGTTCGAACAAAAGGACTTGTTCGCACAGTACTTAGCGCCGCTCTATTTCTGACTGCTACTCAGCCTGTTATCGCTGTAACTCTTACTCAGAATATTCCTTACGAGCAGGCTGTTCATGATTATGGTGTCATTACCATTAATGCAAAGCTGAGTGTATCGACCTCGAATGACCAGGCAGTGGTTACCATCAAAGCAAAGTCCGGTGGTATTCGCATTGAGCAGGGTGCAGGCATTGATAATATTGGTAATAACTCTTCTCCTTCTATTTATGTAAGCAAAATTGGCACCCTGTTAGGGGCGCTGGATAACGAAGGGATTATTCAGGATGGCGTTGTCATTGCTGGCCGTTCAACCCCTCAGACCGGCATGGCCTATCGAAGCCGGGGCAAGGACAATAACAACTGGGCAGGTTTGCAGGGTGGTTACAAGGTTCAGGGCAATGGTGCTATTGCTGGTGTTGTTGAGACGATGAATGACCATGCCGTATTTCTGGACGATCACTCTTATATGGATTTTATCGCTGTTGATTCCGGCAGTAGCCTTAAGTCATCAGGTGATGGCAGTGCTGCTGTTTATGTGTCTGAGAATGCACAAATAGGTGGTACGTTGCCACCTAATACAGTCTTGAATTCCGAGTCCGATACCGTCTTTGATATTGCAGGCACCCTGAGTTCGTCTAACGGACAAGCTATTAATATTGCTGGTTCTGCTACCGGTCAGATAAAGATCGCCTCGTCCGGCGTCCTGTCAGGTAAAGGGGGAGGAGAGCCCGGTGGGGCTGCGTTGCTGGTCAGTGGTACTTACACAGGTAGCTTAAATAGTCAGGGCACGATCAAAGGGGGCGTTTTTATCAGTGGCACCCATAATGCCTCACAGGAACATGCAGTTTTCCTTAATGACCAGTCAAAGGCCGACTTTATCGCAGTAACAGGAACGATGACGGCTACTGGAAACAGTAAAAGTGCGGTTTATGTGGACAACGGCGCTCAGCTGGGGGGCATTGTTGTAGATGGCGGGACGATCAAGGCATCATCAGGTAGCAGCGTCATTACCGTTCGGGGAGACCTGACAGGCAAGGTTTATCTGAAAGATGGTTTCATAACCGCTGCCAGTGCTAACGATACATCCCTCGACTTTTCCAGTTCTGACAAGCCCCTGATGTTTGAGCAGGTGGGAAATAATTCCAAAACCACGGGTACGATTTTAGCCAGTGATCAGCATAAAAATGACTGGGTAGCGTTCCGGGGTGGCAGTTTTGAAGGTGATACGATTCAGGATGTTGATCATCTGGTGGTCAGTACGATCACCAGTGGAATCGCCATGTCGGGCAACTTTACCCTGCCTGCCCAGACAACCATTGAGCTTGTAAAGCAGCAACAGCTGAATGATCAAAGTCAACCGGTGACAGATAGCAATCAAAATCCGGTTTACGAACTGAACAGCAATGCACTGATGACAGTAACAGGCCGGTTAAGCGCAATGGAGCAGGGCAGTAATATCCAGTTCAAGCCAGCGTCACTCACCGAATATGATCTGGTTAAAAAAGGTGTGACACTGACGGTAGTTGAACCGGGCAGTATGGAGGGTTCAGTGGCCGGGCGTGTGACGGTGGATTCTGGCAGCTACCTGGTTGAAGCCACGGAGAACTATTCTGCCGGGAAGTTGCAGGTACAACTGAAGTCCAGAGATGCAAACGGCGTCAAACAGTTAGTGATGAAATCCGGTGCCAACTCCAGGGCATCAGAAGTGTTTAGTAAGGCGGTGGATGTTATTAATGCCGGAGCCTATACCGATGCAACCAGGGGCAGCAAGCTGTTTGCGAAACTGAACGCAACGAATTATGACGCTAAGAAGCTGGCCGGACAGGTTCAGCCGAGGGTTGCCGGTGAGGTGCAGAAATCATCTCAGACGGTTGCCAATACCGCTCATAATATCGTCTTCAACCGCGTACACGGCTTACGTCGTGGTATTAGCTATGGTGACCAGTTTACCGATGGTGCGGCCTGGGGACAGATGTTGTACAACAGTGGCAAACAGGATGACGTTGATGGTGAGCCGGGCTTTAAAAACCAGGCATGGGGCATAACCCTTGGAGTCGATGGCGAACTTGACTCTGCCATCAGAACGGGTCTGGCACTTTCAATGGTTAGGAGTACGGTCGATGGCAATGAGGGCAGCACCAATAAAAGTTATAGTTATCTGGCTACCTGGTACAACAGCTGGAATGGTCGCGGCTATTTTCTTGACACCATGCTGTCCATGGGCCGTTCAGCAAATGATATGACGAAAACCATTGATGGTTACCGTGTAAAAGCGGATTTTGAGGTTGATCAGTGGGGAGGCAGAGTCATTGGCGGTACTAACTGGCGGGTAGGCAACTGGACGCTTTCTCCTCAGACTGAATTTAACTATGGTCTGGTCCGGGTTCAGGAATACGAAGAAAAAGGCGACAGTGGTTTTGAGCAGAAAATCCAGAGCAAAGATTACAATACCTGGGAGCTGGGGGGCGGTATGAAGTTCAATGGCGAATACTGGTACCGCAATGGCGTGATAAAACCTGAGCTGACTTTCATGGGGTATTACGACTTTGGTACCGATGGCACAATTGTTAAGTCCACTTACCTTGCCGGAGGCGAATCCTTTATGGTCACAGGACCGGACCGGGACAAGGTACGCCTGCATATGGGGCTTGGGCTTGGATTACAGATGAACAACCGCTGGACGCTCCACACCGGTTATAACTTTAACTGGAAAAAGACTTACCAGTCTCACAGTTTTTCCGCTAAAGCCCGTTATGAGTTCTGATGGTTACTCTTTCATTATTTAACCTTCCGGCAACCAGCCGCTTTTCATAATGGTCTCAAAGTCCCACGGACAATTCTCCGGAAAACTGGCGTTGTTCAACCGCTGGTGGGGCTGAACGTAATCGTTCATGGCTTCGATGGCCAGCTCTTTGCCATCCTGATAGCTGTCTTCGAAAACTTCCGGAACCTTGTGTTTCAGGTGAGGGCGGCTTTTCATAAGGCGATGGAGCTGTTTACGTTGTTCCCGAATGGTTCCTTTCCAGTTGCGGCAGTTATAAGGTTCTGGCAATACCGGGTTAATAACATTTATCTGATAGCTGTATTTGAGCAGGTGCAGTAACAAGGTCGTCAGGCGTGATTGCAAGGCATCAAGCTCACTGCCCATATCGTCGAACTCCTCAATAACACGCTCAAGGTCGAGCTGGTCAAACCGTTTGTGAATCAGGTGTTGTTTTTGCTGTTCTTTCCAGCGGTAAAAGTCAGTATCGTAAAGGTTGTCCATGATAAATCCTCCGTCAGCTCTTCACTCTAGACGGATAGTCGAAAGGAATCAAAAACGAATTATTCGAATCTTTAAAGGGTTGACCGGAGCATTACAAGCCCGTCAAAACCGCATAAAATGGCTGAAACAAAATAAACACCGGACTGAATCATGATCAAACTCTGTGCTGTTGATGAGCTGGCAAATCCTGGCAGCAAAGGTTTCCACAATGAGAAAGGGCATGTTTTTGTGGTTCGGCAAGATGATGACGTCTACGTTTATGAAAACAGTTGTCCCCATCTTGGCATTAACCTTGAGTGGCATGAAGATCAGTTTCTGGATTCGGAGCAGAGGCTGATTCAATGCTCTACCCATGGCGCGTTGTTTCTGATTCACAGTGGTGAATGCATTGCCGGTCCTTGTCCGGGAGAAAAGCTCAACAAAATTTCCCATGAAATCCATGAGGGCGTCATATACCTCCCGTGATGTTTGAACACTGAACAGTTCAAACCCTGTGAACTGTTCAGGAGCAGAAAGTCAGGAGCAGAAAGTCAGGAGCAGAAAGAAAGCTCAGTCGTCAAACCCAAAGTCGGCTTTCTGTTTCATAATGTCGCGGCGCTGCTTTTTGTCCGGACGCCGCTCAGGTCTTGGTGTAGCGCCACGCAGGGCTTTGCGCTGTTCGGCACTGGCTTCACGATGGGCAATACTGTTAGCCGTTTCTTCGTAAAGCTGCTGAGCGATTTCTGCCTTCTGGCGCTTGTCGCTCAGCGCCCGTACGATCACGGTTTTTTCGTCCCAGCCTACCCGCAGGCGCAGTTCGTCACCCACTTTTGGCTCTTTGCCGGGTTTGCAGCGGCTACCGTTCAGGTGTACCTTGCCGCCATCAATGGCTTCCTTGGCAATGTTGCGGGTTTTGTAGAAACGTGCTGCCCACAGCCATTTGTCCAGGCGAATTTTACTGTCAGGCTTGTTATTAAGCTTGCTGTTGGATTGACTCATACTATCTTTTCAGGGGTGATGGTTGCAGGGGTAATTAACTCTCTGAAGTCTTCGACTGCCTCATAGCCCTGTGTATCCCATGCCCCTTTTTTGCTGTCAGGATAACGTACGGCCAGCAGATGACGAATTCCATAGGTTCTGGCGGAATCCAGGATTCGTACACTGTCGTCGATAAACAAAGCCTTCTCCTTATCAAGACTGATATCGACTTCCAGATTCTGCCAGAATGCCTGGGATTCTTTCGGGTAGCCATAGTCGTGAGAGCTGATTAAACGGTCAAAATAGTGCGCCATCGACAGTCGTTCAAGTTTAATCGACAGGCTGTTTGGATGAGCGTTGGTGATCATAATCACCTGTTTTCCGCGTTCTTTCAGGCTGTGAAGAAATTCCCGGGCATGTGGACGAAAAGATATGAGGTGGTTGATCTCATTTTTCAAGGCTACGATGTTCAGGTTCAGTTCCTTTTCCCAGAAATCCAGGCAGTACCACTGCAACCTGCCTTCCTGCTGGGCAAAGCGGGGTTCCAGTTCATTCTTCGACTGCCTGATCGTGATGCTGTGCCTTTCTGCGTATTTCTGTGGTACGTATTCCTGCCAGAAATAATTGTCGAAGTGCAGATCCAGTAAGGTGCCGTCCATATCCAGCAGAACGGTATTGATAGCATTCCAGTTCATCATTTGGAAAGACTCTTTTGTGATGGCCAAATTGCAATAGCAACATTGCGATAGCGAGGAAGGGCGATCATTGTCTTATAATAACGCCTCAGTTTGAGACTGGGAACGATGACAACAAATGTCCACAGACGATACGCCAACAGACAAGAAAAAAACCAGGATTAAGTCCTGTACCGAAATTGCCCGTACCCGTTTATTCCGGGTTGAGGCTCTGGAACTGGAGTTCTCTAACGGTGAGCAACGTACCTATGAGCGACTGGCAGGGTCTGGCAGTGGTCATAAAGCCGTTATGGTGGTGCCGATGCTGGATGATAACCGTTTCCTGCTGGTTAAAGAGTTTGCGGCGGGCACAGGGGATTATCAGCTCAGTCTGCCTAAAGGTCTGGTAGAGCTGGATGAGACACTGTTTGAAGGGGCAGACCGGGAGTTAAAAGAAGAGGCAGGCTATGGTGCCAGGCAGTGGGATTACATTACCGACTTTACGGTATCGCCCAATTATATGAAGAACCATATCCATGTTGTTCTGGCACGAGACCTGTATCCGGAGCGGCTGGAAGGGGATGAGCCTGAACCCATGGAGGTAGTCGAATGGTCATTTGATCGTTTGCAGGCGTTGAATGACCGCCCGGACTTTTCAGAAGCCCGGACGCTGGCGGCTTTGTATCTGGTGCGGGATAAACTGCAGGACGGACTGCTCTGAACAAAAGTACTCAACCTTCAATCTGGAGTGATAATGAACGACTTGATCAAGGCTGTAAGAGAAATCGCCCGCAAGGCGGGAGACGTCATTCTCGAAGTGTATGAAAAGCAGGAGCTGGGCATTCAGCAAAAAGCCGATGCAACTCCTGTCACTCAAGCGGATTTCCGGGCCAACGAAGTGATTGAAAAACATCTGCTGCGTCTGGAGGTGGGCTATCCCATTCTTTCTGAAGAATCCACCCATGCAGACCTGTCTGTACGCCAGACCTGGAGTCGTTACTGGCTGGTGGACCCTCTGGATGGTACACAGGAATTCATTAATGGTAATGGACAGTTCACGGTCAACATTGCCCTGATGGAAAAAGCAGACAATGGTTGCAGCTATCCGCTGTTTGGTGTCGTGTATGTACCAGTCACCCAAACCACTTACTGGGGGGGCAAGCAGTCAGGTGCATTTAAGCAGGTTGGCAATGAACCGGTTGAAAGCATTAAGCCCCGGTCGTTAGACAGCGACAATGTGGTGGTTCTGGGTAGCCGAACCTATGGCACAACAGGTGCTGCTGCGTTTATTGAACAGCTCAGGGACATCTACCCAAACCTTACCCCCAGAAAGGTAGGCAGTGCCTTGAAAAGCTGTTTGGTGGCTGAAGGTGAAGCGGATATTTACCCTCGTATCGGGCCAACGTCAGAGTGGGATACTGCTGCCGTTCAGGGTGTTGTGGAAGGTGCTGGCGGGGTGTTGCTGAGTCCTGTTGGTGAGCGTTTTGCTTATAACTTCAAAGACAATCTGGTGAATTCGGATTTTCTGGTGATTGGTGATACGTCAACGGACTGGCAGTCTTTCTGGAATCCGGATGCGTTGCGGGGATTGCATTAATTAACACTGATAAACCCCCGGCTATGCCGGGGAGACTCTCATAGGTTTAACCGTAGCGACAGTAGCTAACCTTCAGTTTCCGACCAAGAAAATTGAAGGTAAAACCAATGAGAGACTACAAGAGTTTGGCTCATACGCGTTGGGATTGTAAGTACCATATTGTCTTTATCCCAAAGAGAAGACGAAAGGTAATCTATGGGAATTTGAGAAAGTTTCTCGGAGAAATATTTCATGAGCTTGCCAGAAGGAAAGGCTGCAAAATTCTCGAAGGGCATTTGATGTCTGATCATGTTCACATGTGCATCAGTATTCCACCCAAATATCCGGTATCTCATGTCGTTGGATATCTGAAAGGAAAGTGTGCAATAGAGATTGCGAAAAATTTCAAAGGCAAGCAGCGTAACTTTAACGGAGAGCATTTTTGGGCAAGAGGTTACTTTGTCTCAACAGTAGGACTTGATGAAGAAGTGGTTCGGGCATATATCCGAGATCAAGAAAAGAATGATGGAAATAGAGATCAGTATGATCTTGACTGGTAAGCGCCCTTGGGCGCAATAAAAGCCCTTAGAGGGCGTAATCTGATAAGCCTCCGGCTATGCCGGAGGTCAGTTAACTTTCTGGCACTTTTTATTAGTCGTAGCCCGTAGCCCGTAGCCCGTAGCCCGTAGCCCGAAGTTCTGACTTAAAAGACATAGTGAATATGGTCGGCTTCGACGGTGGGCTTTTTCTCACCGTCATGGTTGACGGTGCCTTTAATTACCGTTGCTTCTTTGAAAGGAATGCCCAGCTCGGGAACGGCATGGGTGTCAATTTTGATATGGATATCGCCACTTTTACCGCGAAAGAGGTAGGTGCTGCACTTTATTTTTTTGATGATTTCGCCCGAAATTTTCACCAACTCCTGATCCGTTGGGTTGGCAAGCACCTCTTCAATGGAGTGAACTTCGTAATCGGGCTTAGCGTCTGCACTGACCGGGTGGTCTGCCCCTTTGTCGGGATACGCTGCTGGCTCTGTTGACTTGATTCCAGTCGTAAAAGCCGCTAAAAACGCCAGTCCGGCAGCACTAAGAAATAGAGTTTTCATTCATAGTCATCCTTGAAAAGCTTCTACTCTGAGGATAGCTGTTTACTCAGAGTGTGCGCTTGTTGAAGCAGTAGCCAACAAAACCCTTTGAGTGCATTCGCACGAGAATGAGCATTATCGTCCATAGACCAGAAAGCCCCCTGTGTTAGCCTTCCTGCCTGTTGTTTTTCCGGAATAAATGAAAATGATTAACCGACTTCCTGCCTGGGTGTGGTTCGGTGGCGTTTTGTTGACTTTCTCGGCGGGGATGGTCAATGGGATTGCCTATCTCAGCTTTACCAATCAGGCGGTTACCCACGTAACGGGCTCCATAACACTGGTTTCTGTAGGAATGGCCCGGGGCGACTGGCTGAGTGTCGGGCGTTTGCTGGCGGTGGTGCTGACCTTTTTTATGGGGGCTTTTCTCAGTGGTTTGATTATCAGAGGCGAAACGTTGCGACTGGGACGGGGTTATGGCTTTATCCTGCTGTTTGAATCCTTCCTGCTGTTGAATTCGTTATGGCTGTATCAACACAGCTCTTTCGGCGGGCAGCTGGTGGCATCGCTGGCCTGTGGGCTGCAGAACGCTATGGTCAGCACCTTCAGTGGCGCAGTACTGAGAACCACACATATGACCGGCATACTGACTGATATTGGTGCCAAGCTTGGGCGGTGGATGCGGGGCTCCCCCATGGATAAACGACGATTGCTTCTTTATTGTCTGCTGCTGACCGGATTTACAACCGGTGGAGCCTTCGGAGCTTTACTGTTTACTCATCTGCTTTATAACAGTCTGATGATTCCAGCCCTCATCACAGCGTTTGCTGGCATTGCTTATATGATCCATGTTATCAGGCTCCGCAGGCAGAAAAAGAGCCTCTATATCGCCGGCTGATGTCAGTGGTACAGTAACCGGGTAACTCTTTACAACCCTGATAATAAAGACACAAACGAGTTATCCGGTTATGAAACATACTTTCACCGTAGTCTATTTTCTTCTTTCTGCGCTTTATATTGCATTTATGGAGCAATTGTCCGGTTTTATGGGGGCGGGCATTAAGGCTCTGCCTGTTATTTTGTTGATGCTTCTGGTGTCCTGGCGGTTAGCCGGTGTCTGGCGCAGTGCCATGGTGGTTGCTCTGTTGTTTTCAGCAGGAGGGGATATCCTGCTGTCGTTCAGTCATGGTAGTCGTCACAGCAGTGATTTGTTTCTGGCTGGGCTGGGCAGTTTTCTGATGGCTCAGCTGGTGTATGCCGGGTTGTTCTGGACGCATCGTACATCAGGCCCCGGTCGGGTTGGGCTGGTGATCTTTGCGTTTGTGTTTATGTCGGTAGCGGGCCTGTTAGTTGTGCCATACACCGGTGACATGCAGGCTCCGGTTATGGCGTATATTCTGGCTATTGGCGCTATGTTGATGGGGGCTGCTATTTGTGACTGTCCGGTGAATCGTCTGTTTGCCGGGGCGCTTCTGTTTGCCTTGTCTGACCTGTTTATTGCAGTCAATAAGTTTATTATGCCGTTTACCTGGTCAGGTATTGTGATTATGGCCACCTATTATATGGCGCAGTACTTTATTGTGGTTGGAGTGCTGGCGGGGTCAGATAAACATTAAAAAAGCCGAAGCAGGTGAACAGCTCCGGCTTTAATCGATCTTCCGGTCAGCGGGTCAGATAGGTGTGCATGAACTTCGTGATACCGGCCATATCGTCAATGGCAATGTACTCTTCCGTTGTATGCACTTTAGCCATACCGGTTGAAAGGTTAACCGTCCTGATGCCTTTCTCGCTGAAAATGTTAGCGTCACTGCCACCGCCCGTTGGCATGGTCTTGCCTGCAACGCCAGCTTCTGCAAAGGCGGCCTTTACTTCTTCAACCAGCGGGTCGTTGTCGTCCATCTGGAAAGCGTTGTAGGCGCGGGTAGAAATAATTTCGATTTTCGCACCATGCTTTTCGGCAGCGGCTTCAAAAGTTTTTATCATGTGCTCAACCTGGGCAGCCAGCTTGTCGTCGTTGGTTGAACGGGCTTCTGCGTTGATGAACAGATCCGGCATAACAATGTTGGTGGCCTGACCACCTTTTACTACACCAATGTTGGCGGTGGTTTCTTCGTCGATGCGCGACAGCTTCATGTTAGAAATCGCATCGGCAGCAACGGTCAGGGCATTGATGCCTTCTTCCGGAGCCAGACCCGCATGAGCTGGACGACCAGTGATGTTTACTTTGATATTTTGCTGACCCGGCGCAACGGTAATAATGGTGCCGATTGGGCCACCTGAATCCAGAACGATACAGTTTTTGGACTCTACGTGAGACATATCAAACTGCTTGGAACCGTGCAGACCGCCTTCTTCATGAACCGTAAAGGCGAGTTCGATGGTTTTGTGCTTCAAACCCTGTTCCTTAATGGAACGAACGGCTTCCATAATGGCGGCGATACCGGATTTGTCGTCACCACCCAGAATGGTGTTGCCTGCAGAACGGATAATGCCGTTTTCAATAACAGGTTCAATATCGTTACCCGGAGTCACGGTGTCCATGTGGCTGCTCAGCAGAATACTGCCTTCCAGATCACCTGGCAGGTTGGCGTAAAGGTTGAAGCCATTGGAAACCTCAGCCGTCACCGGCAGCTTTTCAACACGGAAACCCATTTCAGCCAGTTGTTCAGCCAGAACTTCAGCAATGGCCTTTTCGTTACCGGACTCGCTGTTGATTTTCACCAGGTCAACGAAGTGCTGGACAAGTCTGTCTTGATTGATCTTGGACATAGTTTGCTTTGTTCAGGCTTTTCAGCCCGAGACAACCTGTATTAATGATGTATGGGTTTCAAAGATAATGGATTTTTTATCGGTGGTCATAGGGTGAAGTACTTATGATACGAATTCAGGTTCTATGGAATGTCATAAGCACCGCCAGCTATCAGCGTTTATGCAACTGTAGGATTAAATACCGCCTGAAGAGTGGCATTTCCTTTCTTTGTGCCTCCCTTTATGATTAATTCATCATCTCTCGATTTCTCCCGATAACACGATAATAAAAGTGCTGTAAGCCTACCTTCGCTTACAGCAGGAGGAATCAGTGAAAAAAGGACTTTTCTACACAGGCATCATGTCATTGCTGCCGTTCCCTGCCTTTGCCCTGGATGCCAGCCCCGATGGTGTCTCTGCCACTTATGGTCAATACCTGCCTGTTGTCAGTGGTCGAAAGGCTGATTATCACCATTATCGTATTGGGCTTCAGTGGGATTTGGATGAAGAGCTTTACCGTTCTGATAAACTGGTGATGTCTGGTTACTTTGAACTTGGTGGCTCGATGTTAAAAAGCCGCCTGAATACTTCCGACAACCCCAGCCCTGAGGGTAAAGACAGTGCGACCGTGGTCAGCTTCTCTCCTGTCTTTCGCTTTTCTTCGGCTCACCCACTCTTTGGAAATACGTTTCCTTTTCTGGATGCAGGTCTTGGCGGTGCCTGGTTTTCTGAGAAAGATCTGGAAAAGGAAAAGACATCGCCCATCAATCTGGGCAGCCAGTGGTTATTTGAAGTACGACTGGGGGCTGGCTTTACCTTTGGGCAACAGCAGCAATATGTTATGAGCTACAACTGGTTACACTACTCCAATGCCGGGCTGGCAAGCCTGAATGAATCCATAGATTTTCATGCGGTGACGTTTGGCGTTAAATGGTGATAATTCTGAAGGTATAGAACAGAGCGGTAGCAGGATTTTGCCAAGCTCAGGGGAGTATGACACCATGCCTTCCTCTCTTTGTTCTGTCGTAATACTTTCGCAATGGACTCTATCGACCGAAAAATTCTGCTTGAACTGCAGGAAGATAGCACCCTTTCTCTGGCTGAAGTTTCAGAAAGAGTCTGTCTGTCGCCTACCCCCTGCTGGAACCGAATTAAACGTCTGGAAGGGCAGGGGTATATCAGTAAGCGGGTTGCCCTGATTAATGCCGAGAAAGTGGGGCTGGGAGTTTCCGTATTTGTCCATATAAAAACACAACACCATTCGTCTGACTGGCTGAAAATCTTCTCAGACACCGTTAATAGTTTCCCGGAAGTGGCTGAATGCTACCGGATGAGCGGTGAGTACGATTATCTGCTGAGAGTGGTGACCAAAGATATTCAGTCTTTTGATCGCTTCTATAAAAAACTGGTTAACAGTGTCGACGGCCTGTGCGATGTGACGTCCAGCTTTGCCATGGAGCAGATGAAATACACAACAGCACTTCCCTTGTAGATCACGATAAGTGAGAAAATAACGCTTAAACCTGAAAAAGTTGTGTAAAGCAGACATCGAAACACGACCATGCACTGGTACTATTACGGCAGCATTAACTACGAGGAAACATTATGTTGTGCCAGTTGAGACATCTATTTCTGTTCATGGTCGTCTCTGTTTTGACTCTGCCAGCCGTCGCTTCATCAAAGAACGAACTGAACGCTACCGTTAAGGAAACATTGTCGAGCCTTTACGACAAAAGCTCTGCAGCCAGGGCGCTTGGTAAAGAGGCCAAGGGCATTCTGGTGTTCCCAAAAATCATTAAAGGTGGTTTGTTTGTGGGCGGTGAGTACGGTGAAGGCGCGCTGCTGATCAATCAGCAGGTAGTTGACTATTACAACACGGCTTCGGCTTCTGTTGGTCTTCAACTGGGTGCTCAGGTGCGTTCTCAGGTTCTCATGTTTATGACTCATGAAGCGCTGGAGACATTCCGTAACAGCAAAGGCTGGGAAGCAGGCGTTGATGGCAGCATTGCTATTGCCGAGTTTGGTGTCGGTGAAACCATTGCTACCAATAACATTCAGGAGCCGATCATCGCTTTCATCAGTGACAATAAAGGCCTGATGTATAACCTGACCCTGGAAGGAACCAAGATTACCAAAATCGATAAGTGAGCCTGAAGTCTAGATTATAAAGCTGTTGGCTGCTGACTGTTAGCTGTTAGTCAGGCAGCCAAAAGCCAAAAGCCAAAAGCCAAAAAAGTCTCCCGTCGTTTACCTCAATGTTATAGCAGGACTGTAGATAACTTCCCGTTACCGGTATTATTTATTCACTTAGTGAATTTCGATAATCACATAAAGAGCTAAAAATTATAAATTGTTAGCATTGTGGCTGATTCTTTTGGGGGAAACACTGCAACCATGAGTCGTCCAGCCAAAGCGGTCATTAATCTTAATGCCCTGCAACACAACTACCAGCTTGCCAAAGCGTTAGCCAACCGGGAACGAACAAATGGCAAAGTTCTGGCAGTGGTAAAAGCCGATGCTTATGGGCATGGTGCGGTCGCCTGTGCCAGAGCATTGTCAGGTCAGGCTGACGGGTTTGCGGTGGCCTGCATTGAAGAAGCTCTGGAGTTGCGCAGTACCGGTATCCAGCAAACGATTCTCCTGCTGGAAGGTTTTTTTGAAACCAGTGAGCTGAACGAAATCAGTCGTCATAAGCTGGACATCGTCGTGCAAAATTCTGAACAGCTGGCCATGCTGGAACAAAATCCGCAACCAGAGTCTGTACGTGTCTGGCTGAAAATGGATTCTGGCATGCATCGTGCTGGTCTGTTACCACAAGAATTTCGAGCCGCCTGGATGCGTCTAGATGCACTGCCCTGGGTCAGCAACATTGTGATGATGACTCACCTTGCTTGTGCGGATGAACCGGATAATGGTTATACACAACATCAGCTGGAAGTCTTTGAGCAACATACGCTTGGACTGCCGGGTGAGCGCAGTATTGCCAATTCTGCCGGTCTGGTGGACTACCCCCGGGCTCGTGCTGAATGGAATCGCCCCGGATTATTATTGTATGGCGCTTCTCCCTTTGAAGCGGCTCATTCGATTGAACAACAGCTGCAGCCGGTTATGGCGTTGTATTCAGCCATAATCGGCATTAAGAATATTCCTGCTGGCAGCCCGGTTGGTTATGGCAGCACATGGACCAGTCAGCGTCCGACCCGACAGGGGGTGGTGGCGATTGGCTACGCTGACGGTTACCCGCGGCATGTACAAAACGGTACTCCCGTTCTTGTTAATGGTAAGCGAGTGCCTGTTATTGGTCGGGTTTCCATGGATATGCTGACCATTGATCTGACCGATGTACCACAAGCCCGGCTGGGTGACAGCGTTGTATTATGGGGTAAGGATCTCCCGGCCGCAGAAATAGCCCGCTATGCCAGCACCATACCTTATCAGCTGTTCTGCAATCTTAACCGGGTTCCGGTTGAATACGCCCTGTCGTCTATAGCCGTTGGAGCCTGACTCACGACTATGGCCGGTGAATACGAGCATCATACTGTGAGTACTCACATTCACAGGGCTATCTTGCTTATTTTTCACAGGCAAACGGAAAATTTACATAGCTGGTCTATTTAAGTACTTGAAGATTTTCTGTCTGTGCCATACTCTCACGCACCCTCGGAATGTTCGCTGATGCATATTTATGCGAAATTGCGGCATTTTCCTAAATGGCATAGCTGAAGGGAGCTTTCCCAACAGCTATACAATGACAGTTCGTCAAACAACAGCTGAAACCATGAGAAGCCGCAAAGAAGTCGTTCGCCAACTAGACAGGATTGACCGTAATATTCTGCGCACCTTGCAGGAAAATGGTCGTATATCCTATGTAGACCTTGCTGATCGTGTAGGCCTGAGTACAACGCCTTGCATGGAACGGGTTAAGAGACTGGAGCGTGAAGGGATTATTCAGGGCTACAGCGCCCGTTTAAATCCACAATACCTGCAAGCCGGTCTGCTGGTGTTTGTCGAAATCAGTTTGTACACCAAATCTGCCGATATCTTCGATGATTTCCGCAAGGCGGTGATTAACCTGCCTAATGTTCTGGAGTGCCATCTGGTATCGGGCCACTTTGATTATCTGGTTAAAGCCCGGATTTCTGAAATGGCCTCCTACAGGGAACTGCTGGGCGACATCCTGTTAAAGCTGCCCGGTGTAAGAGAGTCAAAGAGTTACATTGTGATGGAAGAGCTGAAGGAAACCCTGAACCTGCCCATTCCTGACTAAAGCTTCGTATCAGTAGTCACGGATAAAGTAATTAAGGGCAACGAGATCCTGTTCGCCGATCTCCCGCAACTGAAATCCAGCGGCGTAGCTTTCTGGAACCTGATCTGAGGACGCCTTGCCGGGGATGCCTTCACGAGTGTTATTGTCCCGCTTGCTCCCCTGCTTGTTGCTTGACTGGCACCAGACGCATTCAGCTATCAACGAGACCCGATGATAGCTTTTCTGGGGGCCAGGCAGCACCAGTGTTATATTGCGAACCTCATCCTGACGGATGACCTGGTTGGTGACCAGGCTGAAACCTCCCTTCGAAACATCTTCCAGCATACCCAACAACTGACCGGTGTCGTTATCAAGAACCTCTGCAGGTACTTCAAGCAGCTTTCGGGGGAAGCGACGTTTTTCAAGTACAGTGTCTGCCATAGATCGTCCTCCTATTCTCGCTCATGCTCGTTGATGGCAATTTCGATCTAACAAGATACCCAGAAAATCTCCCCAATGACAAATTTTGATCGAATAAAGCCAAGCAAAGTCTGTTATATGCACTAGCATTGTCTGTCGATCTTAAGCGAATAATCAAAAAATCATGACACAAGGCGGTCTGCGTGCAGGTAGTAACAAGGGCATACAGTTTTACTCTCTATTTTTTGTTGGTCGTCACCCTGGTTTCAGGCGTTTCTGCTAACGCAGCAGGTGTTATGAATCCCGCTTTATTTATGCATCCTTTTTTAGTGTCTTACGGGCATGATGTTCAGAAGCTGACCCCTCATCAGCTCGGTGTTAAACCCGATTCACCGGAAGTGCAGACCGTTACCGGGAAAACGTATATATCACTCTTCAGTAAAGGAAGTGTTGATTTTGAAATAAGTGTTTCAGGCGGCGAGTGGGTTCAACCTCTGCTGGTAAATTCTTTATGTACCTTTCAATCGGGCAGTAGCCCTGATGAAAGCAAGCTATTTTGCAAAGGGCAAACGGGAGGCTCTTTGTTAAAGCTGGGACTGACATTTATTGCAGATGGGCAATTATCGCTGACGTTACACAGTCAGTCCCAAATCATTCTGGTGCCATCAATACCGACAGATGATACAGACGATATAGTTCGAACTTTCAATGACGAAACCTACAAGCAGATCTCCCGGATGGCGGCTCAGCAGGAAGAGCAGAAAAAAATAGATAACCTTGTCAAAAAGCGAAACCAGTTTTTATCCACTGAACCAAAGTGGCTTCAGAGGCAAAACGAAATGAGGAAGAAAGCGGAGGAAATCAGGAAAATACATGAGGGCGAAGCCCTGGTGATTGAAAACGACTTCAGTCGTGACGACAGGGAATATCAGGTAACGCTTAAGGTGCCTGTCTACACGCCTGAGCTGGTTGTGTTTGACCCTGAATTTAGCTATCACGGTAAGCTGCCTGCCAAATTTAAATTTAACACTTGTGGTCGAAATCAGAGGGTTAAACCTGGATGTAAACATCAGGTTCACACAAGAGGTCAGGCAAAGACAGGCAAAAAAAATTCTGATGGCCCTCTCTTTCAGTGGCCTGCTTTTTGTGAGCTATGTCAAAAAGGTTTTTACACAAAAAAGAAATTAGAAAAACATCGTGAAAAAGGGCGTTGTAAGGAGCCTGTTCCTTGTTCTGAGCAGATGGAGGAGCAGCCCGAAGCTCATGATTTGACAGATCCAGACCTGAAAAGACCTTATTCTTATGAAGAGTGGTGGGCAGGTTTTGAAGGTGCTGAAGTAAAGCGTAAAAAGAAAAGGCAGAATAACTCTAATAGAGAAGAGCCAAAAAGGGTTAGAAGGGATTGATCCTCAAACATTCAAGGTAAACTTCCTGTCAAAATTTGACAACAGCTTCCGATTTCATTCTTAATCACAACAAGGGATTACAATCCTTGTTGCACTAAATCCTGCAATCAACCCGCTTGCAGGATGCCTAAAATAATAAAAAGAAACAAAGCAAACTCAGAGCCTTATCCGCTCTGGACCATTCGGAGGATCCCGTATGTTCAGACAGATAACCGAGGCCAGAATGAATGATATTCATATTAAATACGATGAACATTCAGGCTTGAAGTCCATTATCGCCATTCACAACACCCGCAGAGGCCCGTCACTGGGCGGTTGCCGTTTTATCCCTTATTCCTCTTTTGATGATGCCGTGACCGATGCGATCCGGCTGGCTCAGGGTATGAGTTACAAAGCAGCTCTGGCAGGGCTGGACCTGGGAGGTGGCAAGTCAGTGATCATGATGCCTGAAAGCGACTTTGATCGCACCGAACTGTTCAGTGCGTTTGGGCGCTTTGTTGATGAGCTGGGAGGGCGATATATCACAGCCATTGACAGCGGCACCGGGGTTTCCGATATGGATATCATTGCCACTCAGACCCGCCATGTTTCCTGTACGTCCGCCAGTGGAAACCCTGCGCCTTCAACCGCCAAAGGGGTCTATTACGGCATTCTTTCTACACTCAAGGTTCACAAAGGGTTTGGCAATACTCTCAAAGGCATGACCATTGCCGTTCAGGGGCTGGGAAGTGTGGGGTATGCCCTGTGCCAGCTGTTGCACAGAGACGGCGCCCGGCTGATTGTGTCAGACATTGATGACGTCAAAGTTGAACAATGTGTCAGGGAGTTTGGTGCCAGGGTGGTTAACCCGGCAGAGATTTATTCAACCCCCTGTGACATTTTCAGCCCCTGTGGTCTGGGCGGTATCCTGAATGAGCAGACTATCGACCAGTTGCAGTGTGGTGCCATTGCCGGTTCAGCCAACAACCAGTTACTCACCCCGGAGTGTGGGGAGCAACTGTTTAACCGGGGTATTCTTTACGCACCGGATTACCTGATTAATGCGGGTGGCCTGATTTTTGTTGCCATGATGCACGCCCGCAAAAGCAACGAAGAGCTGAATCACAGAATTAAGGGGATTGGAGAAACGCTGCTACAGGTCTTCCGCAGACAGCAGCAACAACAGGAGCCGGTTAACCGGATTGCAGACCAGATGGCTGAAGCTATGTTGTTTGGTGACGAGATCAGGCAGCTAACTGCTTGAAACTATCTACTATAAACAGGCAATCCGACTAATAACAGAGGCTTTTACTGTGGAACAGAAAGAACTTAATCCAATCCCCATTTATCAGTATCTGGATGCTGAAGGTGAAGTGATCGAGCGACTGCCGGGCTGGACAGAGGATAAAGATATTCTGCTTGGTTACTATCGTCATATGGTGCTGGGCCGTCAGGCTGATGCCAAGGCGGTTGCTTTGCAGAGAACGGGCCAGATGGGCACCTATCCTTCCTGTCTTGGGCAGGAGGCTATCAGTACAGTGACCTGCGCCCTGATGAAAAAAGAGGATGTTCTGGTTCCTTATTACCGGGATCATCCGGGGCTTATGGTCAGGGGCATTCCTCTGTCTGACATTTTGCTCTACTGGGGTGGGGATGAGCGCGGGAGTTCTGGTGACCACTGGGGCAAGGACTTCCCCAACTGTGTGCCCATTGCCACTCAGGCCTGTCATGCCGCTGGTGTGGCAGCTGCTCTGAAAATACGACAAGATTCCGGTATCGCGGTGTGTGCGCTTGGGGATGGCGCAACATCAAAAGGGGATTTTCTCGAAGCATTGAACCTTGCCGGTGCCTGGCAGCTGCCTGTGGTTTTTGTCATCAATAACAACCAGTGGGCCATTTCAGTCCCAAGACGCATCCAGTCCGGTGCCCCCACCTTAGCCCAGAAAGGCGTATCAGCGGGTTTACCCTCTTACCAGGTGGATGGCAATGATGTGATTGCCCTGCACGAAGTGATCAATGAGGCGATAGACAGAGCCCGTAGTGGCAAAGGCGCAACGGTTATTGAAGCCATCAGCTACCGTCTGGGGGATCACACTACGGCAGACGACGCCAGTCGTTATCGTAGCAGTGATGAGTTGCAACAGGCATGGGGTAAAGAGCCCATCAAGCGACTAAGAACCTTCCTGCATCACCGGGGATACTGGGACGAACAGCAGGAGCAGGCGCTTATCAAAGAGGTCAGCCTGCAGATTGAGCAGGAAGTTCAAACCTACCTTAATACGCCGCTTCCCCCCGTAAAAGACCTGTTTGATTACCATTACGCGAACATGCCGTCAGCGCTGAAGCAGCAAAAGCAGGAAGCCGAGCTGAGGGCGGCAGGAGGCCAGAGCCATGAGTAAGATCACAATGGTAGAGGCTGTTAACCTGGCTCTGGATCATGCCATGGAGAGCGACCCGGATGTGGTGATGCTGGGTGAAGACATTGGTGTCAATGGCGGTGTGTTTCGTGCCACTCAGGGGTTAAAGGATAAATACGGTTTTAAGCGGGTCATGGATACACCACTGGCAGAAACGCTGATTGCCGGTATCAGCATTGGCATGGCTGCCCAGGGTTTGAAGCCCGTGGCTGAAATACAGTTTATGGGATTTATCTTCCCTACCATGGAACAGCTGATCTGCCACGCAGCGCGTATGCGTAATCGTACCCGTGGCCGTTTGTCCTGCCCGATGGTACTGCGGGCTCCCTTTGGTGGGGGTATTCACGCACCGGAACATCATTCAGAAAGCACTGAAGCCCTGCTGGCGCATATTCCCGGTCTGAGGGTGGTCATTCCGTCATCGCCTGTGCGGGCTTATGGCCTGTTGCGGTCTGCCATTAATGAACCTGACCCGGTTATCTTTCTGGAGCCCAAGCGCATCTACCGGGCATCAAAGCAGGAGGTTGATCACAAGACACCACTGCTGCCGCTGGATAAGTGCTTTACCCTGAAACAGGGGCAGGACGTTACTCTGGTCAGCTGGGGAGCCTCTGTAAAGGAAACCATGGAAGCGGCCAGTACTCTTGAGCAGCACGGTGTTTCGGCTGAGGTGATTGACGTTGCCACCATCAAGCCTCTGGATATGGAGACCATTCTGACATCGGTTCAGAAAACCGGTCGATGCGTGATTGTCCATGAAGCCTGTAAAAGCTTTGGTGCAGGGGCAGAAATTGCCGCCAGTCTTGCCGAACAGGCGTTAACGTTTCTCAAAGCGCCTGTAGAGAGGGTGACAGGTTTTGACACCATCATGCCTTATTATCGAATGGAAGATCATTATCTGCCCAGCCCTGACGACATTATGAAAGCTGCATTAAAAACGTTGTCTTTCCATTAAAAGTTGTACCATTAAAAGTCGTTCCATTAATCGTCATTTCATTAAGAAATAATAAACGAGAAGCTGCCTATGAAATTTTTTAACCTGCCCGACCTGGGAGAAGGAATTCCTGAAGCAGATATTGTTGAGTGGCATATACAGGAAGGTGACCACGTAAAAGAAGACCAGATAATTGTTTCTGTTGAAACAGCCAAAGCCATTGTTGAAGTCCCTTCTCCGGTTACTGCTGAAGTAGCGCGTTTGTGTGGACAACCCGGTGATACCATTCTGACCGGTGCGCCTCTGGTTGAGTTTGTATCGGAGGAAGAAGACACAGGCACAGTTGTTGGGAAGCTGGCAACAGACTCTACCTGCCCGGCAGAAGACGATACTTTCTTTATTGGTTCTCCACCAGAAGACTCATTAGCAACTCCCTCCGCTCAAGGCTCTGTAAACGAACTGGCTTCCCGCCTTGGCATGAGATTAACCGAAAAGCCTGCCCAAACCGGATATGCACTGGAAAACCCTGAGCCTTTGAAAGGTGTTCGCAAATTTATGGCGAACACTATGGCGCAATCCCACGCCGAAGTCGTACCTGTCACTTTGTTTGATGATGCCGACATTGACCACTGGGCAAAAGGTGAGGACATTACTGTACGACTGATACAGGCTATTACCAGAGCCTGTCAGGAAGAGCCTGCCTTAAATGCCTGGTTTGATGGCAATACGACCAGCAGGGAAGTGTTCGATTCCGTACATCTTGGACTGGCAGTGGACAGTGAGGAAGGATTGTTTGTTCCGGTCATTCGTGCTGCTGACACTCTGGATGCCAAACAGCTGAGAAATCAGATCAATGCTTTCAGAACCGCAGTGAATGAACGCACCCTGCCACCTTCGGAAATGGTTGGCGCTACCATTACACTGAGCAACTTTGGTGTGTTTGCTGGTAAATATGCAACACCGGTCATTGTGCCTCCGATGGTTTGCATCGTGGGTGTCGGGCAGTTGCGGGAAGAGATTGTCAGTGTTGACGGGCAGGCTGCCAGTCATAAAATATTGCCGATTTCTTTAACCTTCGACCATCGGGCTGCAACTGGTGGAGAAGCTACACGCTTTCTGCACACCCTAATCGCTCAGTTAGAAAAATAATGACAGGTGCTGGTGGACAGGTGGCTTATTGCCGAACCGTCGTACACTAGCACCGGGTCTGCCTTATATAAATACGTCACTTGACTTGTACTAACGGCTGGTAAGAAAAACTTGCCAGCCCTGTTAAAACAAAAAATACGGTATTTTAAGCCTCCAGCTATTGCAGATTGTCTAAAAACTCCACATTATAAATTTAAAGGGGCTCGCTTTTTCCCGCTCTGTTTGAGTTAACCTCCAATAAGTTTTTCTTATACGCAGGTTAAGCGTTCCATGATGTCAGCCAATGGAAATGGCTGTCAGCCTCGGCCACTTTTTAGCTCTTGTCCAGAAGGGTTTAGGCTCAGGGCTGTTTTGAGCTCAGGGCTGTTTTGAGCTCAAGGCTGTTTTTTGACAGTTCTATAATTAAAAAGTGGTCTTTGTACTGATTCTGTCGATAACCCTGTTGTGAGAAGACTGTTTGCGCAGCCTCAGCATGGGAATCGACCCAACACATCAGACAGGGCAGGTGACGCGATATGGATATCTTTGACAGCTATCAACAGAGGTTTCAATCCCATCAACAGGAAGAGCTGACTGTTCAGGAATACTTGCAGTTATGCAGGGATGAGCCTTCCACTTACGCTAATGCTGCTGAACGCATGTTGCAGGCCATTGGCGAACCGGAAATGATCGACACTTCCAGAGATCCACGACAAAGCCGAATTTTTTCCAATAAACTGATCAAGTGTTATCCCGCCTTCAAAGAGTTCTATGGCATGGAAGAAGCCATTGAACAAATTGTGTCGTTTTTTAAACATGCGGCTCAGGGACTGGAAGAGAAGAAGCAGATACTTTATCTGCTGGGGCCGGTGGGTGGTGGTAAATCCTCTCTGGCTGAGAAGCTTAAAGCCCTGATGGAGAAAATTCCCTTTTACGCCATTAAGGGGTCCCCGGTGTTTGAATCCCCCCTGAACCTGTTTAATGCCGATGAAGACGGTGACATCCTGACCAGTGAATACGGTATTCCCGGTCGTTATCTTGGCGGCATCATGTCTCCCTGGGCTGTCAAACGACTCAATGAGTTTGGTGGAGACATTACCAAGTTTAAAGTGGTTAAACTCTATCCCAGTATCCTGAACCAGGTCGCCATTGCCAAAACCGAACCGGGTGATGAAAACAATCAGGATATTTCCAGTCTTGTGGGCAAGGTCGATATCCGCCAGCTGGAAGAGTACTCTCAGGATGATCCCGACGCATACAGCTTCTCTGGCGCATTGTGTAATGCCAACCAGGGCATCATGGAATTCGTGGAGATGTTCAAGGCGCCTATCAAGGTGCTGCACCCTCTGTTGACAGCTACTCAGGAAGGTAATTACAACAGTACCGAAGGCATGGGGGCTATTCCTTACAACGGTATTATTCTTGCCCACTCCAACGAGTCGGAATGGCAGAGTTTCCGCAACAATAAAACCAATGAAGCGTTTATTGACCGGGTGAATATCGTCAAGGTGCCTTACTGCACCAGAGTGACCGAAGAAATACAGATTTACGAAAAACTGCTGGAAAACAGTTCGCTGAAAGAGTCGCCCTGTGCGCCGGATACCCTGAAAATGCTGGCTCAGTTTTCGGTGTTGTCGCGGGTGAAAGAGCCGGAGAATTCCAATGTTTATTCCAAGATGCGAGTATACGACGGTGAAAGTCTGAAGGACACCGACCCGAACGCCAAACCATTACAGGAATACAAAGACGCTGCTGGCGTTGATGAAGGCATGGAAGGCCTGTCAACACGCTTTGCTTTCAAGATTCTCTCAAAAGTCTTCAACTTCGACCCCGGCGAAGTTGCTGCTAACCCGGTACATATGCTCTATGTTCTGGAACAGCAGATTGAGCAGCAGCAGTTCCCGAAAGAGATCCATGAACGTTATTTGCGCTATGTGAAAGAGTTCCTGGCACCGAAATACATTGATTTTCTGGGTAAGGAAATTCAGACCGCTTACCTGGAATCCTATTCTGAGTACGGTCAGAACATCTTTGACCGTTACATTACCTACGCTGACTTCTGGATTCAGGATCAGGAGTACAGGGACCCGGAAACAGGTGACATTCTCGATCGCGCCACCATCAATGAAGAGCTGGAGAAAATTGAGAAAGCCGCCAGCATTGCCAACCCTAAAGACTTCCGTAACGAAGTCGTTAATTTCGTATTAAGGGCTCGGGCAAACAACAACGGCAAGAATCCGGCATGGTCGAGCTATGAAAAAATGCGTTCAGTGATTGAGAAGAAAATGTTCTCTAACACTGAAGACCTCCTTCCAGTGATTTCTTTCAACGCCAAGAGCAGCAATGACGACCAGCGCAAACACAATGAGTTTGTGAAACGTATGGTTAACAGGGGCTATACCGAGAAACAGGTAAGACTGCTGGCTGAATGGTACATACGCGTAAGAAAGTCTCAGTAGCTGTGAGGTCATGAGGCGGGGTAGCTGGAAAGGAAGGAAAGCTGCCCCGTTGTACGACTAACAAACAGGGAGCGTGTGGATGAGTATAATCATTGACCGTCGTCTGAACGGAAAAAACAAAAGTACGGTTAACCGTCAGCGCTTTCTTGATCGTTATCGCAAACACATCAAGAAAGCGGTTTCTGAAGCGGTCAATAAACGCTCCATTACAGATGTTGAGTCTGGCAGTGAAGTCACTATTCCTACCAAGGATTTATCCGAACCCCATTTCCAGCACGGTCAGGGCGGTCGTTATAAACAGGTGCATCCTGGCAATAAAGATTTTGTTGAGGGTGATCGTATCAAGCGTCCCAATGGTGGAGCAGGGCGTGGCAGCGGTTCTGGCAAGGCTGGCAATTCAGGTGATGGAATGGATGAGTTTACCTTCCAGATTAATCATGAAGAGTTTCTCTCTCACATGTTTGACGATCTGGAACTGCCCAACCTGGTTCGTAAGCAGCTTCATGACGCCACAGAGTATGAAACCAAAAATGCAGGCTTCACCAATGAAGGTTCACCGGATCGCTTAAATATTGTTCGTTCGCTACGCTCTGCCCACGCTCGGCGAATTGCTCTGGGTGGTTCCAGCCGAAAAGAAATTCGAGCCCTTAAAAAAGAACTCAGGGAAATGGAAGTCAGCCCTGACGCGACTGACCTGGAACGGGCTATTGAGTTGCGGGAAGAGATCAAGCGGCTGAACGGTAAGCTGAAAAAGCTACCGTTTATTGATGATTTCGATCTCAAGTACAACAATCGTATCCGGGTACCACGTCCCAGCAATAAAGCGGTGATGTTCTGTGTTATGGACGTGTCGGGTTCCATGACACAGGAAATCAAGGATATGGCTAAACGCTTTTTTATCCTGCTGTACCTGTTCCTGCAACGCAATTACAAACAAATTGAAGTGGTCTTTATTCGTCACCATACCGCAGCAAAAGAGGTCGACGAAGATGACTTTTTCTATTCAAGGGAAACCGGTGGCACCATTGTATCCAGCGCCCTGGAAATGAACCGGGATATTATCGACAAGCGTTACAGTCCGTCTGACTGGAACATCTATATTGCCCAGGCTTCCGATGGTGATAACTGGGAAGGCGACTCCAGCGTCTGCTCAAAAATTCTTACCGAATCCATTATGCAAAAGGTGCAGTATTTCTCTTACGTGGAGATTACGGATCGCGCGCATCAGAACCTGTGGCGGGAATACGAATCAGTGGCGGAGCAGTTCCCGGATCATTTTGCCATGCAGCAGATTAAAACGCCTGAAGATATTTTCCCGGTCTTCCGGAGACTGTTTGAGAAGAAGGAAAACGCATGAGCGATGATACAGCCCTGAGCAATGATAAAGCCGTTAAGGATGAAAAGGAGAAACAGTTCATCTCCACTGGTCCTGACTGGACTTTTGAACTGATTGAGGAATACGACCGGGAACTGGCACGTATCGCCGATAAGTTCCGGCTGGACACTTATCCTAACCAGATTGAAATCATCAGCTCTGAACAGATGATGGATGCCTATTCATCCACGGGCATGCCATTGATGTACAACCACTGGAGCTTTGGCAAACAGTTCCTGCATACCCAGCAAAATTATCAGCGCGGGCGTATGGGGCTGGCTTATGAGATTGTGATCAATTCCAATCCTTGTATCGCCTACCTGATGGAAGAAAACACTGTGACCATGCAGGCGCTGGTGCTGGCTCATGCCTGTTACGGACACAACTCCTTCTTCAAGGGTAACTACCTGTTTCAGACCTGGACCGATGCTGAATCCATCATCGATTACCTGATGTTCGCCAAGTCTTACATTGCGCAGTGTGAAGAGAAGTATGGAGTGGAAAAGGTCGAAGAAATTCTTGATGCCTGTCATGCCCTGATGAATCAGGGGGTCAATCGTTATAAGCGACCCCGCCCGCTGTCTGCAGAACAGGAAAAAGCCCGTCAGGAAGAACGTGCTGAATACATTCAGCGAACCCTGAACGACATCTGGAGTACGATTCCCAAGGCAGAAGAGAAAGAGGAAAAGAAAAAAGTCCGCTTTCCCAAAGATCCGGAAGAAAATGTACTGTATTTTCTGGAAAAACACGCACCACTGCTGGAAACCTGGCAGCGTGAACTGGTGCGTATTGTCCGGAAAATTGCCCAGTATTATTACCCACAACGGCAGACTCAGGTGATGAACGAAGGCTGGGCCACCTTCTGGCATTACAATCTGATGAATGAACTGCACAACGAAGGCAAAGTGACGGACGGCTTTATTATGGAGTTTCTGCACTCGCACTCTAATGTTATTTACCAGCCTTCGTTTGACAGCCCGCATTACAGTGGTATCAACCCTTATACTCTTGGCTTCAGCATGTTTCAGGATATTCGCCGAATCTGCGAAGACCCGACGGATGAAGACAGAGAGTGGTTTCCGGATATTGCTGGTAGCGACTGGCTCGAAACCGTGCATTTCGCCATGAAAAACTTCAAGGATGAAAGCTTTATCCTGCAATTCCTTTCCCCAAAAGTCATGCGGGATTTAAAGCTGTTTTCAGTGCTGGACGATGACAGTAAGTCCTATCTTGAGGTGGATGCCATTCATAACGGATCGGGCTATAAAGAGGTCAGGGAAGCGCTGGCAGCCCAGTACAATCTGGGCAATCGGGAACCTAATATTCAGGTGTACAGCGTCGACACCCGGGGCGACAGGACATTAACACTGAAGCACTATGAACATCAGGGGCGGCCGCTGGATAAAACCACACCTGAGTTGTTAAAGCACATTCACCGGTTGTGGCAATTTGATGTCACCATGGAAACCTGTCAGGGTGATAAAGTGATTCAGTCTTATCACTGTCCGGAAAAAAGCGCATCGTCAAAAGATAAGTAAATCAAAGTATTGAATCTTTATTGCTGACAAAGCAGAGTCGTCGACTTCACAGGCGCTCTGCTGGATTATAAAGGTTAATGAAATCTTACATCGATTGATTCCCGTCAATTTTTGAATACCATTTACAGGAAAAGAACAATTTGCAGACAATCTCAATTCAGGGAATAAATAAAATATTGATAACCCCCGTTTTAAGTCAGCAAGGTTATATTGTATTCATTTAATTAGATGTTTTTATATTTTTATTTCGTAAATTAGACTTGAATACTTCCATCAATTAAAACCTTGCTGTATAAATAAGGACACTTAGATTAATACCCAAGTCCGTACAAACATAATTCGGATATTAAGTCAGATGAGGGAGTCATTTTAAATGAACGTTTTTGAAGAAATTCAACATCGCCTGAGCAGCAAAACCCGTATTCGTTCCCTGTTCAAAGATGTTCATGCTGAAGATCTTGAGCGCATCATTTCTCGCATGAACGACGTTCTTGCTGAAAAGCTGGAAGCTCGCGATAAAGAAGACGAAAAGCGCCAGGCCAAAATGGAAAGCATCGAAGCGATCAAACAAATTATGAATGATCGTGGCGTATCTCTGGATGATCTGGGTGCTCTGGAAGTGGAACTACCTAAAAAGCGTCGTAATATTCAGAAGTACACTTTTGAATATCAGACTGAAGCAGGCGATACCATTCAGTGGCAAGGCGCAACCACTGGCCGTCTGCCTCGAGACTTCCAGGCTTACCTGGATCGCACTGGCAAAAAACGTCTGGATTGCGTTGCTGAATAATTCTTTCAGCCGCTACTGACAGCAAAAAGGGAGCCTCTGCTCCCTTTTTTATGTTGATACTATTGACCGTTTTGGTCACTCATTCATCGGCTAAAATCATCAGCCGTTTCTTGGGGAAATGACAGACAAACTTGCTGCCCTTGCCCGGATGACTGCTGATACTGATCCGCCCGCCGTGACGCAGCATAATGTGTTTTACAATGGCCAGCCCCAGGCCGGTTCCGCCGGTTGCATGACTACGACTCTTATCGACCCGGTAAAAACGCTCGGTTAATCGGGGAATATGGATAGGATCAATACCAATACCGTTATCTTCCACCATTAAATGGCCACGATCTTCATCCTGCCACCAGCGTACATGAATCTTGCCACCTGCCGGGGTATAGCGAACCGCATTGAACACCAGGTTCGAGAACGCACTGCGCAGCTCGTGGGCGCACCCCCCCAGCTCGGCATCTTCCGGGCATTCCAGATAAATCTTATGCTGACTTTCCCCACTTAATGCCTTGCCATCTTCAACAATGGCGTGCAGCATCGGTCGCAGGCTGACAGCGCTGTTCTCATCAATTTCAGCGGCTTCCAGTTTGGACAGCGTTAACAGATCCTGCACCAACCCCTGCATACGCAGTGACTGTTCCTGCATACGGTTCATGGCCTTGCTCCATATTGGTGGAAGATCATGATCGTGTACACCGTCAATCAACGTTTCCAGATAGCCTGAGATCACCGTTAGTGGCGTTCTGAGTTCATGGGAAACGTTTGCCACAAAGTCCTTACGCATGATTTCCAGCTGCATAAGGCGAGTGACATCGCGGACAATGATCATGCGGTTGCCACGACCATACACAGTAACATTGACTTCAATCTGGTACTCATCATTGAGTGGTGAGGGAATCAACAGTGGTTTTTGATAACGCCCCTGCTCAAAATAATCCACAAAACGTGGATCACGCAGCAAATTCGTGATGGGTTGTCCCTTGTCGTCGGGCGTCTTGAAGCCTAACAACTCTTCCGCAGCAAGGTTCCACCATTCAAGGTTGTTATGGCGGTCCACCATAATGACTGCATCTTTTAATGCGGTAGTGGAAGACTGGATTCGGTCTATAACCGTAGAAAGGCGACGGCGGGCGCGTCCATGGTGTTTCTGAAGGCGATAGATTCCGTCGAATATCTCACCCCATAAGCCTTTGCTTTCAGGCGGTTCTTCGTTGCGGTCTTTGGCTGCATGGAGCCAGTCCAGCAACCGGAACAGTTCTTTAACACTCCAGAGGCAATAAGTCATCAGTACGATGGAGAGCCCAAGAAAGGCATTGCCCAGAAGCCAGCCAAGGCAGAAGCCGACACCGGAAAGTAACAGCATTCGGCTCAGGACGTAAGATTTGGTAATACTGGTCATTCCGGCTCTATTTTCGAATTTTAATAAACTGTCTTAAACCTTTACCGAGAATCGGTAACCCGTACCGCGAACCGTCTGAACAAAGCCTTCATAGTCTGACCCCAGCGCCTTGCGCAGCCGACGAATATGTACGTCGACGGTTCGTTCTTCCACGTACACATTGCCTCCCCAGACCTGGTCCAGCAACTGCCCGCGCGTGTAAGCCCGTTCCTGGTGCGTCAGAAAGAACTGCAATAAACGGTATTCCGTGGGACCCATTTCTGCCGGGTTGCCGTTGATGCTGACGCGATGGCTTACAGGGTCAAGCTCAAGGCCTTTAATAATAATCGGGCTCTGGGCGTCCTGCCCACCGGCACGGCGCAGTACCGCTTTCAGGCGTGCTGCCAGCTCCCGTGGCGAGAAGGGTTTGACGATGTAATCGTCTGCACCCGTTTCCAGCCCCTGAATCTTATGGTCTTCCTCGCCTTTTGCGGTCAGCATGACAATGGGTATCTCAGAAGTCAGCTCATTGCGTTTTAAACGACGCGCAAATTCAATGCCGGAGATATCGGGCAACATCCAGTCCAGCAAAATAAGGTCTGGCTTGTGATCGATAACCTGAGCGTGTGCCTGTTTGGCGTCAGCCGCCTCCAGACAGTTATAACCCGCCATTTCCAGAGCGACTGAGACCATCTCCCTGATGGGTTCTTCGTCGTCGACGATGAGAATTGTTCTTCCTGACATGCCTGTTCACCTTTCCTGTCTCATCTGTTACAGAACCTGGCAGCCTGTTTTGCCAGATAAAATCCCATTTGCGCCATTACACAGTTCAAATGTTACAAACAGATGACACCTCTATCTTATGGAAACTAAAAAAGGCTTAAACATAACCAAAAGCAATGCCCAAGAAAATGACGGCTCCTACCCAATGGTTACTAAGAAACGCTTTAAAGCAGTCCATTCTTTCCCGATTTCGCGTCCGTAGCTGCTGATGAACAAACATCCCTGCTGCAACTACCAGAGAACAATAAAAACTCAGGCCAAGACCTGCCTGAATACCGACCATTACTAATGTACCAAGAGCCAGGCATTGAAGGATGCCGATAATGATGTTGTCCAGATCACCAAACAAAATAGCGGTCGACTTAATACCAATTTTCACATCATCATCACGATCCACCATGGCGTACTGAGTATCGTAACCTACTGTCCAGAACACGTTGCCAAGAAACAATAACCAACCAATCTGGCTTATCGTTCCACTTTCCGCTGCGTAGGCCATGGGGATAGCCCAGCCAAAAGCGGCTCCCAGAACCACCTGGGGCAAATGAGTAAAACGTTTGGCAAATGGATAAACAGCCGCAAGTGCAAGCCCACCCAGAGAGAGCATGATCGTCAAAAGGTTCGTAAGAAGAACCAAAACAAAAGACAGGGCGACCAGGAGCGAGAAAAAGAGCAGAGCCTCTTTTTCATTGATTTTTCCCGTTACCAGAGGGCGGTTGCAGGTTCTTTTTACACTGCCGTCATAGTGGCGGTCAGCATAATCGTTGATGACACAGCCGGCACTGCGCATCAGAACCACTCCGGCAATAAAAATTAACAGGTTTTTCAGGCTTGGCAGACCTTCTGCTGCCATCCACAATGCCCAAAGGGTGGGCCATAACAAGAGGTAGATGCCAATAGGGCGATCCAGCCGACACAGCTGGACAAAATCCTTTATGCGGGGGTAGCGGGCAGAAAAAGATTGAAGGTTGGAAAAGTCCCCCGCCAGTTTTTTAAGGTACGTCATGATGATTGTCATTTTTGCAACTGGCTTGGGTTTCAGTCTAACAGGTTAGACTTTCTATAAGTACTCTTACATAAGCTCTGGATTATATTCCGGTAAAAAAACTTCACAAACCGAAATGGCTTTACCATTCAGGTAAAACTGTGAGCGCCTTCCCCAGGCACTTTCTTCATAGTAGGGTCGATCTAAATGCAGGTTAAACTGGCAGGCAGGCAGTTCATCGATCTCAATCTGCCCCCGTTTAAGTGATGGCTGATTAAACAGAAACTCTCCCAGCGGGCGTTCTCCCAGCTCCAGTAATTCCCGGTTTACCCCGGTCAGGCTGCTGGCAGGCAGTACACTTCTGGCAAACACAGCGGGGCGATCATCGACAATGAGTAACACTTCCCGAATGCTTGCCATTTCATGATGGCACCCAAGAAATTCCAGCTCTGAACGGGAAGGAATGCCCCATTCATGCCTCAGCACTTTGACCCGGAACTGTCTGGTACACATAGACTTCAGACGCTGAGTCAGAGATCCGGAATCAAGCAGCCAACTTCTGTAGGGTTCCGGAATATTCCTCATACACTCATCGGTCAGCACGGGTTTGGGCTGCCAGGTCTGGTGAGCAAAATCTATAAACGGCATTGGTTGTATTCAACTGATCTGCTGACTATCCAGAACACAATAGCACTTTGAGACAGGGTTCTGTAGGAGGATTCTTTAGCAGAGCAAGGTGTGCAGGACGCACACCTTTTGCAGGAGGGAAACTGAAGTATTCAGATACCAAAAAATACAAACTTCAGTGCAAACAGCGCAGCCAGAACCCAGACACTAATGCTCACATCAGAAGTCCGGCCAGCCAGCATCTTGATGACCGGGTAAGCAATAAAACCAAGGGCAATGCCGTTAGCGATAGAGAAGCTCAGGGGCATCATAATAGTGGTGATCAATACCGGCCCGGCTTCGGTCAGGTCATCCCAGTCAATGCGGGTCAGATTGCCTACCATCAGAACCGCGACATAAACCAGTGCGCCCGCTGTTGCATAGGCAGGCACCATTCCAGCCAGAGGCGACAGGAACATACACAGCAGGAACAATACACCCACAGTGACAGCCGTCAAACCAGTACGGCCACCAACTGCAACGCCGGAGGCGCTTTCAACGTAAGTGGTAACTGTTGGCGTACCCATAATGGCACCCATCCAGGACGCTGCCCCATCGGTCATGAGTGCGCGATTCATGTTGGTCATCTTGCCATTTTCGTCGGCCAGACCTGCCTTGTCTCCCACAGCAATCAAAGTGCCGGTGGTGTCGAACAGGTTTACAAACATGAAGGCAACAATGACACCAATCATCTGAGGCGACAGAGCACCCATAATATCCAGCTTGCCAACAATGGGGGCAACGCTGGGTGGTGTAGCCACAATGCCGGTAAAGGACACGTCACCAGCGATCAGGGCAATCAGGGAGACAATACCAATAGCAATCAATACCGATGCTTTAATTCCACGGAAAGACAGACCCAGAATCAGGAACAGGCTCAGGCTCGCCATCAGCGGGCCAAACTGAGTGATATCCCCCAGGGTAACAATGGTTCCGGGGCTGGCCACCACGACTCCGGCACTTTTAAGGCCAATCAGCGCCAGAAACAGGCCGATACCACTGGTGATACCCACCCGAAGTCCGGCAGGAATGCTGTCGATGATCCATTCACGGACTTTAAACAGGCTTAACAGCATAAAGCCAATACCGCCCCAGAACACAGCACCCATGGCCTGTTCCCAGCTGTATCCCATGCCCTGAACAACGGCATAGGCAAAGAAAGCATTCAGTCCCATGCCCGGAGCCAGGCCAACCGGCCAGTTTGCGTAGACACCAATAAAGATGCTGCTGAGACCTGCGACCAGGCAGGTTGCGGCAAACAGTGCACCGGAATCCATACCGGCATCTGACAAAATAGCCGGAATAACAAAGATCACATAACACATGGTGATGAAGGTGGTTGCACCGGCCATCAGCTCCGTTTTAACGGTGGTATTGTGTGCGCTCAGTTTGAAAATGCGTTCGAGAAACGAAGGTTTCAGCCCTGCGGAGGTGCCGAGAACCTCCTGTGTCGTGTTATTCACACCTGACTCCTCAATAGTTCAAGTGTTTATTATCCAACAATGGTACCAATATTCATATTAGGGAAAAGCACATTCAATTTAGTTGAATGTGAAGTGTTTGTCTGAAATTGAATGGCAGGCCCATTGACTGGATTTACACCCTGACTAAAGCTATAAAAACTAAAACCATCGAGAGAGAGGGGGAGGAGTATGAAAAAGTGGCAATGTATTGTCTGTGGGCTGATTTACGACGAAGCAGAAGGCTGGCCAGAAGACGGCATAAAGCCTGGTACCCGCTGGGAAGATGTGCCGGAAGACTGGCTCTGTCCTGACTGTGGGGCTGAAAAGTCAGATTTTGAAATGCTGGAAATTGCCTGAATTCAGTTGAAAGCCCGACTATCAAGGCATTCAGGCGCATTCAGCTATTGCCCTTATGGCATCAGTGAATTAGTCTGTTTGTTGTTGCCTCACCAATGGGACACAAAAAAACAACAAGGGAGTCCATGACACCATGCGCAAACCAGATCTCGTTAATGCCATTGCCGATCAGGCAGACCTTACCAAAGACGAAGCCGGTAAGGCCCTGAACGCACTCATTGACGTTATTACCAAAGCACTCAAAGAAGAAGATACTGTGAGCCTTGTGGGCTTTGGTACTTTTCTGCAACGCAGTCGTGCAGCCAGGACCGGCAAGAACCCTCAAACCGGTGAAGCTATCCAGATCGCAGCCAGTAATACCGTTGCTTTCAAGCCGGGAAAAGCATTGAAAGATGCGGTAAACGATTAAGCATTACATTCCTGTTTTTATACAATAAAAGAGCTCGTTTGCAGTAGCATTCGAGCTCTTGTTGTAATGGGTCATCTCTGTTTTTTAAGCCAGATTTTTTCTGCAAAATGGCTGAGCGCCCAGAAACTCAATCCCAGCAAAACAAAAAACAAAGCTTGATGTATCACGTCCCAGACGTATTCAAAAAACATTGTATAAATAAGAAGGATGAAAAAGCTGATGCCCACACGCTGGTAAATATCATCATCCCACTTTGCCCCAACCCAAACGGCGACACCACTGGAAATGGCTAATGGCAAGTTCCACTGCCACAGTTCGAACTGAGACACGGCTTTCCAGTTTGCTGCGCTATCGTAATTACCAAAAACAGCCAGCCCCCATAGACCGGAAAAGAGACATAGCAGCCCCGTTGTTTTTGTCATTGGAAAAAAAAGGCGGGTCCTGGGGCTGTGCGGCATTAAATAGCTACTACATAAATAGCTACTACATAAAACCAAGGCAGAAAAAAGGCTGAACCAGATGAAGATGTTCATCCCATAAAGGTGAAAAGCATACTCTGTCTGATAGCCGATTTCTTCAACAAACCACCAGAAAAGCGTTCCCAGAGCAAACAGCCATAACGTTCTGGAAGAAAGCACTAAACCGGCAACGGCGTATATAAAGCAGGCAGACAGCAATAATACTGAATAATGTCCACTGCCCGTATCCAGGGCTTTCCCCAGAAACCAGTCAGACGCAGCAATTAACAGTACGCCAAGAAAATAGAGAGACTCCCGGGTATAAAGCCGGTTGGGTGCTTTCTTTCCAAACCGATACCCCAAAGACAAAACCAGAGCTGCCGCGACAGCAAAGCCCGCAGACTTTACCATTGCAGAAGCATCAAACAGTTTTAACAGAAGTTCAATCAGTCGATCATCCATCATCACCGCAACAATGGCTAAAACACCACAGACTACGGTGCAATAAAAGGCATAGCGTGCCAGAAGTTGCCAGCCTGTTTTCTTCACCGTAACGGATTGCTGCAGACGTGCAGACTGCTCGCTGGTCAACAGCTCCTTATCTACCCAAAAATTCAGGAGCTGGTTCAGAACCTGCCTATCTTTCCTGTTTAACTGCATTCTGGCCTCCCCGGGTAATCACTTGAGTATCAAGTACTTATGAAAGCACTTTTTCTATGCATGCGTAAAATCCGCAATCATTTTTTAAGCCGTAAAGTGTTGACACTTTCGGCGATCATCCCTACTATTCGCACCACTTGCTGAGCACGATAACGCAGCTCACGAGGCCCAGGTGGCGGAATTGGTAGACGCGCTAGCTTCAGGTGCTAGTGTCCGAAAGGGCGTGGAAGTTCGAGTCTTCTTCTGGGCACCACTCATTTTAAGAGTGGTTCTTATACAGAACATCAAGAGTTCTTAAAAAACTTGATTTGCCCAGGTGGCGGAATTGGTAGACGCGCTAGCTTCAGGTGCTAGTGTCCGAAAGGGCGTGGAAGTTCGAGTCTTCTCCTGGGCACCAAATTCCTCAAAAAAGCCGAATCACTCTTCAGATAAAGAGCGATTCGGCTTTTTTGCATTTATTTTCCAAACATCTTTCCTTAATCACTTCTTTCTTTGTTCATAGCTCGTCGACTTATTCATCCATGGTCGATTTCCCACAAAGACAATAGATTTTTCCTTCTGTTCGAATTTTCCTATTCCTGCATAATAGAACCATCAGTCAGGCAGGATGCCCAAGAGCCAGGAAGGCTTAAACTGAATCAGGAAGCAGTCTGGCAGGAAGCCACTAAACAAGGAATGTGACAAAAACAGACCCTAAGAGTCTGTTTTTGTTTATAAAACCATAAAGCGTGTTGACAAAAACAAGCTCCGAACATAATATACGCATCGTTCCTTGCCGGTATAGCTCAGTTGGTAGAGCAACTGACTTGTAATCAGTGGGTCCCGAGTTCGACTCTTGGTGCCGGCACCAAACAACGCTATAGAAATCAAGGGCTTGCCATTGGCAAGCCCTTTTTCTTATCACCTCCAAAAGTTCAGCGCGGCACGTCTGCGACATGAACAAAATCTATTAGAATTAAATACATAATAGTTTTTCTCTATCACTGTTGATTTCATATCAACTCCTGTCTGCTTGTAACGACACTACTTTGATTCTTGGTGTAGGCTCAGGCTCTGAGGGTTCAGGGTTATCTGTATCGTCTACGCACCCCAACAGATCGGTGTAAGCGTCAGAGAGAATATCTCCGCAGGCTTCCACTTCATCTGGCTGCAGTTCTGCATTGGTGCGTTTAAGGATTTTGGTAATAACTGAAATGCGGGCAAGGGCTGAGCGCAAGTCTTCATCCATAACTACTCAATCTATTGACTTGCGTAAGTCAAAAACTCTATTGGAACTGATTTACCAATCATCGTGAAAGGGCAGAGTTTACCACTGGTTACGGAATGGCCTAATAAGTGAACTAGCACAAGACCATCAGGTAAAAGGACTTATAGACTGAACAAATGTCGAACAAAAAGCCGTCACAAGTAACCTTTGGTCATCGTCTGGCTGTGGCGATTCGACGTTCAAGGTACTCAAAAAAAACTGTAGCTGATCACCTGGGCGTGAGCCCCAGTATTGTCAGCCAGTGGTGTGATGACCTTAAAAAACCGGATTTCAATAACCTTTGCAGGTTGATCCTGTTTCTGGATGTGAAGGCGGACTGGCTGCTATTTGATTCGGAAAGGGAAACTGTGGACAGTCGTTTAATGCTGGCTTCGCAATCCATGAGCCCGACTTCTCGCCGGGCACTGGTGAGTTTTTTGGAAACTCTTCGTTAGTTATTATCTAAAAATACTTCTGCGCTTTTTGGTTCGCCATTCAATTCTCGTAACCTTTTCATCTCTAATATGTTGGGGAGGTAAGGGTTGTTCGTTTTTCTTGTGAATTGAGGAGGTGCTTCTTTTGTGCCAACCTCTATCATAGTACAGATAAAAGCATCTTCATCTCCCCAAGCGTCAACAGCAATAGCCGTTATATGTTCGTGTAATAAATTTGGATTAGCTTCGAGATGCTTAGTCAGTATCCGTGCAAACTGCGTGATTGTTGCTTGCTCTGGTGGGCAGAAATGTACAGACTGTGGGTCTTTTAATTGAGTATATTGATTCATTCCTACAGTTGCGATGATAAATGTTTTACAGGTGTTCGCTTTATAGAGCGCAAGCATATCTGTATCAGGATCTTGTTCTTCATAAACTTTTATTAGGGCTTTGCAATTAGATAGAATTTCACCTCCGGTGTATCCGCTCGCTTGAACAGTTGAATACTGTATAAGGAGTAGCAGTATACTTCCCCAAAAAAATATTCTTGACATACCACTCCCCATTAATCTTAAAATATACGTAGGTGCTCAAAAACACCTAAAGGACGGAACTCCAACCCCGACAGCGTTGGTATTTTTATGCCTGAATTTCAGGTGTAAAAATCTGGCTCAGATATTTTATGCACGTCGCTTGACGTACGTCTAGATGTTGAGCCGGGAGTGCGGTGAATAAAATACCCGAAAGGGGAATAAACCCGGCCTTTCCTTTAGGGCTTTTGAGCTCCCGGCGCCCAAACTCAAAAATGGGCGAACTCAAAAAATATAAAGGAATCCCATATGTACCCTATCGAAACAGTACCCTTCCACGGGGACTCTCTGATTACCCTTTCTGTAAACGATCAACGGTATGTTGCTCTCAAACCTATAGTACTTGCTCTTGGTATGAGCTGGGGTAGCCAGCGTAATAAATTATCATCCGAAAGGTGTATCGATAACGATACACCTTCAAGGTATTCTATTATCAGTACACCTTGCCAAACCTCAAGTGGAATACAGGAAATGCTCTGTATCCCTCTCCGCAAGCTGAACGGCTGGCTCTTCTCTATTAACCCTAACAAGGTACGGAAAGATTTAAGGGCAAAGGTCATTTGCTACCAGGATGAGTGTTTCGAGGTGTTGTACCGCTACTGGAATCGCCCTAAAAATACCTTTCCTGAAAATGAAATCTCTCCTTTTGACAAACTGAACCCAAAAACTATGGCGGAACTGCGCCGGGTAAATCCCCGGCTGGTTCAGGCTTATCTGGTTGATCAGGGTGTAACACCTCAACTGGTAGAAAAGTTGCTTTCAGGTCGAAACTTGACGCCGGAGCTTGCAGGGAGGTGCATTATGCCTCTGGGTAAATTACGGGAGAGGGCTATAGACAAGGTTCGGGAGCACGATCCTGATTGTGTTTTCCTCTATGTCGATCAGTTCGAATCCATTATTCGGGGATACGATAAGCTTGCGACCTTGCGCCACCTGCGCGATACCGGCCTGCTGTTCTGCGACAGTGATCGCCTGACTCGGAAAATGAATCAGCTTTCAGCCAACCGTCACTGTAAGGGGGTTAGAAAAAATGTCTATATCCTGTCCAAGGCGATTTTTTCTGAGGAGGTGCAGTCATGAGCCTTTTAAAAAAACATCTGGAAGAAAGCGCTATTAACTCCGCAATCATTGCCATGGTCGCCCTTAAAAGCCTGTCTATTAAAAGTATGCCAAAGCTGTTGTCGCTGGATGAGGCAATGAAAATGAAGGTTCAGTGTGAACGGGTTTTAGCTGAATTGAACCGGGCACTGGAACAACGCCCGGATGATCTGGAACAGAACTAATCAATTTCCTTTTCTTTCTCGTGGAGGCAGGCTTCAGCCTCCACATCCACTAACGCCAGCTGAACTTCAGACAAAATCTTTGCAACGGCCTTCGCCTCATTCGCCCGTAGCCCCCCCTGACATTCACACAATGCTTTGGACAGTAACCCAAGGCTGCCAATTGCTTGTTTTTTGGTAAACATATTCTCGACAACTTCTTTCATAGCTCCTCCCTTGCGACTGGAACACTGTACACTTGTACAGTATGTTAATTCAAGTACTTACCGTAGTCGCTGTTCTGCCTCATTGAGTTTGGTCATTTTTTCACTGATCTCTGCTGTTCTCTTTTCATGATGCTCTCCCGCCCGCTGATACTGCTCCGTTGTTATCCTCCCTTCTGAATGCTTCAGGCTGGCGCTCCTATAATCCTTATTAACCTGCTGTTGACGTTTTACCAGATCACTGATCTCAAACTGATAAAACTGCTCGGTTCGTACAGGTCGCAACTTGATTCCCACAGAGGCTAAAGCTGAGTCACGGGTAAGGATTGGGTTATCCATGCCATCAACACCAGTAAACTGACCACCACCCAGAGCGCTAGCCGTCACATTGGCAATGTCCACAATGGTTGCGGCTATGCTGTTTGGTTCCTCTCCCCGGGCTTTAGCCTCAGCAACATTATTTGCCAGCCCTTCGATAATTTTTTGTTGGTGATAACTACCCGGTGTCAGAATGTTGGAGGGTCCCCAGCTTTGATACATATAGTTGGTATACGCGCTCACTTTCTCTTGCACGGACGCTTCAGGAGAAACGATTTCCCGACCTTTCCAGTTTTCATTCCAGGCGATGTCGTACAATACATGAAGTGGGTTTGAGCCTAACCAGTCACTTCCCCAGGCTGCAAGAGCAGGAGGGACTGATCCGGCGCGGTTACTCGCTTCACCCAAAAAGGGGTTCCCCAAAGCATGAGCATTAGCCAGCGACAGTTTGTAACCTTCCAGGAAAGGAATAGAAATTGAGTTATTCGCGCCAAACATCGTCCGTCCTTTCATCCAGTTCGGATACAGTGCGTTTTCATCTTCTACTCTCTGCCAGTACTCTCCGGGCTGAAGATCATCATTAACCGACATTCCCGCGAAATTAATTCCTTCATACGCAGCCGCGAGCATAAACAACCTTTCCGGCCTTTCAATGGCGTTGCGAATCATCGCTGGTACAGCTAACCAGGTATAACTGATAAATGGGCTACCAATAGGGAGGTCTCTGGCAATCTTCACCGCTTTAGGAAGGTCGTTATAGTCAAAGAAAAAACGATTAGCGTCTTGTACTGCCGCCAGTGGAGCCTTCCCCTTATTCCGCTCGCTCATATAAACCGCCAGCTTAAAGAACTCATCCTCCAGTCGGTAAAGGTTCTGTGCAGATCTGGCCATTGCGTGAACGGGTTTTCTGAAAAACTGTGAAGCAGGAGCGGCGACAGCTTTACCCAGTTCAAGACCAGAACCCAATCGGGTATCAGCGCCTTTCACTGCGTTCCTGGTTTTGATAAACCACTCCTTAAATCTCATAACCTGGTCAGTGGTTTCAATGGCGTCAGGAATCTCTGGCTGATTTCTCAGTTTTTCCGCCAGATCATCCAGAACACTGTTAGTTCCCCCTTCGGCGTTCTTCACAATGCTGGAGCCCCAGTCAGAACCAAACAGGCCAGCATCACGGGCTTCTTTCCATATCTCGCTGTTCTCCCCCTGATTCAGCTCTTTCAGCGCATTAGCCAGATACTTTGCCTCATAACCCGACAGATAATACATTTCAGTATTACTGAAAGTGTTATTGAAATGCGTCACCGGGTTATAGACTGTCTTCCAGAGCTTCCAGCGATTCACCGCGCCACGGTAAACCTGAACAGGAAGGCTATTGCCAAAAGGCGCTCGGCCATGATGACGAAGTGCAGCCCATATATCAGGTCGCACATATTGACCGGAAAGCGCACCATACTTTTTCAGTGGGGAGTTTTTATTGACCTTGCTATCAGGAACATGAACCCACTCTTTACCGTCAACAACTTTCGGAGAGCTGCTCACCCAGTCACTGTTTCTGGCAGCGCGATCAAACATAGTCGCCATACTCAGGTCATGAGCCACTTCCGCCTGACCGCGAACAAAACGATAACCTGCGTCTTCTATCTCGCCCCATGAAGTACGCTCTTCTTTTGTCCAGTCACGCCAGAACAGACCTTTATCCTTAACCTGTCCGCGCATATGCCAACTGCGTCCGGTATCCGTTAACCCGTTCTGGCGAACAGGCTGTTTCTTCATTTTCCGGAACCAGTCTTTATTTCCATCCAGTTGAGTTGCCGTCTTTGGTTCTTCAATACCGGGTACTTTCGGTACTTCATCAGAAGTGAAAATAAAGCTTCGGGTCTTGCCATCCTGAACGCCCAGATACTCCCTGAACTTAATGGCCTCGATGCTGTCACGTTGCTCCTTCAATTCACCCAGTTTCCCACGGGTTTCAGGGTTAATCAGGTCACCCAGCTTTTTCTCAAGTTTGTTGATCTGCTCAGTCAGATCAGCATGCTCTTTTAATAACTGACGACCACGGGTAGACATAAATTCCTGACTGAACGTATCATCGGTTCCCCGTCGTGCACTCCAGGAGCCGGACAGGGACTGTTTCTTCGGACTGGTCTTCAGAGGGTTCTTTAACAGCTTCAGATGTTTGGCGTAATAGCGGTGCAGGTAGCCACCAGTTTCCAGTTCTGCCGGTAACATGCCCAGCTTCTTCATCCGGTCAGAAGTGAAGGTGATAAACTCATCCAGCTCATGAGCCTGCTTGTGAATTAGGTTGTAATCTTTGATGATGCCCCGGTTTTCAATCAGGTCAGCCATTATTGCCCGTTCTGAAGGTGTAAAGCTCTCCATCAGAACCTTACCCACCTGTTCCGTCTGGCGATCAATCACCTGCTTCATCAGCTGCTGCTTTTTCTTTAGGTCACGAACTTCAGCGTTACCACGGCCAATCAGTGGCAGTTCATCCAGAGCCTTACCCAGCTTTTCAAAATAACGTCCGGTGATGCTATCTACACCAATCACTTTCGCTTTACGCAGTCCCCAGCTGGCAGCGCCGCCCATCGCAGCACCTTCCATCACATCTTGCCACCAGGTACCCGAAAAGGTTTCCTGATCGGAACTCACGCCACCGTAAACACCACCGGCTGCGGCTGAGAAGCCACCTTCCAGCCCCAGTTCTTTTCCCACTTCCCGAAAGGCGACACCCACAGGGTTTGCATAGAACGTACTCTGGCTGGGAATATCCTGACGGGTACCCAAAGCTTTTCCCTGTCCATCCACGACATCAACCAGGCGAACATTCGCCTGCTGACTGAAACCGTTTAAATTACCGGCGATCTGGGAAACTTCGGAGTTTTGGGCACTGTCCACCCGTGCACCAATATAAGAGGCATTGGTCTGGTCAATGGCTGAAAGCAGTTGACGGGAACCACCACTCTCACCAGTGCGCAGGCTGCGCATTTCATCTTTAGACAAAGATAAAAAGCCAACGGGCCGAGCTTGGTTATCCAGAAGAACCACACCCTCTTTCTGTTGATCATTAGTGGTGAAGTACCGCTCCAGATCGTCACCACTCAATACCGGAGGCTGATCGGTACTTTTTCCTGTCAGTTTTCGTTCGGTCAGATCCAGAGATTCACGACGGCCATAAGCTGGTATAGGTGCTTCTATCTCGCCATCAATATCCAGCTGATCCGCTGCCATTTCATTTCCAAACTCACCCTGTCGGTTAGTTGGGTGGTAATAGCTGTACTTGTTAGAGGGGCCGATCACTACTGAGCCCTGGGCTTCAATGCCGGTCCCGTCCAGAAGGTCATGAAGCTGAGCGGTCAGGTCTCTGTCCATAGGGCTCTGAGATACATTGCCGGAAGGGTGGTTATGAGCGAACCATGCCTTCTTTGCGCCCGGTGTATTACTGATCAGTCCAGCCACTGCGCCCGGGTTCACCATCGTATTATCACGATCACCCGTGAACATTTTGGCGACTCGTAACACTTCACCATTGTCGTCCGTCACAACGGTGATAAACGACTCCTGAGCGTCTTTCCTGAACGGTGCGGTAATATGAGCCATATCACTGGGTTCGCTGATCACTTTTTTACCGGTCGGGAGTCTGCTGGTTTTCACATGACGGACAGAGCGCCCCATCACTTCCAGACCATCACCTGAGTCACCGGTTTTCAGGTAGACTCTGGCTTCTCCGTCACTGACGGGAGTGGATTCAGCGACAGCGGCTCTTCGTCCAGCTCCAACTTGTTCGCCTGCTCCACGGCCTGCTTTATCATCTGTTCGTAAAGACGCGCCTTCTTCCTTTCGGAAGGGTTGAGACGGGTTATTTTTTGTGGGAATGGTTTGCGCTGCTTCGCCATGACGCCCTCTCAAGGTTCGATTGGTTGAATCAATAAAGTCCGATTTGCTGACCGTGGACGCTCCAAACAGATCATCACCGCCCTTGATGACATGATTTTCTAACTGGAGCCCCAGCTCTTTCAGGGCTTCACCCATACGACGGGGAGAGCGCATATTGTTATCCAGGAAACGAGCTAACTGACCAGTGACTTCTTCGGTTTCTTGCAGCAGGGATTTCTGATCAAGAATTTCGCTCACGGCCTGACGATCACGGCGAGACGTGCGAATTATATCCACAGCGTCCATGAGGTTCGTAACAATGTTCACGTCACTGCCACCCAGTGCCTGATCCATGGAACGGGCTCGGGCAAAAGCAGGGCTGGCGGTATTTAGTGCGTTCAGCAGGTTCCTGACATCAGGGTCGGCTTCTTCTGCGAACAGGGTAATCAACCGGTCATCATCGTAGGCTTTAGAAAACACAGCGGCCTGAACCCGCTTCACCATATCGGCGTTGGGTCTGCCCTGACTGTCAATCATGGAGCCTGCTTCCATCTCGCCTACACGATCCACAAAGGCTCTCAGGAACGCATGATTTTCAGTGTTAGACATACCGCCATCACTGTCCGGCGCATACATCAGAATATCTTCATCCTGAAGTAACTCCGCGTCCATTCGTGCCTGCTCCGTAGGGCTGAGCCGGGCTATATCACTCTGGTTGGCTTCCCGGGTAAACTGAGCCCGTTGAAGCTCATTCATCGGTGTCTTGCGAACACGAACCAGAACAGGCTGTTTCATACCGGCTATCTGTTGCTGATCCATACCATAAAAGCCAGCGTTTCCTTCAAGCCAGTTTCGATACTCTGCCCCTTTCTCACCCTGGTAGGCATACCGTAATGCGGATACACGGCCATTACCGGATTCAACCACACCATCGGGCCCCACAATAGGAGCCCCGTCGGACGCTTTGGGAGAGGCTGACAACCATTCAGGCCGTAGGGTTGCAGCCAGCTTTCTCAACTGCGCTTCACTGGCTCCCCGGCCCCTGTCCCTTGGTTGCAGGGCTGAAGGATAATCCGGATTCTCAATACCGTTTTCCTGATGAGAAGTGATCAGGTCTTCAGCTTCAACCACACGATACTCAATATCGACCGGTGTTCCCCGAATGGTGGTCACTCGGCTCATGGGGCTTGCTGGGGTAGCGGAGCTTACAGATCCGGAAGCCTGAACGCCGGAAAGTGGGTCTGTTACAGGAACTTTGGATCCGGATTCTGGGGAATCAACTGTCTCAGCCGTTTGCGCACTGACTTGCTCAGTGGATAAGGTTTCAGACTCTTCTGTGTTTTTTGGCTGGCTTGGTTCATCGAATATTTCCTTTTTTGGTTTTACAAACGCGCCTTCATCGGTCTGGATCACTTCAACCAGATCACTGATAAAATCTTCCGGATCGTCATAACCTGCTTTTCTCGCCTGATTTCGGATCTGCTTGTCTTTAGCCAGTTTCGGTGCCGCTTTCAGCCATTGGCTCATTTTCACCAGACCTTCACCGGCTTTTACTGCGGACGCATCAAACACTGCTCCCGCGCCCACTTCGATCAATGCGTTCTGAAGACGAGCCTGAACGTTTTCACCCGGGCTCATGCTTTCAGCACCTTCCGGACGACGCAGAAAACCTAACGGGCCACCGACTGCCGCACCTTCCACAACGGCACCAGTAGCGCCTGCGCCAACAGGAGTCAGGCCACGAGCCACCCTTAATGCTCTCAGCCCGGCTACACCTGCGCCAAAGGGTAAGAGTGTTCCAACGGCTTCACCCAGAAAGTTCTGTAAAGGGTGATTAGTGGCTTCCTCGTTTCGGATCAGTTGCTCAGCTCGCTCAAGGGCTGCTACCTGAAGATCGTCACTGTTTAGCCTGTCTTCGTCAGGTGCGTTTGCGTAGCCAAACGTCAAATCGTTATAAAAGCCCCGGCGGAAAACATCCTGTTTACGGTCTTCGTCGGTGGTCAGTTGATTAGAGATATGACGCTGCTTATTGAGTTCCTCGCCGGTTAATTGGGCCAGTTGTAAAATGCTTTGTGCTTCCGGGGTTAACCCAGAGCCAAGTTGTTTAACCAGCGTCCGGCCTTCATAACCGGGGTAATAACCCTGCTCCAGATCATTCACAATCTGGCTGAACTCACTTTCTCTCAGGTATTGCAAACCCAGTTCATAATCACTCTGAATGGTAGCCAGATCACGAACAGATAATTCAGGACGAACCGGTTCAGCCAGAGTGTGGGAAGCCATAACGGGCAGAGCCTGTTCTGCCTGATAATCGGCCAGTGCCAGCTCATAGTCAGCCATGGCCGCCTGATGTTGCTCTTCTTCTGTCATCAGGTCGTTATAGCGAGTGTCGTAGGGTGACAGTTGTGGCTGTGCAGGGGGTTCAGGTTGAATGCCTTCAGTGGGTGAACGACTGCCTTCAAGTTCCGCCAGGAGGGAGGGGTCAGAAACATAATTCCGCCCTGTTGCCGGAGTGCTTTCACCATTGAGTTGGGCCAGAAGGGCGGGGTCATTAATATACTGTTTTTGGTTGCTGTCGCCGTTAAGTTCGTCCAGAAGTGCCGGATCGGAAATATACTCTTTCACTTCCTGTACCACCCGTTCTTGTCCCGATAATAAGTTACGCCGTTGACGGTTCTGGTTTCCAGAGGTTCTTCTGTGGAGTCTTCGCTTTGAACGCCTTGATGTTGTGAAGCAGAACCCCCCTGATTTATCTTGTCCACCATGGAAGGAATGGACTCATCAGGTCGGGCGATAGTGAACAGTTCAGTAGCGAACTGTTTTACTTTTTCGGGGTTAGAGCCAAAGCCGGTTGAAGGTGAAGTGCTGGCCTGCTTAATAAATTCTTCCCAGAGTTGGCTGGATGTTTTGCGGCGGGTACTGGTAAGAATTTGAAGAGCCTCGCCACCGCTATAGCCATAGTCTTTCATCAGTTCAATGTTCTTCTCCAGGGAAGTCGCACTCTCGCTAGCGGCGATTCGGAGAGGTTGTCCGTTGTTATCCTGAGCAGGGGTATAATCAATTCCACCGTTTAGATTAGGAGTAGCGTTATAGTAAGTCGCGTTACCATCAGCACCTTCCACCTTAACCCTTTCAGGTTTGAACAGAGATTTGTTATTGGCTGCGTCTACCTTCATCAAACCGGGGACGTTTCCATTAGTCAGGAAGTCTGCCAGTACCTGATTACGCATTTCTTCCTGCTTGCCTTTTGCCAGAGCCTCCAGACCTTCACCTTTGAGCTTGTCGGTAAAATGAAGAATGGCTTCTGTCGAATCACGGCCAAAGCGGTTATAGGTCAGGCCACCACTGTGACGAACTGGAGAAATATCCAACCCGTTAGCCAGATTGCCTTGTGCATAAGCATTGTCACCAAGGCCATTCTTGGCTATTCGGAAAGAATCTCGTTTATCTTGTGCCAGATCACCCAGCATCATCTCTTTTTTGTTGAGTCCTGCCAGTGCCATTTGCTGAGCCAGCTTTAATTCATCGCCGCTGTTCCAGGTCTGTGGTCGAAGTGGTATCTGTGGATTTTTGGCCTGACGACGCTGGGCGTCCAGTGCCAAAACATTATCCAGAGCGTCATTAAGCTGCTGCTGTTTTAATTCCTGCTGAAGTTCTAAAAGAGGCCGTTGAGTTCGTGCCTTAATGTCCCCGGCCCAGTCAGCTATGTCCTGAAAGAGAGGCATTATATTTTAACACCTCCACTAAAGTTCCAACTGCTACCGGATCCGCTGCTCTGACTGCTGCTCTTCTGCCCTTTGCCGCCAAAGAAAATAGAGGCTATTGCTGCAAGATCTTCACGGGGGATCAGACTGTTCTGCAGGGCAGCCTGGTACTGCCGCATCCGATCCTGACTGACCAGTGCCGACATACTGGCTTCCACTTCCTTGTTGATTCCATCCAGAGACTTGCTGGCAGATTCATTCGCCACCTGCTGGCCTCTCATGCGTTGGGCTACAGTCAGGGATGAGTCGTTCTTAATAGTGTCCATCTGATTATTAAGAAGCTCTTTTGTTGCCTGCCTTCGGGTCTCCCCTGCGCCGCCAATAGCTGACAGTTCCTCCTTAGTCAGAGGGTTGTAATTAACCGCAGCGGTGCCATTAGTTGCCCAGTCATTCAGGCGGCCTCCGCTGTTTTTGTTGATCATCTCGAAATACTTTTGAACCTCATCAGGGGATAGAGGGCTGCTTTCCGATGAACTCTGGCTTTTGCTTTTACTCTTACCGCCGCCCAGGCTGATTCCCATGGTGCTTTCCCTCCCGCGAATACCACCGAACACGGCCGCGCCGGTTTATCAGGTGTGCATTGAATGATTGAGCCTCCGGGTTGCGCGCTTCTGCCAGAATGCGGAGCCGTCGATAGGTGTTCCTGGGCGCGTCCGGAGATGTAATACAGTGGGTGTAATAAATATGGTTACCAGGCCAGAGAATGAACTCTGAACGAATACATTGAATCAGACCGTCTTCCTTAATGACTTCAAGGCTTTTGTCGTCCAACGCCATCCAGCCAAGCCAACCATAAAGCTCGTTATCTGATCCGGTCAGGATGACCCATTGACCAGTATTCCAGTTATGACGAATGAGGGCGTCCAGAGTCAAATGATCAAACCCGGCGTAACTGGAGCTAGGTTTGTTAATCATCAGCTCGACCAGTTCAGACACCCTGTCCATATCAGCGCCAGTATTCGATCAGGTAACCACGAAACGCGATAACCAGCTTGCCTTTTGCTTTGTTCAGATCGTTACCAATATTGCGGATGAAGACGGACTCTTTACCCAGATACTGACCTTCTGGAATCACATCCTTTCCTTTAATAGAGATCCGCTTAACGTGGGTTCCGTTAATAGCGAAAGCTGCCAGAAGTTGCCCACTTTCTGTTTCCAGAGCCAACAGAACTTCATTTTCCACCGCTTCTACTGCGTGCAGGTCTAAGCGTTCAAGAACATAGCCTTCTGGCGTATCTGTGAAATAACCCAGCTGCCCGGGCAACAATCGAACGATAGGCAGTTCAAGGTACTGAGGGGCACAGACTACACGGGGGTTCGATGGCCAGTTGATGCTCAACGTCATGGAGAGGTCAGGTCGGCGGCCTTCAGGTTCTTCCGGAACTTCAAACACTTCAGGAAATTCTTCAGAGGTAGTGGGGTCTTGTGGCTTCTGCTTAGTTTCTTTGCTGGACATGCTAAAAAGCTCCGGTAAGTATTGGTGGATACTCACTGAAGCCTATTAGATTGTTGATATGAGATCAACGCGAGCAGTCAGAGAAGCAGGATCGACAAGGTACAGCTTTGATTACAGGTCAGAACCAGCTTGCCCGTGCCATTCTCCCCGCTACGCCAGACAGTGCAGGCTGCCGTCCGGTCAACCACTACCCAGCCAGCCACCGGACGACCCAACCCATGTTCAATAGCAAAAGGCCGGTTCGCCGTGACGCTGACAGTAATAGGGCGAGTCTGGAAGGAAGGAAGCAGGTTACTCATGCGGTGCGCTGCCATTTGTAGATGACTTCATAGGGTTGCATGTTGTTGTGTGGCTTGCTTCCGCCAGTTGTTCTGGTTTTTTGTGCAGTGTCGTCTTGCTTGTAACTGGTTCGTTTGCCGCCCACGGTGTATATTCTTTTTCCACTTTCACCGTAGTCCCAATCCGGAAGCTGAGTGGTTTGTGAGTGATCGTGTTTAGCGGACTAGCCCGCCCGGCGGGCACACAACCCAGAGTAACTCTTAGCTGCCAACCTCAATTCTTCGTCCTACGATAAGGAAGGAGGCATATCCGAGCCAGAGACCGAACGCACACTGGTGCTCTTGCCCGAAGTTTAGCGTGGTCGGGAGGCTGGCGACCGCATCACTGATGACGCCTGGCGATCTCGTTCAGAAGACTGCATATGATCGACAGCCCCATACCCGGATATGCCTTCGTTCAGTAGTGTAGGAACGCAGTCATGAAACACAACCCAAATCCGGCTAAAGTTCAAAAGCGGATATCTGGCCATCTAAAAACCGTGAACCTCTATGCTGCAGGCATTGATATTGGTTCAGAGTTCCACTTTGTTGCTGTCCCTAAAGAGCTCGATGAACAGTCGGTTCGGTCTTTTGCCTGCTTTACCTCTGATCTCGAAATGATGACTCAATGGCTCGTGAAAATCGGAATTACGACCGTGGTCATGGAGTCTACCGGAATCTATTGGATTCCCGCTTTCGAAATGCTTGAAGAGCACGGCCTTGACGTCAAACTGGTGAATGCTCGTCATGTTAAAAACGTCCCTGGTCGTAAAAGTGATGTGCAGGACTGTCAGTGGTTACAACAACTGCATACTCATGGCCTGCTTGAGGGAGCTTTTCGCCCTGAAGATCAGGTGTGTGCCTTGCGTGCCTATATGCGTCAGCGTGAAACCCTGATCCGTTACCGGGCGTCGCACATACAGCACATGCAGAAAGCTTTACGGCAAATGAACCTGTTGTTGGACAATGTCGTTGCGGATATCACTGGCAAAACGGGGATGGGTATCATTCTCTCCATTCTCGCGGGAGAGCGTGACCCAGAGGTACTGGCCAAACACCGGGACTCTCATTGTAAAAAATCAGAGAAAGTCATTGCTAAGTCACTGCATGGGCATTACCGGGTGGAACACCTATTTGCCTTAAAGCAGTCTGTTGAGCTTTATGATTTTTACGAAAAGCAAATTGAAGCTTGTGACAAGGCATTGGAAGACCAGTTGAACCAGTTTGATGATAAGTCCGAGAGTATCTCTCTGCCTGCAAAACGCAAATCAGCCAGCGCCCCTGCTTTTGATGTAAGAACTCACCTTTACCGGGTGACAGGGGTAGATCTGACATCGATTGAGGGAATAGAGGAAAATACCGCCCTGAAGGTAGTTTCTGAAATTGGTACAGACATGAGTCGCTGGCCGACAGTGAAGCACTTTTGTTCCTGGCTGGGACTGAGCCCGGGAAACAAGATATCAGGAGGCAAAGTGTTGAGCAGCAAGACCAAAAGAATCCCTAACCGGGCCGCTTCTGCTCTGCGTATGGCTGCACTGACTCTGGTGAGTTCGAAAAGTGCGCTGGGAGCCTATTATCGTCGAATGAGAAGTAAGCTGGGGGCACCAAAAGCGATTACAGCGACTGCACATAAACTTGCCCGGCTGATTTACAGCATGCTGAAAAACGGCTCAGAGTACGTAGATAGAGGTCAGGATTACTACGAGGAGCAATACCGTGACCGAGTCATTAAAAACATGAGAAAGCGCGCTGAAGACATGGGTTACAAACTGGTCGAAATTGAAACAGCCTCACCATCTTGACTCTATGCAAATAACTAGTCCCGAAGGAGTTACTCAGAAGGTATTTGATCGACACTCAGTATATGTTGGAATTCTCCTCCGGTTTGTCCCCCTGAAAAGGATTTTTTCTCATTACGGCTATCCGTAGTCGTACCCGCTCCGATCTCAACCCGGCCACTGCTCACGAGTGTCCAGGTTCCATACCCGAACAATTCTTTAGGGTTCTTGTCGCTGCTGGAGTAATAGCGTCCACCCACGGGAATTTTCAGCTTATTCACTTCGTCCTGAAGCTTTTTAACTTCTTCTGACATCTCCGTCTCAGTCACCAGATCCTCATAACCCACAATCTGGCTGATAGCGATAGAACCGCCCTGCAGGGCAGTCAGGGCTTCGTTCAATCGCTGAAGATTAGCCATAATGGCTTCCGGTGAAGTGATGGGGTCAAGAATCACGCCGCTCATGGTCAGCTCCCTTGATGCGTATAACTGGGTTCAAAACTGATCAGCTGAAAATAACCTTCTGTGACCAGTTCATGTTCAAACTGTTCATTGGCGGTGTTTACGGGAATTTCATCGTAAACCCGCTGGGGCTTCTCTTTGTAGAGCTTGTGGGAACCGATCTGAAGAAAGTCCGGTTCCTTCCGGTACAGGTCAAACGGTTCCGAAACAATGGCGGTGTCCTCGTCGTCCTCATAGACCGAATAACTGCCCGTGTTCTGGTAAACACCCAGCATCGAAATATAAGAACGATTCAGGCTGGTCATGCCGTAAGGATTCGGCTGAACCGGCCATGTACGCAAATGGCTGCGAACCGCTTGCTGTGAACCATCGTGCAAAACATCCGGCGCATAGCGGGAACCCATCAGCCATAAGCCAGTCTTGCCATACCAGCCCATCCGGTCACCCGCCTTGATAAGCCCCTTGGCTTCCACGTCCAGCTGACCCCAGCCACCTTTCAGAGTGTTATACACATAAATGTGGCGGTCATAGAGCAGATAAAGAAACACACCCATTGGGTCAAGCATGAGTTCCGCGTCGTTATCCGGCGCGCGAAAAAGGTCTTCGATAGCGCCGCTTAACGGTTCATCCTGTCCCAGTTCAAAAACGCCGTTACGATCCAGGTAATAAAGCCGCTGGCCATCGGTGGTGATACAACGTTGGTTCACGGCTCCGTTGCCGTTAACAATCTTGTCCCGCTGAAAGTTGTATTTGCTATCACCGGTAACGGCCCAAAGGCTGGACGGCGTAGCGACGATCAGGCTATCCCCGAACGGACACAAAGCGGTTACATCGTTCTGGGTACCACTCTGAAATTCAATGGCGTTCAGTGGGTCCCATAAATGCGGTTTGTCGTGTTCCGTATGGTAAACCGTATGTGTTCCATCCCCCGCCCAGAGCCGGTTACGCCAGCTGGCGATGGCTCGGGTCTGGGGCAGTTGGTAGGGGTTGTTATCAGCGTCTTTCACTTCATTGGTGATAGTCACCGACTCATACAGCGTCGGGTTTTCGGTGGTATTGGTCCGACGGCGCAGGTAGAAAATATCCTTGCCTGAACCGATATAAAGACGTTCCTCCCGGTCACCGTATTTGATCAAGCTCTGGAAAGTCGCCCCGCACATCTGAAGGTTAGCGGTACGGGGGCGAAGGTTGGTTTCAATGGCGTCCTGAACAAACAGATAACCGTACTTCTCATAAGCAATCCGGTTGCCCCAGCCGATGGCGCGGTTAATGTTGCCGGTAATCAGCTGCCGCGCCCCCGGCCGTGTTTCCATGCGGTTATCGCCCAGGGGGAACAGGTTCAGGGCAATACGCATGGCACCGGGGTTATAGCGCAGGCTTAACATCAGGCAAAAGCTCCGTGCCATTTAGGTGGGGTGTAGGTTACTGTCTCGCCGGTTTCCGGGTCGGTGTAGGTGACGGGATCACGGCTGTACCCCTCTTTATACTTGGCAGTCTTCGCCGGATCAGCGTCGACTTCTTCTTTAGTCCCTAACACCTCAAGATATTGCAGATCGTTTAACAGCGTGCGTTCTTCTTCCGAACAGATACGGCACAGGGTAACTGAATGCAGTACATCGCCGTGCTGGACGGGGGTCATGCAAACAGGCAGGTAGGGACTGCCATCTTCGTTTTTATAACCCTTTTTGACCAGTTCTTTTTTTAGTTCTGGCAGGTTGGCGGTATAGGTGATCAGGTCGGTAAAAGTCCGTTTCATGATAGTTACCCCAGAGATGCTACTTGTTCAGGTGTGAGGGCTTTGTGCCAAATGCGGAAGTCACGTAAATGCCCCCACCAATTCTCATCTTTATAGAAATTACTCCAGTGCCCCAGGCCGCATGTTTTCCTTTTTATCAGTCCCCTACTTCTTGAGTTACCCCCGAAACTGCTCTTGCCAAAATAAAGTTTTTGTGTTTCATCAAGAACTACGCACAGTGTTCCTGCTCCTGAGTCCGTTCTTCCAAAAACATTATTATGAATCCCGAAGGATTTCCAAGTCTTTCCTATTCGGGCAATTATTTCTCGATCAGTTCCAACGCCATCACTTAGAGAAACAGGTACTTGGTAATTCGCAAGGTTATCTATCAGCGGATGGATATTAATAGCGTATGTATAATCTGAGTTTGTAGGTGGAAAGTATATCGCATCGACTTTTAATATATCTGATGCTCGGGTAACTGCTGTATCTTGAGTGGGAATATACGACGACGCAAATGGAAGCGATTCCACTTGTGAGTAGAACGCCTCAAACTCCACTGCAATGTTCAAGTTGGCGCTTCGTATCTGTGATTGGAGATTAACAGAATCGTCATTCTGTATTGTGTGGGTCACTGAAACCCGCCGCCACTTGCCGTCTGGAACTAAAGTTTCTAACGTACTTTTGTCGTTAGAAGAATTAGCATTGGACTCGTAGAGGCCAATTGCGGCCTCACCTGCAATCAATCGTATCCAAACAGAATGGGTATACTCTTGCCCAGTTGTTAATCCACTAACCGGAATAACTTGCCTAACCGTCTGGACACTTCCTGATCCATCACCAGTGAATTTCGTTGTTTTTTTACCGAACAAAATACTGCCGTCGCTTTTTGTCACTCTGGACAAGTCATTGTAGGACGATTGAGTTTCACTGAAGAGGTGGATATTTGTGCTGCTCCCTTCAATCAACATCCCCTGTTTTTCAAACCTCGGTTCATCAATTGCGGCGGTTGTAAGTTCGCCACATTTATTAATGTACGTCGCAGTACTCGCCCGACTAAACGACGCCGACCGAGTAGGCAAGTCCACCATCGTCGACCCATCCTGAGCAGCCGACACATCAATCTGATCCGCTGGTCCAAACCCTTCCCGAATCTGAAGATCAGAAATCAACGGCAGATGAAAATCCGGCGCAGGCACAGCTGCCAGCCTCAGCGCATCAGTCACCGTGTCCAGCTCGCTGATCTGCTTCGCCCGGTTCGCCTGAGCCAGGGATTGCTGGTAATAGTTATAACTCTGGTCCCGGTTCTCCTGGGTAGACTGCCGGCCAGCGGCGGTTTTGGCTGCGTCCACTTTGGCACTGGCTGCGCTGTCTTCCAGAACCTGCTTGCGCTCTTTGACAATATCCACCATTTCGGTGGTGCTCTTGGTCAGCTTGTCAACCGACTCGACCAGTTGTTGTGTGCCCATTCTTGCTCCCTCTTAGACTGTGATTTATTCAAAAGCGTGACGGTCAATAAAGGCAGCCTGGATAGACACCAGTGCTGCCGCCTGAACCACCTGCGAATGAGCCAGGAATTCAAAAGGCCCGGTGATAATCTCGTTGGCTCTGTCTGCCGCTGCCTTGGCCTGCGCTTCGGATTCGGCGACTTTAGTTTCTGACTCTTTGACCTCGGTTCTGATATCACCGGCTTCCTGAACCAGTCTTTCAGCGTCGTCTTTCAGTGCCGTTGTGGTGTCATTAACCGCCTTCGCTTCGTCCAGATACGTCTTGGTGGTGTCCCGGGCCTCTTCAGTTTTCTGAAGCGCTGCTTCGGTTTTGGCCAGGTTGCTGGCGGTGTCGGTTTTGTCCTGAGCCGTAGCGTTTTTGTTCGCTAAAGATTCACCGGCGGAAACCGCTGCTTTGTCCGCTTCCGCTTTGGCAAGGGCTATTTTTTCATCGCCTTTGGTTTCAACCCGGCTCACCTGCTGGTCACCGGTCTGTGTCAGACGTGAAACCTGATCATTGCCTTCGGTAGTCACCCGGCTTACTTGCTGAGTGCCAGTGCTGACTACTGAATCTCTCTGGGTCTTACCTTCATCTTTAATGGCATTGATCTGGGCAGTCCCTTCTGCCTGAACCAGAGGCACCTGTTCAGCGGAACGATCCGCTTCTGTCTTAGACCGGTTTGCCTCGCTGGTAGCCAGTGCCGCCTTGTTCTCTGCCACCTGCCGATCCTGCCCGGTAGCGGTGCGGTCTGCGCTGGTCTGTTGTGCGTCGGCGGTGGTTTTCAGCTGCTTGGCGGTTACGTCCTGCCGATCCAGCTCTACTTCATTGGCAAACTGTTCTACTTCGATGCGCTTCTCAGCCACTCTGGCTGCGTCGTCGGCGACGTCGAACATGCCGTTAATCATGCCGTGAAACGCAGACGCTGGGGGAACCTTGCCCGCGCTGAAGTCCTTGAGCATCTTTTCACGGGGAGTCAGGTTCTCATTACTCATGGCTGTTCATCTCCCGGAATCTGAAGGAAAGGCGTACCGTGGGTATTCTCAGAATCATCGTCGGCGAGTACCTGCGCGGTTTTCCCTGCCACGCCCTGATAAGCCGGAGTAACAATATTGTCCGGATCATCCAGATAGTTACCGCTGTTCACCTTGGCCAGTGCGGTGGAGAGGTTTTCGCCGGACGTATGGGCACTGAAACTGTAATTGGTGCGACGCTCAATAATATCTATGTCGTGGTTATTGCTGTTCGCGTACTTGATGCTGCTCCAGAAACGGTTAGCGAACTCCTGAGGCTCGCCGATCATGCCGCTTTTATCAAAGTGCGCGCCATAAAGACCAATTACGCCATCAACCAGAAAAGTTTCCCACTCATCAGGCACGATGTCAGAAGTCATAGGAACAGTGAAACAGAGATGAAGCATCATCTTTTTATCCGGTGCGGGCCAGATGTGGAGGCGGCCGCCAAACTCTGCGTATATTTTTGGCTCGCCTCGGTTTGTATTGCCGTTGTCATAAGCATGGCTGCGATAGGCCATAATCTGGTCAACAGGCTTTTTCAGAATTTTATCTTTACCGTGAAGACTGATCAGGGAATCAATGCTGCCCTTCAGATCAAAGACATCCTGGCCCGGATAAGCAATAAACGAAAATACCCGTTTGGTGAACCACCAGGGTCTTCTGGAGTGTTTCTGTGCTTTGATGAGTGTGTGATGGAGCCAACGGCCAACTTTTGCCCGGGTATCGTCGTCATCCCGAATTTTGAGCAGCCCCGTCACATCGGTGATGATCCGCTCTTTCCGCTCGCTGTCTGGTTTGGGGTATTGAGGATCGATCATTTAGCTTACCGTTTTATAAAACAGCGCGCCCTCTGGGGAGAAGGTAGAGGGCGCGCCGAACACCTCACGCAAGGAGCTAGTTGTTAGCTGAACTTCAGTACGCCGTTGAGGTTACGACGACGACACACCACAGCCATATAAAGCAGGCAGTAACGATGCTTGGCAACTTTGCCATTCGTCCACTGCCACGGAGTCATGACAAAGTTGGTTTTCTTGTCCACACGGACTTCAATGGCTTTATCCCGGAAGTTCAGAGCCCAGGTGGTTTTCGCATCCAGATCCTTGTCATAGATATAAACCAGGTTGTTATGGGCGAAGGCTTCATGACCTTCAAACATCTGTTCTTCTTTTGGAGACATGCGAATCTTGCCTTCCAGATCTTCCAGCACAGCGTCGTAAACATCTTCACCACACATGTAAACATCCGGGCTCATGCCGTTGTGGGTACAGTCACGACGCAGCTTACGCATGCCTTTACGCATTTCACTGGATAGAGCGAACTTGGTACTGTTCGCATCGTCCTTAAATGTCTGCTGGACATCCCAGTAACCAAAGCCCTTATGACTGGGGTCAATACCTCCAACAGTCGCGCCGGGGGTCATAATGCGTCCGATGCCCATAAAGTCACGACCATTACAGTCCTGAGCGCCAACGATCCGCTCACCCACCTTGTTATTCATGGAGGTGTGAAGCTGTTCGGTTTTGGTTTGAGTCAGGTCAATGATCTGGCTTTCGCCTTCGTTCTTGCGCATTTCTTCATGGGAATACATCTGAACGCCGCCCGCATGACCCCAGAGGAATTTGGCATTATGGGTTGCACTTTGCGGGTTCAGATCCATGTCATCGTAACCAGTGAAAAACTTCACAGTAGAGTTTTCCTTGGCCAGCAGGGGGATGCTGATATTAGTGGAGATGGTACCCATTTCCCTGATCAGTCTCTTTTCCTTCAGGTAGTTGTAAAGCGCATGATCTACCTTGACCAGGTTGGGAAGATCTTTATCCACTTCTTCCATTGTGGCGAGGAACATATCCTCGGTGTCTTCGGTTCCCGCAAACAGCGGGAGGTTGTGTCGTCTAACGGCCATGATCGTTATCCTTGATTAAGTCTGCGTTTAGCCAGAATGTGCGCACGTTCAAAGGGGTCACTGGGTAATTCGTCAGTGTTGTCCCTGCTGCCGGAGCCACCAACGGGTGGCCGGGTTCCGTTTTTCTTCAGCTTCTCAATCTCTGCCGTCTTTTTCTCCAGAGCAGCTTTTGCTTCCTGAGCCTCTGCGGCCAGTTTGCTCAAACCTTCCCAGGTCGCCAGCCGATACGCCGATTCCACAGAGACACCTTCAGCGGCCATGGTTTTCACCACGTCGTCTCTGTGGTCAGCCAGGTCGGGATGAGCCTGATGAGCTTCAGCGAATTGCTTCTGAATTGTGCTGTTCAGCTCTTCCTGCGCTCGCTCCCTGGCTCGCTCCCGGCTTTTCTCGGCCAGTGCCTGGTTCACCTCCCGTTTCTGCTTGTCCGCTAACCACTGGGTTTGCTCCTGCTGGCTGTCAAACTCCGGAATCTGTTCATCACCCTGGGGAGTGAAGAAAATTTCAATTCCGGCGGATTCAGCCAGCTGGGTAATTACAGGTACGGGATCGGATTCAAAGTTCTGGGCTTTTTCGATCAGCTGACGAATAGCGTCCGGATCGGCTCCGAAGTTATCCCTCATCTGCTTGCGCTCATTACCGAGCTTTTCCAGTGCTTTATTCAGACCGGTTTCCATCTCCTTGTAAGAATCAAGAAACGCAGTCTGGGCCTCACGGGGGAGATGACTGAACATCTCTTTCCGTTTGTCCGGCCAGCTTCCGGGGGCTTCTGGTGATTCTGTTGAAGTGCTGTCATCAGTTGCCTGATCGCTTGCCCCATCACCTTCAGTCGCAGCCTCAACCGTTTCCTCCTGACTGCTGGCTCCGTCATTGCTGTCGGACGCTTGGCCGTCGGTATCGGTGTCGGTACTGTTCGGATCAGTGCCGGTGTCCTGATCTTCCTGGTCAATCGCGTCTCTGGCGCGCTCATAAGCCGAAGCAAAAGGGTTTGCGGAGCTTGAGGAACCAGTGTCAGTCGCTTGTGTTTCCGTGGAAGTATCAGGGTTGTCCATTGATCATTCTCTTCTGGGTTAAGTTGATCTCATATCAACACTGTTTATACATAAACTTCCATGCTCAGGTAAAGCCGAGCATTCAAAGTTATTCCATTGGGTTGATCGCTGAACGAATAGTCTGACCGTTGTTGATGGCATCCGGTGAAGGAATACTGCCCTGTTGCGGCTGTAAGGGTTGCTCTGGGGGAATAACGTGACGGCGTGCTGCTTCCATAATGCCGTTCACGTTTCTGATATCCATCTGAGTCAGAATTTCCCGAGTTAAGATCAGCGATGCTTCCGGGCCTACCCTGTCACCTAACATTCCGGCTGCTTCAATCAACATTTTCTGACGAACAGGACTGATCTGGGTAGGGCCTCCACCAGGGCCAACATCAATGACGAATTTGCCGTCAAAGGCCGTGCGACCATACTCGAGAATCTTCTCTTCACCGTTAGCCAGAGTGACACGCATGGTCTGACCATCCGGTGTGAAACGCGCCAGAAAAGCGAAGTGGGTTCTGGCCAGATTGTTCAGGAACTTGAACAGTTTGGAACGCTTGCGGTTGACACGGGCCTGACCGATCCGCTGCTGGTTCTCAGATTCGGTTGCGGTTTCCGCACCGCCAAAAGGTACTTCTGACACCCCGGAGTTTTCCCGAACATCATCAGCAGGCTGGTTAGCGAACTGAAGCAGGGCATCAGGCAGGTTTGCGGTCTGGACTTCCTTGAAGATCCGACTGATATCAGCGTCATCCTGAACGTCCATTCCCACCGCTTCCGTGGTGTTTTTGCTTCTCAGGGCGTTGTTAACATCAGTCTCTTCAATTTTGTTTTTGTCATAGAGCATCAGTCGCTTCTGGTCTCTGGCCAGATTGGAGCGACGTGTTCTGAGAATGTCAGCTTCCAGTGCTGGAATACGAATATGCTCGACCTGACTAACTCCAAATGGATCATCCTGACCAGGTATCGGAATAAAGCTGTTGAATGGGGAATCATCCGGATGAACAAAACGAACCGGATACTGGTCAGCCCGGATTCGGGTTAACGTGGTTTTCTCTCCATCACTGTTGATCGGTTTATCCTGATCAGTTGGAGAGGCACTTTCCATGAATGTAATCAGTTCCCGTGTATCACGGTCATAAACCACAATCACTTTTACTGAATCTTCCTGATAATACTCGCTGCCTTCTTCCATCTCGCCAGCCAGCGTTTTGATCCGGAAAGAAGACGGCTCAATGTCATCAGGCAGGTTGTAACGATCATCAGCCTTTAGAACTGCCAGACGGGTTACTCGTTCAAAGCCATGCCATCTGGATTCACCAATAGCGGTTGCACCAGAGTCAAACAAAAATTCCATGGGGCTGATACGCTCATCATTCACCCCTTCAAATACGGTTTCTTTAGTGGTAACTGGTTCAAAAACCGGAAAACCATCATCGCCCAGCTTGGGAACAAAGCGACCATCTTTTTCAACCATAACGGCAATCTGATCCTGTTCCACTTCCTCTTCTTCCGTACGCCACCAGGAGTAACTGATTCCGTGGCCACAGATCAGCGCATCCAGTTTTATCCGGTCTATTCGTTCAGGACCGTTAACCATGCCTGATGAATAGAGACTGTTATAAACACCCTGTTCAACCACAGACTCTCTGTGAGTGTCCATGTTATCCAGTTGCCGACTCATGGAGGCAGCGCGAGCGGTTACACCAATATCTTCGATTTCCAGATAGCCCATGGTCTGCTCAAGGTTCCTGAAGATCAGGGAAACCTTAACGATATCACCTTGAGGAAGTTCTACTTTTGAGTCTTTGACTTCTCCGTGCCAGGCGTCTTTACCTTCCGAGTGAAGACTGGCGTAGTGTTGCCACATTGCCTCACGGGCTTCCCGTCTGGATCGGGAAGCCTGTATCCGTTTATGCCAGGTCTTATCGTCTGTTTTCATTTGTCCGCCTTAGAGTCCAGTTTATCCAGAATCTTTTGGAGCATGCCTTGAATGGTTTTAATCTCGTCAACGTACCGGCTCAAACTGACGTATTTGTCAGGCAGTTCAGCCCTAAGGTCGTTGTATCGCTGCTGAAGGTCTTCCAGATCCCCACGCAGTTCGGCCAGAGAATGGCTGTTTGTTCTCTTATGTTCGTCATAGTCCTTAGTCAACCGACGTACAATCCAGCCAATCGGCCCCCAAAGAACCAGGTTAAAAACAGCCATGGCAATGATAATGATCTGGTAAATAGTCACATGCCACTCCTTGCCTAATCTCTGCTAGTTTTTCCAAATAGTCGAACCAACAGCGGCTCCAGATTCTTTAAGGCTCGCTCTCCAAAAAGAAATGGGAGTACAAGAAGGTTGATGGCTATCATTGCTGTTTGTTGCTGTTGGGAAAGTTCCCAGGAGCTGAACCACATGACATCCAGATACATGGTTAAGTATCCCCACAGTGGGCGCTGACAACCGCGCAGGAAAATCACTAGCGGGCCCAACACTGGAATGGTTTTCAGGTCAGCTGCTGTTCCTTCTAAATCCCGTATCCGCTGGTTGAACTCTTGAAGTGCCTGAGTCTCGGCTTCCTGGGTCTGAAGTTCTTTTTTGTCCTGAAGCTGCTTCAGCGTAACCTGAAGTTTTGCCTGATCCTGTTCACTCATTGACGGAGGCAGATAGGCTTTTACCAGTCCGAAAACTTCCCCGGCAAGATCACCTGTCACAGCGTTAAGAGCTTTTGATAGCCAGCTCATACCACTGCCTCCTCGTTTTTTACCAGAGGCTGAGTAAAAAGTTCTGCGGCACCATTTCTGGCTACTGTGTCTACGTAGTGCTGATTGACTAGCTCACACTCTGAGCTGAATCGAACCGAACCGGCGTTGTAAGCCGCTGCCACACCTTTCCAGCCGTAGCGGTCATACCAGACTTTTTTCAGTGAGAGCAGGTGACGACAGCCATAAAAAATACCCTGTGCAGAACACAGCTCTGGAAACGGGCCGCTGAAACCATACTCTCTGGCCACCGCGCCCATTACTTGCATTGGTCCCCAGCTGGCTTGTTGACCAATCCACTCTGTGTTGCGGCTGGAGATGTTTCTCAGGTATGGGAAATCTTTGGGAGCCACTTCGTTGTTCTTTTCAGAGCTTTTCAAACTTCTGAAAGGTGCGTGCTGCTTAATGTTAAACAGATAGCGATAATGGGCTTCGGTACGGTAGGCATAGAGGCTACCGGCTGATTCAGTCTGAATGATTGCCAGAATCAGCTCCTCCGGAATTTCAAACAACGCTGAGTAGTTTTTGACTTCCTGCTTCAATAGGTCTTCCGTTTTCATCGTATGATCCTCATATTATTTTGCTTGTTTCGAATCCGGTTGAAGTGCTCCTGAAAGACGACTGGAGTACTCGGAGCCTCGTCTTTTTTTTCTGCCTGGTTGGTGGTATTCGGGGTGTGAATCATCAGGGTATGAAGCAGGGAGTCCGCGATATTGCCAGACTCAAAACCCCGCTTTTTCATATCCGATTTGGTTTCCGCTTTGATCCGTCGTGACTTGGCATCTTCGTGATAACCTGTTGCGGTCAGCTGAGATTTCAGCCTCGGGAATTGAATCAGGTGACAGCGGGGGTTAGATACCCAGCTGCGGCCTGCTTTGTGCCACATCTCATCACGGCGCAGGTAGTAGCGCTTTTTGTCGTGAGCCTGTTTACCAGAATTGAAATGGATGACAGTGACGTCTTTTTTGTTCTGGTAGTAACGGGACAGATACTCCATAGCTCCACGACCAACGCCGTTCGAATCGCCGATGATATAGCGAGCCCCCAGACGTTCCTGATACTCAATAGCCAGGTCAGCAGCTTTCAGGGTGATGTCTTTCGGCTTATCCGGTGGAAGCCATTCTTCACCATCCAGCATGTTGAAACCCTGACGTACAGCCAGAGAGTGCTTATCACTGAACAGACCAAAGTCGAGACCGATGATAATGGGGTCTTTCTGGCTGGCTTCATCTTTGGGTCTGGCCATGGCCTCATCCACCCAGTGCGTCTTGATACATTGAGTGAATGCTGAACGTGGCTTCATACCTTTAACACGAACCCGGAACACATCGTGATCGTCATCACCGTCACAATCTTCCAGAATTTCTTCCCAGTAGCTCGGACGAACAAAGCCACGAAGCGTCAGTTTGTGAACCCGTCCTGCGGTGTCCCGGTAAGGAATCTGATACATTTTTTCGCGGTTACTGTCACGACAATCCAGGTTGTGAATGGCGTAACGGTGTGTCTTCTGACAGTCTTCAGCGAACCAGCCATCAGGCCGGGTCGGGTTAGCCGGAGCGATAAGGCGAGCACCTTCTTCTGACAGAGCACCCTTCAACACTTCACGGATGGCGTCGGAAACACCTGACGCTTCATCAATCACCACCATGATTCCGCCTGAAGCACTTTCTTCCCGATCGTCACCAAAGATTGCGGCCAGCTGACCATCTGCGTCATCGTCGTCCATGGCGTGCGCCCCCTGAAGACCTTCCGGCTTTTCTTCCCGGGCTGTTCGGGCGACAGTGGCCCAGTCACTGAAGTCGCTGTCAATGTGTGCGATCCGGTCACGCTGAACTTCCCACTGGTCAGCGAGCATCGGCCAGGCTTTTTTCAGGCGACGGTACATCTTGCGGATTTCATCCCACAGGCGACCAGTCAGCTGAGTGGCTGTTGGTGCGGTACAAAGGTTGTAGGTGTATTTGATGGTGAGTTTATGCCACCAGGTTGCTATAGCGAGCACCCGGGTTTTACCCATGCCGTGGCCAGACGGAATCAAAACCTGACGCTTTGGTTTATTTGGATCAACACCATAAAACTGATACAGCTCAATCGGCGCGTCTGCCAAATCCAGAAGAATCGCCACCTGATAAGGAGCTAGTTTTACTCTCAGGGCTTCCACTGCGAAGCAAACCGGATCAACCCGCCACCGAACCAGCATCCACGACAGGCGCTGGAACGCTTTATCTTCTTCGGGTACAGAAGCCAGTAAACGCTCGGCTCCTTCAGGCCAGTACCACGCCATAGCCTCCTGTTCTGTCATGGGGCGACATTTGGAGTGGTGTTTTGGAGTGAATGCGCCCATCACCCGAACCTTCCTTCAGCATCAGGGCACGTTCCACCCTGACGGGATTCGGAATTTTCAAAATTTTTAGTGTCAGGGTAAATACAATCCACGGTATCGCCCAGGGGGGGGTGGGGGGTGTCGCTGCCGCTCTGGCCATCGTCCATCACCTGGTCATACTCCAGTGCCGGAACGTCGACCAGCAGACCTTGCTGAGGTGTGAAAAAGGTTCCATTTTGGGGGGCAACTAATCCGTTATCAGTAGCGCAGGCTTCATAAGTGTCTGAATCTTCGGCGGTTTCTGTTTCTGGCTGTGTCTCTTGTGGCATGTTTGCGCCATCGGGCAGGCTCGGAAGGGCTGAAAGTGCATCAGCAAGGGTGCCGGATCCTGAGCCTGGATTGCTCTCTTTGGCTCCGGTTGAGATAGCGGCCCAGAGTTTCACGACATCCTTTCCATCACCAGAGTTGATCATGTCAGATACGATCATTGCTCCAGTGCGAACCGCATCTTCCTCCAACTGGCCGGTCATATGCTCCGGGTACTTGGATCGACCAGCATGCGCCAGCCCTTCAGTTATCGCAATTTCCAGCAGTCGCCGGGTCTGGCTGATTCCGCCCTTTGGTCGTCCTGCTCCTGTTCTCGCTCCACCATGGCCTGCCATAACGTTGCCTTGATTCCCCTTGATTCCCCTTGATTACCCTGCGCGGGCAGCTCTCTACCTCGTTTTGATGATTTTACGGGGTTAGTTGATCTCATATCAACAGCGAGCATAGGCCGACCTCCACAGAGCCGCTGTAAAAGCCTGTCCCGTAAAAAATGCGATTTGTCCCGTCATTGTCCCGAAAGCTTTTCAAGTGTGCGCTATGGCTGTTCTATTAAAGAAATAGGTGTCTATCACCACTAAACACCTATAAATAAAGGCGGCCAGAACCCGAGCTGCTTACTAGCCAACAACGCCGCCACGATTTCCACGGTGGTCACGGTATCCGAGACCCTACGACGCGACTGACCATTTTTTCCAATCTGGCGGCCGGTTCGGTGTATAGGGTTGTATCTGGCTGAATAACAACGGGACAACCGGTAAAATCGTGGAAGCAGAGTAAAAAGCGATTATAAAACAGTATGTTGTGTCTTTGCCCCGATTGTTGAAAGGCCGAGGAATCGCCGTGACAACTTTGCCGGTATCGGGACAGGGTGTGGATTTGGGATAAACGAATTTGGTGTTAGAGGTGCTTTGTTTGAGTCTCAACCAGAAAAACCCCGCGTGTTAAGCGAGGTTTTTGAATGCTGGCGGATGGTTTGGTTATACAGGACTATCAGCCCCAGACTTCAACCGCTGATAAATCTCCGAAACATACCGGGCCTGATGCTTAGCATCATCAAGCGCATGATGACGAACACCTTCAAAGGGCATATCCCGTTTAGGGTCAAAATCCAGAATACTGCGACCCAGTTCCACCATGGTTCTGACATCCCTGTCATTCCAGAAATTCCAGGGTATTGCCATTCCACAAGTGTTTAATGCATTTCTGAGAATCACATTGTCGAAGCTGGAGCCATTCCCCCAGACTTTCAGGTGGCTTTGCCGAGCAAAACGGATGAATCGTGCGAGGGCTTTATCCAGGGTCGTTCCTTTTTCTTTGAAAATAGCTCTGGCCTCATTGCTCTGGCTCATCCACCAGGTAACCGTGGCAGGATCCATCGCCAGCCCTTTTTCAACTGCGCTATCCAACTGGATTGACTGATAGAAGCTGTGACCAACCTCCCCAGTATCCAGATCAAAAAAACAGGCACCAATCGCAATGATTGCCGCATTGCTACCATTACCCATGGTTTCAAGGTCTACCATCAAATTATCCATACTGTTCTTCTCTCCGTTTCACTGGATAAATGTTTACTGTCCCGTTCCACTTCGGTTCCTGGACCGGGAAGCAGTCAAGCCGAATAAATTCCGAACCATCTTCCCGTTCAAATACCCGGCCAACAGTTAGCCTTCGGGTTCGGGTTTGCCCCTGTCTGTCCTGATAACTGTCCAGTGTTGCCACCAGATTTTTAGTGTGTTTCGCTGCCACGTTTGCTCCTGTTTCACACTTCGTTTGGTTATTGTGGGTTGATGTACTCATAGCCCCGGCCCTTGCCCAGACTACGAATAATTCCTTCCTGCTCTAGCTGGTCATACAATGCTTTTACTTTCGGGTAACGCCAGCCTGTTTCCTTCATAACGTTTCGGAGACTGGGTGGTTTGTTACCGTAAAGCTGAGACTTGATCGCTGAATGAATTACTATGTAGTTACTGGCTTCTTTGCCCGCTGCTTCATTGTTCTGTTGCGCTGGTGTTTCCGGTGTTTCTGCTTCAGGTGTTGCGTTGCGCTGTTGCGGGCGAAACAGTGTTAACGCAACACTTCCAGCCGTTGCGCACACATCCATAAGAAAAGACATCAGCCACCAGGCTATGGCTCTTGCTCTATCGCTGGTTATGCCGGTCAGTGCTGCGAAGGCGATAAAAGGTGAACTGCTTGCGACTGTTTCTGTTACTGCTGTGTCACGGGTGTTGCTCTCCTGAATTGACACCACTTCCTTCAGAGTCTCGACACCACGGCCACGGTAAACCTTGCTTTCAATATCCTGTTGCGCTGCGAGGATGGCTAAATCAGAAATACGGTCTTTGCGCTCTTTGTTCTTCTGTTGCGCCAACACTGTTTCACTGCTAGCTACCCGCTTCTGATAGGAGTACTCAAGAAAAGCGACACTGGCTCCATTGCTGACCAGAAAGAGCAGGAATCCAATGACCAGAAACAGCCAGCCGGAACAGTTTCGTTTTCTCAGCAACAGGAACCCCAGAGGGATGAAGCCAAACTGACACAACTGAAGCGCGCCGCCGGTAATCGCCGCTGGCCATTCCATCCAGCCTTCCGGAGCCATAGCAGAAACCAGTAAGGCCGTCAGAGCGATAGAGGCACCCATTAAAATCAAAACGGGAATCAGTGTTAGTGTTGCCAGAGTCTTATTCATTATTCTGTCCTCCGTGCTCAGGGTTTACAGATACTTGGCTGCTTCTCGATAAGCTGCCTGTTCTTCTGCGTTAGGATCAGGTGTGTTATCCACGTCACCCAGGAAAGAAATATTTACCCAGTAAACTGACGGTCTGGACTTCTCCCCCTTGGCAGTGCAGAGCTTGTATGTCAGCCGGTCTTTTTCGTGCTTCAGCTTTCCCTGCTTCTTGATCTCTTTCAGGATGGTGTTCTTGTCGAAGTCTCCGGCCAAGTGGTTCATTGCTTTGGGGAGAACCATCACATAGTCCTCGTTACGCCAGCCCAAACGATTCTGAACCATCACTTCATGATTGACGTTCTGGAAGAACGCCATGTTGGAAAGAAGCTCACTGCGGAAATGTGCCAGGGCCCGATCAGTTTCGCTGCGTTCTTCACCCAGCTCTTTCAGCCAGAGGTTGCGGATATGAGCCAGAGCCAGAAAGATATCTTTCAGTTCCCAGCTGAGAATTTCAGCGCCCTTCAGGTTCTCAAGCTGGATATTGCTGGCGTACATTCCCGCCACACCCACAATGGCTAAGCGTCGAATCACCCTCATGCCATCATTGGGCAGGTCGTTGATACCTTCACAGAGTTTCTGCTCCAGATCTCGAACCCGCTCTTTCAGTTCACCTATCAACTGAAGAGATCCCTTTTCTTTCATCAGGGCTATCAGATAGCTGACAAAGGTGGGGCCAGCAGAACCGAAATAGCTGCCACAAGCATCCTTGATATCATCAACAAACACCTTCGGGTTCTGCTTGTGATAGTCGAGAAAAACACCGGAGCCATTGCCGTCCGGTTGGTCACAGGGGATATCCGGCAGGCGATGACGCTGACCACCTTTCTCAGCCTGTCCCACCTGCTGGAGAATCTGCCCGATGGTCTTTTCACCATTGGAAAGGAATAGAACCCGCCAGGTGTTTTGCTTCTTCAGACCACCTTCAATCTGTGAACGGGCTTTCGGTTGACCCCCTGACAACATATAAATGATGTTCCCCAGTTCAGCGGGGTCCACTTGGGAGATCTCGTCCAGACAAAGCACTATGTCGTTGTGCATCTGAGCGGTAGCTTCCAGAGCGTTGCCGGTAGAGTGCCATTTCCTGATAGAAGTATGTTCAGCGCCTTCCTGTGGGTCAGTGCCATCACCCCAGACGCTAGCCGCCATCTGAATTAACGTGGTTTTACCACCGGAGGTAGTGCCATAGAAATGAAAGCCTGCGCTCTCACCCCGCCCCAACTTCACCAGAGGCCCAGCCAGTGCACACATAATGGCAAACATGGGAATCGGATTACCCAGAGCAGGATCAGCGATATGTTTCTGCCATTCCGTCAAAGTTCCCTTGGGACTAAGACACTTGGCATCACTGGCCATCGAGGTCTGAAAAATAATCTCCTGATCGGTGTTCCCGATAATGTGTTCGGGCATTACGAACACATGCTCCCGGTCCTTCTCGAACCAACCCAGCTTGGTTGCTGCCAAACTGAACTTCTGGTTCTGGCTGGCCATAAAGTCGAAGTAACGACAGAGCCACTTCTCTTTACCGGCCACCAGGGCCGCGCCCTGATTACGTAATTCCATGCCCAGCTTCCCGCCCGACTCAGAAAGCCGTGACATAGGAAAGGCCAGGCTCTTGATGTTCCAGCGGAAGTCAAAGAACTTCACCACCATGCCCCATTCATGGAAAGCATCAGTGGTCAGGCTATCTACCCATATTGGTTTGGTGGCTATAAAGGTACCGGGCTCTCCCGCGCGGTTAGCCATTTGAAGGCCATCGTTAGACAGAAACCACTGACTACCAGTATCAGGCCAGGGCTGACCGGTCTCCTCATAAATCTCAAGCTCATCTTTATCGGTTTTATTCCAGGGAGTGCCTTCAATAGGATCAAAGCCGGTCAACTCCACATCCACAGAACGGTTGTTAGCTTTTGTCGGAGTCTTTCTGGGAGTTTCATTGATCTCTGCTTCCGGTGGAGCATCAGCGAAGGCGGCACCGGGATCATAAGTATCTTCCCGTTTCGGTCTTGCCCAGGCTCCTAATCCTGCAGGGGATTTGGTTATCTCTCCGGAAGGCAGAGCGCAACCACCTTTCGGACAGTTGCCAAAACCATCACTACAGACCACCTTACAGGTTCTGGGTCCACTGGTTCTGGCTGTGGCGATCTTGTTACCGGTTTCAAGGGCGGAATAAGAACCATGATAACGACTGGCCTCATGGAGCCGGTCTTCATCATCAAACCGGGCACCATTAGAGATCATGGAATACCAGAGCGGTTCTGAAACTTCTGGCTGAACCACGGGGTCGGACGCCCAGTTCATAAATTTACAACGGGCAAACACCTGTTCCAGTTCTTCTTTTGTTCCCAGCTTTTCATCACCGGTTCGGGCTGACCTTGTGTAAACATCCTCTTTCTTTTCCAGAGTGATGCTGTCTGGATCCTCGTTTATAAACTCGTCCACCATGCCAGCGGGAACACGGCCATTAGCGAGAATGGTGCAGATATAATCAATCGGTTCCTGGATGGTGTCACCGGACTGAGGGTCTACCCATGCACTTTTTCCCTGAGTGTATTCCCGCTGACCAAACATCGGTAAGCCAATCAGATTTCCAAAGCCTTTACCGGATCGGAACGGTTGAGAAGGGAAAAAACGATCAAAAGTACTGAAGTCTTCGTCATCACGAATCGCTCCAGCGTCTTCCATCAAATAGCGGCCAATGCCACGGACTTTTACCGCCGGTACAAAGTCGTCAAAGAAGATCCAGACATGATAGCCAGTGCCTGATTTACTGCGCTCAATATGTGCGCTAAAGCCATTGGCTTCACAAATCTCCCAGAAATTCCTGACCTCGTTCCAGACCATTGCCGGGTCAAGGGTTCCGGAATGATCGTCAAAATCAGTAGCGAGAAGCTTCACCTGATCGTTATCATCCAGCGGGTAAACACCCAAGCGCTTCTTACCTTGAAGGTGACTGTGAAGGCTCTCTTCATCCAGCTTTCTTAACAGGTAGCGCTGACCATTTTTACGAGTCTCTTTCTCACCTTCCTGAAGTTGGTAATCATTGGCCAGCCTGCGTCCACGCCACGGCGACCAGCCCTTTATTCGTTCACCGTCATCATTGGTAAAGTCGTAGTGAGCGGGAGCAACATCACGCCGTCCACCAATCAGTTCCAGTATCTGCCCGGCCAGTGCCAGGTATTCATCCTGAGTGCGAGGCCAGCTCATTGCTTATCCCTGATTTCGATAGTTGGTTCATAAATGGAGTTGTAATCCATAGGGATGCTGTATTGCCCATACAGATCAATAATTCGATCAGCTGTCAGCTTGTTGGGAAATTGCTCGCCTTTCTTCCATCGGTTGATCGAACTACGATCACAACCTAGATGTCTCGTAATGTCGGAGTAAGGAATACTCTTCTGACGTAAATAAAACTGAAATTTGGTGATAAATATGGCCATGGCTCACTCATCTAACGTCTATCATGTAGATATGAAAAACACGATTACCCGCACTATCGATATCGATAATGGTGGAGTAGCTGCTGTTTATACTTTTCCGAGTCTTGGGGAAAATGGTGTGAAGAAATCCACAAGTTTTGAAATCCCTATGCCGATTTACGCTGACAACCTCAAGAAGCGACGAACCGAAGCGGGTTTGTCCTACAGAAAACTGGCGGAGAAGTGCCGGCCAGCTATTGATCACACCACGATTGCGCGGGTTGAAAAAGGACTTGGCTTTACGAATGACACGCTGGAGCGGCTTGCGGTTGCGCTCAACTGTCAGGTAGAGGACTTCTTCCTGCCTCCGGAACTCGACGGGTGGTATACCCTCTCCAGTGAGACCAAAGAGCGGCTGGGCAGTATTATTCAGGACGCCATCACTGCTGAAAAATTCCGGAACGCTGGCTCTCTTTAAGTCCTCTCTTTTCTCTTCCGTGTAGCCCATTTCCACTTCCCCTTCCTGAAAGCACCAATCGGTGCTTTTATTTTTTTTGTTATGTAGATTTGAAATCAACAACCGTTATGAGCTAATCTAAGCACAGTGTTGATTTGAAATCAACGTGAGCGAGAGAGAAGAAGGAGAGGGAATTGGAACTGATGGAATTTTCTGATGACCCAAATCTCACCGTCACTGATATCTGTCAGCGCCTGAGCTTTGGAAAGAGCTTTATTTATCAGGCTATCGCCGACGGCAGGCTGGAGCATTACTGCCTGGGAAGAGGCCGGAGAAAGAAAAGCGGAATCCGGATCAGTGAGCGGCAGTTGCAGAAATTTAAACGTGAAAACCTGGGGAGTGGAACATGGCAAGGGCAGCAAAACCCTGGTGTAGGGATCCAAAGACGGGACGATTTAAGTACGACTACAAAAACACTCGGTGGGGTATCCGCCGCACTCGGCGCACTTTTGACACCGACGCAGAAGCCGAGGCGTTCCACGAAGCACTGATGGCCAATGCCTTTAGGGTAGCCCGTGGAGAAAAAATCATTCGTCCCTTTGGTGAAGCACTGGCGGAATATCTGGAAGTGGTCAGCCCTGGAAAGCTCAGCCACGCCGACAACCTGAGCAACGCCGCCGCCCTGCGCTGGCCGTTTCATTACCGCAATCAGTTCTACCTGCTGGAAGAACTGCCTATGGATGATTCTGAATACGGAATTGTGGTGGGGCTGGAGCGTTACATCAACGACCTGAAGAAGGTAGAAAAACGGTCACGCCTGAACAAGGAACTCTATCACCTGCGTCGTGAAGGTAAAGAGCTGGTCTGGTATCACCAGCCAAACCCCAGAAGCACTGCCCGACCCATGCCGCGACAGCGGGTGACTAATGAGCGCCTGCTGAAACGCCTTGATGACACCAAAGGGCGCGGGCCTTTCAGTCAAGACACATTGCGCCTTCGCCAGGGGCTGGTTTCTACGGTACTGGGTTGCGCCCATACCAAGTGGCGCTGGACTGACAAAAACCTTAAAGAGCTGATCGACAAGATCGAGGCCGGTGAAGGCCGGACAGCTTACCTGAATCGTGAACAGTTCATGAAACTTCGGGAAGTCTGTCAGGAAGAAGGCGGGGAAATGCTGACGTTTCTGTTGCTCGGTGCTGCGTGGATTGGCTGGCGTCGATCCAATCTGATCGGCCTAACCTGGGAGCGGGTGGTCTGGTCTCAGACTGAAATGACTGAAGACGGCCCAATTAAAAGCCCTGGCTTTCTCTTTATTCGCAGAACCAAGGGCCAGCGGTTCGATCCCTTTGACCGCTCCCAGAGAAAGAATCGAACCAAGAACGGTAAAGAGCTGATCACAGTGATGTCTGACCGGGTTGAAAACCTGCTTCGCCAGTTAGAGCAGCGCCGTCACCCAGAGTCAGAACTGGTTTTTCACAAAGGGGATGGGAAGGAGTGGGGTGACTTTCGCAAACGTTGGTCACGTTTGAAGAAACTTGCAGGGATTGATCCGGGTTTCCGTTGGCATGATCTCCGTCATACCTGGGCCAGTGAACAGCTGAACAGTGGTGTTGAGAAACATTTAATCATGGAGCAGCAAGGATGGAAGGACATAAGAATGGTGGATCGCTATGGCCATCTGGAATTGGAGAGTCGTTTCGCTGGGATCAACAAGGTCAAGTAAAGCCGGTTCTGACCAAAGCCGTTGAACTACCCAAGAAGAAGTTAAGGCCAGAAACGGTGGTCTGGGGAGAACGAACCCTGATCAGAGTTCCTGATCAATTCAGGGCACTGGCCGGAGAGTGGGTTTCACCGGTTATCTGGCGTCACCTTAATGAACCAGTAAAAGAAGAAGTTGTGCGGCTTGTTGGATTTGTTGAAGGCGACAGTGAACAAGTACCGGTTAGCTGGTTAAGACCAGTAACCAGTAAACCACTGCAGGGATGGTTATCACACGACTTTAAGCCAGTGATAAAAACTGCGTTTTTTACCGAGTACCAGTGCCACCAGTGCAAAGCTCGTTTTCAGACTGGCGGCCCCGGAGCGGTGAACTATCAGGATTGGGATCTCAACCGCCAGTGCAAACCAATACCTGAGCGTAACCGCCTGACTACAGCCCTTGCGAGAACCAGATAAAGATAAAGGTGAAGGCGATGGAGGAAAAAAAGAAAAAACCCTGCCAGTTCGCAGAAGAAATCCAGCAACGGGTAAGCAGAGGTGACAGCCATCGGGAAATAGCCAAAGCCCTTGACCTGAATCCAGACAGTACCCGGATTTATATTGCCCGAAAGAAGTTGCGGCCAGTCAAGCAACAAAAAAACAACAGGAAACTGTCGTCCATAGAACTACTCCTGAGGAGTAGCTGGACATGATCTGTGAAAAACAGTGCAGCTTGAATTTCAGTCAGGCACTCAAAAAGAAACCATCAGAAAAGAAGAAGGTGATTTCTCTCTCAGCTGAGTCTGAAGACCAGGAAGTACTCCTATCCAGAGGCCGAAGCTTCTGGATAGGCTGGCTGAAGGTGAAGTATGGGATGGATCATTACCAGAATCACATTAAACAGTTAGATCAATAAAGGGGAAAGATCATGGGTATTGAATTTAAAAATAAAACCTTTGTGGATGGAAATAAAAAAGAAGAGCGGATGGTTCTGAATGGTACCGATCTTGGTTATTTAGTTACCCATTCTGATCTTGAAGGTGGTTACCGTTTCAAGTATCTCGCAGTATTTGAAGTCGTGCTAAATAATTCAAGCCGGATCAGGCTGGCCCACGGTTTCGGAGGTACAAAGGAAGAAGCTATTTCCAATGCGTTCACACAATCTATTGAAGACAGCGAACTCTATATATCGAAATTGAAAAGTCTGAAAAATGAAATAGAAGAAGTGGTAACGGAAACTAAAAAAGTTAAACGACCAGAACTCACAGGACTATGCCCTAAATGTAACAGTGATGTTGTGTTACACACGCCAGTGAATGATGCTCCCGGAATCGTTTCAGATGGTTCTGATGCTACCTGTGAGAACCCTGATTGTAATGCTCTTGGTATTTTCTGTGGTTCTCCGAGTGATGGGATCGGGGTGAACTGGGAATTTTATGATGACAATTCAGAAGATATTAAAGAAGAAGAGATTCCTTATTAGAGGTCATTACAATATGGATATTCCTGTTTTTGTCAGTAAGAAAGATCTTGAGCTGATTCATATAAAGAAACTGGCTCATTACTTTCGCATAAACAGATTGTCCGATGCCGATGCCGAACAATTAGCCGCCGATCTGGAAGCAGTGAACAGATTAAAGGATCGGAGGCTGATCAGCGCAGGTGAGTTGGTGAATTGCCAAAAAAGAATTTACCGACATTACCAGCAACTGGTTCGGGAGTATGGGCACCAGGTCAGAACCCAGTGTGGAAATACTAACAATGGATAATATGATCATAACCACAAATCTGAAAATGCAGTCCGAGATTAGCCAGCTTGAAAAGACTGTTCAGAAAGAGCGGGCGGCAAAAGAGAAGTGCCGTCGGGAAATTCGTGATCTGAAGAAACAGTTAAAAAAAAGAGATCGTTTTGAAAGAGCGATTCAGAACTTTTTTTCCTCTGTTAAAAATCATGGTGGTGTCAGGATGACTGACCTGACCAGTTTGAAGCGTGTTATAAAAGGCTAAAAAATGTCTGAACTATTTTATAGATTCAACCCGTTTACAACGAGGTTCGACACCCTCAAGTATCAGGAGGCCGACTGGGCTACGGATGATGATTTTCCCGGTGAAGAACAACTTTGCATGTTGATCACAGGGTATGAGCTTCCAGACGGGAAATGGGTATCAGTTCATTACTATGAAACAAAAGAGCGCGCCATTCTGGCAGCCCAGGACGAAATCAAAGAACACATTAAAAAGCTAGAGTCGTTTTTGTTGGAAGAAGAGGATAAAAACAATGGACATTGAATACGCCAAAAGAATATTGGTTCACTATTTCAAACTCGCTGGTGTTGCTGACAGTTACGATAATATTTCTGAAATAGAGTGTGCTGTAGATGCGATCTATCAAGCTGCGGTACGAGAAGCCAAGAGCCAGATAAGAATCGGTGACAAGCTGGAAGAAGGGCAGGAAGAAAAAATGTTAATTAAAGGGACTATCTGTAAGAACTGTGGGAATAAGGAAGGAATGGGAAACGAGTGTCAATTAGAGACAACCAGGAAAGGTAACTTTTATATTCATTGTCCAGATTGTGGTGTTGAATCTGGTGTGCATGATACGACTCAAAAAGCAGCTGATGACTTCTTTCAAAAGCCACATAACCCTGTGGTGATAACTCCAAAATACGAGACTGAATAAAATGGGAATGAAAATAATGGGACAAGATAAATATAAACATATAGTTGTTAGCTTTGCTTTAACGCTATTTTGTTATTGGGTATTTGGTGTAATTGCTGGTTCAGCTTTACTGGCATTCTTAATTGGTGTTGCCAAAGAAGTATATGATTATAACGATTATGGTGTGTTTGATCATTGGGATATATTAGCTAATACCTTTGGTATTGCATCTGCTGTGTCTCTTTTGTATTTAACTGTATAGCTCCCTTCGGGAGCTTTTTGACTCAGGAGTACGAGATGACTATGAGTTCGAATGCGAAGAACTGACAAAGATCATTGAGTACACCTAACCCCGTTTTCAGGGGCGTGCCGTAGGCACGTCCTTTGGAAAACATTGTTAGGTGTTTTTCACCTGACTTAATTAAAACCAAAAGGTAAAAGTAATGAACGAACAAACTATTGAAAAAGAAATTCAAGACAAAGGCTTAAACGCACCTCGCCTGACTCCTGAACTTATCGACGCTGCCATTGCAAAAACTCAGTTCCATGTCTTTGAAGATTCATGCCTGACAGTTTGTTGCCTGACGTTGCAGAATGGTTTTACTGTTACTGGCGAAAGTGCTTGCGCCAGTCCCGAAAACTTCAATGCTGAGATCGGTCAGAAAATTGCTAAAGAGAATGCCAGAAAGAAGATATGGATGCTGGAAGGCTATTTGCTGAAGCAGCGTATTAATGAGGGAAAATACACAGAACCAGCGTAGACACCTAACCCGTATTAGAAGGACTGGTTCTGGATAATGAAAAATCACGGGATTATCCAGAACCGTCCGCATAATACTCAAAAAACAACTCAAGGGTGTGAACTATGAATTATAAGAAAGTTGTGTGGGTCGAAATGACACCGGACTTTTCACTCATTGGGTAGGCAAGACCTACTGATAAACAGTCAGTTTTTTAAGAGCAAAATGGCTGGGAATTCCCCGGCCATTTTGCTTTTTAAGAGACAGGGAATGGTGTGGTTACTCCCACAGTGCTCGCAGTGAAAACGGGGTAAATTAGTGCCATAATGCGACACGAATGAGGCACAAGAAGTTAGAAATAGCGGAAAAACAGGACAAGTAAGGAAACATAACCCACTGTTATTAAAGGATTTTATTAAGACCCATCGAGCTTGTAATCAGTGGGTCCCGAGTTCGACTCTTGGTGCCGGCACCATATAAGACGAAGCCCGTAGCGTTAGTAAGCGCTACGGGCTTTTTCATTTCTGGAATTCACTATAGGTAACACTATAGGTTTTTATCCAGCATCAAAAATACTCTATTCCTTACTCACAACTTCTTTCTGTTTTGATCTTTTTGCTGGCAATGAGTTCATTGAAGAACTTCCAAGAGCTGCTAATTACAGACCCTCACCTAATTCTCACCAAGTTCCCTGGCCGTTTCTACAGCCAATTTTACTGCAGATTCCTTTAATTCAGCCGTATAAATTGTTGCCTTCTGTTCTGACATTTGGGCACTCCTGCATTGGGACTCATATTATCCGTGTTTGTGTGTCCGGAGAACGATAACCACTTCACTAAATCCATGAAAAACAGCTACAAGACAATTAAAAAGGAAGCAAAGTCTGTCCTATTGTCGCAGAGTTTAAAGTTGGTACTATGGTACAATTAAGCCAAATCGATAGCTGCTTGCCGGATTTGGCAAGCTAGTCCCGACCATAGCAGTATAAAAAGTAGTCAGTTAATGGAATTTGAGAAAGTATCGTCCTCGCCACTGGCGAAGGTCATTAAGGAAGTTGTAACCGACAAACGGAAAACCGGCGACGGTTTCTTTTACCTGTTGCAATGCCAGACAGGAATCGGCAAAACGTACGAGTCGACTTCCTTCATCATTGAAGAAATGCTCGCCGGTATTCGAGGGGAGCAAGGACCAGAGCCTAAGCCGATAATCTTTATCACCGATACGATAGACAACGTATTCCAGGCTTATAAAGACTTGGAAAAGCGAATCGAGTCGTTACCGGGAACCATAGCAACGGCGGAAGAAGTTGCCGCTATGCTTGACCAGATTCTATACATTCCAAGTAATGCGGATCAGCTCAAAAAGGCAGAGTCTGATCTGGTCGACTCTGTTGTCACGCTCGTCGACGATGATAGAAAGAGCGTTTCTGTCCCCTGGAACAAATACAATTCGTTTCGTTCGTCCATTCCGGAGGAGGAAGGGGCCGGAGCCGTACTTATTGATGAACTTAGCCGACGAGGTTCTGCAGCATATCGAGCAATCGTTGCAGGCATAAAGCGCCACATAAAAAGGACGGGTTCCGTTCCTGCTGGATATAAAAGCCAGTTTGAGACCATCATTCCGGCAATGAGATTTTCGTCTGGTGAGGTTCGCGTTCTGTTTATGACGACCGCTAAGTATCTGACAAAAGTCGAATCGGTTCCTCGAGCGATTAACCTTCCACGCGACTACCCACATCAAATTCTTTTTATCGACGAGGTAGACAAGCAGAACGGCGTTATCATTAATCACTTAGCCAAGAATCGAGCCTCTGGCCTGATAAAAGCTATACGAACCTGTTACCAGGGATTCCAGCTGCACTCCATAGAGGACAGTCGGAGATATGGTGGGGTTCTCGACATTCTGAGCGAAAACATCCAGACCATTTCCGATGTTTGGAACAAATACCGGTTCGGTACATCGTTCGATCTCGACTCCAGCATGACAACCGACCAGAGCTTATCAATGTTCATGGCGTTTGGTTACGCGCAAGGGGTGTCGATCTCAAGGGAGAAAGGAACCAAGACTGTTGCAAAGTTCAACGCCACACTAAATAAGTCAGTTATTTGCAACAGCAACGAGAAAGAGAACAACTTCGTAGACCTGATAAGAGATGCGAGTTTCGCATACCGTCAGATATTAAAGAGCATAAAAAACGCAGTTTTCCGAATAACGAAAAACTCGGAAGCGATCGATCTGGAAACGGGGACTAGAACAGCAACAATCGATGCTAGTGTTTCCTCGATCGTTTCTCAGTATCATCTGTCAGCAATACAGGAGGACATATCGAACGAAATCGGAAACATTTCTCCGACCTCATTTGCTGATTCCGACAGATGGACGCTGTTAAACCGGAATTACCATCTATCCGGGTTCACGTTTAACCAGATCAGCCGCGAAGGGCAGTCGATTGATACCGTCGAATTCTATCGCTATGCACTGAATATGACGCCGACAGGCATGGTTGCCTCAATGGTTAACAATGGAATGGAGGTTATCGGGATTTCAGCGACTGCTGGCGTTGAAACCGTTCTACATAACTTCGATATTCGCTCTCTGAAAAGGCTTATCGGTCCAAAGCTCGCGACGCATTCTCCTGAGCAGGCTCATAGAGTTTACGAATATTATTGTTCGAAACGTGATTACGAGGGAAATAAGGTTGGCATTAATGTCGAGTTTTTCGGAGTTCAACGCCATCGGTTAACCAAGATAATCGAGGAGACGTTTGGTTCGGAAACCGCCGCAATTCATCTAAGTAAGGTATATGGCGATGATGCTGGACATAGGGGGGACTCTCTCAGTCAACTAATGTTAGCGGTTGAGGCTTTCATTAAATCGCCAGATAGTCGCTACATGCTGGCTCTGTCCTCTCGCGTTGTCGGTAAACAGGAAGACGAGCTCGAATTTATTAGACGGATTTTTGCGCAACTGGCTGGGGGCTACGGTGTAGAGTTACACGTCGAGTCAGTGGATGCTAAAAGGCTCCGAGGCGGAGCTTATGACACTGTCAGGAGCAAACTGTCTGAAGGAGCTGGAAAGGTTCTTGTCCTGTCCTCTTATCCATCAATGGGGGCGGGCAAAAACCCCGATTATGAGTCGAATCCAGACATTGAGCCGATTCCTGTTATATGTGTCGGGGACGAGCTTGAAGCCGCAGGAAAAGTGAGAGTCGATATAGATTCTATTTACCTCGATAAACCGACGAATCTGTTTGTCGGTATGTTTCAGGAAAACGGGGTTCCGGACCCATCTGTTACGAAAATCCTCGCATTGAATGCAATTATGTTGTTGCAGGTTTCCAACGAAATCGACGCGAATCAATCCAGAAAACTAGCCAGCAGAATACTGTCAACGAAGGACTTGAAAGTCGAACTCGACCGGATCCGGAATAGCTGTTACTACAAAACGAGCGACTATTTCCTCGCAGCCCTTAAATATATCGAGCAGGCTGTCGGGCGTATGTCGAGAACGGCTTTTAAGCGGAGCCAGATAAACATATTCGCAGACAGTCAACTCGAAGGGGTGCTTTGCCACGAAACCAGATCGCCGGACTTATTCACACATGAATATAACGCACTGGTTCAAGCTGGAAAGGCTCAGGGACGGTCTGCTATCGCTGACAGTGACAACCTGAGAAATGAGGCGATTAATAACAACCTGTTTGCTCGCAAAAACCTGGAGGAAACGTACAGAGTAATCCTTTCAAAAGGACGACTTGAGGCATTCATCAAGTTTTCCCTGTTGAATGACCTGATTGAGGAAATGATAAAAGTCAGGGACAAAAGACAGTTCGGGCAGGTTCCGGAGCTGATCAGATCAGCCCTTAATGATCCAAGAGCCGAAGGTATTCCAGAGTTGGAGGAGTCGCTAGAAATAGCTCGTTCCGGTAGCTTTTCCGATTCACTGGTCGAGGTTCTTACTCCTGTTGTCGAACCTAAACGTTCATGGCCGGTAACTGGCCACCCCGAAGCATGAAAATATTGAAGCCTTCATCCAGACTTGGAGTGGGCGGCAAGGCCTGATCATGGTCGACAAATTTTTCAGAGGCTTTTGACCCTGAACCTAAACTGACCTGGACGGATCGCTCGTACCCCTAATCGTTTCCCGCCTTACGACGTTGAACGGATAGTAAAAAGACCTCTGCTGATCCTCGGCTTATGGCCCACGATCAATCCATCAGACCTTGCCATCTTCCATGATCCATAGGGAGATTAGTCTGATGCAGTCAATTTTGAAATGTTGTGCTGGCCTCGATGTTCACAAGATGATGGTCATGGCGACTGTTCAGACCGAAGATGAAAACGGCGAAATCAAAGAGATCACTCAGTCGTTCAAGACGTATCGACGTGAACGCAGGAAGCTTCGCGACTTCCTGGTGAAACATCAGGTTGAGCTCGTAGTCATGGAAAGTACTGGCGTTTACTGGAAATGCGTTCACGAAACTCTGATTAAAGCAGGCCTCAAGGTCTGGGTTGTCAATGCCCGTCACGTCAAGAATGTGCCCGGTCGCAAGACTGATGTCCAGGACAGTCAGTGGCTGGCAACACTGGGTCGGTGTGGTTTGCTTCGCCCCAGCTTTGTACCGCCCCCTGATATCGAGCAGCTGAGGTTGCTGTTTCGCCGTCGTCAGAAACTGGTGGGGCAGCTTGCCGGTGAAAAGACCCGTCTGCATAAAGTTCTGGACGATGCCGGCATCCGTCTCGGTGGTGTAGTGAGTGACATACATGGCAAGTCCGCACAGGAAATGATTCAGGGACTGATTGACGGCCTGCCTCCGCAAGAGCTGGTGAAGTTTGCCCGTGGCAAGCTGAAGAGCAAAACCAAAGAGTTATTCGACAGCATGGAAGGCTCGCTGTCTTCAGCACATCTGACAGTGCTTAAGAGCATCCGGAAACATATTCAGTATCTGGATGATGAGGTTGCCGAATTGGATGCGGGAATACGCAATATTGTACAAACTCAGTACCGGGAACCCTGGCAGCTATTGCAAACCCTTCCGGGAGTCGATGAGATCGCAGCAGCAGGGTTGATTGCTGAGATCGGTGATGACATGAGTGCCTTTGGCAGCCGGGAGTCTCTGGCATCCTGGGCAGGCCTATGTCCGGGCAACAATGAAAGTGCCGGTAAGCGTAAGAGTGGTAAAACTCGTAAGGGCAACCAGTCCTTACGACGGCTGATGTGTGAGATCAGTCAGGCAGCTGTAAAGACCAAAAGCCAGTTCAAAGGCAAACATCAAAGCCTGACCATTCGCCGTGGATATAAGCGCAGCATCATTGCCATCGGACATAAAATGTTGCGGGTGATCTACTGCATCCTCACCAGGCTTACGCCCTACAAGGATCCAGAGATTGATTACGAAGCACTGACGGTTCACAGGAATGCACCGCGCTGGTTACAGATGCTCCAGAAATATAATTATCTGCCAGCTTTAACTAAAGAATAAAAGCTCATCAGAGGCTGCGAGTAAGAACCTTGCCTGTCGGTGAGGATGGAGTGCTTTGCGAGTTCGGAGCACTATTTTCATAGTAAAAAGGCCGCACGCAGACAGCTTAACCAGTGGGAGTGGCGCGTTGATTTCTGGGAGTCTGTTCGCGAACAGTGTTTAAGGTTCCCGACCGTTAATACTCGTCCATTGGAACTTCAAGAACTCTATATCGAGGTTCCGGAGTGGTCCAGAGAATCAGTGAAGTATGATTACTACGGCAACCCAGATGGGAAACAGAGTTACCAGTTTTTTGATAACCTGCCAACTGTTATGGAAATGTCCTCCAAAGAAATCGGACTCGACGCGATTATGAAAAGCAACATTGTGCAGAGGCATTTTGAGGGAAAAGGGTTCGCGACCAAGTGGAAGCCGGGTCGCTATATGCTTGCGCCGTGGGTTGCAACGAACATATACAAGGGCGCTCTTGGGGAACAGGCAGGTGAGGCGATATTAACTCGACTAGGGTTCCACGTTGAGCCAATGCCGAAAGGGTTAGAGGAGAGATTTGACGCCGTTATATCACTTCCTGGTGGAGAGAAAGCGTTCGTCGATTTTAAATACTGGATGACGGCTCGGGATAACAAAGACGGGGCTGAAGACAAAATCGAGGATATGCTGTCCGGTAAATATGGAATCAGAAAGCTGATTTATATAAATGTGTTCGATCTTGTCCACGCTGCTGGTTCTGAGTCAAAACAAATCATTGGAGCCACGCCGGACAATCGAGTAATCGAGGTTCCTGGACTTATCCACATGGATGGAAGCGTTATTGTTGAACACGTAGACGCCGTTCGCGAGTTCCTTTCCTGATTCACCTAACCAGGGACCGAACAGCCGGTTCCCTGACTTCCGACTTTTGAGTAGAGCCAACAAATGCAGAATGGCATTAAGACTAACTACGCGAACCTATGGTTCGATTCTTTCCGCCTTCCGGAGCTGTATAGCTTCGCGATTGTCAGCTATGGCGAATTGTCTGACGATGACTTTAGAAAGACCCATATCGAGGTTAACAAACGCCTTAACAGAGATGGTGCTGTTGTGTCGAAGTTTACCGACAATTCCTCCAGGTTAACCTATGCCATGCTCCGGGCTGGCGAAAAACTGGCGACGGAAACAACGAACGAATTTGATATTCAGTCCTGCGATCTGGAAGACATCAAGAGCCAGTGGGTGATTCCAAAATTGCTAGTTCGAGGTGTCGCGAACCTGATTCCATTGGAAGACATCAAAACGGGAAAGCTAATGGACGCCGACTGTCCATTTTATTGTGTGGAACCGTTGAAGACGCAGGAGGATATCAAGGAAAGCGCCTTTATAACGGTCGGGATCGATTACTTCGGGGAGTGGGTGACAGCAACAGGAGCCAGGCCAGACAAACATATATTGAAGGCTTACACAACGACATTCGTCCCACTGTCTCTGGTTAAGGAGAAAATGAAAGGGAAACGCCAGAAAGCCTACTTACGTCGGCCACGATATAATGTTGATGAACTGACATTCACAATAAAAAAGGACGTTCGCGGGGAGTATGTGAAGGGAACCATTTTCTGCAACGAAAAAAACTCCGCGTCAGCCTATAACTTGGATGCAAAAAAGCCCGATGCTCGAAAACTGACACGCTCTGGAATACTTTTCCGGTTCATTAAGGATATGAAAAAAGCATATGGCGACCTTATAGAAATAAGTCTGTCGTCCCTGTCTGGTGGTGAATACAGAACATTTGGAAATAGCCGGATCGATAAGGAATACAAAGAAATCAGCGAGGCTGTTAAAGAATTTCCTATTCGCTTGGAGAACTTAGCAGGTTCAGATCAGATCAAGGAGTTATTACAGTCCCGAACCGGAATAAAATTCGTTCAGGATGAAGACGTAGCGACAATTGCTGTTGTCCATCCTGAGAGCTACTACAGAGAGCAGAAAGTGACGGATCCTTATAAAGTGTGGAAGTCCGTGAATGTTGGCAGAGCCTCACAGGCGGTAACACTCGACGCATCACTAAAGGAGCTTAAAAATTTCAAAGCCAGGCGTGAGGAAAACGAACAGCGCCGGAAGAACGGTAAAAAACCGAAGCCGGATGAAAAAACGACCATAATAGATACCGTCCTCGCAAATTTGTTGGTTAAACAGGAAATTGTTGAGGGCCGACCGCTAATCAGTCGACCATCGCTTCCGAATGGCTGGTTTGTTCTTCCGGTTCAGATCGAAGGAGACAAAGAAACGCCGTGGCGTTGGTTCCGGGTGGCTGTTGATAATGGCCGTTACGAATTCGCAGAGTTAAGCAAAAAGGAACTGTCGGAGCTGTCTGCAATTGCTGGCAATGACGACCGCTATCTATTGGGGAAGCCGAGCAGATCGAAAGGCCGCTCGAATGACCGTTTTCCGATGTTCTGCAACATAGAGACCCGTGAGTATATGTTCTTTGTCAGAACCGGTGCTTCGGTGATTCCCGATGACAGCATGATCGGGGCAATGCTGGAAAAAGTGGACCAAGACAAAATAAGTCCGCTAACCAGAGAACAAGTCGAGGAATTGGCGGCGGAGTTGGCAGAAGAAAGGAGCGGCGCGAACCTGTCCCGGTTGTTAGAGCAGTTTGCAGAAATGTCGGCTTTCTACCTCGACGATATTTCTAAGGCTATCGGGACAAAGGCTGGAGACAAAGATAAAAGGTTTCAAAATATCAGCTCGGCCAAAGTTTCCGACTTTTTCGAGCTGGTAACAGAGCGGACGGGTCTGTCCTGGCGTAACACGTTAAAACGGACAAATAATCCGGCCCTTAATGCGATTTACGGATTCTACTTCGACAAGTTATCTGGTGAGTATTTCGCCGGAAATGCTCAAAACCGGAACACAGAGGACTACAGTAGATTTAATTCGCTGTACCAGATCATCCACAGCTTTACAGAGTTGCCAGATGAATTGCCAGAGTGGTTTAACTCTCTATCTGTAAGAACTAAACAGTCGACCGTTTACCCATTCATTTTCAAGCATGTCCGGGAGTTCGCGATAATGCAGGGCATCAATCCAGTGTCGGAGAATGTTATCGAGGAACCCAAAGACACGCCTGCCTATTCGAAGGGTGAGCAACTTGGTTTCGGTTTTGGGGATATAGAGAAAGGTCTGAAAAATCATGCTGAGCCATTGACGGAGGCGAAGACTCTGGAAGACCTTTTCCTGTTATAGAGGTTCTCCAATAAAAGTGGATGGGCATCCGGCAACGCACTTTCAGTCGTTTTATTACGGCAGAAACAAGCACTCCAACCCCCTATGGAGCGACCCACGGAGACGCACCAGCGGCAACCATGGTGTTTATGGTGCTGAGGCAGCTTGGGCGGTCAACGGCAAGCTCTGCGTGACACCACAGTGCCTCGTGGATGAGCGCCATGACGGCACAAAAAGAGGCTCTTTTACAGGTTGGCTGATCATTTTACAGCCTCCTGCCTGATTTTAAGATAGAGGTAATCAAGATCATTGTAGCCACAAGCTTTGTAGATAATCCGTTTGATGACTCCATTGAAAGCTTCAATCTTCGCGCTGGTTATACGATGATGGCAGTACGACAGCAAGCCCTCTCTTGCCCTGTCCAAGCCCTTAGCAAACCTCTTAAGTTCTGCAATTCCGGTTTCTTTTGCTAACTCTATCCATCTATCCAGAAACTTGCCGGCACACGCTTTGTACGTGTACGTCCATAGCTGTTTGAGCATGTCTTTCAGGATGTAAGCCTGATTGAGATCCTCGTTCATGCTCAAGAGCTCTTTCAGACTGCTTTCTCGCTTTGGAGTCAGGTTCTCAGGGTTCATGAACAGGTTGAACCGCTGACCCTTGATAAAGGGCTTGTTCTCTTCTTCAGCCTGACGCCACTCCCTGCGCCTTATCTGATCTATCACATCATTATAATTGGCAATAATGTGAAACTTGTCGTATACAATATCCGCATTGGGCAAGTGCTCTTTCACCGAAGCCTGATAGCTGCCACCACGGTCTATGCCAACACACTCGATGCTCGCTTTTTGCTCTTCAGTCAGGCTGCTCAAGAACTCATCCAGAGTCTCTTTTCGCTTGCCTTCACCAAGGAAGAGGGTTTCTCCTGAGTCGGCGTTAAGAACAACGGTAAGATACTGATGGCCTTTGCCAATGGATTTTTCGTCAATGAGCAGAGCGCGAATACCGTCACGCTTTGGAGCTGAAAGCATTCTCAGCAGCATCTCTTTATCCCAACGACGGGCAGTACCACCGGATATAGTAATGAATTCAGGCACCTTGTCGCAGGGCATATAGCGACATAAATGGCTGACGTGTCGTTTAAGGCGATCGGTTGCCTGAGCCTTGGGAGTTAAACCAGGAATAGTAACGGTTTCAATATTGTTGCAGTGTGAGCAGCGGCCCTGAAAAGCTGTGAAGAGAAGATTTACCTGTAGAACTCCCAGTGGTAAATCCTGGACACACCGATCTTTTGTCTTCATTTGTCCCATAGGGGTTTCACATTGACTGCATTTCTCGTGCTGAATTCGGCCATCCCTGCGGAGATAGACAAAAGCTTGTTTGACTTCCCAATCAATATCAATCTGCTCGATTACCCAGCCGGGAAATGCGAACATAGGACGTAGTGAGGGTGTTGTACACATGTCTGATCCTTCAGAAATTTTGATCTGTTCAAATCAATCTTTCCTGAAAGGCTATTTCTGTTGCAACCCCTCATTTTCCATCAGCCAACCTGTAAAAGCCCCCAAAAAGAGGCCTGACCCCCTGGGCTGGCTATACCCGCTGGGATCGCAGCTACAACGGCAAGAAGCTCTCTTTTTACCCCGACAGCGTAATTGGTCTTGCGAAAAACGTTGTTTACAGATATGGCAATCACTTCAACGAACTCACTACCAACCAGCACTTGGAAACATGCTGGCCGCTGCCGGAGGAAGTGCGGCTCATATGCAGGGGTATATGGATAATGTTTGCCCCGCCATTGTTGCAGGCGTCTCCGGAGCAATTAAGCTCGGAAACAAGCTGTACCTTCACGCATGGAATATTGAGTATCGCTTCCTTATTGGTGAATCCGGAAGAATGGTTGGCAGCAAAATGGTGCACAGCATTATGGACAGATCAAAACACAAGTACGAATACCGATCCATGTGGGCTATTATTATTCAGGATCGCTACGTACCGGAGTGGACGCGAAAAGGTGAGTATCGTGATCACAGAGGAGTGCTTCGCAAGATTGATATAAAAATCCCAACACCACTGCTCAGATAAAACAGTGAACTTAACTGATGATTGCGGGTCAGAAGTATTGCTGAAAACGGGCCATCTCAAAGCGGAGTTGACGCCAAAAACCAGAACCAGAAACAAAAACAGATGTCAGGGTGGCTCAAATGAAAAAATCTGAACTAGCAAAATATCTCAAAGATCGCGTTCACAGCAAACAGCTACATATTGCAATGCCACTGCTCGGCTGGTCTTTTGCCTCAGACAATGCCGACCACATTGAGGAGGCTTTCAGCAGGATCTACGAAGATACGGCCATGGTTGTTCGCCAATTTACAAACATTCAAAGCGAAGAGCCCTTTGCAAACAATCCGGAAAAATTTCTTCCCATGAAACGAATGGCAGGGTTTTATGTTTTTGCTGAGGACATCGATGTAATTATGTTGAGCAAGCAGGATATTGTTCACAGCTACAGTACTTGTGCTGAGACCGGGGAGCCAATCGATCCACCCCTGGACCTTGCCTTCACTGACGCCAAAGAGTTTTTGAGATTAATCGAGTAGGATTGCCTGACTGGCTGAACTTGAGGCCCGGCACCTTCCGTCACCCGAGGTTACCCGCATGCTGTCAGTGCCTGGTGCAAACGGTAAGTTTCGAGTTATCCACATTTTCTGTGGAATTCTATGTGGAAAAGTCGGTAGAAGCCGACCCTGAAAGGACTTCTGAGTTGTCAACCCTGCGATGCAAAATCATGTAACTGCTCAGCTCATGAACAGCTCTGCCTACAGTTTCTGAGCAGTTACGTGAAAATCTCATATTGACCCTTTTTTCGGAGCTTGCAGCCAAAGGGATATACAGCAGCAACAAACTTTCCCCAAACCTGCAGGGGAAACAGTCAAACACCGCTATGATGTTTACTGAAACACAACGGCATATTAGTGAGAGATTGCCCCGATGGAAGTATGTCAGCCACTGAATGAAGTTGCCAATTATTCTTGCCATGCAATTCAACAGCTTGATCAGCAGTTGTCGGTTCTGCGCCAGCAATACGACCCCATTCAACACTTTGAAGACTATGAAGGTGAAAGTATGGTTTGGCAGGCAGAGCTTTGGGAAAAACCAAAGCTCACTGACTTTGTTGACAAACACCGGTCACGTAGAGCCATTGGGTCGTTTAGGGAAGCGAGTTAAACCGCTTACGGGAAAATTCGGGTTCCGGTGGTGCGATTCATGACATCCAGTGCCTGATGCAGGTCGCCGATATTTCCTGTGCCGCCAGTCTGTTCGGCAAAATCACAACAGGCGTCTACTTTGGGACCCATGGAACCAGCAGCAAATTCATAACTTTTCATTTCAGCTACAGTAGCATCTGTCAAAGCCCGCTCATTGGGTTTACCCCAGTTCAGACATACATGGCTGCCATCAGTCAGTATTAACAACTCAGCCGCGTTAATTTCTTTGGCAAGTAAAGCGGCAGTAGCATCTTTATCGATAACCGCTTCAAAGCCCTCAATATTCAGATCGTTCTTTATGACAGGAGCACCGCCGCCACCGCCACATATCACAATATGATCTTTTGCAAGCAGTGTTTTAATGGCATCTGATTCCATGATTTTTGCTGGTGCTGGAGATGGCACTACACGACGCCAGTATTCGCCATCAGGTTTGATGGTCCAGCCGTGCTGCTTTGCGAGCTTATGAGCTGTTTCTTTGTCATAAACCGGGCCTATAAATTTTGATGGATCTGCAATAGCTGGGTCATTGGCATCCACTATTACCTGAGTAACCAGGGTGGTGACATTTTCAGCAGGAAGCTCTCTCTTGATGCTCTGTTGCATGAGATAGCCAATCATGCCCTGAGTTTCCGCTCCCAGAACATCCATAGGGTATGGAGGACAGTCTCTATACGACAGGTTTTGTAATGCAAGCAGACCAACCTGAGGACCATTGCCATGCACAATCACCAGGCGGTATTTTTCATGAAGTTTGGCAAGTGAGCGTGCGGTGGATGTAATACTTTTCTTTTGGTTCTCGCAGCTCATGAGTTCACCACGTTGAAGCAGGGCATTCCCGCCAACAGCGACAACCAGAATGGGCTTTTCCATCAAAACCTCTCAAATTCATCTTTTCAGTTTTTATGCACGGGTGGGATTTTTAAATAGAACAGCCCGGAGAACCGGGCTGTTTATCAGAGCTGGATTAAATGCGGCTCAAAAGTGTATCAATGCGATCTTTGTGGAATGCGGTAGTTTCTTCTGAAGGCTTTTTGATGGACTTATGGGTCAGGTAAACCAGCAAGGCCATCTGGGCAGTCAGGCGGTTTTCAGCTTCGTCAAAGATGACAGAGCGTGGGCCATCCATCACTTCGCGGGTACACTCACGCTTGTCATTAGCTGGTAGACAGTGCATGAAGATGCTGTTCTCACCCGCTTTAGCCATCAGCTCTTCAGTGATAACGAACTTAGGCATAAAGGCAGCCAGACGTTCTTCTTTCTCATCTTCCTGACCAAACCAGTAGAAGCTGTCCGCAACCAGTATGTCACAGCCTTCTACTTCATCAATGTTGTCGGTAACTGTCAGCTTGCCGCCGTAAGTCTTGATATTTTCGCTGGCGATATCTTGCCATGCTTGAGGAGCCTGATATTTTTCCGGGCCAATGTGTTTGAAGTGCATGCCAAACTTGGTGCAGATGAACATCAAAGAAGAGCATACGTTAGTAGCATCACCCACAAAAGCAACGGTCAGGTCTTCCAGTTTTTTACCTTCAGGAAGATGCTCCATCATTGTGAATATATCTGCCATCATCTGGGTTGGGTGCAGCCAGTCGCACAGGCCGTTGATAACAGGGACAGTAGAGTATTCAGCCAAACCTGCAACAGTCTTGTGGTCGTCTACACGAGCCATGATTACGTCGCACATTCTGGACAGTACACGACCAGTGTCAGCCAGGCTTTCTTTGGCACCCAGGTGAATATCTTTTGGAGACAGGAACAGGCCATGTCCACCCAGGATAGTGGCAGCTGTTTCAAAAGAAACACGGGTACGGGTGGAAGGCTGTTCGAAGATCATGCCAACAGACTTGCCAGCAAACAGCTGTGGAACAGCGTTAGCTTTGCGGGCTTCTTTCAGCATACTCATCAGTTCAAGAATGTCGGTCAGCTCCTGGCGAGTGTAATCCTGAGTCTTGAGGAAGTGTTTCAGCTCAGGCTTGCTCAGTTCGGTAGCGCTGGATGAAGGGATTCTCATGTGATGCTCCTGATCGCTATTTTAGTGCGCGGTATCTGAGCGCACTCTCTTTAATGGCCAACTGCCACAGGCAGTTTTCTTGATTCTTATTTCGAGGCTATACACAAACTGTCGTTCGACTTTGTGACTCTGTGTTGTCTCAAGCAGTTGTCCATCATCATAAAAACTCGATAATTATTCGTATTGATTTGGGTCAATATTCGACTTTTATCTGATAAAAAATCCAATTCACTCTTAATTTTTCTGTTGTTATGGTTCTCTTTGAGTGTTTTTTAAGCAAATAGCGTAAGATTATGTCGGTTGATGCTTTTATTTTGATAAAAATATCGATTAGTGATCCAGATCAATATCAGAATTAAGTCGATATTTATCATGTATAGGAAAGAGGAATAGATAAAAACTGAATTTTTATCGATTCGCTTTTGTTACCAAAGGTGCCTGCCTTGCCTTTGCCGGTAACAGGTGTGTCAGGTGCTGATTTTTTGTGTTCAGGGTCAGGAATGACCGGGGGAAATGAAATGACTACAAAAACAGCGGGGAAGATGGGGCTATCCAGCCTGACCCTGTTCAGTGTATGTGCGGTTCTGGTGGTGGATGGCCTGACAGCCAGTGCCTCTATTGGGCCCTCATCGATTACCTGGTGGCTTATCACTCTGGTACTTTTTGTTATTCCTTATGGTTTGATTTCTTCTGAGCTTGGAACAACTTATCCCGGTGAAGGTGGTATTTACGATTGGGTGAAACGTGCCTTTGGTTTCAAGTGGGCTGTGCGCACTACCTGGTTCTACTGGGTAAACGTAGGTCTCTGGATGCCAGCGGTGTACATCATGTTTGCTGGTATGTTTGCCGAGATGTTCTTCCCGGAAATGAGCCTGTGGTTACAGATTGCTATCTGTGTTGCCCTGACCTGGCTGTCTATCTGGATTTGTAATATCTCTGTCGATGCCGGTGTATGGGTAACGAACCTGGGTGCCCTTTTCAAGGTTGTGGTTATTTCTGTACTGGGTGTCGGTGGCTTCTGGTATGCCAGTCAGAATGGTGTGGCTAACGAGTTTACTTTTTCAACCATGATGCCTTCCATGGATTCCGGCCTTGGCTTCCTTCCTGTCATCATCTTTAACCTGATGGGCTTTGAGCTGATCGCCTGCATGGGTGATGAAATAAAAGACCCTCGTCGTGATATTCCGAAATCTATCCTGATTTCTGCAGTTATTGTTACCGGTCTGTATGTCTTTGGTACGGTCGGAATTTTGATGGCCTTGCCAGTAGAAGAAATTGGTCTGGTGGCGGGTATCGTTTCTACCCTGAGAACCTTGTTCGGTGACGGTGCCTTTGGTCAGGCCATGGTCTATATCATTGGCTCTATGGCTCTGGTTACCTTTGTCGCCAACATGACTACCTGGACGATGGGAGCCAGCCGCGCCGCCATGGAAGCTGCCCAGGAGGGTGAGTTGCCTGAAGTGTTTGCCAAGGAAGACTCTGTTCACGGAACTCCAATTGGCGCCAACGTGATGACCGGCATCGTATCCACTGCCGTTATCCTGCTGTACGGTCTGACTTCTGGTGAAAGTGATGAGCTGTTCTGGTCTATCTTCGCCTTCTCTTCCTGCGTTTTTCTGCTGCCATACCTGTTCATGTTCCCGGCTTACCTCAAGCTACGCATGACCGACCCGAATGCAGAGCGTCCTTATAAAGTGCCTGGCGGCATGAGGACGCAAGTGCTTCTGAGTGTTATGTGTTTCCTCTTTATTGTTCAGGCTGTTGTTCTGTTCATTTTCCCTGACATTGGTGCTGGTACCGTGGATTGGAACTACACCATTCCTGTGGCTCTGGGCATCGCGATCACTATCGGGATCGGTGAGTGGATTTTGAGCAGGGCAACCAAACGACTACAGACCACTGCTGCTTAATATAAATAAATATTGAAGGACTAATTACAATGAGCATTTCCTACACCACCACCCCAAAAGAAGACGGCTTTCGTATGCCAGGTGAGCACGACGCTCACAAAGAAATCTGGATGGCCTGGCCGGAGCGTTCTGATAACTGGCGCTTGGGCGGCAAACCTGCACAACAGGTGTTTGTTAATGTTGCAAAAGCTATTGCAGAAGTCACTCCAGTCACTATGGCTGTCACTGCTGCCCAGTATGATAACGCCCGCACTATGCTGCCGGAAAATATTCGGGTGATAGAAATGGCAACCGATGACTCCTGGATGCGTGATATCGCTCCAAGCTACGTGGTGAATGATAAGGGCGAGCGCCGGGGTGTCGATTGGGAGTTCAATGCCTGGGGCGGCCTCGTGGATGGTTTGTATTTCCCATGGAACCGTGATGACCAGGTAGCCCGAAAGATTTGTGAAATTCATCGGGATGGTCACTACAGGGCACCGATTGTTCTGGAAGGGGGCTCTATCCACGTGGATGGTGAAGGCACTCTCTACACCACTGAAGAATGCCTGCTGCACGAAAGCCGGAACCCGGATCTGTCCAGGGAAGAGATCGAGAAGGTATTGGGCGATTATCTGAATATTGAAAAGGTCATCTGGATTCCAAGAGGTCTTTATAACGACGAAACCAATGGTCATGTTGATAACCTGATCCACGTTGTTCGTCCGGGTGAAGTGATTCTGTCCTGGTGTGATGATGAGAATGATCCACAGTATGAAATCTCTCAGGAAGCCTATAAAATCCTGAGCGAAGCAACAGACGCCCGTGGTCGTAAGCTGAAAATTCACAAGATGCAAATCCCGGGGCCGCTTTATATTCGTGAAGATGAAGCAGGTGGTATCGATGCCTGTGATGGGATGGAGCGTGCTGCAGGTGAGCGACTGGCTGGTTCTTATGCGAATTTTCTGATCACCAACAAACGCATTATTCTGCCTTTGCTGGATCCAGCTTGCGACGATGCGGCTAAAGCTCTGTTGGAGGATGTTTATCCCGGCTATGAAGTTGTTGGGGTGGACGCTCGTGAAATCCTGTTGGGGGGAGGTAATATTCACTGCATTACCCAGCAGGTGCCTGCGGTGTAATGCAAAAACGGGCCGGAGTTTATCTCCGGCCACTGGTATTTAAAAACGATAAACCACTGGCTGGAGAACTTTATGGCCCTGTCCCGACGCCTGACTCGCCGAGATATTACTTTATTTACCATCAGTGCGATTCTCACCATTGATGGCCTCGCAGCGGCAGCGGCTATTGGGGTTCAGTCTCTGACCTGGTGGTTTTTGTCATTTATCTGTTTTGCTGCACCTTATGCACTGATCAGTGTTGAGCTGGGTACCCGCTGGCCTTCCCGGGGAGGTATTGTGCATTGGGTGAAGCTGGCCTTTGGCCACCAGTGGGCGGCTCGTGCCAGCTGGTTTTACTGGCTTAATGTCGCACTCTGGATGCCTGCTGTCTTTATCATGATGGCCGGGGTGTTCAGCCAGATATTCTGGCCTTCAATGCCTCTGAATATACAGATTATTTTTGCCCTGGTAGCGACCTGGCTGACGGTGCTGGCCAGCAGCCTGTCTCTGGAAGCCGGTAAATGGATTCCGAATATCGGTGCCCTGTGTAAAATCATTGTTGTTCTTTTTCTTGGGGTTGGAGGTCTCATTACCGCCTGGAATGATGGCATTGCCAATCCCATCAATTTTACAACCCTGATGCCCCAGTGGGATCGGGGACTACAGTTCTTTCCTGTTATTATTTTTTCACTGATGGGATTTGACCTGGTGTGCTGTGCCGGTGATGAAATAAAAAACCCCCGCAAAGACCTGCCCGTCTCTTTGCTGTTTGCCGGTATTATTATTACCGGACTGTACCTGTTTGCTGTATTCGGTTTGCTGGTTGCGCTGCCTGTTGAGGAGATCGGGTTGATTTCCGGTTTGCTGACAACTCTCGAACGCATGCTCTCCCCTTTACCCGGCAGTGAGTGGCTGGTAATGATTCTCGGCTTTCTGATTATGTTCAGCTTTATTGCCAACACGGTGACCTGGAGCATGGGTTCAAACCGTGCTGCTGCCGAAGCTGCCCATGACCGGGATATGCCCGCTGTGTTTGGTATTGAACACCCGGTTCACGGTACTCCGGTGGGTGCCAGTGTACTCAGTGGTATCGTCGCTTCTGCGGCAATCCTGTTGTATGGTTTGATGGCAAATTCTGCAGAAAGCCTTTACTGGTCGTTGTTCTCTTTTTCCAGTCTGGTTCTTTTACTGCCCTATTTGCTTCTCTTTCCAGCTTACATGGTTTTGAAAAAAGAGGGGCAGTCCGATTCGGAAGGCTGGCAGATATCTGAAAGCCTGTGGAAGGCGCGTATAGTTGCCTTTCTGCCAACATTATTTACCGCTCAGGCTGTGGTCTTTTTTGTTTTGCCTCCCGGTACCTTTGATCCTGTGCAAACATCATCTACACTGCTCGGCCTGGCCGTAGTGACAGGGGTGGGGGAATGGCTATGTAATCGTAATACCCTGCCTGCTAAGGAGAAGTTAAGTGAGTGCCCTGCCCGCTGAAAAGCTTGAAAAAGAAGTAGTGACGTCGGCTTTAAAAGGTCGGCGTCCACAAGCCAGAAGCCTGGAAAGGCGCAAAAAAATAATGGATGCTGCCCGTGAATTAATCACATTGAAGTCTGTTTCGAGTTTGTCTTTGTATGACATTGCTCGCAAGGCAGAGATTCCGCCATCCTCCCTCTATCACTTCTTTCCAAAAATTGAACTGTTATTTCAGGCTTTGGCAGAAGAGTCATTTGCTGCGTTTGATGCCTGCGTTTCTGAACCTTTACCACCGCAAGCCGTACATCACTGGAGTGATGTTGGTTATACCCTGGAAGCCCGGATGGTTCAGTATTATCAGCAAAACGACATGGCCAGAGCGTTGATTCTTGGTCAGCATTTGCACAGTGATATTCTGGCTGCCGACCACAAACACGACGATAGGATTGGTAAACAGATAGAGCAGATTTACCGCCAGTATTTTCAGTTGCCTCCGCTGCCTGAAGGCTACAATATTTTTGCTATTGCCCTGCAGATTGCCGATAAAGTTTATGCTATGTCACATCAGGAATATGGCAATATTACTCCTGCTATGGCCTGTGAAGGATGGCTTGCTGCCCGCTCATATCTGGGTATCTACCTTCCCGACCAGTTGCAACGGGCAAAACAGGCTGAAGGATTGGACATGGCAGAGCATTTTTAGGGAAAATGCCCCTCTTATTTTATCCTCAGATATAGCCGGTTAAATGACAGACGATAAAGCATTAGCTGCCCCCAAAGCTCAACAGCCCCAGCGTAAGCCGCAGGCACGAAGTCTTGAGCGTCGCCGTGCAATTCTGGATGCGACCCGAAAGTTACTGGAAACGAATACCGTCAGTGAGATTTCCCTATATCAGGTTGCTGAAAAAGCAGAAATACCACCGTCGTCTGTTTACCACTTTTTCCCAAAAGTGGATGCCTTACTTAATACTCTGGTTAAAGAGGTTTTTGCTGAGTTTGATACGATTCTTGATCAACCACTGAAAGTAGAAAACATTGGTCACTGGTCAGATATTATGCGGCAAATACAGGCACGTTACATTGATTATTATCAGCAGCATCAATATGCCCGGGATCTGATTCTTGGACAGCATATTGTTAGCGCCATTCATCATGCTGACTACCTGCATGATGAACAGCTTGGATGTCGTATCCGGCATTTTCACGAACAGTTTTATCAACTTCCACCCTTGCCAGAAGAGTACAATATCTTCGCTATAGCCTTGCAAATAGCTGATAAGGTGTATTCAATTTCTCATCAGGAATTTGGCAATATCACCGACACTATGGCTCAAGAAGGAATCAATGCTTGTCTGGCTTATCTCAGACAGTACCTTCCTGAAAATATGTGCCTCCAAAATAACTAAACTTCCAATTTTTTTTGAAATCATAAGGCCTTAACTCACCGCATTTCGTTTCTAACAGATTACGGCTAAACCAGCCATCTTGGTATAGTCACGTTTGACATTTTTGGTTGCAATGAGAATTTTTCAGGCTTTTGAAATAGTGTGGCCACGGCAAATCGTCTTATTCCAAGCGAAGCAGGCCATATAAAGCAGCTGACCTCATCAAACTCTGGCTCATTCTGAAGTCGATCAAGAAGGTGTGGATGCCGTTCTATTATTTCAGTATCACTTAACCCGGAACATGGCTTGTTGTGTTGTTGTAAATACCCTCGAAAAATTTCAGCAACCCTCTGTTTTGAGCGTACTGATAGCTGACGGAAATCATAAACATTTTGCCCCTGAACTCCGCCCGACCAGTTTTTTTCTGTAAGCGTCAGGCCAACTCCATCTACTACCCCACTGTAAAATCCTGAACACTAATGCTTCTAAACATTCAGGAATGTTGCCATGACAACCCATCGCCCCACCGATTTCTGGAAACACCATATCCGAGCCTGGAACAAAAGCGGGCTCTCCCAGTCCGAATATGCCCGCAGGCATGAACTCCCGGTTAAAACATTCGGATACCATAAAAGACGCCTCGATAATCAAAGGATCATTCAGTCCGCTCTCAATTCAGAAGAGCAGAAGCCTTTGATTCCTGTTTCTGTCGCACAAGAACCGGAACCTCAAAAAACATCGGAAACAGGCATCACCCTTGTCAGCCCCGGCGGGCTTCGTGTTGAGCTAGCCTCCGGATTTGACGCAACGGCTTTAAAGCAGGTTCTCAATATTTTGGAGGTCGCATGATTGGTGCATCTTCATCTCTCAGCGTTTACCTGGTACCCGGCGTGACGGATATGCGCAAGTCTATTGACGGCCTGTCTCTCATCGTCAGTGAAGTGCTGGAACTGGACCCGTTTTCCGAAAGCCTGTTTGTCTTCTGCAACCGGGGGCGCAATAAGCTCAAGATTTTGCACTGGCAAACCAATGGCTTCTGGCTCTACTATCGCCGCCTGGAAAAGGGCTGTTTTAACTGGCCTCGTCAGGACGCTCCGGATCAGGCCATCGCATTAACCCGCCGTGAACTAAACTGGCTTCTGGACGGGTTGCCGGTAGAGCAGAAAAAAGCCCATCAACCTCTGCACTACCAGCCTGCCGCCTGAATTTCCATGACCTGCTTCAATGCAAACTACAGGGCACTTGTCGGATAATAAACGACATGAATACGATCACTACGCCAGACAGCCCGACCTTTGAATCGCTTCAGTTGGAAATTATCCAGCTGAAGACGAAACTGGCGTGGTATGAAGAACAGTTCCGGTTATATCAGCATAAGAAATTTGGTTCCTCCAGCGAACGTTTTGAAGATCAGGGACTGCTCTTTAATGAAGCGGAAGAACTGGCTGAAGAAGCCACTGAAGAAGAGCAAGAGCCTGAAACCCAAACCATTGAGGCTCACCAGCGGAAAAAGCCTGTCAGAAAAACATTATCTGAAGACCTGCCCCGTGATGTTGTAACGCTGGATGTCTCCGAAGAAGAAAAACAATGCGACTGCTGTGGCAAAGAGCTTCAGGCGTTTGGTCACGAAAGCAGCTGCAAGCTGGATATTGTTCCGGCCCAGGTTAAAGTCATTGAATTTCAGCGGTTAAAGTATCGCTGTGAGTGCGAGTCTGGCGTCAAGACCGCGCCGATGCCGAAACTGCCTATCCCCAAGAGTATTGCCACCCCCGGCCTGCTGGCCTGGATTATCACCAGTAAATACTGTGACGCCCTGCCACTGTACCGTCAGGAGTTTATCCTCAAGCGCATGGGCGTAGAGATCCGTCGTGCGTCAATGGCTGAATGGATGATCAGGGTGTCGGTTTTACTTCAGCCACTGTACGACACTTTACAGAAGATGCTGGTTAAGCAGCCATGCATCCAGGCGGATGAAACACCACTACAGGTATTGAACGAACCTGATCGTACACCGCAAAACAAGTCCTACATGTGGCTGTATCGTACGACAGGACAGCTGGGCTCTCCCGTTGTGTTGTACAACTACCAGTCAGGTCGGGATCACGGACGACCACAGGCATTTTTGTCGGGTTTTAGCGGCTATTTACAATGTGACGGCTTGCCTGCCTATAAAACCCTGAGCAGCAAGCAGCCGGAGATTGAACTGGTTGGCTGCCTGGCGCACGCCCGCAGAAAATTCAAGGAAGCTCTGGACGCCATCCCAAAAAAGAAGGGCGTACCACAGACTAAAGTCAGCAAACCGGCCCAGGTGCTGAACATGATCCAGACGCTCTACGCCATAGAGCGAAGGATCAAAGACAAATCCGTTGAAGAACGCTTCCAGATCCGGCAATCGGAAAGCCGACCGGTTATGGATAAGCTGAAAAAATGGCTGGACAGGCAGCAACCCAAAATAGCCCCGAAAAGCAGGCTTGGCAAAGCCATTACTTATGCACAAAATCAGTGGTCTTACCTGATGCGCTACCTTGATAGTGGGCTGCTGGACATTGACAACAATGCCGCAGAGCGAGCGATAAAACCCTTTGTGATCGGTCGCAAAAACTGGCTCTTCGCCCAATGCGTAGATGGAGCCAAAGCCAGCGCAGTGTTGTACAGCCTGATCGAAACGGCCAAAGCCAACGGTCTGGAGCCTTATGCATGGTTCCGCTACGTACTGTCTAAATTACCTCAGCTATCCAAAGGCAGCAGTGTCGAACACCTGTTGCCTATGAAGCTCACACAGGATGATTTAAAAATAGCGGATTGGTGGAAATAGGGGTAGATGGAGTTCACCAACCGCTTACGTACATGGGCTTGCTCTACGCAAGCCTCGCTATCCATCTCCATCCAAACCTTCAAAGGTCGCTCCGCTCTCAATGAGAGGCTAGGGATGGAGAATTTCGCAAGGTTTGTTAAAAGTCCATACCAAAGGCCAGGTTGATAGTCACACTTACCCGGGCTTCCTCAACGCCGGTTTCTGCATTGTGAATTACCAATGCATATTGTCCCTGACTGTCGTAATCCCTGTTCTTCAGGGTCAGCCATAACGTTTGCAGCTTGTCATCCAGACTGCTCGAAGTGCTGGATAACTTTAACATTTCAACATTACTCACGGGCTCCTGCCCGGAACTCAGGTCATACAGACCAACTTTAATGGTCAAAGGTTTAACTCTTTCGCTTACCGATTCTGTCTGAACCAGCTGGAATCGATAACGCAGAGTGGAAATACGGAAGTTTTGCCCCATAACCGTGACGCCTGTGGTTCTGCTGACAGCCCCTTCAGCATGTTTGCCTTTCAGCTGCTTAACATTCAACACCGGCACCACCACTTCCTGTGGCATAGCTCCGCCGTGAACAAAGCGAGCCCCGCCAATGAAGTGAAAACGGCCAATGCCTTTTGGAATCCAGAAACCCATATCAGTATCTGCGTCCGAAGTATCAGAAACCTGCCCCGCATAAGCACTGTTATTGACAGGCAGATTACGTCCCAGAACATAACGTTTTTTCTGTTCAACCAGATCGGCAGCCTCTGCACGACCAAGGTTGTTGATCTCTGTTGGCGCACTTTCCTGATAAAGGAAACCATGATCAGCGGTGACAAACACCTGGGTGCCGTTAAGGCTTTTCAGAATCCGGTTGCAAATGGCCGACAGTTCGTCAATCGAGTCACGTACCGCATCAAAAGTGCCGCTTTCTGTACTGCCGCTGTCTCCTACCGCATCGACCTTATTGTGATAGATGTATACCACCTGCCAGGGCTTAATAAATGCCCGGCCTTCATCTTTACGCATCGCCATAAAGGTTTCCGCTTTAATGGCCGTACCCTTCACTTTTGCCAGCAAATTACAGCGGTCTTCCAGCGAGGCCGATGACTGACCATCAACCATGACCCTTTTATCTTTATAGGTAATGCTACTGTGCGGGAGCAGTGCTGCCATACCCAGTTTTGTGTAGGAAGGTAAGACACCCAGCTGGGCACCAAGGTCTGCACTTATCCGATTACTGCCATTAAGTTCCCGTGCCAGCTCTTCAGCGGCTTCATATCGGAAAGCATCGCTGATCACCACAAATACCCGGCGATCTCCCGGCTTGTCGAGAACAGGCTGAACTTTTGTACGGAAAAAGTGCTGTTGAGGTGCAACACCATTAATACGCCAGTGTTCCAGCAATGAACGACCAGTGTCCGATTTTTCTTCCAGCACTTTTCCCCAGGCCAGAGAAAACGGTGTTAAATAACGCTGGTTATAACGGGCTTCCACTTCAGCTAATAATGGTTTCAGCAGATCCCAGCCATATTCACTGACGGCCATAACCGCTTCACACACCTGACGGTAATACTGGTCAACCTTATAAAAAGTCTCACGGTACTGGGTAACAGCCTCTTCTGCAGAACCAAATGAAAAAGCATCCTGCTGAGTCAGCACCATAAAACGGGCTGCAACTTCCAGGGCTTTATAAACATTCTGGAAGGCCGTTCTGGCTGCATCTTCATTATCTGACAACAGCACACTGGCCCAATAGCCACTTTGCCGCGCTACCACCCGTTCACAAAAGGCCAGCTCATCCAGACTGTCTGCCTCAGCCAGTAAGCGATCCCGCAAACGACTGGCAACAAACTGCTCGACCAGTAAGAAGGTTCTGGTTTCAAACAGGTTGTCGACATTCAGCTCTGGCAAATGTTCTTCCAGTTTAAGAACTCTGGCAGCCTGAGCGCTGAGCTTGTCATAACCAAAAGAGCTGGTTGCACTGTCACGCCAACGACCCAGACAAACCACCACATTGCTTTCACCGAATGAACGCAGTAACAAGGCATGCATACTCACCGGAACAGCCCCGACACTATGATGGAAATCTGTGACCAGCATACTGAGCAACAGGTTTTTTAATGAAGGTTCTGTTGTTTCGTAGCCAAAGCCAGCTTTCACCTGTTCCCAGAAGCTTGCTTCAAGGTCATATTTAGTGAATTCAGCCAATGATTTACTTTCAGCTTCTAAAGAACCTGCCCGGGCCAGCTCCTGAAATAACGTTATGACCAGTGAAGTCAGGTCATTGGTTTCACACTTCGCCAGAACCGCCATCATTTTCCGGTCCAGTATTGTCGCGGTATCGGAAGAATCTACTCGCTTCTGCAAAGCAGTCAGGCGAACCTTGCTGGCAAAGAATTTTTTCCGCAGGCTGATATGATCCCGCAGCGTCATGGTTTCCAGGCCCAGCTGTTGCAAAATCTGTGAGCTACGATCTGCTGCAAAAGGAGCAGCATAAAAGCGCACATCCAGCAGCCAGTCTTCCTCTGTCGCAGGCCTTGGATAAGGCTCATAAACCAGGAATTGCTGGTCAGCAGCACCCAGCTCAAGCTCCACTTTCACCTTCAGCTTGGGTTCTATATTAAGGTCTATCAGCTTTACACCTGCCGGTAGCAAAGACTCAACCGACTCCTGATATTCACCATCAGGGTCTTGCCAGAACACAACCCGGTTATCCTGGAACAGTCGGGTCAGGTTTTCCTGAATTTCAGGGGATTGCATAATGCTTTCTCATAACAATCAGCCCCGTGTTGACTATGACAAGGCGGGGCTGATATTGGTCATTTCATCTGTTTGCAGAATGTTAGTTGCCTGACACTTCATCCAGCCTGTCTTTAAAACGGGTAAGGCTGGGCATATCAGTAATCTGCTCTATATTAATCTCTCGACTCTGTACTTTCTCTGCTGGCAAGCTCCATTTTCTCCCATAGCGGGTGCAGGTCATCTGGCACCAACAAACTGTTGATAATATCCGTTTGCCGTCTTGCGGCTCGCTCTTGCCCCAGAAAGTCATTCAATACCGAGTTCACAACGGTATCGTAAAATTTTTTGCCATGTACGAAACGGCTTAACTGTTCAGCTACTTCTAACGACTGTGCTTCCTGAAGCCGCTGCTGATAATTGTTGAAAATATCAACAGGTTCAAGAAAATCATGCCACTCTGTCAGTTTTTGCTGAACTGCCGCATCGTCAGTCACAATATCCGGGGAAAGCAAAGCCTCTTTGAACCCGAGTGAGCGTAAACCTTCCCAAAGAGGATTAACTACAGACCAGAGCGCACCATGCTTAATCCAGCGCGTCAGATCATCGGTGAGCAGCTCTTTAAAGACATGAAAGCCACCCTGCACTTTACTTTGCTGTATAGGAGGAAGAGCCTGCCAAAGTTCTTCTGGCACAATCAGATAGTTTTCAATGCAGTACCTTGGTAAAACCCAGAGGTTTTCCTGACCAGCTTCAAGTTCTGCAATACGATCAGAAGACCATTCATCCCGGTCAATAACACCAAGCCAATGCGGTTTTTCCTGCAAGATTTCAAGAACCAGAGATTTTTTGCCAGCCTCCGCAACCACCCACTTATTTTCCCACTCGGCACCAAAAGATTTTGTCATCCAGACACTAAAAGCTGCTACATCATCAGTGCCTTCTACCAGCAGAACCCGATGACCGGTATTACCGATCATTTCTTCTTCAATTTCACGTATACATCGACTACTGGCTTTACTCACTGGGTAGCCTCCAGCTCAAAACGCATGCCTTTGTTCTCGTAGCGTTTCCATACATCTGGCGAATGGGATGTTATTAATAGCTGACCTTTCCGCTTCTGCACCAGCTGTTCGAGATTCGCTAATAAGGCATTAACGAGAGACGGATGAAGGTATAAATCGGGCTCATCTATCATTACCACGCAGCCATTCTCAGCCCAACGACTGATCATATAAACAAGAATTAAAACCTGGTGCTCTCCTGCGCTAAGCTCATCAAGGGAATGATGAAACCGCCGCTGCCCCTGTACTCTAACCCGCAGGCGGTTCTCACCAGGATGTACTTTTGTATCAATGACCTTGCCTGCCAGAAAATTGTTCAGGTCATTAACAACGGCTGAGAACTTTTTGGGCTGAGTGATTTTAAGATTCAATAATGAAGACTCAAGCTGACCTTTCCAGTCCTCTGTAGCCTGATAGCGTGTCAGCCAGCGCAAAGTCGGTTGGTCAGGTAAATGTTCACCGACATTTCTCCTGGGGGTTACCCAGCGACGCTCTTCTGCATCCAGATAGACAACATTAGGGACGTCCACCTGGTCAAAAGACACTACCATTTTGTTTCGAAGACCAGCCCAAATATCAAGACACTCCGGGTCTGAAATAAACCTTGACTTGCGTTTTGAACGGGCACTTATCGTGTGAAGCTCTCCCATCCAGTCAGAACAATGGTGTTGGATTAAGAAGTTATTTACCCAATCCTGTTCACCGAACACCAAGCCGAAATACTTATTCGGGCCAGACATCTGATGCTCAATAACCACAGACAGACCTTCCCACTGTTGCAGCCAGGTGCGGGCAGGATGCTTTGCTGGCAATGGCATTCTTCGATCCAACCAATAACCAAAAGCGTCCCATAACATGGATACCGCCCTGAGTACTGTTGACTTGCCACAACCATTAGGGCCGGTGAACAAAACCAGATCTTCGATACCACCTTCCCAGTTATCGGATAAATCGATGGTTCGGGTTCCGAGAGGCCCGACCTCTTTAAAGTGCAATGAACATACTTTCATAAAAAAATCCCTGTCACGGTGTTCGGGCTAAAGCGATCAACTCATCATGAAATTACTTGGCACTGGGCCCCGCCGGATGCTGTGCGGCAGCTGCTTGAAATAAACCCGACCTTCACCATGGCAACTCCCCGTCAAAGAAGTTCATCAGCCAGACTTTATCAAGATTCAGATCACCCAGTTCAACGCCATTGAGTGCTGCATTTTTCAGTTGAGTTTTACCGCCAACCTTATTAATTACCCATAACTCACTCTGGCTACCACTACGAACGATAGACTCGCTGTGTGTTGTTACAAAAACAGGGTGTTCTGTCGAGGCATAGTCCCGCATGAGAGAAACCAGTTCTGCAATGGCCTGAGGATGGATGCCTCGCTCGGGTTCCTCAATAAAAGTAATTCCCAAACCACCTTCCCGACTCAGTACTGCTGTCATAATACACAAGGCATAAATAGTGCCGTCCGAAATCAAATTGGCAGGGAAAAAGTCCTTTGTGCCTTCTTCCTTAAACTTGATAATGGTGCGTCCATCCAGGCGCTGCTGTTCTGTAGTGACCTTAGCCATGCCTGGAACTAACAGCTCTATCCACTCCAGAATCTCTTCCCGGAAACCCCGGTTTTTTTCCAGCACTGAAAGCATCGTGGCAACATTACGACCATGACCGTCTAGCTCGGAAGCATCAGCCGAAGCGATATCAGGCTCTTTTGCCCCCAAAGGATCAAACCGAAACACACGGATATTAGCCAGAAGTTTGTAGATGGGTAAAAACTTCGCCAGCATTAACGCCGAAAGTTCATCCGGATAATCCGGCAGTGTCTGCATTCCCTGCTCAGCGGCTAACTTAATGGTTGGCGCATCACCACGTTTTCGACGAATGAACACTTCACCATCAACGGTCAGTTTCTCTTCCAGTTGCGGAGCTGCGTCCATCTGAAACAGCTTAATAGAATAATGGTACGTCTTTTCCTTCAGCAGAATCTCAATCTCAAGGGCAGCCGTTGTGGCTCGTGCCTTGCGGAATTTGAAACAATGGATCTGGCTATATCCACCAAAAGCACGAATAGCCTGCTCGGCTCCGGAGCGAACAATGGCACTAAAAAAAGCCAACCCATCGGCAAGGTTACTTTTGCCGGAACCATTAGGCCCGGCAAACATGGAGAACGGCGAAACATTTTCCAGAACAATGTCCGCAGCACTTTTATAACCCTGCAGACGGATTTTCTTTATATTCATGCTTTCTTCCCGGTCACGTCCTTCACATTGGCCAGCAGGGTGCCGAACTTGCCGTAGTTCACTTTTACCCCGTCATCCAGGTCGAGGGTAATGCGCTGGTCGGTTTAGTGGCGCAATTGTTCGTCGTATTTACGCAGTTCCAGTTGCTGGTTCTGGCGCAGGGTCAGTTCCTTTTCCATTTTTTTGCGGGCTGAAGTTGAACTGGCGGCTTCGATGTTGTCCCGCAACAGCTTGATCAGGCTCTCGTACTTGCCCAGCAAAGGCTGCACATAGTCTACCCGCATTTGTGACAGTGTACCTTCATTGTAACGGTGCAGGTAAACCAGGCACTCAAAGGCCTTGTATTTGCCGGAGCTGAACAGCCAGTAAATCGGACGTTTCTTGTAGGTTTTCAGATGGCCCTTGAAAAAGTCTTTGCTCAGGTAGCGGCGTAAAGTATCGGCAGGTGCTTCGCTGGCTTTTTTGCCCAGACCTTCTGCCAGTTACTTCTCAACCGCCAGTGTGAACAAGCTTCCAAAGCTCTTCATTCACTGTTTTCAGGCGACTGCGGATGACTCCTGCAACAATCAACGCACTATTTGTGGTGCGACGTTGCAAGATGTTTTCATCCACTATCTGCCGTTTCCATTCAGCAGGTGAAGGTTCCTGAAGTAAAATACCCGCAATAATCTTGCTTTCAGGGATAAGGAGTGATCCCTTGGTAAAATTTGCCGGATACACATTTTGAGCCATTTTCACTCTTCTGCCTCTTCAGGAATACGCAGCAGAAGATCACCCGGCGTGCACTCAAAGTAACCGCACAGGCTGCTGATAATCTCTGTATTCGTTTTGTAGCCGGGGACATTGGCAATACGGTTTAGTGTCGCGCGACTTATACCGGTAGCTTCAGAAACTTCACCAAACGTTATACGGCGGCGCTCTTTGAAGGATTTTTCATCCAGTTTCTGTTTGAGCAGGACTCGGATCATGGCGGCTGGTGTTCTGTAATATCCATTGGGCAAGATGAAGAAGTGAATAACTGCTTCACAAACGATGCATTATGCGCTCTGGGGATGCAATACGGCAAGTAACAAACAAGTTCTGGCAGCTCTATAGCGGTTGCATTAACCATAAACAGTCAAAGTCGCTACATAACCCCAATCGATCCATCAGGCCGTTTCTCACATGCTGCTTCATGATTTTTGATCATGGTATTCAACTCCTCTATTTTCTGATGCTCTAGTACCTCCCCGCAGTAGCTACAGGGTCTGGCCCACGCCTGAGAATTCAGATTGTAATCATATGGAGCAAGCTCAGCGATTCTTATCATTTTCTCTATCGCCTGCCCCAATGTCACATTGCGACTTTCAGAATATTTTTTTAACTGCTCGGAAATGCGTTTTTCAATCTGGAGGGTCCGTTTACCATCATTCGCAACTGACCTGCCTTTTATGTGTTTTCGTTGTCTGACATTTCCACAGATCCGCTTCCAACCTCCTTGTGTCAGATATGTGCGACTCCAGACACTGAGAGCCCGACAATCCCCCTGCTTAATCTTTTTGAATTCTTGTTCAGCCTGATCTTTCTCCTGAACAGAGTTGCCATTTAATAGCCAATCCGCCAACTGATTATTTTGAATTTTCGGGTCATGAATCAGATGCGTTGATCTCGTATATTTTTCGGAAGAGCTTTGCTGATACTCTATCTATTTTTCCCTATGGCAATCATTAAAGTCGTATGTGTTCACTGTAATACCACAGATGGCGTTGTGAAAAATGGCAAAGCACCCTCAGGTATGCAGCGTTACCTATGTCGAAATTGCAAACACAGCTTCCAGCTTGAGTTTCTCTACAACGCTAACAAACCAGGCAACCACGAGCGCATAGTGAGCATGGCTATGTAACGTCACTCCCTTTCGACAATGAAGAGCTGGTGCTAATCTGCCAGATGGATGAACAATGGTCCTATGTTGGCAATAAGAAAAATCAGCGCTGGCTGTTCTACGCATGGGAGCCTCGCTACCAGAGGGTAATCGCACATATCTTTGGACGCAGAACGAAGAAAACCTTGAAGAAGCTGATAAAGTTGGTCAAACCCTATAAGTTCAGGTTCTACTGCACCGATGATTGGAAACCCTATGGCTCAGAGCTACCGGCACAGAGCCATATTATCAGCAAGAAACTGACACAAAGCATCGAGAGAAACAATCTGACACTTCGTACACGTCTTAAACGATTAACCCGTAAAACTATCTGCTTTTCTCGCTCAGAGGAACTGCACGATAAGGTGATCGGAGAGTTTATCTCACGGATGTGGTATCAACCTGTTTGAAACGTGACCGCTGCACCAGCGACACCGGCGTAAAAAACTCACCGCCGTCGTGTGCGTCCTGGTCGGCGAACTGGGTCAGGAAGTATTCGTAGATACGGCCAAAAATATCACCACTGGCCTTTTGCAGCTCTTCCGGGTTCAGGGTGTTTAACAGAATCTTCAGGACATCGTTGGGGATATTGCGGTATTCCTGCTTGGGCAGCTGCCCTTTCAGGTTTTCGTACTCCGACTCGATGGACTCCATGGCCTGAATAATGGCCTCGCTGCGATCATCGGAATCTGTCAGCGCAATCAGGTGGTCAAACTGAGCCTCTTCTTTCAGATAGATGGCGCTTTTGCCCGAAAAATCCTGCTTGGTGATTTTCCGGGTCTTACCGCCACGGCTGGGGAGGCTGGCAACAATATCATCCCGCACAGCCAGAAAGCGGCTGTAGGCATGGCGCAAGAAAATCAGCCCCATCACCGGCAGAAAATATTCGTTACTGGCCAGCTCTGAGTTACTCCGCAGCGTATCAGCAGACTTCCACAGACGTCTTTCTATGGCTTCAATATTTTCCAGTTGGGACATGCTTTCTCTAAAGCTGTAAAGCGATTGGCAGCCTCAAATTCTGCTGTTCTACTTGGAATGATGAGAGCCTGCGGGGTTGGTTTATCCGGGGATTTTACTGATTCAGGGAGGGGGGTTCCAGCCTCTCATATCCGGTTACCTCTTTTGCCAGTGTGGGCGTCAGCAAGTATGCCGATCATTGTGGCGGGGCGCATGGTCATTGCTTGTCCCGCTAACGGGTTAATGTTTTTCACGAATGCACGATATGTATTTGTGCAGTGCAACTTACAACACTTCAGGAATGGATATGAATAAATTAATAACAGCTGTCGCTCTCTCTCTATGTTCGTCAGTAGCATTTGCCAACGGCGGGAGTGGAGGGTCAGGTGGTGTTCCTTCTCTGCCCTGTTATGTCAATGGCAAGGTTATCAGTACGAATATACTGGTCACTACCTGTCAGTCAAAACACAAAGGTAGCCCATCTAAAAAATATTCTTACGTTAGTGAATCAAAAGATCAAAGAAAGGCTAATCGTTGATGTTGCTACAGGAACGAAGTCGTTACCGTTCCTGTTTTTTCTTTAAGTCTCGTTGTCTATAAGGTCTCTTTCAATGAGCCAGAGGCAGCTTGCAGTTCTTCTTTCAAATAAAAGCCGATATGGCTCAAAGCGCCAGCTTGACAGACCCTGCTTGGTACATACAATGTATGTATGATTAAGTTTGAATGGGATCAGACTAAAAACCGATCCAACCAAAGAAAACACGGAGTCTCCTTCGAGGAGGCAAAAAGCGTATTTTACGATGAATACGCTGTTCAATATTATGACGAGAAAAATTCCGGGGCTGAGGATAGGTTTTTGATGGTTGGTTTCAGTCAGGAATCCCGCGTTCTTCTTGTGTGTCACTGCGAGAGAAATAATGGTCGATCCATCCGGATTATCTCAGCTCGAAAGGCCACCAGTAATGAACGTAAACAGTATGAAGGGAGCTTATCATGAAAGATGAATATGACCTCTCAAAAATGAAGTCCCGTAAAAACCCATACGCATCTAAACTGAAAAAATCTGTGACCATGCGGCTTGGCGAAGATGTCATAAACTATTTTAAAAACATGGCAGAAGAAACGGGTGTCCCTTATCAAAGCCTTATTAATCTTTACCTCAGGGACTGTGTGGCTCAACACCGTAAGATCGATATCTCGTGGCAACCCAGGCCATAGCAATAAAATCCAGCGGAACCACCTTTGCCGCCAACGGATTCCCAGAGAAAATAGTGATACGCCAAGGGAAAATTCAGCGAGCCAGAGCAAGCTTGCTGTTCCACTTCCTTCTGGTCAGAACATGGCTTAAGCGTCGGTCATACAGGCGAATCGCGGCTCTTTTGCGGGGAAGGTGGGTGTGTCGATCATAATGTTTCTTCACCACACCCGTTTGGTCATGGGACTGTAGCTGGTCATTATCTTCAGGCTATCCAGCCGCATCTCCTTGCCTGCTGCTGTGTAAAAAGGCCCCGGAAGGTCTCCATTATGATCCTGAACCATCCGCATTGTTGTACGAATCAACATTTTCAGGCGTTGACCTGCCGTAGCAATCATCATGCGCATCAGACAGGCATTAATAACCCCAACTTTATCTGTAACCATTGTCCCTATGTTACCGTCATTCAGCACCTATATCAGGAATAAATCTCTTGGTACGGTCGACCAAGAATTGAAATGATGGTTAATTGCCTCTCCTGCAAGCCAACGACATGTTTTTCATGACCATCGACCAATAAAACATTAATTCCCTGAAAGCAAAAAAATACCCAGCGTGCAGTCGGATTCTGATAGGGCTTTCGCTTCATATCCGGAAAGAACCTACTCTGACGCTTTAATTCATGCCTGATTCGATGCTGTATCGCTGCGTAGACTAACAGGCAAAGCGTCATCACCATAAGCAACGCTTCTATACGTTCCGGCTTCTTTAAAAACAGCGAGGAGACCAGAAATTCAGGGCTTTTAAGAAACCGAAATCCACGCTCCACCGACTGCTGTGATTTATAAGTGCTCAACACTTCTGCTGAACTTAGCCGGCTCCTGTCCAGATCATTTGTTGCCAACACAAAGCACCCCAGGGAAGCCTCTGCTACTTTACGACAGTCAACGGATACCCAAGGATGACCGCTGACATAATACTCCACGCTATCTGGTTTGCTGTCTTTCTCCGGACGTCCCACTTTGGTATAGCATGGTTTTGTCGTAATTACAGGTTCTGCCTGACAATAATTGCTTTTTGATTGCCACTCATTGAACGCACGCAATGCGTCCGTTTCACACTTGAACGGTTTCTTCGCCAGCTTGCTGGTCAGTGCTTCCGCTTCTTTTTCTGACTTTTTCAACAGTTTTTTGAGCAGTGTTTTCTGTTCGCTTTTCCGAGCCTGTTCACTGCGAATCAGAACCCACCGTTGAGATACATCCGCATAGTCGGACAGTACTTCGCAGCTCTCATAACCTTCGGCATCTTCAACCGGTGTCATCGCACAAGAAGCGACACTGTCCACAAGCTCTCTTGCGGATTTTATTTTAGCCGGAACCCGGGTGATGAACTGTTGCTTTTGCTGATGCAATATCTGTACATTGTCTGTTGTATAAAGTGCAGCATCGCCGATCAGGTAACGATTATTCAGCGCCTCTTTGTAGCATTTCAAATGCTTGCTGATGACTTTTTTAAAATTAGTGTTGTCGTTTATATTGCCACTGGATGCGGCCATGAATACGGGAATACCCGCCTGATTTTCAGTCATTAGGAGCAGTATCGCCTGATTTAATTCAGGTCGGTGATCTCTGCTGTATCCACGACAGATTTTAATGCAGTTCAGATCTTCTTCATCGACTTCAGACTCACTGTTATAACGACCGTCCACATGAAAGCTGGTTGAATCAAGATTCAGAGCATTACACGGCAGTTTCAAGACATTAACGGCCTTGACAGCCAGTGATAAATAGACCTCACTTACACCCAGTTCAAAAATTTGATCCAAGGCTCTGCCGAGTACACTTTCGTTGATATGTTCCGGCTCTATACCCGGCCGAATAAGTTTATCCAGTGGTTTGTCGGCGTGAAACTCAGGGAACATGTGGAGTGTGCGAGCAGTGAAGCCCAGTCCGTTAAGCAGCATTGAGACAACGGTTTCTCCGAAGGAAATCTTTCTGGTTTCAGATTGGTTGGGAACCAGAGAATCCAAGAGGTTAGCGATCCCGAGCTCTTTGCACATACCGGCCACCAACCCCGTATGGTCGATGCGTTGAATGTGAAATTGATGAGGTTGCATGGCATATGCTCAGTCTGAAAATTTTTTACATTTTAGATGGTTTTAGGAAATTCTCAGATTAAGTGCTGAATGACGGATGTTAAGAAGATTGGAGATCGACTGGCTGAAGATACTCGCACATTGATGGCGGAAGGCATTAATGTCCTTGCCATTATGCCTAACGACTACAAAGCATACCCGGAAGATTCTCCGGAAAAGATGAAGCAGTTTGCCAGTCAGCATGGCTTTGACTTCCCTTATCTGATTGATGAAGACCAGTCCGTCGGCAAACAGTACGATGCCGTTTGTACGGCCGATTTTTTCGGTTTAAATCGGGAGGGCAGGCTTCAGTATCGCGGCAGACTGGATAATGCCCGAATGGACGATCCGTCTGACCGGGTTCCGGAGTTGCTCAATGCCATGCGAACCATCGCAGCCACCGACAAAGGCCCGGAGGATCAGCAGCCCGGCATGGGGTGTTCAATAAAATGGCGAGAGAATTGAACACCCATTTCTCCTATGGGCGGGCAATGGGGAAATCAGGTCTTGCAGGCGTTTCTACAGGCTCTTTCTCCAGCTTCTTAAGCAGAAACTGAATGGCCTTGTCCAGCTGAGAGTCACTGCCGCTGAAGGTAGAATAGGGCAGGTTATCAATCTGAATATCAGGTTCTATGCCCCAGTTTTCTGCCAGCCAGCGACCATTGGCTCTGTAGCCTGCGATGTAGGGAACAGTAACATACCCCTGATCCATCAGTTCAGAGAAGAACATCCATATTCTCCCGCCCCAGGTGCGAGTGCCAATAATGGTCGCCAGCCCCAGGTTCCGCAAGTCTTCAGCCAGTTCTTCCGCATCAGAAGCGGTATGCTCGTTGACCAGAACAACGATATGCCCCCTGAAGGCGTATGGCATATTCCAGTCCACGGTGGAGCCCATAGTGCTGTTGAACGTTATGGCTTTTCTCTGCAGACGACTGGTAATCCAGCTGTCAATGTTTCCGCCAGAGTTGTTGCGCAGATCCAGTATTAATCCGCCACGGTTAAAGACGGGGTAATACTGTTGTACCCACTGTTCGAAATTATCGGGTTCCATGCCTCTCAGGTGAACATAGCCAAGCTTTCCCTGCCCCTGGTGTTCGGTGCGCTGTTGCCGGTCGTACACCCAGGAATCGTAGCGCAGTCTGGCAGATTCCTGAGGCAATATTGGCCAGACAACCTGTTCTATGGGGTCTGGAATACCCGGCTTTTTAACGGTCAGCAGCACCTGCTGGTTTTCTTTGAACGTTAACCGTTCTTCTATCGGTTGCTGACGACTCAGCGGCAGTTTGTTGATGGCCGTAATGCTGTCCCCTTCTTCAATCTGAATGCCAGGGCGGGCTAACGGGGAGCGCTTCAGGGGAAAATCAGGGTCGGTTTTATAAATTTGATCAATGAGTAATCCTTTATCTTCCTGTGAGAAGAGAGCCCCCAGAGAGCTTTCTATACTCCACTTGTCGTTGAATCGCAGGTCACCGCCATCAATCTCGAGATGAAGAACCCCCAGCTGTCCGATCATGCTGCCAATAAGGTGATTCAGGTCACTTCGGTTTGTGACCCGGTTCAACATCTGCAGGTGAGTATCCAGCTGTGCAGGCCAGTCTGTGCCATTCATTGAACGGTCAGCAAACTGATTTCCCAGCAAAGACCAGACATTAGACAACAGCTGCCGCCATTCGTCCTGTGGAGAAACGTAAACCCGCCATTGTTCAAGGGATAAAGGATTGATGTCAATATTGCTTTCAGGCACGCCAACAGGGATCAGGGCGAATTCGTCATTGTCACCATGGATCAGAAGCTGTTCTCCGTATTTGGACGGCTGATAACCCGTGAGGCCTGAAGCAACAATGAAGGGTTGATTGTCCGGGGCATTACTGACTTCCAGGCTGTAAAGCGTGAACGTACTTTCAGTGTCTGGTTCCCCCCAGAACAGGTAGCTATCTGAGAAATCAAGACCATAATAATTGCCGGGAGGGACAGGCACCTGGTACAGGCGATCCTGCAGGCCATTCATTTGAACAGTAATGCGCTGAGGCTGTTCTTCTTTAGCGGGTTTTCCCTGCTGCTCTTTTTCCAAAAGCCGTGCAGTTTTCTGCTGCAGAACTTCATTTTCAGGCTCAAAAGGCCAGATTGCCTCCGGGTCCATGGCCACCATGAACAGACCTCGGTTTGTGTCTGAATAAGGCTCTGGCTGATTCGAGCCGAAAGGGTTTTTTACTTTGGAGTGGAAGAATCGCTCTGAGATAAACATCAACCATTTGCCGCTGGAACTCCAGACGGGAAAGCCGCTGTCAGTACGATCGCTGGTAATAGCCGTCAGTTGATTGTCGGAGAGGCTGAACAGATAGATTTGCTTTTTACGGTTGCTGGCCGGGCTGGAAAAGGTTAGCCACTGACTGTCCGGAGACCAGCTGAACTGACCAGGATAGATTTCCTGTGGTTCAAATTGCCTGATGGCTTCTGTCATGCCCGATTGAATATGGGTCAGCCATACGGTCGCATCAGAATCTGTCCAGGCGAAAAATTCGTTATCCGGTGAGATAACCGGAGCTTCAATCACCGTTTTGTCCGTTTGATGAATTTTTACGGGCTGCTGACTGCCATCAGCAGGCAGTAGCCAGAACGACTGATAAATGCCTTCTGAAGCCAGTCCCAGAAGGTGAGGGGAATGGGTTAAATGCTGGGCTGATTGAAAGAAAATGTCTTTTCCCGGACTGGGAATGGAAACCGTTCGACCATCTTTCACAGGCAGCAGGGTTATCTGTCCTCTTGCTGTCAATACCAGTTGGGTAGAGTCTGGAGACAGGTCATAGCTGGAAAGATAAGCCGCAGGCCAATGCAGCCAGTGTGGTCGCCGCTGCTCAAAGTCTGAAGCGAGTGTGATCTGGATTTTTTCTGGTTTGGCGTCAGTCTGTTTCAGGTCTAAAGCGAAGAGGTCTGGCCCCAGCTGGTAAACAAACTGGCCATCGTCCTGTGCTGGATACTCGATATCCAGCCCCTTATGAAAGGTATGCTGAATCAGATTTTGACCATCCGTATCCATTGACCATAGATTGCCGCTTCCGTCCCGGTCACTGACAAAATAAACCCGTTGATTCCAGAACATAGGGTGCCGGCTGGTGCCGGGAAAATCTTTGGTGAGTGGGATGGCTTCCTTACCATCAAGATATTTCCAGATATTTTGAGCAGTTCCTCCCTGATAGTGCCTGATATTATGGAAAGGACCGGAAAGGCGTGTAAAAAAGAGCGCTCTGTTGCTGTTCGGGCTGGCACCAAAACTGCCTTCGAAGGCCTGAGCCAGTGGTATCCAGTTTCGCACACGGGTTTCAGTGTCCAGAGTGACCAGCTGAAAGTTTTCACCAAACACGGTGCGCTCATTGGTGGCGTAAAGAATCTGCCGGTCATTAATCCAGCCCCGGGGAATCACCTGGCCTTCTGAATAGGTCAGCCGTTTTGGCAGACCTCCGGATATTGGCATGATGTAGAGATTGTCTGGCCCGTCGTATTCGGCAAGAAATGCCACCTGTTGACCATCGGGAGAAATAGCTGGTAACACTTCCCGGCCGTGATTGGTCGTCAGGCGTGTGGCTGTTCCTCCTGCCAATGTTGTTTTCCACAGATCACCTTCTGCTGAGAAGACCACCGTGTTTTTGTGAATGCTGGGATACCGATAGTAGCCTTCATTACTGGCACTGAGAGAAGCGGAAAAAAAGAACCAAGGTACCAGAAGAAAAATGAGGGAACGCATACCAAGCCTATTGTTTTGATTTTATGTAATTAAGTTAGCAGTTATCTTCTGGTTCTGTTTCCAGTCAACAGGCTTATGAGCTAAAGACTTTTATACAATGCCGAAAAACGATGAATAGGACACCAATAAAAGGCGACAGGATCTTCGGGAGGCAAGGATGCCCTGTAAAAATCTGGCTCATTTATTTCCACTGGCGCTGTTGTGTGTGGCGGCTTCAAATACCCATGCACAGCAGGAAGTTGATTTGGCTTCAAACACGTTCATGTCTTTGCAGATGAGCCTGATTGCCCAGCAGGAGGCTGAGTCAGCCCCCCTGCAGCGCCTGAGTACTTCCAGGCATTTTGGCAGAGACTTTTCCTATGTTGATGATCCAGTAGACATGGGAGTATGGGTGCAGATGCTCGCTTCTGGTACGTCTCAGGACAGCTGGAAAAGTGACACAGGCAACACCTTGTCAGGTTTTGATGCTGACGCAGATGGTTTCACGCTGGGGCTTGATCGCTCGGCAGTAAGAGGCAATAACGAAATCACTTATGGCGCCGCATTTACGATTGCTGATGTAAAAGCTGACAAACAGAAATCGATGGATGATAACCGCCTCAAAAACTATCAGCTGAGTCTGTATGGCTCTTACACTCGTGATGAGTGGTATCTCGACGGCGTTATTAACTATGGGCGGAGTCAGAATGATCGCACACGGTATATAGAATCATCGTCTTCAGCAGAGGCTGAATTTACCAGTAATAACTATGGCTTAAAGCTATTGGCCGGATTTAATTACCCTTATTGGAGTACGATATTTCAGCCTGTGATTGGCTTTAATTATTCTCGTATTACCATTGATGATTACAGGGAAACGCTTACCGGTAATGTCGGACAGGTACAGTCGGTTAGCGGTCAGACCTATCAGAAAATGGAGTTGGGCGCAGGGTTGGAAATGAGTCAGATATACGCCTTGCCTATGGGAGATTTAGAACCTTCTGCCCGGATTATGGGCTGGTATGACATTAAGGGAGACAAGGTTAAAGCCCGTTCGACCTTGATGGGCAGTGAAGAAGCATTGAATGCTGAGGCAGGCGAGCCTGTCAAAGACAGTTATTCGGCTTCTTTTCATCTTACCTACCGGCGGCTTGATAACCTGTCGGTGGTTTTGAGCTATGACCTTAGTCAGAAATCCGATTACAGAAATAATAGTTATTATTTGAGAGTGGAATACGATTATTAGTTTAAAAAAAGCGGGGCAGTCCCTCACATCTGTCCCGCTTTCCAAAAAAAGGTGACAGGATCTTCGGGAGGCAAGGATGCCCTTTAAAAATCTGGCTTATTTATTTCCACTGGCGGTGTTGAGTGCGGCGGTTGCCGGTGTTCATGCCGCACAGGATTTTGATATACCGGAAGGGGAGTACCGCCTTACCTCTGGATCTGACTCCGCACTGGTCATCATTCGTTCCAGCTATCCGGATGGCCATCGTTTCAAGGTGCCTATTATAGGTACTGTGAATCTTCACGGTAGCCTGATTATGGATAATGGCGAAACGGCCAGCGGCATATTATTTGATGAAAGGTCGAAACCTGATGTTGATGTCAACATCACTCGGTCGGGCAAAATCCTTATCAATCAGGGACTGGGAGCCAATATTAAATACGGTCGTTCAGCCCTTTCCAGCGTAAGTAATAGAGGCTACCTGTATAATAGGGATTCAGAAATTATCAGAATCGCTCCGGATAGTTCCGACCCGGCAACGAGAGTGGACGGGGACATAACAAATGAATCTCTGGGCATCATGGAAGGGGGCATTGCTTTAAAGCTTTTCGAAGGTGAAATGCATGGCGACTTTACCAATAAAGGCATAATAAAGACGACGGGGCCTTCTGGTATTTCACTGTCTAATGCTGCTTTTTATGGAAATATTATTAACGAAGGGACCTGGACCAATAGCGGCTATGCTCTGAAGCTTGGTGACATTACTACCTTCAGTGGCAATCTGGAAAACAGTGGAACCATAACAGCGTCTGCCGGTCTGGTTCGAATCACTGGTGACAATTCTGAATCGAACGATCCTTTTGTAAATTTTGAAGGCAGCATCATCAATAAGTCATTCGGTGTTATGACCGCAGAAAGCGGACATGGCTTTGAATTTAAGAACGTGGCGTTTGATGGCGGTATTGTTAATAAAAATTTAGGCAGCATGATTGCCAGAGAAGAAGGAAAAGCCCTGATTTATGTTGGTGCGTCATCAGGTAGTGATATCTCTGACAATGAAGGAAATATCACCGACGGTGTGACGAATGAAGGGTTGATGTCAGGCTATTATGTGGCCCGGAACGACAACCTGACCCATACACTGGAGGTCACAAACGAAAGCTCAGGTTTGATGACGGGCAGATTTCTTGGAAATATCAACTTTTATAACCATGGCTCATTTTACACTGAACGCGGCACCAGCCTGACTGGTAATTTTACCCACACAGCGCTGCTTGAATTCAGTGTCGATTCTGCTGCTTCAACAACTCCCGTCATGGATGTCAGCGACACTGCAACGTTGTCGTCTGGCAGCACTGTAGTGGTGGTACCGGACTTTGAACTCTACAAAGACACATCCCGTCTGGCTGGTGAATCCTATCAATTGCTGAAAGCAGGTACTTTGACAAACAATGGTGCCAATGTTCAGGGGGGAGTGCTAACAACGGTCAATGTGGTTAACGATACCGGTAATACATTGACAGTGACCATTGACCGAAAAACCCCTGAAGAAGCGTCTTCAGGTTCAGAGGCTACCGAAACAGTGGTAAAAGCGGCTGGTCGTTCAAAGCCTCTTTTTGACTTGTTAGCGGGTACGACTTCTAAGGCTCAGCTGGAAAAGCTGGTTCAGGAAAACTGGGTGAACAACAGTCACTCAACACAACTGATGAACCTTATTGTTCAGGAAGAAGCGGTGTCAATCCCCCTCCAACGTTTAAGCAATGCCCGAAGTCTTGCCCGGGGCATGTCTTTTGGCGATGAGCAGGCAAGCAAAGGCATCTGGATGCAGGTGCTGGCTGCAGGTGCTTCGCAGGACAGCCGGAAAAATGAGAACGGTGATACCTTATCAGGTTTTGATGCTGATATAGACGGCTTTAGTCTGGGGCTGGAAAGTTCGCTGGATAAAGGGGGTTACGACATCACTTATGGTGCCGCCTTCACGGTTGCTGGCGTTAAAGCCGACAAGCAGAATTCGATAGACGATAACCGCCTCAAAAACTATCAGCTGAGCGTGTATGGCTCCTACACTCGTGATGAGTGGTATCTCGACGGTGTTCTTAACTACGGGCGCAGCAAGCATGAGCGTGCGCGTTATGTTGAATTACCAGGAATAGACCTGTCTCCCATTGAGTCTGACTTTAACAGTAATCATTATGGTCTGAAGCTCCTGGCCGGGTTTAATTATCCCTACCTGAATACAATGTTCCAGCCTGTGTTTGGCTTTAATTATTCCCGGATTGTCACTGACGATTACAGGGAGAAAGACACCGGTAACATCGGTTTGGCCCAGTCCGTCAGTGGCCAGACGTATCAGAAAGTCGAGCTGGGTGCAGGGCTGGAAATGAGCCGGCTATTCGAAATAGCCCAGGGTACGTTGGAACCTTCAGTTCGTATTATGGGCTGGTACGATATAAAGGGCGATCGGGTTAAAACGGATTCGATACTGATTGATGGTGGAGGCTCGTTAAACTTCGAGGGAGCAAAACCTGTCAGAGACAGCTATTCAGCTTCGTTTAGCCTCACCTACCGGAGGTTTGACAACCTGTCGATGATGCTTGGTTATGACCGTCACCAGAAATCGGGCTACAAAAGCAATAATTACACTTTTAGCCGTCATTCAGCACTTAATCTGAGAATTTCCTAAAACCATCTAAAATGTAAAAAATTTTCAGACTGAGCATATGCCATGCAACCTCATCAATTTCACATTCAACGCATCGACCATACGGGGTTGGTGGCCGGTATGTGCAAAGAGCTCGGGATCGCTAACCTCTTGGATTCTCTGGTTCCCAACCAATCTGAAACCAGAAAGATTTCCTTCGGAGAAACCGTTGTCTCAATGCTGCTTAACGGACTGGGCTTCACTGCTCGCACACTCCACATGTTCCCTGAGTTTCACGCCGACAAACCACTGGATAAACTTATTCGGCCGGGTATAGAGCCGGAACATATCAACGAAAGTGTACTCGGCAGAGCCTTGGATCAAATTTTTGAACTGGGTGTAAGTGAGGTCTATTTATCACTGGCTGTCAAGGCCGTTAATGTCTTGAAACTGCCGTGTAATGCTCTGAATCTTGATTCAACCAGCTTTCATGTGGACGGTCGTTATAACAGTGAGTCTGAAGTCGATGAAGAAGATCTGAACTGCATTAAAATCTGTCGTGGATACAGCAGAGATCACCGACCTGAATTAAATCAGGCGATACTGCTCCTAATGACTGAAAATCAGGCGGGTATTCCCGTATTCATGGCCGCATCCAGTGGCAATATAAACGACAACACTAATTTTAAAAAAGTCATCAGCAAGCATTTGAAATGCTACAAAGAGGCGCTGAATAATCGTTACCTGATCGGCGATGCTGCACTTTATACAACAGACAATGTACAGATATTGCATCAGCAAAAGCAACAGTTCATCACCCGGGTTCCGGCTAAAATAAAATCCGCAAGAGAGCTTGTGGACAGTGTCGCTTCTTGTGCGATGACACCGGTTGAAGATGCCGAAGGTTATGAGAGCTGCGAAGTACTGTCCGACTATGCGGATGTATCTCAACGGTGGGTTCTGATTCGCAGTGAACAGGCTCGGAAAAGCGAACAGAAAACACTGCTCAAAAAACTGTTGAAAAAGTCAGAAAAAGAAGCGGAAGCACTGACCAGCAAGCTGGCGAAGAAACCGTTCAAGTGTGAAACGGACGCATTGCGTGCGTTCAATGAGTGGCAATCAAAAAGCAATTATTGTCAGGCAGAACCTGTAATTACGACAAAACCATGCTATACCAAAGTGGGACGTCCGGAGAAAGACAGCAAACCAGATAGCGTGGAGTATTATGTCAGCGGTCATCCTTGGGTATCCGTTGACTGTCGTAAAGTAGCAGAGGCTTCCCTGGGGTGCTTTGTGTTGGCAACAAATGATCTGGACAGGAGCCGGCTAAGTTCAGCAGAAGTGTTGAGCACTTATAAATCACAGCAGTCGGTGGAGCGTGGATTTCGGTTTCTTAAAAGCCCTGAATTTCTGGTCTCCTCGCTGTTTTTAAAGAAGCCGGAACGTATAGAAGCGTTGCTTATGGTGATGACGCTTTGCCTGTTAGTCTACGCAGCGATACAGCATCGAATCAGGCATGAATTAAAGCGTCAGAGTAGGTTCTTTCCGGATATGAAGCGAAAGCCCTATCAGAATCCGACTGCACGCTGGGTATTTTTTTGCTTTCAGGGAATTAATGTTTTATTGGTCGATGGTCATGAAAAACATGTCGTTGGCTTGCAGGAGAGGCAATTAACCATCATTTCAATTCTTGGTCGACCGTACCAAGAGATTTATTCCTGATATAGGTGCTGAATGACGGTTTTAGAATGAAGTACGACTTTTAAAAAAACGGGGCAGCTCCCTACTTCTGCCCCGTTTCCCCCTCCTCCTTTTTATTGATTTCTGGCTCAGGACTCCAGTGCTTTCCGGCAGGCATCAATGGTAACCACACCAATCACATGATTATGGGCATCCTGCACGACCAGGGCGCGAATCTTGTTTTTGTCCATCAACGCTTTGGCATCGCTGGCGCTGGCTTCTTCCTTAATACTGATCGGCGCGCCATTCATGATATTACGAGCCGTCATCCCGCTCAGACTGTCGACGCCAGACAGCCCACGTCGTAAGTCACCGTCGGTAATCACGCCTGCCAGGTCGTCATCATCCATCACCAGACAGATTTTGGAGCCGGTGGCTGTCATAGCCTGCATCACATCACCGATCTTACTGTCAGGCGCAATACGGCCAAAGTTGTCGGCGCTCATGATGTTGCGTACCCAGGTGATTTTCTGGTCTTTTCTCAAGCCTTCCAGATCGCTGGCCTGGAATCGGTGCAGAGCTTCTGCGAGCAGGTCGCCGATAGCCAGCAGAACCGTGGTGTAGGTGGTGGGTGCGTGTTCCTGGTCTGCCGGGTCTTCAGTCACACTGGCGTCGAGTACGATGTCAGCCTGTTCTGCAACGGGGCCTTTTGGATCGCCAGTAATAGCAATCACTTTGTTGCCCACATGTTTGACAACCGGATACAGCCTTATCAGCTCTTCGGTCATGCCACTGTACGACAGCATAATAATAATATCGCCGCTACCCACCATGCTCAGGTTGTCGTGCCAGGCATCAGCAGGGTTAATCAGATGACAGGAAAGACCAGCGTTATACAGGGTGGCCGCAATTTTTCGACCAATATGACCGGACTGGCTCATACCCAGCATGATCACACGACCACGGCAGCCGGTCAGGAGCTGGACGGCGTCAGTGAATTCACCATTGATACGTCCCTGAAGTTCCTGCAGGGCTTCTATCTGGCGGGTAACACTGGCTTTCATACTTTCGTTCATGGTCATCTCCAGCGGCGTGGTCTTATTATGTATGGCCATAGGTCTGTCCTGCATCCTTCCGTCATTCTTTATCCGGCTTTTATGGTCCGGAACTGATGTCTTCATTTGTTATCATAATGTCACACAATCAATTCCCGAATATTGATAGCCGTCAACATAATCTTTTCATCCTTCCGGCGTATTTCGCAGCCAGAGAGATGGCTTCAACCAGACTGACAGAGCTGGCAATACCTTGTCCGGCAATATCAAAAGCAGTCCCGTGATCAACCGATGTGCGCAGAAAAGGCAACCCGCAGGTGATTGAAATGGTTTTCTCAAAATCGACCATCTTGGTCGCGATATGTCCCTGGTCATGGTACAGGGAAATCACCGCATCGTAACGCCCCTGCAGAACCTGATGGAAAACGGAATCCGCCGGTAACGGGCCGGATATCTGAAAACCTTCCTGCTGAAGTTGCCGGATCGCCGGTTTTATGGACATCATTTCTTCATCGCCAAATAATCCTTGTTCACCGCCGTGAGGGTTCAGTGCGGCAATCGCCAGATGAGGCTTCTCTATCCCCAGTTGTTGCAGGGCTTTTATCGCTTTGCGGGAAAACTCAACAAGGCGCGTTTCTGTGATGTAGTCACAGGCCTCTCTTAACGACAGGTGTCTTGAAAAGAAAAAGACCCGGAGTGTTTTCACCTGAAACAGTGTCAGAGGATCAGGGCAGTGGGTCAGGTCAGCCAGTATTTCGGTATGACCAATGTGAGGAATGCCAGCTGCTTTAAGCGATTCTTTATTGATGGGGGTGGTGGCCAGAGCATCGACATCTCCCCTCAGGGCCAGCTCGGTAGCCGTTTTAATGCATTGCCAGGCGGTTTCCCCGGCGGCACTGGTTACCCTGCCAAAAGGTGTTTCACTAAGTGGTGGACAGGTGACCGGGAACAGGTTCAGGGTCTGTTTCTCATCGGTTGCTTCTGACACATGCTGACAGAGGTTTAGTTTGAGTTTGACCTGGCAGACGTTTGCAGCACGTTTCAGGCAGTCTTCGGTTCCGGTAAAAATAAGACGACAGTTATCGGTCAAACCGGATTCAGCCACTGACTGAACAATGATTTCGGGACCAATGCCAGCGGGGTCTCCCATTGGCACGCATACCAGAGGCTTCATAACATTGGGTGGTCTGATTGTTTATAGTAGTCGTACAGTTTAGTACCTGGTTTGGCAGTTTATGCTATCAATAATTTTGTGAGCAAAGCATGAAGGGTGTTTGTGATGGCAGGAGGATTTGCAAAAGACGGAGCCGTTCAGGACCAGATTGACGATACTGTGAATGATGCTGTTGATCAGATTCGTTCACGTCTGCCGGATTCAGACAGTGAGAGTGCAACAGAGTGTGACGAGTGCGGAGAACCCATACCGGAAGAACGGAAGCATTAGCAGAAACCACCCAGGCAACCTGCCATGGGTGGTTTGCTGTTTTATCGTTTAGGCACGAATTAGCTGACCGCCAGCTTCTTCAATGGCTGTGATGTTTTCGTCGTGGAAACGACTGTCAGTGATAATCGTGTCCAGCTCATCCAGCTGACAGATGGTCTTCATGCTGGACGCACCGTACTTACTGGAGTCAGCCAGCAGGATTTTGCGGGTAGCGCGTTCCAGCATTTTGCGACGGATGTAGTAGTGGTCGGTAGACGCTGTCGTCACGCCGTGTTCCAGGCTCCAGCTGTTGGTGGCCAGGAAAACAACGTCAGCATTAATGCTGTCCAGAAAGCTCAGGGCAGCCACATCGGTGTGAGCCTTGGTGATCGAGCTAACCAGTCCGCCAGTGGTATAAACCTTGGCAGTGGTGGAGTCGGACAGTTGCAGGGCGATCTTCAGGTCTGGTGTGATCACTGTGACACGCAGGCGCATCAGCATTTTGGCCAGCGCCATGGTGGAAGTGCCCGCATCCAGCAGTACGATCTGACCTTCACGAATGTGCTTGAAGGCTTCTGACGCGATGGACTTCTTCTCTTCGATGTTAACCGCATTTTTCTTTTCGTATGGAATATCTTCCATCAAAAAGCTTTTGGAAACTGCACCACCGTAAGTAACGCGCAGCTTGTCTTCCTGCTCCAGAGTTCGGATGTCTCGGCGAATAGTCATTTGTGAGACGTCAAACTTCGAGGCCATTTCTTCTATGTTGGCGCAGCCCTTTTCTTCAACATAAGCCAGGATGTGTTCACGACGCTCGACGGGAAGCATATAAAAACCTCTTTCTTTGGATAAATCGCTCCGTACCGTGGAAAGTGACCGATTATCAGTCAAGCTCCTGACCATGACCGCAGTCACTGGTAAAAAGTGACTATCATAGCCTGAGGCGGAGTATTGGTTTGGGCGCTCACTGATTCTGCCGATACAAAGGAGGGCGTTGACAATTAAGCCGCCCCATGGGGTCACAGAACCAGAAAATCAGCGAACGGCGATTATACGGCACAAATGATGAAACAATGAAGGCAGATTCTTTACAGCAACCCGCTGACGTGTACAGCCAGAGTAAATCAGCTATCTGTCCGGAGGACAGTCACCTTACTCTGTGTCCCGACTGTGATCTTGTGATCCGGGAAGTGGTTGACTCAGACCCCGCACGCAAACTGATCATCTGTTGTCCAAGATGTAACCGAAATTTACGGGAGTATCACCCGGAAGGACTTATAAAATCATTGTCATGGGTCATAACTGGCTTACTCCTTTTCCTTCCTGCCAATATTTTTCCGGTGTTAGTGATGGAGATTCTGGATCATCAGGAAGCCAGTACAATCTGGGACGGGGTGATGGCGCTTTATCGGGAAGGTTTGCAGGGGGTGGCGCTGCTGGTGTTTGTACTGGCTATTCTGGTGCCTGGTATGCGATTGCTGATTTTGCTGTTTGTGATGGGGGCAATTTTTCAGGAACAGCGCTTTCAGAAATGGGCAAAAAGGTTTGCCAGACACCTGTTCCGGCGTTATGTGCAGCTGGGCGAGTGGGGCATGGTAGAAATCTATCTGTTGGGTATTCTGGTGGCGGTTATTAAGCTGGCGGATATGGCAATGGTTCAGCCCGGAGCCGGTTTGTTATGTTTTGCCGGGCTTATGGCGGCTGAGCTGGGCATCAGCATCTGCATGGATGAACAGGAAGTCTGGGAGCATCTGGAAGAGAGCCGTCAGCTGGAGGAGAGCCGTCAGCTGGAGGAGAGCCGTCAGCTGGAGGAGAGCCGTCAGCTGGAGGAGAGCCATGAAAACGTATCCTGCTGACGCTCAACACTGGATCAACGGCTCTGACGCCGGTCTGAAGCTCTGCCTTGATTGCCACAAGGTGTGCGCTGAACAGACAGAACGCTGCCCACGCTGTGGAGCCAGAGTGCATCAACGACGTCAGAACAGTATTGCCAGAAGCTGGGCGCTGACCCTGACCGCCGCCTTGTTATATATCCCGGCCAACTTGTTGCCAATGATGACCGTCAGCAAGTTTGAAGAGGGGCAGCCGCAAACTATTTTTTCAGGTGTTATAGAACTGGTGAATCATGGCATGGTTCCTATTGCCCTGCTGGTGTTTACCGCCAGTGTGGTGGTTCCCTTGCTGAAGCTGTTGGGGATGGTATGGCTGCTGATCTGTGTCCGGTTTCCCGGGGCCGCCATGCACCGGCAGCAGACACTTTACCGGGTGATTGTCTGGATCGGGCGCTGGTCAATGCTGGATATTTTTATTATTTCCCTGCTGGTGGGGCTGGTGCAGTTTGGACAGCTTGGTACCGTCACAGCAGGCATTGGTGCTTATGCTTTTGCCAGTGTGGTGGTGACCACCATGCTGGCAGCCATGCAGTTTGATCCGCGTTTGTTGTGGGATGCCGCAGAGGTTAAAAAACTATGAACCAGAACACTTCTGCACCGGAACCTGCCCGGGCAAATATTAAGAAACGTGGCAACCTGTCGCTTGTCTGGTTATTGCCGGTTGTCGCCTTGTTGATCGTTGTATGGCTGGTGTGGAAGTCGATCAGTGAAGCCGGAATTGTTATTGATGTGGAGTTTCAGAATGGCAGAGGCATTAAACAGGGCAAAACGGAAGTCAGGCTGAATGGTATTGCGGTCGGGAGAGTAACAGGCATAGCAATGTCTGACGATCTCAAGTCCGTCGATGTCACCCTGGAGATGGATCGTCGAATGTCGACCAGCCTTACGGACAAAAGCCGCTTCTGGTTGGTACGGCCACAGGTGAGCGTAGCGGGTATTTCTGGCCTTGATACCCTGGTGTCAGGTAATTATATCGCTTTCCAGCCGGATGATACCGGGATTAAACGCAAAAAATTCATTGCCCTGCCGTCGCCACCTCCCCTGGGTGAGCAGGAAGATGGGTTAAGTCTGACGCTCAGGGCAAAAGAGCTGTCGTCGATACAAAATGGCAGCCCGGTTTACTACCGTCGTCTGAAAATTGGTGAAGTGTCGTCTTATGACCTGTCTGTCGACGATCAGTACGTGGATGTCGAGGTATTCATACAACCACGGTTTGCCCACCTGGTGCGTCGCAATACCCGTTTCTGGAACGCTGGAGGGGTCGAACTGTCCGGCAGCCTTACCAACCTGAAAGTCCGGACGCAATCCATTGTGTCTTTGGTTCAGGGCGGGGTGTCGCTTTATACCCCTGATTGGGAACAGGAGTTTCCAGAAGCCTATCAGGGGGATGTGTTCCCGCTTTATCGCGATTATGACGAGGCTGAAGCGGGCATTGCTGTCGAGATTGATTTCCCGCTGGATGTTGCGCTGGGGCAGGAAAAGACCCGCATTCTGTTTCATGGTATGGAAGTGGGGTTGATCAGGGATATTGAACTGAAAGACGACTATTCCGGCATTACCGCCAATGCCGTCATACGACCGGACGCCGTTAACCTGATGGTAAAAGGCGCACGTTTCTGGCTGGTGAAGCCGAGCATTGGCCTGCAGGGTATTTCCGGTCTGGAAACCCTGTTGGGCGGACGATACATCAATATGGATGTCAGTAATAAGGATATAAAGGCGGCTGTTCCCAAGCGTCGCTTTAACGGTTTAGCCAGCCAGCCTGCTGCATCTCCTTCTGCGCCAGGTTTACACCTGAAGTTGCGAGCTGACTCTCTGGCAGGCGTCAGTCATGGAAGCCCGGTTCTCTTTCGAAAAATGCAGGTGGGTTCCGTACAGAGCCATGAACTAACGGACGACGGCGTTCTGATAAAAATACTGGTTGATCCTGCTTACCAGCATCTGGTCAACCATAGCAGCCGGTTCTGGAATGTCAGTGGCATCACCCTGCATGGGGGCTTGCAGGGTTTCAGCATTAAAGCCGGTACGCTGAATTCAATGCTGGCTGGTGGTATTGCTTTTGATACGCCCGACCGAACGTCAGGCAAGGTAAAAAATGGCACCGGTTTTACCCTATACGATAGTACTGAAAAAGCTCATCAGTTCGGGCAGAAAATTTCCCTGATCTTTGAAACGGCTGAAGGATTACAGGTGGGTACCAAAATAAAATACAAGGGGCTGGTCGTAGGACACCTGACTGACCTGAAACTGGATAAACAGGAAGGACACATTGTAGCTGATGCCCTGTTGGGAAAAAGTTCAGGTTGGGTAGCTCATGAAGGCAGCCGTTTCTGGATGGTCAGACCCAGGCTTGGCCTGGCTAATACAGCGAATCTCGAAACACTGGTGACCGGACAATACATTGAGGTGCTGCCCGGTTCCAGACAGGACGCAGCGGCTAAGACCCGGTTTAGCGTTGAGATGGCTGTACCTGACGACCTGCCAGTGAACAACGGATTGCGTCTGCAACTGGTCAGCAGCCAGTTAGGCTCTGTTCGTCGCGGGAATCCGATTTATTACCGGGAAATCCCGGTTGGCACCGTAACGGGGTATCGCCTGGCAGACCCCGCCAGCCATGTCCTGATATTTATTAATATTGAAGAACGCTACAGATCGCTTGTTACCAGCAAAAGCCGTTTCTGGAATGCCAGTGGTATCGATGTGAAATTCGGTTTGTTCAGTGGCGCTAAAATCCGTACGGAGTCGCTGGAAGCTTTGCTGGCAGGAGGCATTGCCTTTGCAACACCAGAGCCGGGAGAACCCGTTGCCGCAGGTCATCAGTTCACCATGGCTGAAGAACCAGAGTCTCAGTGGTTGCGATGGGCGCCCGCCATTTCAATCAGTCAGGAAATGAGCCATTGAAATCGTCAGCTAAAGGACATGCCATCTGCCCAGGTCACCCTGAAAAACATTGGGAGGAGTTTCTACTCCCGGGTCATAATAGAGATTTTTTTCCGGACGTAACCCTCGTTTAGAATCACGACAGAACAGGCAATGAACCCGGACATACTTAGTCAAACAGTGAATTTTTCTAACCACCAAACTCAGACGTATGGGGTAATCGATACGAAGAATATCGTATTCCCGAAGTGGGTACTTGTTTGCTTTTTTGTTTGGATTGATCCGGTCCAGCGCTAAGCATTCTGTCAAATAACTTTCAGACCCCCATTCCTCTGCCTCCGTTGTTGGATACAACATATAATCAGCACACTTTTGCCCTGCCATTAATTCCTCTAAAGGTTCGAAGTCTCCACTCATGAACCTTCTTATATTGGAAAAGAGAACAGACGCATGTGGTGCGTAAAAGTAGAACGTTTTTCCCGGTGGCACTGTGACAGTGTCTGACTTTGTCAATAAACCGGGTCTGTTCAGTTCGTATCTGCCATGGCTCTGAATAATCAGACTTTGAACTTTGCGGCCACCAGTTTTACAGGTAAGTAATTGCACGCCGTTGGACAAACACACTCTATTTACTGTAGGTTTAGAGCTAAATATAGGCATGATGAACACTTTCAAATCACCAATTCTATTTATAGGTTTAACACAAATCCTGCACTCCGGTAATGAATTTACCCTATTGTCGGCAGTCATCAGTTCGCCATGGCTAAAGAACCAGAGTCTCAGTGGTTGCGGTGGGCGCCCGCCATATCGATCAGCCAGGAAATGAACCGTTAATATCGTTCGCTAAAGGATATGCCATCTGCCCACACCGCTCTGGTGAATATTGGGATGTTCCTGCTCGGCCGGGTTATATTCACGTTGGTGCATACTGTGGGCTGACCGTCGACAGAACAGACAATGAATTCGTGGATACAAATTATCCGTCCACTGAAGCGTTTGAATCAGTTGGTCTAGTTTAATACGAGATATTGGCTGAACAACATCGAACCTACGAAGTGGATGTGTCTTGATTTTTTTACCTAGCATAACCCGATGTTCTGCAATGAGTTTTTTGACATATGTTGGGGTAGCAACCTCCTCTTCAGGGGACAATGAATAGTTAGCCACCTTCTGGCCCTGCGTATATATCTCTAAAGGATCGAATTGTCCCACTATTGCATCACATAAGCGGGTATACAAAATAGAGCCATGGGGGGCGTAGAAGTACAAAGATGTTTCTTCTGGTACGAAGATTAAGTCCGATTTACTCAACACGCCCGGCTCCTTTAACCTAAATTTACCGTGGCTGTAAATAATCAGGTTTTGGACTTTTTCGCCACCATCCCGACAAGTAAATAACTTCAGGCGATTCATAAGAATGGATAGCTTCACATTGGGTTTGAAAAAGGGCAGTGGCATGATGAATACCTCCATTATCAGTTTAAAGCCCCCGTACTTTGATCGAAACACTGGCGCAAACCCGCTTCTTTAGAGGCGGGTCTAGCCAGCGCAAGGCGCTAGCCTTGCTGTGACGATCGTTTAGGAGTCTTAACGAATTTTCTGAAAGTGGCACTCCATTTGCCGGCAGGTTTCTGAAAAGATCTCACGAAGCTGGTCGATCATTTCCCTCGTAAATACGTTCCGGCGATACTTTGCTGAAAATACTAGTGCTGCCTGCATGGTTTTTAGCGCTTAGCTGCACTAGCATAAAAGCATTCAACATAACAGGCACTGCAATGCTTCAGGGCATCCGATTAAAAGCCAATCCAACAGACCAGCAAAAGCTGATCCTGTCTCAGTGGATGGGTTGTGCTCGGTTTATCTGGAACGCCAAGTGTGACGAACATCGCTACTACAGCACTTATGCAAGAAAATATTGCCCTGTCGGGACATTTGCGCCGGTTGACACTAAGGCCGCTCAATTTAAAAGCAGAGAGCTTTCTCCCTGGCTCTATAGCTGTCCCAGCCAGATAATCAGAAATTCAGCTACCCACTGGTATCAGACCTTCCAGAAGCACATAAAAGGGTTGTGTGGTAAACCAAAAAGGAAGCCAAAAACTGACAAAGGCAGCATTTACCTCACAAAAGAATTATTCCGGTTCGATGTATGTGATGACGGTGTAACCCGTCTTTTTATAGGCACAAAGACCAACAATATCGGTTATCTGTCGTTCAAGTCCCACGGTGCATTCAACGAGCCAAAGTCCCTTTACATCAGGAAAGAGACAGGCCGGTACTTCGTTTCTTTCTGCTATGACGATGGATCGGAAGAACCCGTAACAGAAAAGGAACACCTGGAGTACCTGAAAGGCGCTTCTAAGGAATGGCTGGAAGAATATGTCATTGGCGTGGACCGTGGCGTTGCCATACCAGTGCATACCAGTGTGAAGGCTTACGACTTCACGGAGAATCAGAAAAAGAGCATGGATAAACGCAAGCGGTACGTTGAAAAACTGCAACGTCGTCTGTCTCGCCAAACCAAAGGCTCTAACCGCAGGCAAAAGACAAAAAACCGGATAGCCTGTCAACATAAGAAAGTTGCCAATATCCGGCAGGACTTCTGCCACAAAACCAGTCGGAAGATGGTCGATAGCAAGGCGAAGGTCATCATTTTCGAGAACCTGAAAACCTCAAAGATGACTCGCAAGCCAAAGGCTAAGAAAGACAGAAGCGGCAAATTCATATCCAACAAAGCAAAACAGAAAGCCGGTCTGAACAAAGCCATTCTCAACGTAGGCTGGCACTATCTGGAAACCTACACACGCTACAAAGCGGCAAAAGCAGGCAAGGTGGTATTCAAAGTACCTGCACATCATACGAGTCAAGAGTGTGCGGAATGCGACTACACTCACCCCGACAACCGTAAGACACAGGAATTATTTTCTTGCGGTAGCTGCGGACACGTTGACAACGCTGACCGAAACGCCAGCATCGTAACTAAGAAACGAGCAATTAATTTACTTTTAGACTCCGGAACAGAGTTGGTTGGCAAGGGTATTCCTGTGCTGACTAAAGGACGTGGAGCCATTCGTAAGACGGGAAAGTGCAAGCACTCTCCCGCATCTGGCAGCGAAACGTCAAAAAAGAAAAGAACAGTTGCTACTGCGGTAGCTGCTTAGTATTGGAAGCTCGCTCCTTCAGGGGCGAGTAGTTCACTAGCCATAAAATGAGTCATTGAGATCATCTTCTAAAGCGGCAATAATTCCTCTGGTTTCAGGAGTCTGCCGGATCTTGAGTCTGAAGGCTCCAGATACATTAACAGCCCGTTCAGAGAATAAGTACAAAAGATGTTTACCCAGAATCTCACGCCGCGCTTTTGCGAGACCGATGCCCTTGGTCATATTAACAACACAGTTCTTCCTGTCTGGTTTGAACAAGCCAGGGAGCCCATCTTTTACATTTTTAACCCTGAAATAGATTTGCAAAAATGGCAGCTTATTATTGCCCGTATTGAAGTGGAGTTTCTGAAACAGCTGCGTTACGGGCAGGATGTCGAATTGCGAACATGGCTGGAAAAGGTCGGCAACTCCTCCATGTATATCCATCACGAAGCGTGGCAGTCCGGGCAGTTGTGTGCCAGGGGCAAGGCGATACTGATTCATTATGACTATGTCAGTGAAAAAGCGGTGCCGATACCAGACCACGTTCGGGTAAAACTGTCAGAGCATCTGGAAGGGTAAATGTCATCAATACTGGATTTCAGGGCGGGATCTGTGGCGCTGGCTCGTATCAGGGATGAGGGGTTGCCACAAAGCAGCATTGAAGTGATGCCGGGCGCTTCAGGAGGACCTAAATGGTTTGTACTCACAGGGCTTGATAAAGCGCTGCTCAGTGAGTACTTCAAAGACCGGCAGCAGCCTTTGCATCTGTTGGGTACATCAGCAGGGAGCTGGCGGTTTGCCTGTTATGCCCATCCAGACCCGCTGGCTGCCCACGAACGGTTTGAACAGGGTTATTTGCTGACGGAATACTCACAGAACCCCACGCCGGAAGAAATTACCACCAAGTGCCGTCATCTGATCAGAGAGATCATTGGCAGTAAAGCCGAAGGCATCCTGAACAATGACATCATGCGTTATAACCTGATTGCAGTGCGTAGCCGTGGGTTGGGCAACAGCCGGCGTAAAGGCAGGCTGATGGCAGGCATGGGTATGGCAGCATTAGCAAATGCTGTCAGCCGTAAAACTCTGGGGTTGTTTTTTACCCGGACTCTGTTTCATTCTCCCGGAGACGGTTCACCTTTTCACCACATGAATGATCTGCCCACAGACCGGGTTGAACTGTCGGAAGCCAACCTGGCTGACGCTATTCTTGCTTCGGGCTCTATTCCGATGGTGATGGAAGGGGTCGAGGGAATTGCTGGTGCGCCCGAAGGCATTTACCGGGATGGCGGGGTGAGCGATTACCACTTTGATACCCGCTTTGCAGACAATGACAAGCTGGTGCTGTATCCACATTTTTATAGTCACCGGACGCCGGGGTGGTTTGATAAAGGCATCAAGTGGCGCAAACCATCGGCATTGAACAGTGAAAACGTTTTGGTCGTGTCACCGTCCGATGAATTTGTTGCAAAACTTCCTTACGGCAAAATTCCTGATCGTAATGATTTTGTGAAACTGTCCTATAAAGAGCGGGTTCGGTACTGGAGCGTGGTGATTCAGGAAAGCCAGCGTTTGGGCGACGAGTTTCTGGAGCAGGTCAACAGTGGCCGGGTTCGGGAAACGGTTCAGCCACTGTAGCCTGTGTTTATGGGATTTAGGTACTACTGAGGACCTGGGGAAGAGGCTGACAAGAATATGCCATCGTCATCCCCGTCTTACAGTCAGTTCATGCAGAAAGCTGCCTGAAATGTACTTCCGAGAAATCAACGTACTCAATAGACGACTCTGACTTCGAAAAACTGTGCAGGCAACATAGTGCTCCGGTGTAATATCTGGAAAGCAACGAGTTCGCGGGAATGTTGTTTATAATATCGATGACCTCATTAGAGCTTTCCCCGCTGACTCGGTAGCTGCAGTGATACCCCCTCTCGTCGCAGGTGATCACTAAGTCCAGATTTCGTGTTTCTGGCGGCAGTTCCGAGACAGACAGTTCTTCCCCGTTCAACGACACGGCAATTTTCAGGTCATTATCTTTTTTCAAAACAGACATCACCAGATGGTGATGATCCTTTTGAATCAGACTGATACCACTTTCACTGTGTTGGAATGTTTCCGGCAGGTGCAGGGTTGCCTGAAAAGCAAACAGGCTGCTCTTTTGCCTGAATCCTGCCAGACTGGCACTTACACGCTCATTAACAGGCTTGCCACTTCTGATTCTCAGGCGTTGCTGGTCTGGTAACACCTGAAAGGACGTTGTGTCTGGCAATCGTCTGAAAGTCCAGTCTTTCTTGAGTGTTGCCTGAGTGAAATTATCAGTAAAGGAGTCGGTTGCTATTTGTGTCCTGTCTGGAAAAGGCAGTGCCGGCTCTTGCTCTACGCGCCCGGTTCCAGGTGCGCAGACAGGCCAGAGAATATCCGATTTATTTTCATCAATACCGTAGTGATCGGCTTCCCAGGTAACAGGCACCAAATGGGTTTCCCGCCCCATGTTTGAACGCCCTTCGATATCGTTTCGAATACCCAGACACACCATGAACCAACGACCGTCATTCATTTGTACAAGGTCGCCGTGACCAGTGCTATTGACCCAATAATCAAGACCAAGGTGACGTGAGGTCAAAACAGGGTTTTTAGGGTTGCTGACATAAGGGCCGGTGATGGTGGCACTACTGGCGACAGTGACCGCATGGTTAAAACCGGTTCCGCCTTCAGCCGTCATCAGGTAATAGCGGCCGTTGTATTTGTAAATATGCGGCCCTTCGACCCAGTCGCCACCGGTGCCACGCCAGAGAAAGTGCCTTTCACCTTTGAGGCTGACGGTTGCAAGGTCCAGCTCCTGCAACCAGATTTCTCCCTGACCGGGGTACGCCTGATCTTCGGGAGTATGTGTCCCTACGTACCATACTCTGCCATCGTCGTCGAAGAATATATCCGGATCAATGCCCGGAGCGCCGTCAATGACCTGCGGCTCTGACCATGGGCCAGCCGGGTCTTTGGCAGTGATGATAAAGTTCTTACAGGGGTTAAACCCTTCCGGACAATCCTGAGGAACATAAACGTTGGTGGTGATGATATAGAACAAGCCGTTGTGATAGCGCATGGTAGGCGCATGAATACCACCGTCGGACTGAACATCGGTCAGACAGATCGGGTCAATGCATTGCTCTTTCCTGTGCAGGCCATGGCCGACCAGCTCCCAGTTTACGAGATCACGGCTGTGATGGATGGGCAGGCCGGGAAACATCTCGAAGGAGGAGTTGACCATATAAAAGTCATCTCCAACCCGGCAGATGGAGGGATCGGGGTAAGCCCCCGGCAGTATCGGGTTAGTGAAGGACATGATTAAATTTCCGGTACAGGTTTAAACGGTGAGGGCCTTTCAGAAAGGTTCGTTTTCATGGGCCGTTGGTTTGTGGGCTGGCCTGAACTCTTTGTCGCGCATCAGCTCAGAGAGGTAAACGTCACTGTGAATGTGTTCGCTGATGATTCTGGTAAACAGCTTTTCGTTAGTATAAATACCCTTGGCACTATCAAGGTTGGAAAAGATCAGTGCTTCCTGAATGTCTGAGACCAGCATGAAACGTCTGGAGGGGTATTCTTGTTCAGGTACCTCATTGCGGCAGTAGATTTCAATGCCTTCCAAAGGTGCATCAAGCTTGTTAAAGGAAAAGCACAATACCCTTACACCTCTTGCTAGCGCACTTTCCAACTCTTCACTGAATAAGTTCAGGTTAAAGTCAGTATTGATATAAAGTTCATCAACACTGCCGTTAATCAGTTCTTTCACTTTCAGAATCAGGTTGTCATAGCCCGACAGGTTATAAATAAAGGGAGCAGCCTTTTCTACCGTCAGTTCTGACAATTCTTTTTTTAAGACCGCAATATCCTCAAGGGTCTTTTTCTTAATCTGGCTCAGGATCAGCTCAGGAGACTTGGCTTCGTATTCCTTAGTCGCTCCTTCAATCATGAAGATATAACCCTGTTGGTACAGGGTATCAATGGAGGAATAGACCGAAGATCGTGCCAGTGAAAGGTCTTTGCCAATCTTGTAGCCACTGGCCTGTCCATGCTGGAGCAGGTTAATGTAAACCAGGGCATCGGTTCTGGTCAGCCCGAAGGACATTAACTTATTGATCAGTTCAGCCACATTAAAATCTCATAACATAATGAATAGTTTACTGGTGAGCCCGTCCGGGCAGCCATGTAGAACAACCCAGCTGCCGGACAGGGAAACAGTACCGGTTTACCTGTGATTAATTCCCGGAAATTCTGTATCCATAAGGCGACAGTGATAGTGTTTCATTGTTCACCTGCACAACCTGCGGCTGCTCAGAATTATTGATAACAATCTCCAGACGCCCTCTCTGGTAGGCGACACAGTCATCGTTATCAACCTCCAGCCATTGAATGGTTGGGGAGTTCAGGTCAGGTTCTGACTTGCGCAGATCAATCAGTTCTTTAATGAACGCCATAAACGACAAATCCTGACTGTCTTTATCCCATATCATGCAGCGTCGGTTAGCTTCGCTGCCATCACCCCGGCCGCCACTGAGAGCGACTTCACCGCCATAGTAGACACAAGGGGTTCCCACCTGGGTAAACATGAACAGGTAGGCAAGTTTTGCCTTGTCCTTATTGCCGCCACACAGGTGCAGGATGCGCGATGTGTCGTGGCTGTCGAGCAGGTTAAACATCGCCTCATTCACGTGATGAGGGTAGGAGGTGTAGGAGCGGTTCACGTCCCAGATAAACTCCTGCTTGTTGCGGGAATTCAGGGCAAAGTAGTCAAGAATCGCCTGGGTCATCGGGTAGTTCATCACCGAGTCGTACTGGTCGCCGGACAGCCATGCCGAAGCGTCGTGCCAGACTTCACCCAGAATGTAGCAATCAGGTTTAATCCCTTTTATTACCTGACGGAAGTCGCGCCAGAAAGCATGATCCACTTCGTTGCAGACATCCAGACGCCAGCCGTCGATATCAAACTCTTTAACCCAGTGTCGTGCAATATCCAGCAGATAGTTACGGCACGCTTCATTTTCGGTATTGAGTTTTGGCATGGCCGCCACGTTACCGAAGGTTTCATAACGCAGGTTGGTGCCGTCCCACTGGTCGCGAGGCTTGTCTTCGTAAACCGGAAACTCTTTGATCCAGAACCAGTCGGCGTACTCTGAATCTTTGCCTTTTTCCACCACATCCAGCCAGATAGGGTGTTGATCACCCATGTGGTTGAATACCGCATCCAGCATGATTTTCATGCCACGCTGGTGAGCTTCTTTTACCAGGGTTTTAAAAGCTTCATTACCGCCAAAGTGTGGGTCGACATTGAAGTAATCCACCGTGTCGTATTTATGGTTGGCACTGGCGATAAAAATGGGGCAGAAATAAAGGCCGTTGACACCAAGACTTTCAAGATAATCCAGCTTATCAATAACACCCCAGAGGTCACCGCCCATAAAGTTATGGTGATCCGGCTCAGTGCCCCAGGGCTGAACGTTTGCCGGGGAAATCTCCGGACGGCCATTGCAGAAGCGTTCCGGAAAAATATGATACCAGACGGTTCCTTTTACCCACTCCGGTGTTTTCAGCACATCCCGGGGGTTAATGTAAGGAAAGCAGTAAAAGTTGCTCAGGTCGCTTAATTCCACCTCAGCAACGGACTCGTCGCTGATCTCAACACAGCGCTTTTCACCAAACAGCAGCTTTTGCTGACCACTCTTGCTGTAAAGAATGAAACCATAACGAGCCCGACGTTTCGGTGGCGTGAACTCAGCAAACCAGCACTCGTGATTTTGTGTTTCACCTTCGAGAATCATAGGAACTTCACGTCCCCCGGTCCAGCCGTGGGCATCACTGCCCCCCAGGTTGCCGCCGTCCAGACCGCCAACCGCCCATTCGTAGGGGTCACCTATCCACAGGACAATTTTATCGATTTCATCTTTCGCACAGCGCAGGCGTACGTGCAGCGTCTCATCATTGTAGGCATAACATTGTGTACTTTTCGGGTTATGCATCAAGGCGCTTTCTGTAATCATTGAGCCCTTCACTCCTTCACGGCTCCGCTGACAAGACCAACGGTAATATGTTTTTGAGTTGCCACAAACAAAATGGTAATCGGGATAGCGACCAGCAAGGCCCCTGCGGAAAACAGCGTGTAGTTTTCAGCTGAGTTGCTGGCAATCCACTGGAAAATGCCGATAGCCAGTGTCATTTTTTCTTCACTGCGTAAAATCAGGGTTGGCAGAATAAAGTCCATCCAGGGCGCAGTGAACGACGTCAGGCCAACAAAGACCAGGATGGGTCTTGCCAGTGGCAGGATAATGTCAAAGAAAATGGTCAGGTGCCCGGCACCGTCAATTTTCGCCGCCTCATCCAGCGAGGTGGGAATGGCATCAAAATAACCTTTCACCAGCCAGGTCATAAAGGGCAGGGAACCACTGACGTAAACAAACAGCAAACCGGCGAAGGTATCAATCAGGTTCAGTTTTGACAGCAAAACATAAATAGCCGTCATGGACAGAAACGCCGGGAACATCTGGATAACCAGTATGCCCATCAATACGTTGCGCTTACCTTTGAAGCGATAACGGGAGAAAATAAAAGCCGTTATCGTCACCACCAGCAGCGAGATCACCATATTGCTGGTTGCCAGGAAAAACGTATTTTTATACCACTGAACATAGGGGGTTTCTGCCAACAGTGTCCGATAATGGTCAAGGGTAAAACTGAACCCCGTGAACGAACTGCTGAATAAATTCACCCCTGGCTTGAAGGACGCCATTACAGTCCAGATGACCGGGGCTAAAACAATGACGGTATTGATTATCAGGAATAAGTAAACCGCAGCGACACCGGCCTTTTGTATAAATCGATTCACGGTTACATCCCCACGTCATTCTTGAATGATTTCATTCGGCTGAATTGCCAGATAGCAATAAGTGATAAAAACAGGAAGATAATGATGGATACAACAGAGGCGATATTATACTGCTGGAACTCCAGGGTGAGTTTGTAAATCCATGTGATCAAAATATCCGTATGACCTGCAAAGCGGTATTCCGGGTTGATCGGACCACCCTCGGTTAACAGGAAAACAGCTCCGAAGTTGTTAAAGTTAAACGTGAATGTCATCACCAGCGAAGGGGCAACCTGGTGCAATACCATTGGCAGGGTAATTTCCCGAAACTGCTGAAAACGACTGGCACCGTCTACTTCACTGGCTTCATACAGTTCTTTGGGAATGTTGGTCAGAGCGCCGGAAATCAACAACATAAAATAAGGTGCCCCGACCCAGACTCCTACGCCAATGACGGTCATTTTAGCGAGGGTGGGATCGGACAAAAATGCAATAGAGTCAAAGCCCCAGCTGTTGAGCAGCGCATTGACCGGGCCAACACCATTTAACAACAGCCTGAACACCAGCAGCGTCACAAACGCAGGAATGGCATAAGGCAGCATAAAAATAACGCGCCATATTTTTTGCCCGACAACGTCTCTGTTAGAAAGTGCCAAAGCCAGAATAAAGCCAAAACCACAGGTAAACATAGTGGCACTGGTCGCCCAGACAAACGTCCAGCTACCGACACCAAGTAATGTACTCGACCAGATTTTCAGTTCAAACAGTGCGCGGAAATTCTGGAAACCTACCCAGTCCACCAGGTTTCTCGGTGGAATATTTCCCGGTGCGGCGTAGTTGGTGAGAGAGACCAGTACCGTAATAACAATGGGCAGAATAATAAAAGCAATAGCCGCCAGCCCTGCCGGACTTAACATGATGATGGGAAAGTGGTCGTCATAGAGTGCCTTCAGTTGCTCTCTAAAACCAGCATGGCAAGCGGTTACCCGTCGGGCGTCCTGAACATTTTTTACATAGGTAAACAGGAAAGCCAGCGAAATGAACAGGGCAATCACGCCTTCAACCAGCATGTGAATAGAGTGATCACCGTGGATAATGGTGAACCCTGATCGGTGTTGTGTCACCTCCCCCAGTGTGACCAGTCCTTTCAGGGCGCTGGCAATGTCCGAGGCAAAAAAAAGGAACAGCAGCTGAACCAGAAGGAACAGCCCCCCTTTAATAAAATGCCTTTTTGCCAGCTGTGTAGACCCCATCAGTACAACTGATGCTGGCACACCAAAGCCAGCAGGCTGCATGGTGGTTGTATGCATAAAATTTCCGGTAAGTAAAAAAAGAATTGTTATTTAAGGTTTTAAATGGTCATTATCGCGGTCACTAAGAGCCTGTCAGAGCAATAGACGAATAGTGACGAATAATTTCAGGCTTCTCCCTACAAGATAAGGGCATGAGTGGAGAAGCCGGACATTGACAGTTTATTGCTGGAATGAAATCTGTTCTTTAATCACCTTTAACGCATTATCAAGTGCCTTTTTTGGCTCCTGCCCGTTTACCCAGCTGGCAGTAATCGCATTAGCCATCGGTGACCAGACGTAGCCCATTTCAGGTATCGACGGCATTGCATCGGCGTAGTAACCTTGGGAAATAAAGGCACGGCTGGCTTCATCGGCCTCTTCAGCCAATTCACTCATAATGTTTTCCATGGGTGGAATTAACCGGGTCATTTCAAAACGTTTTTTCAGCATGTCTTCTGTTGCCAGAAAATCTGCAAACAATTGCGCCGCCCTTGGGTATTCAGAATAAGTGGAGACCACTGCCAGCCGAACGGTTGTGAAGGTGCGTGGATGTTTTCCTTCCAGTGTCGGCATGGGTATAACGCCGACATTAACCCCTGATTTTAAATAGCCTTCTGTCGCCCATGGCCCATCAACAATCGCTGCCACCTTGCCTTCATTAAACAGTCCACGACGAACCTGGGGATTACGCATATCCACCGGGTTGGAATTGTTCGCCGCTTTTAATTTGTTCATGGCAGTCAAACCATTAACGGCTTCAGGGGAATTAACGCCAATATCTTTGGCGTCCATTCCTTTGTTACCGAATTCATAACCGCCATGCAGTGCAAGAAACATTCGGGATTCGTAATAATTCTGAACGTCCCAGAGTAAGGTGTATTTATTTTCCTGAGGATTATTAAAGCCGCCTGAGAACTGAATCAGTTCTTCAAAGGTTTCCGGGGCTTTTGTCAAAATATCTTTGTTATAAAACAGGGCGGTCGTCGCATAGCTTACCGGAAAACCGTAACTCAGCCCTTCTGCTTTTGAAGCAGTGACAGCAGCCCCGATAAAATCATTATCAATGCGATCAGCACTGACCAGGTTTTCCATAACAGCTCCGCCAACGACGAGCTTACCCAGCATGTCATGCTCGATTTCACCGACATCGGCAACTCTTGCAGTACCGCCATCCTGAATCATACGACCGGCGATGTTCATCGGTGCCAGGGCGCGATAATTAAAACTGACATTGTAACCGAAGGTTTCATTAAACTTTCCGGCAGCGTATTTCATGTACTCCAGCGTTGGAGTATCAGTCCAGATCAACAGTTCAGCATTTTTTTCTGGCAATATCTCTTCACAGACACCAACACTGGCTACCACCAGTGACAAAGCAGCTGCAATTTTTCTGGACCAACAGTTCATACCTGTATCAACCTGCTCAAAACATAGTAGTACGTAAAATACTACTTCATGATCTACCAGCTAAATCAGTGAGTCAATCAAATTTGAACGTTTTTTTACGGATTGTGTTGTTTAATTTTTTTTCTTGTTACTTTGTTTGCTTTTCTTGATCAAGGTCAATTTTTTAAGTTGAAAAAAATTGTTTTGAGCAGTTTAATTCTGACCATCATTAGTACAGCTTGAGTAACACTGACTCATTGATTTTTATATTTTGCAGGGTTATCTGTATAGCCAGATAAATCAATAGTTAAGACAGAAGTATTATATAACCTTCATCCATGATGTTAATGGAAGAACGTTATTTATTGGTGATCTGAAAATCAAGCAGTCAGCTTGCAATTAAAAAATACCAGACACCTAAAAGAGTGTTGAAACACTTATGCCTTGTTCTGGCATATCACATTGTATTTAAAACGGTACAGGGCTCTTAATACTAGAGTCTCAAGGGGAACGTGTGGATAAGAAAATTTTATCGGTTGTTTTAGCTAATACGGTAATGGCAGCCAACGCTGTTGCGGCCAGTGATTTAAACCTGCCAAATACAGATGATTTGACCAGCGAGAAGTTACTGACTTCAATTGAAAAGGATAAGGAGCGTTCTTCAGCGGCTAACTACGAAGCTTATAAAAGAGACCGCTCCTTTAACGAATACACCGAGACTAACTACACACATTCGGCAGAAGAAACATCTTATTCACCCTTTGGCTGGAGCCTGTCCGGTAATATTGGCACATCCGTAGAATACGAACACCGGGATACCCGGGAATGGGACGGCGGCAAAAAGAAAGAAAGAATTATCACCAATGAGATTGTTGGCCTGTTTCTGCACCAACACGACTGGGACCTGAAAGCGAAGTACTCGCTCAAGCAGATGAACCGCGAACAAAGAAACAGCATCACCAGTGATTATTACGAAAATGCCGATTCTTACAAGCACCTGTTACTGCTGGATAAGCCGTTTAATTTAGGAAACGGCTGGGGAACGGGTCTGGCTTATGAAGGGGAATATATCACCAACAAGATCACTTCTCCTTATGTCAACCACATGAACACCAACTCCTTTGAGCAAATATTCAAGCCCTATGCGACTTACTGGAGTAATAAATACAACGCCGGTTTCTACAGTCATGTAGAGTACCTGCGAATTGATTATGACAATAATGACTGGGGCTCCCGGGATGAACGAGGCTACAGCTTCCTGTTCAAGCCTTACTTCAACTATGGCCGATACAGGTTTGATCTGGAGTTTTTCTACCAGAACAAAGACAATAAAGACTTTTCCGGTACAGGAGCTCACTACAGCAGTGATCGTTTTGTTGAGAAATACATTGAGCCAACCGTCCGCTATAGCATTAAGAACGGCGGTGTCGTTTATCTGAACCTTCGTTACACCAAGAACGAAACCAGAAAGAAAGATGCTGAAACCTACTTCAAGACCGTTATAAAAGCCAAGGTGGGCTATGAAGTAGACCTCGGGGAGAGCTGGATGCTACGAGCCGAATACGAATACACTCGCGACAGGGAAACCAGCAACAAAGCGGAATTCAGTGGTAAAAAGAAAAAAATAGACGCCCATACCGTTTACGCCCACGCCCTGTATCGTTTCTAAAAGAAGATTGAAGTATGTTTGAAGCCTGTGAAATTGCCAGTTTTCTTAAGGGTCGGTTAGTTGGCGAAAAGGGGACCGGATTTACCGCCATTCGTTCTGTTACGGACAGCCTTCCCGGACACCTTGCCATTGTGTTGTCGAAACAGGATCTTAAGAAGGTTAATGAGTGCCAGGCAGACATCATCATAGGTCCGGAAGACATACTCTCTTCGAAAGCCCGCTCAAAAGTTATTGTCGACCAGTTAACTATTGGATTAGTGAATCAGTTGCTGCGGGCTTACAAGGTAGAAAAGTACCAGCTGCATGACCAGGGAAATATTTCGGAGTTTCCCGACGTTTATATTGGCAAACACACCCGCATTGGCAAGGGCTGTCATTTCATGCCGGGGGTAAAAATTATGAATGGTGTTGAGATCGGCGATAATGTCGCCATTCACGCCAATACGGTTATCAAGGAAGGCACCGTTATTGGCAATAATGTCACCATTGATTCCAACAACTCCATCGGCAATTACAGTTTCGAGTACATGCTTGATGCCAATCAGGCTTATGAGCGTCTGGAAAGTATTGGCGGTGTCATCATTGAAGACAATGTGGAAATAGGTGCCAACAATACCATCGACCGGGGCACGCTGGGCGACACCGTTATTGGTTACGGAACCAAGATCGATAACCTGGTACAGATTGGACACGATTGTCAGATAGGAAAACACTGTCTGATGATTTCCCAGTCTGGTATAGCCGGTCACAGTCGTCTTGGTAATCGGGTTATTGTCCATGGTCAGGTCGCCATTGCCGGGCATCTCTCCATTGGTGACAACAGTGTCATACAAGGCAAGTCCGGGGTGAGTCGCTCCTGTGGTCCAAACAGCAAACTGTTTGGCTACCCAGCCAGAGATTCCAGAGAGTATATGAAATCACTGGCGACACTCCATGCCCTCAGCAGCCAAAACAAAACAGGCGATGCCAAAGAAACCCGGGCCCCGCTGCGCAGCCGCAGCAAAACCCGAAAAGTTCTGGATATCATTTTTTCGTCCTGACCGATGTTCAGGGCAGTCGCCCTTTAACCATTTTCGCCGTACATCACAACAACGTTAGCGTGAGAGGTAGAGACCATGAAACTGAAAGCTATATTACCTGTATTATTATCTTCAGCCCTGGTGGGTTGCGCCGGTGGTCCGTCTGTGGACCAGAACATAAATCCGGTTGGCTCTGGCCCACTGGCGGATTGCAGCCTGCCTTCCCTGAATGAAAGCGGACCGATCCGACCACCTATGTACGTCACCGGAACTTTCTCAGACAGCAACTGGATGCATGACGAGCATCGTCGTATGTCTTATAAGGGCAAAGGAATCTACCAGGTGGTTATGGACACGGAAGAAGGTCCCATCAACTTCCAGTTTGCCAGCATGGGTTGGAAACCCCAGTACACAGCCGGCGAGGGCAGTATGACGGTTGGTCAGGAAGCCGAGCTGGTCAGAGGTGGCTTTATGAAAGACACCCGCGTGATCATTCCTGCTGAAGGCCGCTATGTCTGGAGTTTCCAGGTCGATGACAATCGTCAGCCAGTGCGTGCGATGATCTCGCAGTGTAAGCCATAACGCATTATTGATAACCCCACGACCGCTGCTGTTTATTGACTGTGGCGGTACTTCTGTCACTACCCCATGAGAGAGTGAAAACCGGATGGCTAACGTAAGCCTTAGAAGTGTTGAAAAAGAGTACGACAATGGATTCAAGGCTGTACATGGTATCGACCTTGATATTCACGATGGCGAATTCATGGTGTTCGTTGGCCCTTCCGGTTGTGCCAAATCGACCACACTGCGTATGATTGCCGGACTGGAAAAAATTTCCGCTGGTGAAATCAGCATCAGTGGCAAGGTGGTCAATGAGGTGGCCGCCAAAGACCGGGGCATTGCCATGGTGTTTCAAAACTATGCGCTCTATCCCCATAAAACCGTATTCGACAACATGGCCTTTGGCCTGAAAATGCAGAAACGCCCCAAAGAAGAGATCAAACAAAGGGTTGAAGAAGCGGCGGAGATGCTTGAAATAACGGACCTGCTTGATCGCAAGCCAAAGGAGATGTCCGGCGGTCAAAGGCAACGGGTGGCAGTAGGTCGGGCTATTGTGCGCAAACCGGATGTCTTTCTGTTTGATGAGCCTTTATCAAACCTCGATGCCAAGCTCCGGGTATCCATGCGGGTGAAAATTGCTCAGCTGCACAAAAAACTGAAAGAAGACGGTAACCCGGCAACGATGGTCTACGTGACCCACGACCAGACTGAAGCGTTAACCCTTGGTGATCGTATTTGCGTGCTGAACAAAGGGGATATCATGCAGGTTGATACGCCGGAAAATCTTTACAACCATCCTGCTAACCGGTTTGTTGCCGGGTTTATTGGCTCTCCGGCCATGAATCTTCTGGATGTTGCCCTGCACAGAGAGCAAAAAGAAGCTCGTATTACTCTGGCGGAAGGCGTCACTCTGTCACTGCCGCAGGACATACAGGCAAAAATCAGTGGCTACACACAAAAAGACATCTGTTTTGGTATACGCCCTGAACACATTGAACTGGCAACTGAACAGGACAGTGCTGAAAACACCTGTGAAGGTCTTCTGACCGTTGTTGAAAATATGGGTAACGAAAAGTATTTATATTTTCAGGTGGGTGATCATGAAGTTATTGCACGAACAGCCAGTTCGGCTGTTACCACAGCGGATATTGGACGACGGATTGATTTTAAAGTGAATGTTGAGGCCTGCCATTTGTTTGATACCCAGACGGGTCTCAGGTTGATATAAAACAGGTAAGTCCCGATCAGATTGCATCGGGACTTGCTTTTCAAAGCGTAAGTCCCGTCAAGTAAGGAAAAACTAAAGGATATGCCATCTACCAAGATCGCCCTGGTAGGTATGGGGCGACTCCTCAACAGACGGATCGTACTTGCGCCTGATTAAGGCATGAACAGATTCGCGGCAGAAATTAGAATGAATGCGTGTATATGGCTGATTCGTCTGCTGAAGGATACGAATTACCCGATTCAGATACATCTCGAACCTGGGCTGAACAATATCGAATTCCCAAAGTGGGTGGGCTATCGCTTTTTTGCCTGTATTGATCCGATCATCGGATATCATTTTTTTGACAGCCTCTGCAATGGTGAGGCTGCCCCTTACCAGACTCATTGAGGTCGGTTGCAAAGCATAGTTGGCACATAGTTGTCCCGACGTGAATATCTCCAGAGGTTCATACTCCCCTGCCATTAGCCCCACAAGACTGGAAAATAGAGCAGTCCCGTGTGGTGCATAGTAGTAAAGTGACATTCCTGCTGGTAGTGTAAAAAAATCTTCTGAGTCCAATACACCGACTTTGCGGGGTATAAACAGACCATGGCAATCAATAATCAGGCTTTGAACTGTGTTACCGCTATAGCCCTTGCAACTATATAGATTAAGGGCATTCATAAGAATGGTTTTTTTCACCGTTGGTCTGAAAAATATCATAACGAACAATTATGGATTTGAATTATGAGTGCATAATTTCTCTAACCAGAGAGCGTTTTTAAGGTATAGCACAGGGCCTTTATTCCAGTGAAATATCAAATCTGCTGACAACCGCCTCTGTATATTGCCACCAACCACTTGCTGACGGAATTTTCAGGTCAGCAAAAATGATCGCCGTTTAATCCAGAGCTGCTTTTATACGCGGCCAGACATTGTCAAAAATCTTTGGCTGGGCCTTGGCGGTAGGATGAATGCCGTCTGGCTGGTTCAGCTCCGGGTGGCCTGCTACGCCATCCAGAAAGAAAGGCACCACCTGAACTGTATATTGTTCGCCGAGGTCATGAAAAACCCGGGTAAATTGTCGGGTGTAGGCAGGTCCGTAATTAGGAGGGATCATCATTTCAAACAATAAAACCTCCACGTTTTTTTTCTGTGCGAGCTGAATCATCTGTTCCAGATTACCGGATATGGATTTCAGCGAAGTCCCGCGTAAACCGTCGTTTGCTCCCAGCTCCAGCAACATCAATTCCGGTCGATGTTCTTCAAGAGCGGCGGGTAAGCGACTGAGCCCTCCGGCAGTGGTTTCACCACTGATGCTGAGGTTGACTACCTTCCAGCCAGACTTGGTTTGATGGAGCTTTTCCTGTAATAAAGATACCCAGCCCTGTTGTATTTCAAGACCATAAGCGGCACTGAGGCTGTCTCCATACACCAGCAGGGTTTTCTGACTGACTGGTGTGGCAGAAGCAGCCTGTGCGACAAGTACTGACAAAAAAATTAAACTGGTTGCTAAACGACGAATGACTACAATCAAGAATGCATCCCCTCACGCAGCTGCTCACATGATAGCCGTAATGGCAAAGACTCTGGAGAAACAGGTCGTTGCACAGAGTGGCACTCTCACCATACTGTCCGGACTTGAGCTTATGATCAAGTCTGGCGAATCCGTTGCGATTGTTGGCGCTTCCGGTTCGGGGAAGTCGACACTGCTGGGGATTCTTGCCGGTCTGGATCTGCCAACGGGCGGAGAAGTTCACCTGGCAGGCCATCGTATCGACACTCTGGACGAAGATGAGCGGGCAAGGGTTCGTGGTGAGCATACCGGCTTTGTTTTTCAATCCTTTCAGTTACTGCCAAACCTCACGGCACTGGAAAATGTCATGCTGCCCCTTGAATTGTCGGGTGCTGAACAGGTGGCAGAAAACAGTCGTGCAATCCTGCAGCGGGTTGGTCTTGAGGGACGGCTGGATCATTACCCAAGACAGTTGTCGGGCGGTGAACAGCAGCGGGTGGCGATTGCCAGGGCGTTCGCTGGCAGTCCGGCTATTCTGTTTGCCGATGAACCCACGGGCAATCTGGACGAAAAAACCGGTGAGAGTATTATCCAGTTATTGTTTGAAGTGAATCGTGAGCGAGGCGCTACCCTGGTGCTGGTCACTCATGATATGGGGCTGGCTTCCCGTTGTGACCGGGTACTCCGGTTAACCGGGGGGGCGATTGTTGAAGAGCAGAGCAAGGTTGAGGTGGTGGTATGAACGCTACCCGGTTGTCTTTTCGGTTCTTACTGCGTGACTGGCGTTCTGGTGAACTCTGGTTACTGGTTTTATCACTGCTGATGGCCGTCAGCGTCAGTACCGCCATTGCTATTTTCAGTGAACGGCTGCAACTGGCTCTTGGGCGACAGGTGGCTGAAGTTATGGGAGCTGACATGATGATCCGCAGCTCCAGCCCTTTGTCTTCTAAAGTGCAGGCCGTATTAGATGCCCACCCTCTGGAGCAGGCTCAGCTGTTAGAGTTCCCTACGGTTGTTCTGGCAGGTGATGAAATGCAGATGGTGGCTGCCAAGGCTGTCCCGGACAATTATCCACTGCGTGGACATGTTCGTATTGCCAGCCAGCCTTTTGCGGAAGACCGGATTGCAGCAGAGGTTCCTGCGCCCGGAGAGGCGTGGCTGGAGCCAAGGTTGTTCTCTCTGCTGGGCGTTAAGATTGGGGATTCGCTGGAAGTGGGGGAAACCAGCCTGGTCATCACCCGGGCGATTACTTTGGAAACGGATCGGGGAGGCAATTTTTACAGCCTTGCCCCCCGGCTGATGTTCAACCTTGCAGACGTTCCTGCGACCAATGTGATTCAACCCGGTAGCCGTGTCAGCTGGAAAACCCTGATTGCGGGTGAAAGCCGGGATTTAAAAGCTTTCCAGAGCCAGGTGAAGCCCCTGCTCAACAACAGTGAACGTTTGTCTATGGCTGAAGACAATCGACAGGATTTAAGAAACTCAGTTGTACGACTAAGACAGTTTTTAGGGCTGGGCAGCCTTGCCGCTATTTTGCTGGCAGGTGTTGCCGTCGCCATGTCCAGCCGTCGTTTTGCTGAACGACGCTTTGATGCTATTGCAGTGATGCGCTGTGTTGGTGCGACACAGCAGCTTGTGATGAAAATACTGGTTGGAGAGCTGCTGCTGGTCGCAGTGCTGGTGGCCGTTCCCGGGGTTTTACTGGGCTGGCTCATGCAGGCTGGCGTACTGCAGCTGCTTAAAGGTGTTCTGCCTGGCTGGCTGCCTGAGGCTGGCTTTATGCCGATGCTGGTGGGCGGCGCTACAGGCGTGATTACGTTGATTGGTTTCGGGTTTGCTCCCTTGCTTCGGTTACAGGAGGTCACTCCGTTACGTGTACTGCGTCGTGACCTGACGCCAGAACCGCCCGGCGCCTGGCTGGTTTATGGCTTGTCTCTTGGTGCAATGATCACGCTGCTGTGGTATCACACCGGTCAATTAATGATGACGGTAGGCATAACACTGGCTGGCGCTTTGATACTGGCGCTGATTTCCCTCTGTATAAAGGTGGCGCTGGGTTTAATGCACAAACGGTTGCTCCGTCACTCCCTGCCGCTACAGTGGCGACTGGGTCTGAAGCGTTTATCTCAGGAACGTGGGCAGACTACGGCGCAGATGCTGGCATTTTCCCTGATCTTTATGTCGATGGCCATTGTACTTCTGCTGCGTACTGTTTTGCTGGAACGCTGGCAGCAGCAGTTGCCTGAGGGAACGCCTAATTATTTTGCCCTGAATGTGCAGCCTTCTGAAATAGACAGCTTTCGTCGTTTTCTTGAAGAACGACGGATTGGTCGCAGCACAATATATCCGATTGTCCGGGGGCGACTGACACACATTAACGGAGTTCCTGCAAAAGAGGCTGTGTCTGAAGATCAGCGAAACCATAACTCGTTAAACCGTGAATTAAGCCTGACCTGGTTAAATGAATTTCCGGAAGGCAACCGCCTGGTAGAAGGTCAGTGGTGGCAGAAAGGCAAAGGCTCGGAGCTGTCGGTGGAAATGAGCATTGTTGAACACCTTGGTGTTGCGCTGGGGGATCGGCTGACGTTTTCCATTTCCGGTCGTGAGGTGACGGCAACGATAACCAGCCTGCGCAGGGCTGACTGGGAATCCTTCCGCCCCAACTTTTATATGATGTTTCCGGAACGGACGCTGGGGGATATGCCAGCCAGCTGGCTGAGCAGTTTTTACCTGCCGCCGGACAGACGACTGCTGCTGAATGAATTTGTACAGACTTTTCCAACGGTTACATTGATCGACCTGGATGCCATTATCAGTCAGGTTCAGAGTATGGTACAGCGGTCCATTCTGGCTGTTGAAGGCATGCTGGTCGCGCTGTTTCTTGCCGGATTGCTGATGATGGCGTCGGCTATTGAGTCCAGTCTTGACGCACGGCTGCATGAAGGCGCCCTGATTCGTTCTCTTGGAGGTACCCGGCAACAGCTGTTGCGGTTACAGGTGGGTGAGTTTGTGGTGCTGGGCATTTTGTCAGGCTTTATTGCGGCTGTTGGGACTGAGCTTTGTAACTGGTGGCTTCATAATTATGTGTTCTGGATGAGGTGGCAGCCAGCCGTGTGGCTGTGGATGGCATTGCCTTTGGCTGGGGGATGCCTGATTGGGTTGTCGGGCTGGCTGGGGGTTCGGCGGGTTGTCCGACAGTCTCCAATGAGGGTGTTGAAAACTGTTTGAATTTTAATCAATTGTAAGGCAAAGGCTCTGGAACGCGCTGTTCTGAACGTTATCCACAGGTCATTCAGAGGCTTGATCAGTTAAATTGTGAATAAGTGGATAAGTTTTTCTGAGCAGTGTTGTTAATGTTTTGAAATGTCGTGTTAGAGTGGAATGATCTGGCTGATATTTCTGGTCAGGTCATTCTCTGGGTCATGGACAAAAAAAGCTGCCCGGGTGTTGATGATGTCAATGCTTCGGGTTCTTTGCCAAATAGTTGTTTGCCAAACAAAAGGACAACCGCATGAGCCACCACGAAGAAGCCTATCTGTGTTTACTCTGCCTGCGTGACAGCACCCGAAGAATTGCCCGGCTGTACTGGACCTATATAAACCTCAGAACCCTGTCTGGCGAGGTGCCTCCGATTCTGGTTGTGATGCTGAGTGTTCTGTGTGACAAACAGGATGGTCTGCACCAGAGGCTGCTGGACAGTTACCCTGATGATATGGAGCAGGGTAAATGGCATGACCAGGGAGAACAGAACAGGAAGTTGTCTGAGATGACAGATGAGACCCAGCAGGAGTTGCAGAAAATCTGCATGACCGAGATGACGATGATCGCGCTGGTTGGCAAAATGATGGAGCAATAATTCGGGGAGGTATCCGGAGTAACGCTGTGGATAACTCGTTGGATAACCTGATGAAGAGTGGTTGAAAAGCTGTTGTTACGCTGTTTGTACTTATCACACGGTTATCCACCGAAGTGTTCTGACTCCAGACTCACTTTTTTTCCACAGTTTTGTCGCCTTTTAAGACTCACCTTTTTCTTCTTTGTGGTTACCCTGCAGCAAGCGTTTAAAGTGATGGGCAAAATCCTTCGGGTTTTCAGTGGGTGCTGGTGGGACAGGCGATTTTTCAAAAGTATACACAGGTGTGACCTGATGGCTGGTGACTCCGACAAGAATATCCTTGTCGCCGACACGGATCAGGCAGACTCTGGCATGACTTGAGAGTGGTGCGCTGGCTATAACGGTAATGCCCTGTCCAAGGGTTGGTGAGTCGGGGTTTATTTTCTTAACCAGCCAGGCCAGAACAAAAATCAGTATGATCACCAGAATCAGGGGCATGACCACCTGCATCAGGCTAAGGTCTTCAATCCCGGGCTTTTCTTCTTCTGCAAACACACGAGCTGCAAACAGATAGGTCAGTAAACTGTAATACCGGATAGCCATTTTATTGTTCCGTAGATTGTTCCGTAGATAGTTCCGTAGGTAGATAGTTCCGTAGATTGTTCTGTAGATAGTTCCGTAGATAGATTGCTCTGTAGTGAGTGGCGCTCGTCGGTCGTGGCTGTTCTTCGACTATAAAACGACCATCCGGTAATAACAAGCAACCCCACTTTATCTGCCTGTGGCTGACCAGCTGCTTAAACAATATCAACAGCCAAACGATAACAGTGAATAAGCGGCTTGCTTCAGAAGGGTTAAAAAATGAGTCAATCGCTGTCACTGAATATCGAGCAAAAGCTGAAACAGAGCTATCTGGATCTGTCTGAGGCGCACCGGAACAGGGACTGGGAATGGCTGGCTGATCTGGAACCGGAGGTCAGAAATATCATTCAGAATACGACAAAAGACAAGGCTGTCCTGACTGAAAACGTACAGCAGTTATTAGGTGATCTTGAGTGGCTGTATCAGCAAATGATTGATACTTGTGAGCAGGAGATGAGCAAGGTTAAAAAGCAGGTTTTAGCCAGTCAAAAACGTCAGAAAGCCCTGTCTTCTTACCTGAACCGTCAACATAATACTGACTCGGAATAAGCCTCACCTTTTAATGGTTTAAATACTCAATCACTCCAAAATGATGATTCAGTAGCAGTGTAACCGCTTCAATGTTTTTCTGGTCTAAGCCGTCTTCAAGCGGAAAACAGGTTTGTCTTATCAAAGCTCTGCGGTTTCTTGCTTCAGCACCGCGTATGTTCTTCAGAGCCTCCGGGGTCATGTATTTCATGGCATGGCTGTATTCTTTACAGGTCACGGTATCCAGTTTTTTGTTTATTTTTATGTAGGCGGGAACAGTGCAGGTAGTCAGTAAACTGCAAAAGCGCAGCATGTCTATGGACTCGCGTTGAGGATATGCGCCTTCAACACACTGAGACAAGGCTATTCTGTCCGGTACCGGAGGGAAGCCAACATCTTTAATCATAAATTTAAAGTTGGTCTCAAAGTATTCTGATGGTTTCCATTGGTCGGCAGGAATGTTTGCTGCCATTTTAGTAGCTTGTGGGAGCAGAGCCATAACCGTACTGGCCCTGAGCAGTTGACTGGACTGGCAGAAATTCAGGGCTCTGCCAATGTCTTTGCCGGTAGCTCTATCGCCCAGCATCATGGGTAGCAGAAGATCTGATGCTTCCTGCTGTTCATCCGCTGTCAGATTTTGTTTGGGGTCTTTGACCAGGGTATGAACAAAGTCGCAGGCTCGCTTGATGTCTGCATGGCAGTCAAGAGCAACCCTTTTACGGTAATGATCCAGAAACGCACGCAATTTGGGGATAGACCTACGGTCTTTACCGTAAGCCTCAGCCATGGGCCTGGCTCCCATCAGGTGGAACTGTGTTGCCCAGATTTCTGCTGCTTTTTCGGGATTGCTGTCTATCATTGCACCCAGCTCGGAGATTCGACAGTCGTTTGCCCTGAAAAGATACGTATCCCTGTTTTCCAGCATCTTCTGGTAAGTCTCATCATCCCACTCGTCAACAAGAGTAATCTCGTCGACCGATTCAATGACTCTGGTTTCAAACTCTCCGGGGATCTCTCTGCCGGTGACTCTGTCCCGCCTGGCTTCCTTCACAAACGATTTATAAGTGACTTCGGTTTTACCAGCAGGATCGTTCAGGGCGCGCCGAATTGCATCTATGCAGTTTCTTAGCCGCTCTCGTTGAGAAACCAGCTCTGCACTATCGACCAACTGATGTAACACCAGTAATTCATAGACTTCTTCGTAACTCAAATTCTGCAGTCTTTGGGCGGTTGAGCGATCGATAAAGTTGGGTACCCGGCCTGCCATATTAATACGAAAAGGGCTGGTTAGTGAGCGGGCTTCTTCATTGTCATGCACGTTGCCCGCTGCAGCACAGAGATCATTATCGATTAACTGTATCCCGCAATAAGTATCTTCATCTCCATCTTCATCTTCATAGGTTTTGGGAACAAAGAAAATATTACTGAGGTTTCGGTCTACGCTGCCCGCAAGGTGGTCAAGAAGCTGAGCCTCAGCCAGTGCTTTTTGTGTTTTCGGGTGACGCAGCTCCAGAGGAGCAATGTCAACAACCTGTTCTCTGGTCAATACCAGATCTCTGTCATGATAGAGTGCTTTCAAGTCCTCATCTGACATTCTGGAAAGCCGTGCTTTCAGATCGGGTGAGTTACTCGGAAGTCTGAAGCTTCTGCCCTGGTCAATATATTCACCATGTACAATGTCTGGCACCATTTCCGCAATATCTGCATTGTAGGCCTCGTCAACGCTGCCTCTTTCTGAAACATGCTGACCTTCTACAAACTGCTGGCAGGAGCCGGGCTGGCCATTATGGATGGCATAAAATGTGGGCGGTGTTAGCTCCATTCCCATGAGCAGGTCCAGCTCATAAAAATAGACTGATCGGTGACTAAGTTTGGCTGTCTCTGAATTATCACAGATGCCAAACGCTTTGGCGGCTTCAGCATTAATCTTCTGGTCAGGTGTTGAGGCTTTGAAAACGGCGACAAACGACTCATCGTCTGGGTTTTCTGCTTTATAAGTTACCTTGGCGATAGACGCAGAGTTACCTCTGGCAAAGTTCTCCCGGGCATCCAGTTCATCTTCTGGCAGGTAAATTTTGCCAAACTCTTTTTTTATACCAAACAACAGTCGTTTTTCTTTGGCAATGTTGCGTAGTATCTCTTCGACCATTTGATATCGTTTTAATTCCTGGTCCGAGGGGGGGGCTGGCAGAGGGTATTTTGCAAGATAATTTCTGGCAGAAGCCTCCATTCCGAAAAGTAGATCGATTTTTTCTTCCCGGCGCGTTGAGGTGTCCCTGGGGTATTCATCATATTGGCATGCAAGATCTATCACTTGTTTATATAAACTATCAAACCAGTACCCCGGCGTAACGCCTTCAAGCTGGACTGTATCTCGGTTAGGAATGGGGTTGCCAAACGAAGGGAGCCTTCTTTTTAAAGCGTCTTTTAAGTGGCCTGCTTTATACGGTTTATGCGCCCGAACAGAATACCCCTTGAAATAACTGTCTTCTGGCCGGATTGACACTATGTCATCGCCCTTTACCAGGCATAAGGACTCCATCATGCCTTGCGAGTTAAAATCAGTTTTTCCAGGACCCATAGTTTTTCCGATGTAGTCTGTTCAGCCAATGAAGTTACCTGTGGTCAGGTACTTATCAGCTATAACTATCGGCAGGGAGGCACCAATGAATAAACCTTTTTCTCAGGCACCTGCCTCATCTTGTCTGGCGCAAAGGTTGATTCAGGGATTGTTGGCCCAGTCTTCAACCTCTGCATCCAGATAAACGTGTTCCAGTATTTCACCAACCCATGGATAGTCGTTTTCCAGTTGCCGTAACACCCTCAGAGAGACGACCTGGGCAACTGGCAATGTACCCCATATTGTTTTACCCAGACAGCGCCAGTGATCCGGCTGAACCCGTTTGGGTTTGTTGTCCAGATAATCAAGCTGTTCCTGACAGGTTTCGCACACCATCAGGCAGTGATCAATGTCAGGTTCTTCCGGTACCGGGTCGACTTCCCGGGTTTTCAGTGGCACGCCTGCTGCTTCACACAGTTCGCATTTAGAGCTGGCACGCCGGGCAAGGTCTTTGCCAAGACGATTCAGGGCATAGACCCGTTCCTGATGTTTCTGCATACCTTTCGCCATAATGGGACTCCTGGGTAAGTGACTGGTCTGGATAGTAACGGCTTCCATAGGGAGAAGCGACAGATAGTCGATTGTTGGTGGTAGATTGTTTGGTGATTTTCAGGCAGGTTTAATAGATCAGCCCCAGAGACTGCTTATGAACGTCTATCGACTTGCCAGCCCCAATTGTGACCGAACAGAGATTGCTGTTGAGCACCTTATCCTGCATTACACGGCGGTGGATTTGCAGGGAACGCTGGATCTTTTTATGAATGGTGACAATGAAGTCTCGGCACATCTGATCATTGATACCGACGGCGGAATTTATGAATTGGTACAATGTCTGGAAGGTAAAGCCTGGCGAGCCTGGCATGCTGGTGTCAGCCGTTACAGTGGCAGGGAGATGTTTAACGATCACTCCATTGGTATCGAACTGGTCAATCTGAACGGCAATCTGTTTTCCTACACTGATGCCCAGTACGAGGCTTTGCAGCAAGTGGTGCAGGTGCTTAAGCAGTCTTTTCCGGCACTGGCTGATCCTGAGCAGGTAATGGGGCATGAACACATTGCCGGTTTTCGTGGCAAGGCAGACCCCGGGTTGCAGTTTGACTGGAGTCGTTTTTATCGTGAATGCTACCCGGAAATGACAGCCCCGGAGCGCAAAGCGGTCTGTCCGGAAGCGTTGCAGCAGGCACTAATGCCTCTGGCAGAACGGGTTTCTGCCGGAGCCTCTTCCGGGGCAACAGTGGGAGATGCCCGCTACTGGCAGGCTATCAGCTCTCTAACCGAGTCAGTGGTGAAGCTGCTGAAAGAATAAGAATGGTTAACTGACAATGAAGATTCTTCGCTATTTTCTTGTGTCCGTGGTGGCGGCCTTTCTGTTGGTACTGGCGACCTCCATCTATTTCTGGTTTTACCTTAATCCGACACCTGTTGGTAAGCAGTTGTTTGTGAATGGTGTGATACTCACCATGGACGACTATGACACGATTGCGGACGCGGTTCTGGTTGAACGGGACCGAATTGTGGCAACCGGCACTGAAGATAGTTTGAAGAAACAGGCAGATGATGCCCATATCATTGATCTGGAAGGGAAAGCGCTGATTCCCGGCTTTATCGATATCCACGGACACTTTTTCAGTAGCAAAATGAACATCTCTTTTGCCGATGGGCTGGACATATTAAGCCTGAATGTGGAGAAGTATCTTGTACGTGGCGTTACCAGCGTTCGGGCTGCTTTGCCCCGTCAGGTAGAAAACAAGCCTTTGGAACTCTTGTCGCAAATTGGGGTTATTCCCCAGCGGGTCTTTATCCAGAAAAACAGCAAATCGTATACCAGTACTCTTGTAGAGCCTTTGAAAACGATCAGCGACTCGATCGTTCCATCTGAAATCGCACCATCTGAAATCGCACCACCTGAAACCGCGCTAAATGAAGAGCCTGATAAATACGATCAGTCACAAAGAATTATGTTGTTATTAAGACGCTTTACCATTGATGCTGCAAGAGAGCTGGATGTGGACAGGAAAACCGGCTCTATAGAAGCGGGCAAGCTGGCGGATTTTCTGGTGTTGTCTGATAATCCACTGACCCATCAAAGCAGTCTTGGTCAGATTCACGTAGACCAGACCTGGATTGGTGGTGTTCAGCGGTTTAACCGGCACCGTTTTTCTGAAGACGATGACCGTTTACCAGCGAGTCAGCCCTAACAGCTTTTGTCCAAGCTCTGTCAGCTTTGCTACTTCCCCATCTTCCGGGTCTTGCTGATAAGGCATGTTCCGCCACTTTTCCGGGGCTCGTCTGGCCTGCCAGAGAGCGATTCTGCTGGCACGGCTCTCTTCTGAATCCTCTGGACACATAGAGATGTACTGGGCAAGCCGGGGCTGGTCAGACGTATTGATGTTTCCGGAGTGCGGCAGCCGCGAATCCCAGATGATCAGGCTTCCGGCTGTGGCTGCAACATTTCTTATTTCGTAGCCTTCCAGTTCTTCATTGCTGAACCACAGGTCTTTTTTCTGTTTCAGAACTTCCGGCTGTTTGAACAGTTCCGGTACGCAGCAGAAAGCACCCTGGTTTTCTTCCGTATCGGTGAGATAGAGAATTCCCTGTAAACGCAGAGAGGTTATTTTCTGATAAGGGAAGTCAAGATGAATATTGCTTTTGTCGAAGGCTTCTGGCTGCCTTTGCGGTGGTTTGAATGACAGCCGGTCAAGCCTGACCCAGAGTTTTTCGGTCGCCAGCAGTCTGGCGAATGCCTGATGGACAGACGGATGCTGACGTATATTCCAGAGAGCCTGATGTTGATGTATGGGGACAATACCGTTGTGTCCCAGATCTTTTTTATACCAGCTATCCGGTTTTTTCAGGTCTGCCCCGGTAAACGACATAATAAGCTTTACCACGTCGCTGCAAAGCGCCTGGGAAACAATACCGGGTAGAACAATATAGCCTTCGGCAGCTAGGTTGTATTGATGTTGTTTGGTTATGCTCATAACCAGAAGTTTAATGCAGTGTAATGTTCCTGTCCTGCTCTTCCAGGCTGTCCAGCAGGGTTTCCACCACATTACGAATAATCTGTGTGTCACGGTTCAGCTCGTGGTATTTAATAATGCCCATCAGCACCTGAGCGAGTGGGTAGGTTCGCAGGTACCCTTTTATTTCCTGAGGCTCGACCAGTTGCAACGCCTGATCAACAAATTCATTGGCGCCCTGGGTAAAACCTGACTGGGCAGCGGCTACCAGTTCTCGCAGGGGCTTGCTGTCCGGCAGGCCGTTGTATTTGATCAACAGCCGGGCAAGAGACTCCTGGTAGGTTTCCATGAGCTGTTTTTCCTTGTTATGGCTATCAGTGGACATGGGTAATACTCCTGTCTTCAGTACTGTAGATAGCAGACTAAAGATGAACACAGCCCTAACCTATCCGTAAATTTCTAATATTTATGGGTTTTATTGGAATATTTGATGGGTTTTTACTGATTTTCAGGTGGTTTTCTCCTTAATGTCCCTGATCGAAAAGCAGCCGGTTGAATATCCTCTCCTGCAACCCAACATAAGCAGCACACTCATGATGTTAATAGAGGGTACGCCAGTGAGCAGTCCCATTGTTAATACAGTTGTTAGTACAATTGTTCGTAAAGCTCAGGAAATTGATATAAAGCCTCTGGTTAAACTCTGCAAGGAGTCCCTGCTGGCCAGTTATGGAGAACTGGTTGAAGCAGAGCGGCTGCGACCCTGGTCCGAAGGGGGAGACATTGAGAAATATGTACAGGGCATCTGGCCGGATATGCTGGTAGCGGTTGATGGGCCAGACCTTGTGGGCATGCTGGCTTTGCAGGGTAACCGAATTGATATTGTCTGGGTAGCTCAGGCGCTTCGCCAGCAGGGAATTGGACAGATGCTGATGGACACGGCAGAAGAGCAGGTTGCACTAACGTGTAAATCCATAGAGGTGGAATGTCTTGGCCCTGATATTCAAACCATCCAGTTTTATGAAGACCGTGGCTACGTCAGGGTGAAAGAGTATGTGGATAACATGAGCGGTGTCGACAAGATCGTGATGTCCAGAACGCTTGAATCTGTATAATGCGCTCCCTCTGTTTAATTAATAACTGTTTACCCATCGGGCATTCCCCTCTATGACTCATAAAGCATTGCGGCTGAAAGATCGGGCTGACCGCCGTCTGAAAGCAGGCCATTTGTGGATTTACAGCAACGAAGTCGACACTAAGGCAACACCTCTGAAAAGTTTTTCTACTGGTGAGCTGGTTCTCATCGAAAACGCCGCAGGCAAAGCCATTGGCACGGGTTATGTTAATCCGAATACGCTGATCTGCGCTCGCCTGGTGAGTCGTGATGCCCGGTATATGCTCGACAAATCCCTGCTGGTTCATCGAATTAAAGTCGCCCTGAGCCTGCGTGAGCGACTGTTCGACAAGCCCTGCTACCGATTAATTTTTGGTGACAGCGACAGTCTGCCGGGTCTGGTAGTCGACCGGTTTGGCGATGTACTGGTGGTGCAGATTTCTACAGCCGGAATGGAGCTGGCGAAAGACCAGATTGTGGAAGCACTGGTGCAGGTGCTGAAGCCGACAGGTATTTTGCTGAAAAACGATGGGTCTTCCCGCAAGCTGGAAAATCTGCCGGAGTACATTGAGGTGGCTCATGGTGAAGTGCCTGATGAGGTGGAGCTGGAAGAAAACGGTGTACGCTTCCTGGCACCGGTAATGAAAGGACAGAAAACCGGCTGGTTCTACGATCATCGCCTGAACCGTGACCGTCTGCGTCACTACGTAAAAGGCAAGCGGGTTCTGGACGTATTCAGTTACGTCGGTGGCTGGGGCGTTCAGTGTGCAGCCTTTGGTGCGGAAGAAGTGATCTGTGTGGACGCTTCTGAAAAAGCCGTTGACCTGGTTCATCGAAATGCCGAACTGAACGGCCTGCAGGACAAAGTCGGCACCATGCAGGGCGATGCGTTTGAGGCCCTGAAACAGCTGAAAGCCGAAGGGGAGCAGTTTGATGTCATCATTGTTGACCCGCCCGCGTTTATTAAACGACGTAAAGACGTTAAAGCCGGTGAACTGGCTTACCGTCGCATCAATGAGATGGCTATGCGGTTGCTGAGCAAGGATGGCATTCTGGTGGCCTGTTCCTGTTCCATGCACCTGCAGCGTGACAGTATGCTGGATGCACTGCGCGCAGGCAGTCGCCATATTGAGCGAAACCTGCAAATTATTGAACAGGGTCATCAGGGACCTGATCACCCAATCCTGCCTGCCATTCCGGAAACGGAATACATCAAGGCGATGACTGCCAGGGTGACACGGGTATAAACGTCAAGCCTCTTTTAATTCAAGCCGAACTGGAAGAGGCTTTGCCCTCTTCCATAGCAGGTGATGGAAAAGGGCGTAATGGTTTGACTATTCGTTGAGACTGATCATTCGGGTATCTATTTTGAACCAGCGTTGGGACTATAGCTTGAGCCCAAAACAGGAGTGCCAGGCATAAGACCTCTTACCGCTTCTACTCTGTTCATTTCCAGTGGCTGTTCCTCATCTGAGGCTGCTCCCCCGCCCTCTGAATGCCTTGAGAAGATACATGATAATAGCCCCCGGAACCAGGCAGCCCAGGCTCGTTGTTGTGGCTCAGGTTCCGGTGTAGATGCTGGTACCAGAACGGCTTCAGCCGAGTAATGAGAGTTAACTTCAGAGACATAATCTAAACGCCTTAAAAATTCCCAATTTAAATGGTTTCCTCTTGGAGCCCCGTTGGGAGATAGGTCCTCTGATAACACAAGATCAACGATTATACTGTTACCATCACGTTGACAAATCCTTACAGAGTTGCGCAACAATATAAAGACAGATTTGGGATTTCTGACTCTTATCTCTCTTGCAAAGCTTTTAAGGTGTCGGATAATCGTATCGGTAGGTGTTGAATCTAGAAAACTCAGGATGATTTGAAATCTGGCTACCATGCCTCTGTTGAGATCCAGACCCTCGTGGTCATGGTCGGATCGGAAATAACCCTGTTGGCTTCCCCTTTCCAATCCTTCTTCTATCGCCAGTATCTTTGCTTCTGCCTGCTCTTCTGTCAGCTCTTCTGTCAGCTCTTCTGTCAGCTCTTCTGCCTGCTTTTCTGTCAGAGCAGCATCCTCATTATTTTCCTCCCAAACTGGCTCAACCTGATCATTTATTACCGTTGTTGCAGACGTACCCTCTCCAAAATTTTCTGGCGGGATTAGTTCATTCATTCCATCTGTTGCCGTTGTTACTGACGTACCCTCTCCAAAATTTTCTGGCGGGACGAGTTCATTCATTCCATCTGTTGCCGTTGTTGCAGACGTACCCACTCCATCATTTTCTGACGAAATTATTAGTTCATTCATACCCCCTGTTGTAGCCACTGAACCGAAACCGGCGCTAAGAGCGACCCTGAGTGATGATAGAGTGGCGTCCATATCGGAGGCATCATTGATGCGAATAATTAATTTGTGTATTGTTCCATCACTATCAAAGTACATACCTCGTATTGAATACCCTTTAATGGTGTCCAGTACCTTCATAGAATCAAGGTGAGCCTTAATTCTGTTTATCAGGTCATTGGGGTTTTTAGAGAATTCTTCTTTTGATAATCGAATCTGGATTATTCCATATTCTTTAACATTGTGATTTTCCGTATGTTGGGTGTTCAGATGTTCGTTGTTGTTTAAAAAGCTAATGCTGCGTAGTTCTTCGGATATGACTCTTGATCTTGCCCGCTCCGCAGTCGATGACTCCCTACCAAGCCAGACAGTATTTCGTCTAACCTGGATTTGAATCCATTGGTCGTAATTCAACGCCTCATCGACACTAACTTCTCTTACGGTAGATGAGCGAAGCTCTAGTAGTGGAATGTTTATGCTACGGAAATTATGATCATAAAAAATAAATCTTTTACCCGTTTCCCCATCTGTATATTCATAATAATGTCGAACATTGTCTTTTTTAAATCCTTTCGCTTGCCCGGCTCCTGAATAAATACCAATGAATACCAGACTAAAAACGACCAAACAAAATGACATGTAACGACCAATAGGCGTTTTCATCAGCGTGTACCATAAAATGATTTCAGATAAAAAATAGGCATAAGTTTTTTTTTGTCCACTTTAAATTTTAAGTACTCAATGACATCCGCCCGTCTCGAAAACGAACCAGTGTCGTTTAGTCTGTCTTCTGCAGCCATTCTTAGGGTAGACATTGACAGTCGATGATAATGTACTGTGGTTATGAATCTTGATGAATTTAATAAATTAATTTTTGTCTGAAGAAAAGTTGTAGCTGCCCAGAATTTGCAGTGGCGAAAATATAAAATACTTTATATGAAAATATGGCAGGCATAATACCCGCCAGTGCCTAAACTGTTGTCTCGATTCTTATATCACCGGAACCAGGGCATGAAAAGAATACCCGAACCTTTTCGTATAAAAATGGTGGAGCCGATCCGGATGGCCACCAGAGTTGAGCGGGAACAGGCTTTACGGGCAGCGGGCTACAATCCTTTTCTGTTAAAGAGCGATGATGTTTACATTGATCTTCTGACAGATTCTGGTACAGGTGCCATGAGCGACCAGCAGTGGTCTGCCTTAATGGTTGGGGATGAGGCTTATGCGGGCAGTAAAAGCTTTATTCGACTCCAGCAGGTGGCTCAGGATATCTTTGGTTACGAATATGTTCTGCCGACCCACCAGGGGCGGGGGGCAGAACAGATTTTATTTCCTGAACTGGTTGCCCGGACCGGCCACAGCCAACCCGTTTTTATCTCTAATTACCACTTTGATACCACGGCAGCCCATGTGGAACTGGCCGGCGGTCAGGCAATCAACCTGGTTAAGGCCGAAGCGTTTGATACCGGTTATGCCGACCTGTGGAAAGGTGACCTTGACCTTAACCGCCTTCAGGAAAGCATTGCCACAACGGAAGTTGGGCAAATTGCCGGCATTATTATCACGATTACCTGTAACAGTGTTGGCGGGCAACCGGTTTCAATGGGCAATATACGTGCCGTCAGTGAAATCGCCAGACAGCATAATATTCCGGTGATACTCGATTGTGCGCGCTTCTGTGAAAACGCCTGGTTTATCAAACAGCGTGATCCGGATTATGCCGCAATATCACTGCCGGACATTATTCGGGAAATGTTCAGCTACGGCGACATGCTGACGCTCTCGGCCAAAAAAGATCCGGTGGTGAACAGCGGTGGTTTGTGTTGTATCCGGGACGATGAAGACCTTTACCGCAATGTATCAGTTCGCTGTGTGCCGATGGAGGGGTTTATTACCTACGGCGGTATGACCGGGCGGGATATGGAAGCTCTGGCGACCGGGCTCCGGGAAGGAATGAACGAAGGTTTTCTCAGCTATCGCATCGGGCAGGTAGCGTATCTGGGAGAATGTCTGCATCAGGCGGGGATTCCTATTCAGTCCCCGACGGGGGGGCATGCTGTGTTCATCGACGCTAAAAGGATGCTGCCGCATATTCCGTCTGAGCAATTTCCGGCACTGGCATTGTCCAATGAACTGTATCTGGAGTCGGGTGTCAGAGGTGTTGAAATCGGTTCACTGTTGCTTGGGCGTGACCCTAAAACCGGTGAGCAGAAACCTTCGCCTATGGAATTGATGCGGCTGACGATTCCCAGAAGGGTCTATACCAACGACCACATGGATTATGTGGCTGAGGCATTACAGGCTGTTAATGAGCGGGCTGAGAGCATTAAAGGCGTTCAGATGATTTATGAGCCGCCGGTACTCAGGCATTTTACAGCCCGCTTCAAGTGGGTTAGCGAAGGTTAAGCACTGGCCAGTCGTTTTCCCGCGCTGCTTTTTCCAGCTCCGGATCTGGATTAACAGCAAACGGGAAATCTACCTTTTGCAACAGCGGCAGATCATTTTTAGAGTCACTGTAGAAATAGCTGCCTTCCATACTGAACTCAGGGTTTTTGGTCAGCCATTCCTGCAGACGTAACACCTTGCCATCCTGGAAGGTTGGGATACCAGTTACTTTGCCAGTGTAACGGTTATCCTTAATCTCCAGCTCGATAGCCAGCAGCGTATCGACACCAAACTCATTGGCGACAGGTTCAGCTATAAACTGGTTGGTGGCAGTGATGATCATCAGATGATCGCCCTGGTCCCGATGCCTTTGCAGCAACGCCCGGGCTTTTTCGAGCATAACCGGACGAATGTGTTCGTGCATAAACAGTTCGTGATATTGCTTCAGTTCACCCATGGTGAAATGAGTCAGTGGTTCAAGGGCAAAATCCAGATACTGGTCAATATTCAGGCTGGCTTGCATGTACTGCTCATAAAAATAATCATTTCCCTTTCGGAAAGTTTCCACGTCTACCAGTTGTTGTTCGCACATGAACTCAATCCAAAGACGATCGCTGTCATCAGCGATCAGAGTATTATCCAGATCAAAAATTGCGAGAGCCACAAGACCTCCTGTTAGTCTCCACGGTTGATGAAATTTTTATAACTGCAGGCCATGAAATAGTTAAGGACGCAGTTCAGACCGGAACAGTCTAAGGCATCAATATGACAAAAACAGGACTAAGGTCAGCTTTTAACAGGAATTTTTGCAGGTTTGTGAATACAGATAACCTGTGAGTAAGGACTAACCTGTCTGTTTTCAGAGGCAGATCAATATTAGTCTAACTAAATTGGCATCTTCGTTGCTGTGTTTACGCCGTTTGTGAAACAATGCGTTATAAGAAACATTTTAGGTAGCCGCAGGCGTGATTGATTCAGATGGATTCAGACCAAACGTCGGTATTATCCTCGCAAATCAACACGGTCAGGTCCTTTGGGCGCGGCGTATAAGACAGGACGCATGGCAATTCCCCCAGGGGGGAATTAATGATGGAGAATCTCCGGAAGAGGCCATGTACCGGGAGCTCTATGAAGAGATAGGCCTTCAGCCGGAAGACGTGGAAATTCTGGCTTGTACCCGGGGATGGTTGCGTTATCGATTGCCTCGACGTCTTGTACGCAAAGAGCAGTACCCACTCTGTATTGGACAGAAACAGAAGTGGTTCCTGCTGAAGTTGCTCACAAGCGATGACCGTGTCAGCGTGGATCATACACCGTCCCCCGAGTTCGACGGATGGCGTTGGGTCAGTTATTGGTACCCTCTTGGGCAGGTTGTGTCATTCAAGCGGGAAGTGTATCGACGAGCCTTGCGGGAGCTGGCTCCAAGGATTGGGCGTCTGCAGGGTGGTGGTAGTTAACAAACCCTGACACACTCTGATGTTGATGCTGTCCGGTAATGGCTCGACCTGAGGCAGGTGCTACTGAATAGACGTCACTGATTTTAATACAGGCGTCACCGATTAAGGAATTTCAGGCGGAGGTTAAGAGCAGACGACTATGTTGAACACCCTGCGCACAATTGTTCAGGAAGTCAGTGCTGCCTCTGACCTCAGGGCCGCGTTGCAGATTATTGTGCAGCGTGTTCGGGACACCATGAAGACAGACGTCTGTTCTGTTTACCTGTTCGACCAGGAACAGAGTGAATATACCCTGAGTGCTACGGAAGGGCTGAACCCTTCTGCTGTAGGGGTGGTGAAAATGACCCAGTCCGAAGGACTGGTCGGGCAGGTTGGGCTTCGGGAAGAGCCGATCAACCTTGAAGACGCTGCTGCACATCCCAGATTTCTCTACATCAAAGAAACCGGCGAGGAACGTTACCATTCGTTTCTCGGGGTGCCTATTATCCATCATCGCCAGATTCTTGGTGTTATGGTGGTTCAGCAAAAAGAACGCCGTCGTTTTGATGAACACGAAGAAGCGTTTCTGGTCACCATGTCTGCCCAGCTGGCAGGGGTGATAGCCCACGCCGAAGCCACAGGTTCTCTTCTCGTTACACCGAACAACCCCAGAAAAACTGCCCGATTTCAAGGGACTGCCGGCGCCTCAGGTGTTGCCATTGGTGAAGCGGTTGTAGCCGCGCCTCCGGCAGACCTGGGGGCTGTGCCTGATCGTCAGCATGACGACCTTGACGCAGAACTGGCTTTACTGGATCGGGCGCTGGAAGCCGTGCGTGCGGAAATGAAAGCAACGGCAGCAAAACTCTCAGAACTGCTTCCAGTGGAAGAACAGGCTCTGTTTGATGTTTATCTCAGTATGCTGGATGACAATGCGTTAGGGCTTGAAATCCGTAACCAGATCATGGCAGGCAGCTGGGCTCCCGCTGCCTTGCGGTATGTCATTGATGAGCATGTCCGTAATTTTGAAAAGATGGAAGATGCTTACCTGCGGGAACGGGCAGCCGATGTCAAAGACCTTGGTCGACGGGTGCTGTCCTACCTGCAAAAAGAAGACAAAAACAACATCATTTACCCAGACAATACCGTTCTGGTCAGTGAAGAGTTAACGCCGGTCATGCTGGCCGACGTTCCCCATGAACAGTTGTCAGGTCTGGTGTCAGTGAAGGGATCGGGCAACTCCCATGCCGCCATTCTTGCCAGAGCGCTGGGTATCCCTACGGTCATGGGAGCGGTTGATCTGCCCTTCCTGAAACTGTCGGGAAACCAGCTGATCGTCGATGGCAACCTTGGGTTGGTTTACTCGACCCCTTCCGCTGAGTTGCTGGAACACTACCAGGTAGTGGTTGAAGAGGAGCAGGAGTTTACCGAAGGACTTGAAGCAATCAGCGGTTTGCCCTGCCTGACGCCTGATAACTATCGAATTCCCCTTTGGGTCAATACGGGATTGATGACTGATACCGTTCGTTCACTGGACCGGGGCGCTGAAGGTGTAGGTCTTTACAGGACCGAAGTGCCTTTCCTGCTCAGGGAACGTTTCCCCAGTGAACTGGAACAGGAAAAAATCTACCGGCACCAGCTGGAAGCTTTTGCTCCAAGACCTGTGACCATGCGAACCCTGGATATTGGCGGTGACAAGTCCCTGAGTTATTTCCCCATCAAAGAAGATAACCCATTCCTGGGCTGGCGGGGCATTCGGGTAACACTGGATCATCCGGAAATTTTTCTGGTGCAGGTACGAGCCATGCTCAAGGCCAGTGTCGGGCTGGATAACCTCCGGATTATGCTGCCCATGATTACCAGCGTGTTCGAGGTGGAAGAGGCGATGCACCTTATTCATCGCGCACATACCGAAGTATTGTCTGAAGGTCTGCCCGTGGTGATGCCGCCGGTCGGTGTCATGATCGAGGTGCCAGCGGCGGTCTATCAGGTCAGGGATCTGGCAAAGCAGGTTGACTTCCTGTCCATCGGTTCCAATGACCTTACCCAGTACCTGCTGGCGGTTGACCGGAATAACCCCCGTGTTGCCGACCTGTATAACTCCTACCATCCGGCGGTATTGCAGGCTTTGCAAAAAGTCGTTAAGGACGCCCATAAAGAAGGTAAAACCGTCAGCATTTGCGGCGAACTTGCCGGAGACCCTGCAGCGGCAGTGCTGTTAATGGCAATGGGGGTTGATATGTTGTCTATGAGTGCCACGAACCTGCTTAAAGTGAAGTGGGCATTGAGGCGGATGACCATGGAAAAGGCCAGGGATATACTGGCTGAAGTGTTGACGATGGATAACGCTCAGGTGATTCGCAGCTCTCTTGAGCTGGCACTGTGCCGTGAAGGACTTGGTAAAGTTCTGGGTATTAAGAGCCGCCGTTTCAACGATTGATTTCCTTCCTCACTTTCTCCCATTGTTGTCTATTTTTCTGGCATTGATTTTTCCAAAACGTAGTTAGCAAAAAGTGTCGTCTACTATTGCCCGGTTTCTGTTGTTTAGACGGCAGAATTTGTATAAATCGGGCTGCATTCAGACATTTGCATGAGTTCAGCCCTTAACAGCTTCTCAATTTTCAGGCGATATTTGTGCCTGCAGGTCGATGTGTACGACGTCTGTTCTTTGAACCTCGTAAAAGAGGGTGACTTTTTTGATGACGCGACCATGGATTTCGATAGGAATCATCCTTGAATTTAAGCCCGACCGAACCGTTCTCTGAATGCTGACATTGATGTTGTCTCCGTCGTTCAGTATCAGCTTGGCATAGTGTATGTCTATGTTGCCTTTTGAAGCATGAAAACGAATAGCCTTAATGTTCTTGCTCTGAAATGATTTCAGTATCGGTATGTTGACCATCTGCGCGGTAGATCGTACATGTGTACTGCCAATCGTTTGCCAGTTTTCTTCCTGTGCCAGAGTCAGCGTTGATACGAACAGTGTTGATACCAGCAGTGCAGCAGAAAGAAGGTAGCGGAAACTCAGCATTCTGAAATCCTCTTAATACTTATTGCAAATAATAGGCTCTTCCTCAATTTGAGTGGGTGATTTATTATATTCTGAAGCACTCAATGCAAGGATGCACCGATGCGTGATAAGCAACTCTATTCTCAAATACTGGGTATTGAGTCTCCTTGGTTCGTTTCTGAAGTTGAATTGTCATTACAGGATCAACAGGTTCGGGTATTCATTGAACACAATGGTAAAAAGGCCTGCAAATGCAGTGTTTGCGATAAGCCCTGCTCTGGCTACGACCACATCACTCAGAAGTGGCGTCATCTGGATACCTGTCAGTTTCAGACTATTCTAGTTGCCAGGGTTCCACGGACCCAGTGCCCTGAGCATAAGGTGTTAGCCATCAATGTGCCCTGGGCTGAATCTGACTCTCGATATACAGCTCTGTTTGAAGCCCTTGTTATTGACTGGCTAAAGGAGGCAACTACGAAGGCAGTTGCACGACAAATGAAGCTTGGTTGGAATGCCATAGACGGTATTCAGCAGCGTGCAGTGAAGAGAGGACTGGCTCGTCGTGATGCTAAGCCACCAAAACGAATCGCTGTTGATGAAACCTCATTTCAAAAGCATCATGAATACGTCACAGTGGTCACTGACCACGACCAAGGCGTTGTTATTCACGTTTCTGATGACCGTAAAAGTGACAGTCTCAACGAGTACTTTGACACACTGCCCTATGACCATAAAGAGGGGATCGAATGCGTGACGATGGACATGTCCAAGGCTTACATCAAGTCAGTCAGTGAGAATGTTCCAGACGCAGATCAGAAGATTGCATTTGATAAGTTTCACGTTGCTCAGTCTCTGGGTAAAGCTGTCAACAAGGTTCGGATAGAAGAGAACAAAGCCCTTGTAAACCAAGGTGTAGAGCTGCTTAAGGGGACTCGCTACGACTGGCTGACTAACCCTGAAAACATGTCTGAAGAGCAGTGGGATAACTTCGAACCACTGAGAAACTCGACACTTAAAACAGCTCGCGCCTGGGCCATCCGGCAAATGGCAATGAGCTTATGGAATTACAAGTCCAGAGCTTGGGCAATCAAGGCCTGGAAGAGGTGGCTATGCTGGGCGCAGAGATGTCGGCTTGAGCCCATAAAAGAAGTTGCCAGAACGGTCAAAGAGCACTTGTGGGGTATCATCAACGCTATTGTCCTTGAGGCTAATAACGGTCGAGCAGAGGGAGTGAACAGCAAGATTCAGAGTTTGAAGAATCGGGCTTGTGGCTTTCGAAACCGTGAAAGATATAAGACAGCGATCTACTTTCATCTTGGAGGCTTGGACTTGTACCCCACTGGCGTACATCGTTGAAAACTACCCACTTAAAACAGGGAAGAACCAAATAATAAGAAGGTAGCCACTTTTCTCTGGAGTAGCTGACAGATCACTCGTAACCAATAGAAAAGTGTTTCCACTCTAAATGACAACCGTTTGTGCCGTAAGTCTGTTCATGCCAGCTGACTTCTTTATGACGATTAAATATCAATACACTGGTGTTTCTTGTTCCATAGATCGGGCTGCTGACAAATGCACTGGAAAGCAACCTCTCCTTTTCTCTGCCTATACCTGTGTCTGGCAGCAAGTGGCTAGGGAACGTTGTCGTATTCTGCATAATTTGCAACAGGGCTTTCGGCTCTGCGAAATTATCCTTGTTCAGCACTTTAGTGACGGCATCCCTGGCGTTTAGCAGTTTCGGCCAGGGTGTATTCAGCAACTTATTGCACAGCCCATAAACACCGGGTTCGAGTTTTTTCACTACGTCTTCAATATTGGAATAGTAATAAAGTTCATTAATGCTGCCTGCCAGAAAGTTGAATCCACTGTATCGGAGGGCATTTTTCTGAATGTTATTTATGAACGAATGCGTTGAGAGGGAGCTGTTCAAACAGTCTGTTACCAGTTGTCCCCTTGAGATGTCTCCTTCAGGAGCTGGCCACTGGCGATAATTGGTCACCGCTGCAAACCGGCCGGACCGGTTCAGAGCCAGCCAGCTACCCCATGCCTCCTGATCCCGGCCTCCGAAAATATCAGGATGATCTTCCCAGAAATGAGCCTGGGCTGTAGGGCGGTCATAGAACTCGTCCCGGTTAGCCACTAAGGTCAGCGGGTAGCTGGCATCAGGCTGCCAGGAAAAAATAATCAGGCACATAAAGACGTAGCCTTTGATTTATTAATGGAGTTAAGTGTGGCAGTGTCAGTAAAAGAAGAAAAGTTTTAAAGAGGTTTTATCCATGCTTAAAGCCGCTGTCGTGCAATTATGCTCCAGCAATAATATCCGGGACAATCTTGCCCATATTGATGCTCAGCTTGCCCCCATAATAAACGAAGCGGTTGATTTAATTCTGTTGCCTGAGTGTTTTGCCCGGTTTGGGGGTGATGTTTCTGCCTTCGGGAAAAACACGACAGAAGTCAGGCAGTGGATGGCAGACACTGCCCGTCGACACAAAGCCTGGTTGATAGGCGGCTCCATTCCCTTTCAGGTTGATGCCGGACAAAACAGCAGGGCGTCCTGTTTTGTGTTTAACCCTCAGGGTTTACTGGAAAGTCGTTATGACAAAATTCATCTGTTTGATGCCAGTGTGGCAGACCAGCAGCGTTTATATCAGGAGTCCAGTGATTATTCGGCGGGAGATCAGCCACTCGTCGTTGATATAGGTGAAGCACAAATCGGTTTAAGCATCTGCTATGACCTGAGATTCCCGGAGCTGTTCCGGAAACTGGTGTCTGCCGGTGCCAATATTATTACCGTACCTTCCGCCTTTACCCACGCTACCGGGCAGAGCCATTGGGAAGTGTTGCTAAGAGCCAGGGCGATTGAAAATCAGTGTTATGTACTGGCAGCCAATCAGGGTGGGGTGCATCCCAATAAACGACAGACCTGGGGGCATAGCATGATTATTTCTCCCTGGGGAGAGGTGTTGGCACAGGCAGAAAAAGACCCGGTTGTCCTGACAGCCGATCTGGACATGAAACTGCTACAGGAAATTCGTACAAAAATGCCCTGCCTCAAACACAGAAAGCTATAAACACCAGATCTCCCCACCCCAAGCCCGCAACAAACACTACGGGCTACGGGCTACGGGCTACGAACCACGGACTACGGACTACGAGAAACCCCGGATACGTAGTTCGTCAAACTCTCCAACAGTTTGCGCTGAACATTCCGCCGACGCTGCCCGCGTGTCGGCTTGTTCTGCACATAAGAACCATCACTTTGCAGTGTCCAGCTGCGTACGTTGTCACTCAGAAACAGTTCCAGCTCTTTCCTGATGCGGTTAGCCATTTTGGGTTCTTCAACCGGGAAGCAGGTTTCAATCCGGTTATTCAGGTTTCTGCTCATTCCGTCGGCGCTGGAGCAGTAAACCTGGCTTTCACCGTCGTTTTCAAAGTAGAAAACCCGGGAATGCTCCAGAAAGCGGCCAACAATGGAGCGCACCTGAATGTTTTCCGACAAGCCCTCAATACCGGGCCTCAGGCAACAGATACCCCGTACAATCAGGTCAATTTTTACGCCTGCCTGAGAAGCCTTATACAGCGCACGAATCATCTGCTTTTCAGTCAGGGCGTTGATCTTGATAATGATTCGGGCGCTTTTGCCCTCTTTGGCATTGGCGGCTTCATGGTTGATGCGGTCAATCAGACCTTTCTTCAGGGTAAAGGGGGCGTGCAGAAGCTTTCTCACCTTGAAGGCTTTGCCCATGCCGGTCAGTTGCTGGAAGATTTTGCGCACGTCGTTGGTGATGTCCTTGTCACAGGTCAGCAGGCTGTAATCGGTATACAGACGGGCATTGCCAGCATGGTAGTTACCGGTGCCCAGGTGGGCGTAACGCTGAATACTGCGACCTTCCCGCCGTACAATCAGCATCATTTTGGCATGTGTCTTGTAGCCCACTACCCCATAGACGACAACGGCTCCTGCTTCCTGCAGTCGTAAGGCCAGCGCAAGATTCTCCTCCTCATCAAACCTTGCCCGGATTTCTACCACCACGGTCACTTCTTTGCCGTGTCGGGCGGCTTCTACCAGTGCATCTGCCATTTCAGAGTGAGCGCCGGTTCGGTACAGCGTTTGACGAATCGCCAGCACATTCGGGTCTTTCGCTGCCTGACGCAGCATATCAATGACCGGCGTGAAGGATTCGTAGGGGTGGTGCAGCAGAATATCGGCTTTCTTGACATAATCCAGCACGTTTTCGGTGCTGTTCGGACGAGATTGCAGAACCTTCGGGTATTCCGGTGTGAAAGGCGGGAATGTCAGGTGCTCATCGGCACCATTGTTGCAGACTGACATCAGGCGGGTCAGGTTCACCGGGCCATTGACCCGGTAAACCTCTTCTTCCGTCAGGCCAAACTCTTTTAACAGGAAGTCCACCAGAGGCTGTGGACAGTTGTCGACCACTTCCAGACGCACCGCCTCGCCATAACGACGGGAAAGCAGTTCACCCTGAAGCGCCTTGGCAAGGTCTTCAACTTCATCTTCCAGGTCAAGGTCGCTGTTGCGGGTCAGGCGGAACTGGTAGCAGCCCTTGACCTTCATGCCCGGGAACAGGTCTTCCATATGACGATGAATGATAGACGACAAGAACACGTAATTTGTACCGTTATTGTCGCATATGTCATCAGGGAGTTTGATGACTCTTGGCAATGAGCGAGGTGCCGGAATAACAGCCATGCCGGTATCACGACCAAAGGCGTCTTTGCCTTCCAGCGAAACAATAAAGCACAGCAGTTTATTAGCCAGACGTGGAAACGGGTGCGCCGGATCCAGGCCGATTGGGCTGATAATCGGCATCACTTCGTTGTAGAAAAAACGCTTAACCCAGATTCTCTGTTTCTCATTCAGCTCTGAACGTTTAATGAAGTGTATGTTTTCTTCTTTCAGTGCTGGCAGCAGGGTTTCATTCAGAATTTGATACTGACGGGTGACCTGCTCTTTGGCATAAGCGTTGATTTCTTTCAGCACTGCCCGAGGTCCCATACCATCCAGACCCACCAGTTCACGACCGTAACCGATCTGCTGCATCAATCCGGCGACACGAATTTCAAAGAACTCATCAATGTTGGAGCTGTAGATCAACAGAAAGCGCAGGCGCTCAAGCAGGGGGTGTTCTTCATTAAGTGCCTGCTCCAGCACCCTGGTGTTGAACTGCAAATGACTCAGTTCCCGGTTGATGTAGTACTCCGGGTTGCTCAGGTCGGTGATCCGGGGAGGCGCTTTTGCCGCTTCCTGTTTTGAGGGCGATGAACCACCTGTCGCTGAATCGTCGGTGTGTGTGGCAGATCGTGAAGAAGGTTGTTGGGTATTGTCCATAAAAACTCTTACTGCGTTCTGAAAGCGCTGGGGCAAACTGCCCCAAGCTACCAGAAAACTGTTACAAAAAAATGATTGTTATGGTTATTACAGCCTCATATCCATTGTTCAGACTAGCAATACTGCTGAATTTAGCCTTTCAGGCATTTTGCCGCTTCTTTGGCGAAATAGGTCAGAATGGCATCAGCGCCGGCACGTTTAAAGCACAGCAACGACTCCATCATAACTTTTTCACCGTCCAGCCAGCCGTTTTCCGCTGCGGCCTTGTGCATGGCGTATTCACCACTGACCTGATAGGCAAAGGTGGGCACTTTGAATTTTTCTTTTACCCGGCGTAAAACGTCCAGGTAAGGCATACCGGGCTTCACCATCACCATGTCTGCCCCTTCTGCCAGGTCAGCGGCGACTTCGTGCAGCGCTTCATCGGAATTGGCGACATCCATCTGGAATGTGTATTTATTGCCTTTTCCAAGGTTGCCAGCTGATCCCACGGCATCTCTGAAAGGTCCGTAGTAGGCTGACGCGTATTTGGCAGAGTAAGCCAGTATGGAGGTGTTGTTAAAGCCAGTTTCTTCCAGAGCCTGCCGAATGGCACCGATTCGCCCGTCCATCATATCTGAGGGGGCAACGATATCGGCACCCGCTTCGGCGTGGGATAACGCCTGTTTAACCAGCACCTCGACAGTGGGGTCATTGATGACATAGCCGGTTTCATCCACTAATCCATCCAGACCATGGCTGGTGAACGGGTCCAGCGCCACATCGGTGATGACTCCCAGCTCCGGGTAGTGTTGCTTAATAGCACGAACGGTGCGCTGAATCAGCCCTTCCGGGTTATAAGCTTCCGTGGCATCATCGGATTTTTTATCCTGTGGAATCACCGGGAACAGAGCAATGGCGGGTATACCCAGGCTGACCAGCTCATCGGCCTCCCGTAACAACTGGTCAATGGTGACACGTTCCACTCCCGGCATGGAAGGCACGGCTTCCCTGTCATTCACACCTTCCTTGACAAAAACAGGGTAAATCAGGTCACTGGCCGATAAAGAGTTTTCCTGCATCAATTGGCGTGAGAACGTGTTGAAACGCATGCGTCTTGGGCGGTTGCCGGGGAATGAACGTTGAATCATGGAACTGCTTACCTGTTTGTTCTATCCGCTCAGGGCTGTCTGTTTGTCTACCTGAACGCTTGATAAGATTATACGGGAAATACTTAACAAGTCTTGTGTCGCCTGTAAACAAACGAGTTTATAACCATGAAAAAAACAAAAATTCTGTTGCTGCTGGTGCTGATTACAGCCATTGGTGCTTTTTATTCGCTGGATGCTCAGCAGTACCTGACGAGAGACTTCTTTCAGTCACTTTACTCTGGGAATCCATTGCTGACAGCGGGCGTTTTTTTTCTTATCTATGTGGGGGTAACAGGGCTTTCGCTTCCGGGGGCAGCCATTCTGACCCTGATTGGCGGGGCTATTTTTGGCCTTGGCACCGGTTTATTAATTATTTCTTTTGCCAGCACCATTGGCGCAACCCTTGCTTTTCTTTTTTCCCGCACGCTGCTCAGCGACTGGGTGCAGAAGAGCTTCACCGATTACATGGAGACCATTAATAAAGGCGTCAAAAAAGATGGAGCCTTCTATCTTGTCTCTTTGCGTTTGATTCCGGTGGTGCCGTTTTTTGTCATCAACCTGGTGATGGGGCTGACGCCCATCAGGGTCTGGACATTTTACTGGGTAAGCCAGCTGGGCATGTTGCCGGGAACGGTTGTGTACGTGAATGCCGGGGCTCAGCTGGGGCAGGTGAAAGAGCTGTCGGTTGCGGGGATTCTGACACCAGGGCTGGTGGGCTCCTTTGTCCTGCTGGCTTTGTTTCCCTGGCTGGCACGAAGCGCAATGGAACTGCTGCGCAGACGACGGATTTATAAATCCTTCCGTAAACCGGTTCAGTTTGATAACAACCTGACCGTGATTGGTGCAGGTTCTGCCGGACTGGTCAGCAGTTATATTGCCGCCGCCGTTAAGGCGAAGGTATCACTGATCGAAAAGCATAAAATGGGAGGGGACTGCCTCAACACCGGCTGTGTTCCCAGTAAGGCTCTGCTTCGGTCTGCCAAAATGGCGCATTATATGCGGCGGGCTGAGGAGTTCGGGCTTGAAAACGTTAAAGCCGATGTGAACTTCAGAGCCGTTATGGAAAGGGTCCAGAGGGTGGTTCAAACCGTTGAGCCCCATGACTCTGTTGAACGGTATACCGGTCTGGGGGTGGACTGCGTCACCGGTTCTGCCAAAGTGCTGTCACCCTGGGAGGTGGAAGTGGATGGCAGGCGTATCACCAGTCGCAACCTGATCATTGCCAGTGGCGGACGTCCTTATGTGCCACCCTTACCGGGGCTGGACCGGGTGAAATGGTACACCTCAGACACCATCTGGGAGATTCGTGAAAAACCCGGCACCCTATTGGTGATTGGTGGCGGCCCCATTGGTTGTGAACTGGCCCAGGCATTTATCCGCCTGGGTGTGCGTGTGATTCAGCTGGATCACGGCACCCGTCTTCTTCATCGGGAAGATCAGGATGTGTCAGAGCAGGTACAGGCACAGTTTATTAATGATGGTGTTGATCTGAGACTGAAGCATGAAGCCCGCTCTTTCCATAGTGAGGATGACCGGCAGTGGCTGGAAGCAGGCGTGGAGGGCGAAAAGGTTGACATTGAATTTGATGCCGTTTTGTTTGCCACAGGTCGACAGGCCAATACCAGCAATATGGGTCTGGAAACACTCGGGATTGAGCTGACGGAACGGGGAACCGTGCAGGTTAATGATTATATGCAGACCCGTTTTCCAAACATTTATGCCTGTGGTGATGTGGCCGGGCCTTATCAGTTTACCCACGTAGCGGCGCATCAGGCCTGGTATGCTGCTGTAAACGCCCTGTTTGGCCGGTTTAAGAAGTTCAGGGTGGATTACTCGGTGATTCCCTGGTGTACTTTTACAGACCCGGAAGTGGCAAGAGTTGGGCTAAATGAAACGGAAGCCCAGGCACAGGGCATTGAGTACGAGGTCACAAAGTATGGCATTGACGATCTGGATCGTGCCATTGCTGACGAAGAGGCCAGAGGCTTTGTCAAAGTGCTGACCCGGCCCGGAAAGGATAAGATTCTGGGGGTCACCATTGTTGGCTATCATGCGGGCGAGCTGATTACAGAATACATCAGCGCCATGAAGCATGGACTGGGCATGAACAAGATTCTGGGGACGATTCATATTTACCCAACCCTGAGCGAATCCAACAAGTATGCAGCGGGAGAATGGAAGCGGGCTCATGCCCCGGAAAAAATTCTGGAATGGGTGAAGAAGTATCATTCCTGGATGCGTCGCTGAACGACTTGTCATACTGCTAGATTTACAGAAGAGCCTTTTTGTTGAGGCTCTTTTTGTTTCTTGTTTTGTTTCTTGTTTTGTTTCTTGTTTTGTTTAAATTGACTCAGAACGTTTGCAGTAGGGACTATGGCAACCATTAATTCGCATCAGGAAGCCGTTACTTCTATTCAGAGCGGTGCCAGACAGCCGGATACTGGCAGGGCTTCTCAAGATTCCGCTACTAATCCTGAGCGGCTCAGTCGTTCCAGCATCACGCCTGAAAAAGGAAAGGCAATGCTACGCAAGGCTCCCAGCCTGTCTTCCATTCCAGAACAGTCATCGATTCAGGAACGAAAAGCTGAAAGACTGCCTGCCGACAAGGTGAAAACTCAGCTGCCTGCTACCCGGTCTCAGGCCTCCTCTGATTCACTTGAAGGTAATCTGGAAGAGCTGGCCAGAGACATTAAGTACTTCAGAAGTAACAGACGAAAAGCCGAAAGCAAAGGTAGCGAACATGACTATAAGCAGCAGGTTCAGCAGCTGGACCGTGAGCTTCAGGTGGTCAGGCGTCTCAAAAATAGCGTGAAGGATATAGCCAGAATGCCTGCGATGGCTGATTACAGTTTTATCGAGAATCCCGGTTCAGGTCTTGCCAGTCAGGCTCACGGGGTTCTAAAGGATGCCCGCGCTGTAGTGACAGAAGCAAAACAGGAGCTGGCGGAAGCCAGAGAAAAACTCAGTGCCTTTAAATCCGGACAGCGTTCAACCAGACGGTTGCATAAGGCTTTTCAGTCGCTTCAGAAGGGCGTTTTAACATTCAATAAAGAGCAGCCTTCAGGTTCGCTCAACTCTGTGCGTGACCATACCCGCCATCTTCGCTTGCTGGACAATCAGCTATCCCATGCCAAGGCAGTTCTGAGTGGCTCGGAGAAGTTATTGCAATCTCGGCGCAAAGCCAGTGACAGGGGCGTTGAGCTACCCGATTTCCGGGAGCAGGTGCAGGAGATACATTCACAGGCGAACAGTGAAGTGAGCCGTCTCAAAGAGGAAATTACGACGGTTAGAGACAGTCGTAAAAGCGCTAAGCAGCGAGAAAAGCAGGAAAAAACTGAGCTGAAAAAAGCGAAGCAGCAGGCACGGCAAAAAGAAGAACAGGCCATCAGCCCGTCAACCCAACCCATTGATCGTTTCCAGACAAAGCTATAATGACTATTCAGCCATAAATCGAAAAGGAAATTGCATACCAGACCAAAGACTGTTGGCTGGTATGGTCAGACTCTATGAAAGATGATGAATTGAATCAGTTGCACAAGAAACTCGATGAGTCCATTGCTTTCCATCAGGCTCTGAGTGAAGAGATTGCTTCGGTTCAGCACGATGCAGGTGAACAGGCACAGCATCTGTCCAGGTTGAATGGCAGTATGGCGATGCTGGAAGGCAGTGATGAGCCTGATGAAGTGCTGGCAAAAAGAATCGATGAACTCAGACAGGAACTGGATGAAGCTGAAGCTTATTACAAATCCCTTCAGGCCAGAGAGAAAAAACTGCAAACTGCCGAAATACATGCAGCCCAATCCGTACAGTCCCTCCAGAGTGAGCTTAAAATTGAAGAGCTGAAAAAAGGCCGGGACTGATAGCCCCGTCAGGTTCAGGTTGCTGAAGCCTTTTTCCTTGGAATGCCAAGCTTTTGCCGACGTTCCCAGAGCGTCTTACGGCTGATACCCAGCTTTTGTGCCAAATCTGTTTCAGTCATCTGATCCTGATGCTCAAGTACGAAGCGCTGGAAGTAGTCTTCCAGTGTCAGACCATCCTGAGCGTTGTCCTCGTGCTGTAACTGTGCATCAACTTTAAACAAAGAGGCTTTAACCCGGACATCAAGGTCAAGGTATTCCGGAGTGATGATATTGTCATCGCACAGAATAACAGCCCGTTCAATGGCGTGTTCCAGCTCCCGGACGTTGCCAGGCCACTGGTGCTGACAAATAGCAGCCATGGCTTCCGGAGAATAGGCGTGCGGCTCCTGTCCCATTTTTTTACAGATGCTGCTCATCAGTTTTTCTGCCAGCATCAGGATATCCTTGCCACGTTCACGCAGTGCAGGGATGCGCAGCTCTACCACTTTCAGCCGGTAGTAGAGGTCCTGACGAAACTCACTGCTGGCGGCCAGTTGTCTCAGGTTACGGTGCGTTGCCGCAATGAGTCGTACATCCACTTTTTGTGACTTAACGGAGCCTATACGACGAATTTCGCCTTCTTGCAGAACCCTGAGCAGACGGGCCTGAGCCTCCAGTGGTAGTTCACCAATTTCATCAAGGAAGAGTGTGCCGCCAGAAGCGGCTTCAATTAATCCTGCCCTGGCGCCGGTTGCACCGGTAAACGATCCTTTTTCATGACCAAACAGCTCGGATTCAATCAGGGTTTCCGGAATGGCGGCGCAGTTTATCGAGATCATAGGGCCGCCTGAGCGCTGACTATGCCTGTGAATGGATTGGGCGACCAGTTCTTTGCCGGTGCCGGACTCACCCTGAATCAGTACCGTTGCACTGGTTGGAGCGACTTTTTTGATGCGACGAAACAAAAGCCGCATGGCATCGCACTGCCCGAGCATACCATCGAAGCCTGCCTCTTCTGTTTCATCCTGTGGAACTGTTGGACTGTCTGGCTTTTGGCGACGTGCCAGAATCTCTGTAACCCGTTCCAGCATTTCGTGGTGGTCAAAGGGTTTGGCAATGTAGTCAACAGCCCCCAGTTTCATGGTACTGACAGCAGAGTTGAGGCTGGCATAACTGGTCATGATCAGCACCGGCGTGTCACCCGCAAGATGAATCATTTCCGTACCGGGAGAACCGGGAAGGCGCAGGTCGCTGATAATCAGGTCAAAGCTGTCCAGGGTATACGACAGTTCTGCTTCATGCACAGAACCTGCTTCGCTGATAGTGTGTCCGTGACGTTCAAGAAGCCTTTTTAAAGAGGCCCGGATAATTTCTTCGTCTTCAACAATCAGAATGTTTCCGTGACTCATACGGCTTCACCTTCCATCATGGATTCCGGGTGAGAGGCTGTCAGCTCTCTGGTTTCTGAACCATCTTCGTTTGACGGGTTACTCTTTGTCTCACTGCTTTTTGCATCACTGCTTTTTGCATCACTGCTTTTTGCATCACTGCTTTTTGCATCACTGCTTTTTGCATCACTGCTTTTTGCATCAAGGCGGGGCAAAGAAATAATAAATCGTGTGCCAGTTTTCAACACTTTGTTGACCGGGCTTTCAACCCGTATTGAACCAAAGTGTTCTTCAATAATGTTCCAGGTTAAAGCCAGTCCAAGGCCGGTTCCCTTGCCGGGCTCCTTGGTGGAAAAAAAAGGTTCAAAAAGGCGATTTTGTATAGTGCGGGAGATTCCGTGCCCCTGATCTTCAACCGTCAGGGTGACCGTCTGGGCGTCTGCCTTTGTCAGCAAGGTCACCTTGTCATTGGCTGTAGAGGCATCTACCGCATTAGACATCAGGTTGATCAACACCTGCTGTAGTTTCTGCTGGTCTCCAGTGACCATGTGGTCAGGCTGGCAACCGTTAGTAAACTGGATCAGGCTGTTTTTATGACTCAGTTGTAAAAGGCTGATGGCCTCATCAGCACAATGCTTTAGAGATACGACACCTGACTTACTATCATTGTGACGTGCCTGACCAGTGTGGGCATAGCTGACCAGTGTTCGTACGATGCGGGTTACCCGCTGGGTCTGACCCAGCATCTGGGCTGCTACTTCCCTGGTACCGGGATCATCTGACAGGCTTATTAGTTCCTGGGCAAGGCAGTCAATAGCAGTAATCGGGTTGCCGATTTCATGGGCGACACCTGCCGCCAGTTGACCTATCGAAGCCAGCCGTTCGCTGTGAAACAACTGGTTTTCAAGCATCTGATTTTCTGTGCAGTCTTCCAGCAGCATCACTTTATTGCCTGTTGTGCCCGACGCAGGCACTTCCACCATGGCTTTGTGAATACTGAAATAGCGTTGTGTTCCTTCCACCTCCAGTTTGTGGTTATGCAGGTGCAGGTTATCCAGCGATGAGAACTGGCAAAGCAGCTCGTTCCAGGGAGGGACCAGATGACGAATGTTAAGCCCAAGCACTTTGCTGGCGTCAATGCCGGTCATCTTTGACATGGCCTGGTTCCACAGCATCACTTCCTTATTTGCGTCAACGGAAAACAGTGCGAGGGGCAGTTTATCCAGTGTGTCCCGGTGATAGCGGCGCAAACTGTCCAGCTCGGCAGCCAGCCCACTGAGTCTGGAGTGATAAGACTCCAGCCGGGATTCCATAAAGTGAATGTCCGGGGCAACGTAGTCCTTCTGCTGGTCCCAGGGCAGAAAGGTTTCTACCATGCTATGGGCAACCGTGGGGCCAAACAGGCCGGACAGGTTTTTCTCCAGCCTTTCCCTTAAACGACGCAGGGCGTGTGGGCGGGTTTCATCTTCACGCATATTGAGATCAGACAAAGCTTTTTGAACTTCTTTGGCTGCCGTGCTGCTGCCCAGCGGGGTACTGAGCATTTTCTGGAACTCATAGGTGGATGAGGCGATTGGAATTTTGTGATTGTTCCGGGTTGGGCTTTCAACCTGACAGGCTGCTGCCGCACTGGCTTCCTCGGGAGACATTCTGGTCAACAGAGAGACCAGAATAATAAACCCGGCGTTAACGGCAAGGGAAAGAAACACTACCTGATGCCAGTTGTCGTACAGCATGTCCTGATAAACGACAAAAGACTGGTTATAGAGACTGATATCAATGATCAGGGGGATGAACATCGTGATCAGCCAGACCAGGCTGCCCGCAGCAAGGCCGGCAATAAAACCGTAGTGGTTGGCTTTGGGCCAGTAGAGAACGCACAGAGCTCCGGGTAATAGCTGTAACGCTCCGACAAAGGCTACCATGCCCAGGTTATAGAGGGAGTGCTGGCTGTCGAACAGCAGATAAAAGCCATAGGAGGCCATAATCAGGGCGCTGATCAAGAGGCGCTTAAGCCAGACCAGAGTCCGGTAAATATCAACTTCCAGATTGGCCTTTGGTCGCCAGAACGGCATCACCAGATGATTCAGTATCATCGACGACAGTGCCAGTGTCGTTACTATGATCAGGCCGCTGGCGGCGGTCAGGCTGCCAATAAAGGAAACCACCGTAATCCAGGGTTTATTGAGAGCCTGACCAATTCCCAGGGCATAGTACTCAGGGCTGAAAGGCAGCGCCAGTTTAACGCCAGCCCAGGTAAGAATGGGAACCACCAGGCTGAGAATCAGCAAAAAGAATGGAAAAGCCCAGCTGGCGATATTCAGGGCGTGTTGGTCTCGGTTCTCTGTGAATGTGATGTGAAACATGTGCGGCATCACAATAACAGCTGCAAAGAACAGCAGCAGCATGCTGCGCCACGGCCCGTTTTCTATTGGCTGTTGAAGGGTCGCCATGTGGTCACTGTTGGAATGCAGCCACAGGTTCAAGCCCTCAACACCACCAAACACGTCGTTTAAAGCAACAAAGCCGAGTGTCAACAGAACGGCGAGCTTCAGAACAGACTCAACCGCAAGCGCCATCACCAGCCCCTGATGATGGTCGTGGCTGGATATATGCCGGGTGCCAAATAAAATGGCAAACAGCGTGACCAGTACACAGAACAGGAACGCCAGATTGATTCTGGAAATATCCTGATTAATCAGATGAATGCTGTCTGATACGGCCTGAATCTGGAGCGCCAGCAAAGGCATGATGCTGGCCAGCATAATCAACGTTGCAATAATTCCGGCGGCAGAACTGCGAAAACGGAATGCAAACAGATCGGCAAGAGAACTCAGCTGATAAGACCGGGTAATTTTCAGAATGGGGGTCAGCAGTATGGGGGCAAGAAGAAAGGCGCCGCTGACGCCTATATAGAGGGTTAAAAAAAGGTAACCACTGTCTCTGGCTATGCCAATACTGCCATAGTACGCCCAGCTGCTGGCATAAATGCCCAGTGACAGAACATAAGTAATGGGGTGTCGGACAATGGCTTGAGGTATCCAGCCTTTGTCAGTAATCCAGGCGATGGAAAACAGTAGCAGCAGGTAAGCCGCACTGACAAATAACAGGGGCTCCAGGTCATAACCCATCGACATCCCCTCGTGGCTGCAACAGGAACCCTGTCAACACTACCAGCAGCCACAGCAACCAGGGCTGGTACCAGGCATCACCATAGGTTATCCACCACTCCATGATCGCGGTTGAGAAGAAAAAGATGCCTATTAAGAGAGCCAGTACCAGGCGATAGATATACATAGAACGACGGTGCTTATCTGCTGGACTGCCATGTTATAACTAATAGCGATAAACCGCAAAAAGGTCTCGGATTGTACTTCTGGGTGGGGTGGGTACTGTTGGTTGGTATTAATAGTCCGGGGCGTTATAAGTGACCCAGAATACCATGTTGCCCGGGCAGTCTTCGCCCAGCACTTCGTTCATTAGTTCACTGGCTTTCAGCTGGCTCATTTTTTTAATCCACTTGGGGTCGTCGATTTTATCTTCGAGAAACCAGTTGGGCAGAGAGACGGCGCGTTTGTCGTAGTAAGCCAGAGGAAAGCGCAACCCCTTGGGCAGGCGACCACGTTTGATGCTCAGGGAGGCGTCGCAACGGACGACCAGGCTTTCTGCAATCTGCTTGCGTTTGGCAACGTAGTTGCCTGCTTCACGACGGTATTTATCTTCATAGGGCCCCATCAGCTCTGCAAAACGGTTCTCGATACAGTGATCGTAAGCGCGGCTGATTTCATCATTCTGATAGCCCATTATACGACAGGCTTCTGATACCCGTTCGCGAAAATCGGCAGCGATCTGTAGATACCAGGGCGCATGAGGTCCAAGAATACTCTGGGCTTCCTGGTTAGCGACGAAATACAGGTTTTCATCAGGAGAGAAGCATAACGCTGCATCTTCAGAAGTGACTGCGTCAATTTTGGTAAGATCAGGCTCTGTGCTGATGGCTGAGTCGCGCTCGAAACGTGCCTTCTGACAGAATTCAGAATTAGACATATCGAGCTGGACATTAGGCATTGGTGCCACGTTGTCAGGCGACAATGCCATAATGGTTGAGGTTGATAAGATAGAAAATAAAAATACAGCTGTCTTGTAAAACGCTGACATAATCAATCCCTGATACGCATCGTTTATGTATACCACTCAGTCCTTTGTTAAAGCAATGCCCCACGAATTTATGGGGAGCTTCAGGTTTACCCACCTCCACTCTCAAAGAATGCAGGTGAAGGGATAAAAGTGCCGCCGCCACTTCCCCGACAACAGAAATAACATAAGGCGCAGGTAATAATACCTATAACAGTGGCTACCGAAGCTATAATCCCAATAATCACTCCAACAGGCAATGAAAAGCATTCACCCCTATTGTTTTTGTAACTATCATCGCAATCCTCTTCTGTGGTTTTGTTACCGGTTTGCTGTACGGTTATGCTTGAAGTGGTGGCGTTGGTGGTTGCCAGAAACGTTGCACCAGAGGATTCATCCTTTACATAGAAACTGCGCCTTTCCATAAGAGCTTGGGAAGGGAATATCTTTAACTGTCGTGCAGGAGTGCTGTTACTGGCCTGTGTCTGTACCACCAGACCCTTTCCTTCAGGTGTCGTTGAAAGGTTGACGAAGTGTTCCTCACCATTAATTTGAATTTTATGGCTCATCCCGGAACCCCTGGATATAGACACAGACGATCCCTCTTTCAAAACGGGTGTAGCAATTATGCCTTTTGGGGTTGGAGCTATCTTGTAGCTTAATTGAGGAGTCCTGTTCAGGTAGGTTTTGGTTATTAATGACAGGGTTGTGGCATTTTCTTTGGAGTCAGCCTGTATTAACGGGGAGAAAAACAACACAGCACTGATATACAGAAGCAGCCTGAAAACAAGTTGACTTCCAGCAAAGAGTGTCCGGATAGCGAACATGTTTGACTCCCGTAAACTGTTAGAACATCTGATACGTGATGTGATTTTCCCTCTGGCGAGGAAGGGAAATATAGATGCAAATCGGGCTTACGCAAGTCCCTAAGTTACTAAGTCACTACGGTCAGGGGTCAGGGGTCAGGGGTCAGGCTGAATGTCTGGTCGGGTACGTTAAAGTTCGCTTTCAAGCAGGGAGGATGATTTGGCGATCTGGTTCAGATTCCAGTTTTCCACACCCCAGTTAATGATATCCGCTTTGCTTTCATCTTCCAGACCTTTCGGGGGTTCCTGCCCCAGTGCCTGTAATGCTTTAACCAGCAGTGGCCGGGGTTCATCCAGAGGCAGTTCGGGAGCCAGATTCTGCTTGCTGAGCTTGTCACCATTATCCTGAACAATTACCGGAATATGGGCATAAGTGATCCTGTTCATGCCCAGTGCTGATTGCAGACTGATTTGTCGGGGAGTGGAATCGATCAGGTCGTGTCCGCGCACAATATGGGTAATCTTCTGAAATTCGTCGTCTACACAGACCGCCAGCTGGTAGGCGTACAGTTTTTCTTTACGCTTTACGATAAAGTCGCCCAGCGTTTTCATATCAAAGCATTGCAGTCCCTGAATCCGGTCGTCGAACTTAATGACTTCATCATGGCTGTTTAGCCGCCAGGCATAAGGTGTATCCGGAAGGTCTTTGTCGTTGGAAGAAGCGTTGCGGCAAAGTCCCGGATAAATGCCATGGTAAGGCTGCAACTGCTTGCGTGAACAGGTACAGGGGTAAATAGCCAGCTGTCTTCGCAGTTGTTCTATGGCGTCTTCATAAAGGCTGCTGCGCCGGCTTTGATAGAGTGTCTCTCCATCCCAGTGCAACCCATAGACCTCCAGAGCTTTAAGAATTTTACCGGCAGCGCCCGGTTGTTCTCTGGGCGGGTCGATATCCTCCATACGTACCAGCCAGGTTCCGTTCTGGTGCCGGGCATCAAGATAACTGGCCAGAGCTGCGACCAGCGAGCCAAAGTGCAGGGGGCCGGTCGGGGAAGGGGCAAATCGTCCAATGTATGGCGAAGCGGTCATAGACAGGAATATAGGCGCAATAGTAATTGAAAGTGATGACAGCCAGATACAACCAAGCCGCGAAGCCCTGCATAATACCCTACACGATACGATGCGGCGGTCGCGGCTTGTTGTTGATCAGCCAACAGGGCTCATCAGTGACCCAGCTGCTTTTCCTTGATCTCGGCCAGAGTTTTGCAGTCAATGCAAAGTGTCGCAGTCGGACGAGCTTCCAGACGGCGAACACCGATCTCCACACCGCAGGAATCGCAGAAACCGTAATCCTCTTCTTCAATACGAGTCAGAGTCTTATCAATCTTGCGAATAAGCTTGCGCTCACGGTCGCGGGCACGAAGTTCCAGACTGAACTCTTCTTCCTGACTGGCACGGTCGGCCGGATCAGGGAAGTTCGCTGCTTCGTCCTGCATGTGGTTTACGGTTCGATCCACTTCCTCCATCAACTCCTGCTTCCACTGCCTGAGGATGTTGGTGAAGTGCTCGACCTGTTTGTCATTCATGTACTCTTCGCCGTCCTTCTCCTGGTATGGAGTGAAGGAACGGAGCAGATTACCTTGATCCGCTTTTTTCTGTGCTGACATGATTACAGCCTCATCACCTTTTTCTAGTAGCCGTGCTCACGCACTTATCACGGCTTTCCATCCGATGTCGGGTAAGGAGCTTTGCCTTGAACCCGACCTCCCTGAAAGCTGAGGTCAACACTTCGGGTGCCTGATATTTATATTTAACCAGACACTCACCTCTTGCCTTCCTAACAGAAGCGGAGAAACTACCAAAACGAATGACAATCCGCCACAAAAATGTCATCGACTTCTCTCGTCAATTCGATGTTTATTCACTACTTATTGACATCAGACAGTAATTCGGGAAATACCCAGTCTGCTATCTTAGAATGCAAAAACCGAATACCAAACAATAGTTTAATCACAAAATAGTATGAAATATCCAGAAATTCTTCAGGAAGGACGTTTGATCCGTCGCTACAAACGTTTTATGGCGGATGTTGAACTGGCTGATGGCCAGCAAATTACGCTGCATTGTCCGAATACCGGCTCCATGAAAAATTGCCTGTATCCCGGTAAGCGGGTCTGGTATTCCGACTCTCACAACCCCAAACGAAAATATCCCTGCACCTGGGAGCTGGCGGAAATCCCTGTGGTGTTCGATGGCAATGAACAAATGACTCTGGCGGGTATGAACACAGGCAGAGCCAATGCACTGGTGGAAGAGTTGCTGCAGGCAGGCAGGGTAGAAGCACTGGCGCAGTACAGCACTATCCGTCGGGAAGTGAAATATGGCTCAGAAAACAGCCGGATTGATTTTCTGCTGACTCAGGACAGTTTGCCGGATTGTTACCTCGAAGTGAAAAGCGTGACCCTGGCAATGGGCGAAGGCCTGGGTTTATTTCCCGATGCGGTCACCAGCCGGGGAACCAGGCATCTGCGGGAACTCCGGGAAATCTGCGAAAAAGGGGGGCGGGCGGTTCTGTTTTTCTGTGTTCAGCATACCGGTATTAACCGGGTGGCACCTGCGGATGAGATTGATCCGGAGTACGGTCAAGCTCTGCGTGAAGCCATCAGGGCTGGTGTTGAAGTAGTGGCATGGGGGGCAGATATTTCAACGGTGCAAATTGAGCTGACAAAAGAGTTGCCTGTACTGGTTGGGTAACTGCCTGTTGGAGCAGTCACCGGCGGGGGGATATTAACCAGATGTAATCGTATTGGCCGGAAATTGCTTTCAGACTGTTTTGTAGCTGGTCGCTGTCTTCCGTGGCAGACAGCATCAACAGGCTTTTAACTCTGGCATCCGGTTCGGCAGCCTTGATGTAGGGCGTCAGGCCAATATCATTACGGGCATGAAAAGCCCGGGTAATGAGTACTGAGTTTTCTTTTACCGCCAGAAGCAGACGAGCCATAAAGTAATCCTGCAACTGTTGTGCAGCCAGCAGGTAATCCACTTTTTCATCAATGCCTTCTGCGGGAGCCGGATGGCTTTGTGACATGATGTCCCTGAGCTGTTTGATTTGCTGCTCTGAAAGGGTTTTGCCGGTTTGTGTTTTTAACCACTTTCTGGCCTCTTTATCTTTCATTGCTCGCAGCTTTGCCACTGGGACAGCGGCAGCGATCACCGGAATCTCCTCTTTCTCCAGCCACTCAATCAGGGTTTTGTAACGGCTATGAAGGGCAGGGCTGCGCTTTTCCAGTTGTTCCAGATAAGTCAGTTCTTCAGTGTTCAGTTTTGACTGTAGCGAATCCATGGCAACGGCTCCGAGCCGCTGGTGCCGGTTCAGTGCTTTCAGAAGGTTCAGCAGTTGCTCTTGCAGGTAACGGCTCTGGTGCAGCTCGCCCGCAACCAGCTCGCCAATAACAATGTAGCGAGCATCCCGCAAGCCTTTAATGAGATCGGCTTCATCAATCCAGCGATGGTGGCTGCTGTCCCATATAGTGGCCGACGATTCGATAGGAAGCTGAGGCGTTGCAGCCCGGTCTTTGCTCAGATGGGCGCAACCTGCCAGCAGGAAAGCAAGAAAAATGAAGCCTGTTTTTGTCAGTTTTGTCATGGCACGATCCTTTGAACAAGTCCCGGATCGTGCTTTGCCTGTCAGTGGGTAATGACTAAAGGGCAGTGATGTTCCGGGAGATCCGACACAGAGACATGAATGTTGAATACAGAGTAGACTATTTCCGGTGTCAAAACGTTCCACGGGTTGCCCTGTGCAGCCACCTGACCCTTTTGCAGAATCACCAGCTGATCAGAAATTTCAACGGTGCCAATTGAGCTGACAAAAGAGTTGCCTGTGCTGGTTGAGTAAAGGGCAGAAGCCGTCAGGTCAGAGGATTGATTTGGTTATTTCTTCGGTGACGATTTTCAGCGACAGGAACTAAGAGTAGAAAAGGAAGTCAAAGCAAGAGTTAAAAAACGATCGAACCATTTCATGACTACAAGGATGTATGATGTATCCAAATATTCAGGGTCAAAAGCTAACAACACCTTCACAACAAGACACTCTTCCTGCCCAGGCCGCTACTCCGCCTCAGAGACCTGCTGCTGTCACTCGCCGGGGACGACGTTGTGGTATCAATCCACCGACTCAGCAAGGTGTTGCGGGAAATGCTGAAGACACTCGCTCCGCTGAACTTTCATCTTCACGCACTTGCACAAGGTATCAACGGGGGAGGGGTCAAAGAAGAGGTGCTGTCAGAAAACATCAAGCGGCATCCAGAACTGAAAAAGATATCTCAGCGCCATTGCAGGCATTGCTTAAACCTGTAGGGACGGTTAGGCAGCGATTCAGCAGTACCCAGAAAGACCAGTTTGCTCTTGCCAGAGTGGAGTGTGAAAAATTACAGACAAAACTCCTGCAGGCAGACAAAGGTCAGGCATTAAATGCTCTTCAGCAGCTTCAAAGCTATGCATTGATTGCCGGTAAAGGAATGGACTATAAGTCGTCTGTTCAGTTACTGAAATATCTCCTTACAGACTATTTGCCTGGTTGCAGTGATAAACACCTTGCCGCATCAGCCCGGAACACGGTTGGTATAATACTGGACAGGCTCGTCAGGCCCCTGTTTATCGTATCTGATTTCACAAAAGAAGAAGGCTGTGAGTTAGCCAGAAAGCAATTACTGGAACTGTGCCAGGAACGAAACTTTGAACCCTTAGCGCTGATGCAAGCCGATAAGAAAGAATTATTAATGTATTACCTGACAGGTCAGCTCGTTAGTTCAGGGAAACATGATCAATTATCAGGACTTTGTGAGCTCTTTGACTATGAGAAACTTGCCGAGCGTTCACGCATCGAGAAGGATATTCCCAAGGCTCCGTGGTGTGCTCGTTTATACTGGCTTCTTGCTGCGTATTACACTGGAAAACTGCCAGCTGGTGAATTATTAGCAAAGTTAGATCGTATTGATGAAGAAATCAAACCTGTTGTAGATCAATGCGAAGTGATTAAAAAAGCCTATCTGATTGTTCGATGCAAGCTGATTAATTTAAATGAGTTGCTTGATGACGAAGATGCATTGAAGAAGATCAATCAGGTCTTAGGTGAACTTGAGGACTGCCCACCTGAAGTTATTGCACCCTCCAAGTTCAAAGACCTTATGTTAACAGCAATCTGGAAAAGTAAGATTAAGAAACTTATCAGTATAGGGCAGTCAGATGAAGCTGATAATTTATTGAACGAAGTGTCTGACACTGAAAAAAAATATCAGGTTGAGTCTATTAAAACTGAAGTGTTGAAAACACAGTCCATGCGAGAGGCTATAGGCAAGCATCCAACAGGCCCAAAAGATCGTGAAATGATTCAGCAGGAAATAGCAAGGCTAAGGCCGTTTGAAGACAAATACGAGGGTGCAAAGGTTGAAATAGCCAACTGCTATAGCTTTCTTGATGATAAGGAAGCCGCCCATAAAGAGTTAAAGGATGTTACTGGCTTTGGTTCGGATAAGACGCTTGTTCGCAGAGCTGTTTTGCTATCGAAGCTTAAACAATACTCTGAATCGGTTGAGGTTATCAATTCAGTACCTCATTCTGAATACCCTCAAAGCTGGAAAGCCTTAACAACCCATGCCATTACTCTGGCAAATTGGGCAAACGATGGTTACGAAATAAACACAGAGACTGGGAAAGTCAGGTTGACTGAAGATGACCGGAGAAAATACTTACTTGAGTCGCTCAGGCTTTTCCGTTCAGCCATCGAATGTGCGCCTGCCGATTATTCCGGAGCCTGGGGAGGGGTTGGGCATTTTTGTGGTATCCAGGCGTCATCAAAGCTACTCAATTTCCAAAAATACAAGCGTTGGTTGCCTGAGCAGATTCGACACGCAACCAGCTGGGGGGATGCTGCCAGTAAAGCGTTCAGTATTGAGAAGGGGCAAACTCCGGCAGAAACTGCCAGAATTCAGTCTGGCCTTAAGCAAACTCTTCCCAAAGAGTCATACAGCGCAGCAGTTAAACGGTGATTTAGTTAAACGCTGGCAAAATCCCTTTTTTATCGAATCCACGTAAAACCCCGTACTTTTAGTGCGGGGATGTAAGTGGGGCTTGCGTAGAGCAAGCCTATGCACTATTTTCTTCTTGTCTCTTTCAGACCTACCTCTGGGCTAGAGGAAAGTTAAGCCTGCGGAGTTCGTGTGAGACTTGGGGAACATGGGTTGGCTCGTCACCGTAAAAGTTCCCACTGTGGAACTTTTATGCGATAACCAAGCTGTTCCCTGAGCAACGAACTGTGAAACAGGAACCTGTTAGGTGACTAACAGGAATCCCCGTCCTTCAGGGCGGGGAGGATGTCAAGAGTCTTCAGCCAGATGCAAATGAAGCCTGTTTTTGTCATGGCACGATCCTTTGAACGGGTCCCGGATCGTGCTTTGCCTGTCAGTGGGTAATGACTAAAGGGCAGTGATGTTCCGGATGATCCGACACAGAGACATGAATGTTGAATACAGAGTAGACTATTTCCGGTGTCAAAACGTTCCATGGATTGCCCTGTGCAGCCACCTGACCCTTTTGCAGAATCACCAGCTGATCAGAATAGCGGGCAGCCAGATTCAGGTCATGCAGAATAACCAGCACGCCCATGCCCTGCTCATCAGCCTGTTGTCTGGCGATTTGCAGAGTCAGTTGCTGGTGGGCCGGATCAAGGGCTGATGTGGGTTCATCCAGCAGCAGAAAGCGATCACCTTTGTCACTCTTGTCCCAGATCTGCGCCAGAACCCTGGCCATGTGTACTCGCTGGCGCTCTCCACCCGACAGGGTAGTGTACTGTCGCTGGCTCAAATGACAGGCATCGACCTTGCCCAGAGCCTGTTCGATAATCGACAGGTTCTCCTGACGGTTGCTGGAGCAGGGGGTTCGCCCCAGCATAACCACTTCCTGAACGGTAAAAGGAAAACTCAGGGAAGACGACTGTGGTAGTACGCCCAGCATCAGGGCTTTTTGTCTGAGATCCCATTGTTCCCGTTGGTTAAGCAATACCTTTCCGGACGACAGCCGGCGTTCCCCGCAGGCGACTTTCATCAGGGTGCTTTTTCCCGCGCCATTCGGTCCGAGTACCGTCACTACCTGACCCGGCTCAACCCTGAGGCTGACATCATTCAACAATGTTTTACTGCCCACACTCACCGTGGCATTTTGAATGTCCAGAGACATCAGGCAATCCTCTTGCGTTGCTGCCATAGCAGGGAAATAAAGAACGGTGCGCCCATCAACGCCGTAACAATACCAATGGGCAGTTCCGCCGGGCTGACGATAACACGGGCCACCATATCGGCCAGCAGCAGCAGGGTTCCGCCGAGCATGGCGGACGCCGGGAGCAGAATCTTGTGATCCGGGCCAACCATCATCCGGATCAGGTGTGGCACTACGAGACCGACAAAGCCAATGATTCCGGCAACAGACACCGATACACCCACCACCAGGGCGGTTAACACAATCAGGGTCAGTTTGGCGCTCTGGACATTAATGCCCAGATGGCGAGCCTCTGACTCTCCCAGCAGCATGGCATTAAGGATTGAACCGTAGCGGCACAGCAGCAACACAACAGGCGCTAACAATGACAGACAGATCAGTACAGAGTTCCAGGTGGCTCCGGCAATGCTGCCCATCTGCCAGAAGGTGAGGTTCCTGAGCGTGGAGTCGTCAGAAATATACGTCAGAATCCCAAGGCCTGCACCCGCCAGGGCGGTAATGGCAACACCTGCCAGCAGCATGGTAGCCACTGACGTGCCGTTGCTCGTTGTTCCCATCTTATAGACAACGAATGTTGTTAAACAGCTGCCAGCAAAAGCCAGCAGTGACACGCTGTAGTTTTGGATTAAGACAGGAAAATCACTCAGCAATACGCCACCGAGAACAATCGCGATGGCTGCCCCCAGTGCCGCACCACTGGCAACACCGATGATACTGGGGTCAGCCAGCGGGTTTCGGAACAACCCCTGCATGGCGGCACCACCAATAGCCAGTGAGCTTCCAACCAGCACACCCAGCAGGGTTCTCGGCAGACGAATGGATTCGACAATTAAACGTGTATGTTCAGGGATATCGCTGTGGATTAATCCCAGGCGTTCCAGCAGCAAGCTGATGATGTCTCCGGAAGGAATGGAAATCGGTCCGGTTCCTACAGAGAAAATCATGGTTAATGGCAGAAGAATGCCCAGGCCGACCAGCAGTGTGGTCGACTTACGACTTCGGTTCATTATTGAGTTCCAGGGAGACTGTTCTGACTATGTCCGGTTTCAGGATTTAGCGGGGAAAAAGGCTTTTGCCAGTTCTACAGCCAGCTCACCGGTTCGGGGACCAAGCCCTCCCAGTAGCATGTTCGGCTCAATGGCAATCATGCGTCCGCTTTTACCAGCCGGAGTCTGTTGTAAAACAGGCTGCATGTCGATCAGTTGTTGCGGGGTTGTACCTTTGCCCTGATCTGAATAAAGCACAACATCCGGTGCCAGCTGCAGCAGCGCTTCGTTGGACAGAGGCTTATAGCTGGCAAACTGACTGGCTGTCGGGTTAATGCCGCCTGCCAGTTCGATCAGGGAGTTAGCGGCTGTATTGTTACCCGCTACGTAAGGGGTGCGCCCGCCCATGGCCAGCATAAACAATACGGTTGGCTTTTTTTGTTCACCAGCAATGTTTCTGGCTTCGGCAAACGAGTCTGAGACAGACTGCCAGAGTTGTTTACCTTCCTGCTCCTTATCCAGGATTTTTGCCAGGGACAGAATACGGTGCTGAATACTTTCGGCATCGCTCTTCAGAGGCAGGGTGGCGATATTCACACCGGCACTTTTTAACTGCTCCATGGTCGTGGGTGGCCCCATATCCTCAGTGCCAATCAGGATCGAAGGTTGCATGGCAAGAATACCTTCGGCCGAGAGCTGTTTGAGATACCCAAGCCGTGGCAGGCTCTTGACGTCTTCCGGATAAGCGCTGATGGAATCAACAGCAACAATCTGGTCGCCTGCCCCAAGGGCGTAAATGATTTCGGTAACGCCGCTGCCGGCTGAGATAATCCGTGGCGTGGAAATCTCTTTTGCCTGAGCCGCCATGGCAAACAGGGTGGCGATGATAATCGTTGATAGTCGTTTAAAAGCCTTCACAATCAGGCGTCCTCCATTAATACCTGTGCTGCAGTGATATCGTGTTCACTGAGAAACATCATCAGTTTGACCAGATTCCCCAGTGGTGCCTCTTCGTCACCTGCTACCAGAACCGTGGTGTCCGGTTCGGCTTTTACTTCACTCAACAGAGCGGCGGTAAAGGCTTCAAAGCTGTCGTAACGTTCTTCAGAAACGGCCCAGGGTTTACCTTCTGAAAGAATACTGACGGTTAAGGTTTTCGGTTCATGGGTCACTTCGGCCTGTTCCCGGCTGGCTTCCGGCAGATTCACCGGCAGGCTCAGGGTTTGAGCGTTCGCCGTAAAGAGCAGAAAAACCATCACGATAAAGACCACATCCAGCAACGGGGTCAGGTCAGCCGCCGGGAAAGAGGCATTGGTTTCTTCATCGTTGTTAATGCGAATCATGCTGCGACTGCCTTGAGGCAAGCGCTGCCTTCTGATTCATCGGCCAGACCGTATTCATCCATCTTCAGACCCTCCAGCAACAGGTTGGCATGGTTCATGGCAAACTCCAGGCGCGACATGTAGTGGTTCGCCCAAACGCCGAGACCATGTGCGGCTGCCAGAGAAGGAATGGCAACAATCAGACCAAAGGCGGTGGTGAACATGGCTACCCACAGACCATCAGCAAGAATATCCGGGGTCACTGGCCCTTGCACGGCTGCGATATTACGGAACATATCAATCAGGCCCATCACGGTACCCAGCAGGCCCAGCATGGGCGCCAGAATACCAATCAGCATCAGGGGCTTGAGCCAGGAGTGCAGGGTGTGTTTCTGCTTGAGCAGCCACAGGCCGGCTACTTCTTCACGCATGGTTTTGCTGGCACCGCTGTGGCTCAGTAAAACAGCAATACCCTGTCGTATGCCTTTACCCGTGCGGAGGTTTTTGCACACGCTGTCTTTTGTGTTACGGCAGCTGGCGCAACCTCGTACTTCATCAAACAGAGTGTGCATACCCTTGCGGCCCAGAGACGGCAGCATCGCGTAGGTAATAAGCCGTTCAAGAATCAGGGCAAAGCTTAGACAGGACGCAACAGCCAGCGGCCACCCCATCATTCCCATTGAAGCAATCTGTTCGGCGATCATGCGTATCTACCTGTTTAATTCAGCTGAAAAGCCACGGGCACATGCACCAGTGACTGAACAAAATGGTTATTACGTTTCTGGGGTTTGAACTCCCAGTTTTCTACGGCGGCAACAGCCGACCTGTCGAGGGCATCGAAACCGGAAGACTCTATGACCGAAATGGTTAATGCCGTCCCGTTTTCGTCAACGGTAACTTCCAGCATGACAACACCCTGCTGGTTGCGACGCTGTGCCGAGCGAGGGTAGCGGGGCCGGGTCCAGTTGACGATTTCCGGTTCACTGACAAAGACCGGTTCATCGCTCAGGCCTTCGACCCTGGTTTCTTCAAGGGCACTTGCCAGCACCTGTTCCATCACCGGTTCGGGAACCTCTTCCTCGACGATCTCTTCTTCGGATTCTGGCTCTTCCTGAACACTCTCCTGAACAATCTTTTGAACACTCTCTTGAATACTCTCTTGAATAAGAGGATCAGGAATGATCACCGCATCTTTTTTCGGTTCGGGGGGTTCAGGCTTCGGTTCGGGAGGCGGCTCTGCTTTTTTGGGTTTCGGCTTGGGTTTGGGGTCCGGCTGAGGCTCTGCCTCAGACAGCGTCGCCGTTGTAAATGTCATGCTGATCGGCGCTTTGAAACTGCCCGTGTTGATGGTGTGCTGCTCCTCTTCCACCTTATAGATGAGCTGATACGCCACTGCGGCATGAGCGGCAATGGAAGCAAGCAATGTGAAAATCAGTTTCCTAGGCATATTGTTGTCATAGCGACGAGGGTTTCCAGAAATCGGGACAAGAGTACTTGATGTTTGAGAGTTCTTCAATTATCTAAATAGGAATGATTTGCGTTTGATATTGCATTTACGTAATATCCACAACGAAATAATCTCTATGGAAACAGTCTCTGCAGAAACAGTCTCCACGCTTTCGGGCTTCTTTATGGGAAGTCCGTTTTTTTTCGGGAGTAGTAACAAAAATCAGTTACCGCATTTCAGGTTTCGCCAAACCGAAAAGTCATAGGTACAAATCAAATGGTAATGATTTGTATTTAAAAGTGTATTTTCATACCATCGTACCTGTTTAATCGTAGTGAGCTGGCCTTACCATCATTTCTTAATAACCAGAAGACGCACCTGCGCTTTCTGGCGTTTCTGAAGATTTATACGGACTTGTATATAACATGACCAAACCAGTTGTTCTGACGGAAGCCATGACAGGCCGTTCAGTGCCTGATCCTCTGCGCCATGCGTTCGATCTGAAAACTTCTGCCCACAGCCGTGGTGCTGGTACACCTCTGCCGCCCATGATGTGGCAGGAAAGCTGGAACCAGCTGATGTCCAGGCCCTTTGGTGAAGGCAAGCGGGCTGCTTACTTCCATATTCCTTTCTGCCGTACAAAATGTTCTTACTGTGGTTTCTTCCAGAACACGACAAAAGAAGCCATGGTCGAAAAATACGTCGATTACCTGGTACGTGAAATCGAAATGACGGCCCAGCTGCCCAATGTGCAGAGCGCACCGATTCAGGCGGTTTACTTTGGTGGTGGTACACCGACTGATTTGAGCGCAGAACAGATTCGCCGTCTGGGTAAAGTGATTCGCGATAATCTGCCACTGTCAAACGACTGTGAAATGACATTTGAATCCCGCTTCAACGGGCTGACGGATGAAAAAATTGATGCCTGTGTCGAGGCGGGTTTTAACCGTTTTTCCCTGGGTGTGCAGACTTTCAACAGTGAAATCCGTCGTAAGATGAGCCGTATTGATACGGAAGAAGTCCTTAACGAACGCTTGCAGAAGCTGATGTCCACCGGTCAGATCGCAGTGGTGATTGACCTGATCTTTGGTCTGCCTTATCAGACCATGGACGACTGGCTGAAAGACCTGGACAAGCTGGTTGAAAGTGGCATTGATGGTGCCGACCTGTATCAGCTGATTCTGATGGGTAACACCCGCATGGCAGCCAGTATTGAAAAAGGCAGCATGCCGGAACCGGCGAATACTGTTGAAAAAGCCGATATGTTCAAGGCCGGTATCGAACACCTGAATAAACACCACTACCGTCGTCTGAGTGTCAGCCACTGGGGACGTACCAGCCGTGAACGCAACATCTACAACCATCTGTCCAAGTCCGGTTGCGATGTGATTCCTTTTGGCTCCGGCGCGGGCGGTAATATTGCCGGTCACAGCATGATGCTGCATCGCAAACTGGATGATTATTTTGCCGCTATCGACAACGGTGATAAACCGGTGATGGGCGTGGTGGCTCCCAGTTCACTCTACAAAGCCTTTGGTGCTGCCGGAGCTGCTTTTGACTTCGGTTACCTGAACCTGAAAGAGATGGACAAAAGTGGTTTTGACTTCAGCACCCGTTGTGAACCGTTGTTTGAAGAGTGGGTAAGCAATGGTCTGGCAGAACGTTCCGGGCATTATGTGAACCTGACGCTGGCCGGGCAGTTCTGGGCCGTGAATCTGAATCAGGGTCTGCAGGCTTACATGCTGGAGCTGACCGAAGAGTTCGCTGAATCCGGTGGTTACATGGGGGGACATCACCAGTCAGGTGATGAGAAGACCAGCAGCGAGCTGGAAAAGCTGATGGCGAAAATGCCAAAGAGCATGCTGGACAAGATGCCTGAAGGTCATTCTTTAGGGAAAGAGGGCTTTACCGGCAAGGAAGACATTCCATCCGGCTGCCCGGTACACAAATTAATTAACTGGATTCGCAAATAATTAAGGAATAAAAGTCAATGTCTACGCAAGAAGCTGTACGTAAACTGATTGCCAAAACCCCGGAAAAACTGCCAGCAGAAATCGCTGCCGAGCTAAACATCACTGAACTGGAAGCTGTTTCCAACCTGCCGGAAGAGATGGTCACCCTGCTGGACGGTAGCCTGTTTGAAACCCTGACCGAAGAATTTCGCACCTGGGGTGAAGTGCTGACGGTGATTGATGTGGAAGGTCATATCTTTGAACTGGCGGGTGTATTCCCGAAAGGTGGCAAAAAATTCGGTTACTACAACATGAGCGACCGTGACACGCCGTTGAAAGGTCATCTGAAGCTGGACGGTTTCAGCAAAATTGCCCTGGTTTCCAAACCTTTTCATGGTGTCGATACAAAGTCGGTGCAATTTTTCAGTCATGCTGGTAAGGCCGTCTTCAAACTTTATATCCGTCGTAATAAAGACAAAAGCTTTGTTGCTGAACAACTGGAAAAGTTTGAAGCACTGAAAAAACTGGCGGCCTAGTTGTTGGCTATTAGCTAACAGCCAAAAGCCAAAAGCCAAACAGACTACAAAAGCAGCGGTGACAACAAGTGAGCAGTAAATCTCGTATAAGCATAGTGGGTTATGGTCGTGTTGGTCTGCCTCTGGCTAAAGCCCTGAAAGAAAAAGGGTACGACGTAACCGGTACGGTCACCGGTTCAGAAAAGCGTGACCAGCTGGTGGCTGAAGGTCTGGATACCCATATTCTCAGCTTTGATCCGCAACCTCAGGGCAACCTGGCGGCTGCCATGGAAGCGGATGTGCTGGTTATTACCATTCCACCTTCCATGCGTGCTCCTCAGGACTATCCGGCGATTCTTGAAAGCCTTGCTGATGCAGCGGCGAACAGTGGAATTAAAAAGGTGCTGTTTGTTGCCACTACCTCAGTTTATCCGCAAACCGGTGATGAGGTTCGTGAAGAAGACGCTACCCATGAGGCCAGTCCGTTTCTTGGTTTTTCCTGGTTGCCTCTGGAAGAAACCTTTACGCAGCGTGACGAATTTACAACAACCGTTGTGCGTTTTTCCGGCCTGATGGGGGGTGGCATTAACCCGGGTATGTACTTTGCCGGGCGCGAACTGAAAGGCGCAAATGATCCTGTGAATATGATCCATATAGATGATTGCGTTGGCGTAATGGCTGCTATTATTGAACAGGATGTTTGGGGTGAGGCGTTTAATGCTTCAGCGGATAAACATCCCGTCAAACGCGACTTCTACACCAAAGCCTGTGAAAGCGCGGGACTGCCGGTACCGGTTTTCAGTGATGAACCTTCTCCCTACCGTATTGTCAACTGCGACAAACTGAAGCAGCGTCTTGGGTATGTGTTCAAACACTCCGATCCGCTGGCTGCTCTTGATGGCTAATGAGGCTGAATAGCTTATGAAGAATGTATTGCTGGTTATTGGCGGCTGTTTATCTTTGGCGTTGGGTATCCTGGGGATTGTTGTGCCATTGCTGCCAACCACACCACTGGTGTTATTGTCGGCCTGGTGCTTTGCCCGTTCCAGCGACCGTCTTTATAACTGGCTGATCAGTCACCCCCGGTTTGGGCAGGTCATATTGAACTGGCAGAATCACCGGGGGATGCAGGCAAAGCATAAAAAAAAGGCTTTACTGCTGACGGCTGCCAGTTTCGTGTTCAGCATTGCCCTGGCACCGATGAAGATCAAGATTCTGCTGGTGTTTATTGGGATTTGCGTCATGACAGGCGTAAGCCTGATTCGGGTTATTCCTGAAACCAGTACCCAGAATAATTAAGCGCGGCCCTCCATGCTCGACTATGCTCATTGGTTCAAAATCATGAGCAACAGCTCTCCATGAGCGACAGTCGCTGCCATCTGCCTCGTGGAATAAATCAGGTTGTTTTGTTCTACGGGGAGATCGGCTGTGGTTCGTTGCAGACAGTGCATTCTGCTTCTTATTGTCTTTCTGATTTTTGCCTGCCTGTATTCACCGCAGCCGGTGTTTCCCTACCTGTCTGATTACTTTCAGTCCAGTCCGGCACAAACCTCGGAACTGGTGACCCGAATCATGCTGGTTCTGTGCTTTGGGGCGTTTATATCCGGATTGCTCCTCCGGGCTGTTTCAGCCCGAATGATTCTGTTGGTGTGTTTTCCTCTGCTGGGGGGGATGGAGATTCTTTTTTCCACAGCCGAACACATTGAACATGCCCTTGCCCTGAAAACCATTGAAGGCGTACTGTTTTCCGCTATTTTACCCGCACTGATGACGGCCCTGGCAGACACATCCGGAAAGGCCGGTGATGCGGTGGTGTGGTATGTGTCAGCTTCAGTGACCGGATCGGTGTGTGGACGCTTTTTGAGTGGCTCGCTGATTTCTGCCGGATACCACTCTCCGGTGTGGGTTATCATGGGGTCAGCCATGCTGGTGATATCACCGTTTTTTCTGCTGCTGGATCGAATTTCCGGAAATCCTGAAACTATTAAGCTGAAAACGGCTTTAGCTGAAGTACTGGGACGCAAGGATGTCTGGGCGTGCGTTTTTCTAATATTTGCAGCTATCTGTTGCCTGGCTTCTGTTCTGAATTACCTGCCTTTTCACATGCGTTCACGTCATCCTGAGATGTCGTCGGCGCAGATTGCAACCCTTTACACGGGTTATATCTGCGCCATTATCAGCTCAATGCTGACACCTAAGGCGAGGCGCTGTGCTGGTAATGACCGGTTCCTGTTTCGACTGACGTTATTCTCGCTGTTGCTGGGGATGATGATTCTGGTGATGGATCACTATGGGTCGTGCCTTGTGGCTGTGGCGATTATCTGTGGTGCTGTTTTTATGCTGCACAGTGGATTGTCGGCGTATCTTAATCAGCATGTTGCTGAACACCGCCGGGTTGTGAACGGGGTTTATCTGACCAGCTATTATCTGGGAGGAGCGTTCAGCAGCATGTTGCCCGGTAGCCTGTTTATGTCGATGGGCTGGCTCTGGTTGCTGGGAGGGCTGCTTATCTTGTTATGTGTAGCGCTTGCTGTTGTTAATCTGATTGAGTGCTGACTCAATGGCGTTATCGGGAACGCCGCCATCTTGATACTTTTGCAGACCAGCTCAGGGTGAAATATTTCTTATCAGAAAAGCATCGGTTGCAAATGATCGTGAAAAAGATAGTTTACAGCTCTTTTCCGGGCTGTTGCATGGTTGTTGCTAAAGCTCTCCGGCGAAGGCTTTTTGGCTGAGGGAGTTGAAAAGCTGAGATATTTCTGATGTAAAGTCATCACAGAAACTCTTTGTATTAGCTACTCCTCTAACAATCTCCTCAAATTTATTCTGCATCTCTACTGGTGGAATTCCTGCTTCAATTGCTTCAATTTTCGTAGGAGATGTATGCCTTACCTTTATGCCTGTCGCCTGGCTATGTATAGCTTGACGAATCGAATGTTGATTAAACAGATGGGCTAAAAACACTTTGTTGGTGTCTATCTTCGTAGTTTCTACAAGACCAAGCCGTTGGTTATGTAGAAATTTTTCTGACTCTGGAACAAGAATAGAGCTACCAAGTAACCCTGCTGCCTGCTCTGTCATAGCAACCAGCAGGTCTCCTTTGCGAAGAATATAGTCTGATGGAATTTCGCCAGAATAAAACTTTTGCTTCGCTCCTCGGTCTCTATAGCCGCCTTCCTCAAAAAAGTTGCCTGGTGTTAGTAGAACATATTCACCGCTTGAGGTGAAAAAATCACTTTTAAAGGCAAAACCATGCTTTATTTTAAAAACATTGCCGAGAGAGGTTTTCTCCCAACCTTTTGGATTAGTCACCGGATCACCAAACATATCCAGAAACACGCTGCGGAGAAAATCGTCGGCGAGGCCGATGGCCTGCTGGCGTTTCTGGCGCAGTTGGTCGGCTTTATCCAGAATGGCGGCGATGCGTTTTTGCTCGGGGAGTGGGGGGAGTGGGATTTCATGCTTTTTCAGGAAATCCGCAGGCACACGTTTTTGTCCTGCACTGCCAGACATATTACGTTCGCCCAAATGTCTGAATTTAGGATTCCACAGCAGGTAGAATAAGTACTTGCCATCAAGCTTTTCTGTATCAGGGCGAACGACATGGAACTCTGTTGAGCCAAATCCGACTTTTGTGTTCAGTTTGTCAAGGTAAGCCGCCTTACCATTTTCAAAGCAAGGTGTAATCTTGGCGACAATGACGTCATTACGTTCGAAATACGTGAAGCCTTTCTTTGTCTCTTCCAGGATTCTAGATTCTTGGTGTAGAAGGCGACCATCCTCTGATACTGATGCCATTGCCAAAAAAGAAACTTCCTGAGAGCCATCAATATCTTTTGGGCAACGAGGATTTATAATTGCAACGTCGCTGAGTTTAACAACAGGCCAACTCACAACATCCCCTCCAACTCACCCAACTCCTTCTGAATCTCCACTTCCAGTGCCTTCAGCCGCCCCAGAATCTCCTTCGGCGGATTGTACACTTCTTCCTCGTACACCACTTCCTTGTAGCGGTTAATGGACAGGTCGTATTTATTGGCTTTCAAATCCGCCTTGGGTACAACAAATGCCTTCTGTGTGCGATCCTGCCAGTCGTTGTTCTCTATGAGAGATGGATTCCCGCCTTCGCGGGAATGACGGGTGAGATTATGCCCCATAAACTCACCCACAGGCAGGTTCTTGCCTTTGCGATACTGCTTCCAGCTGGCGACCAGATTCGGCAGGTCGTTTTTATCGATGGGGTTACGCTTGTCGTCCAGGCTAAAACCGTCGTTTTCCAGATCGTAGAACCAAACGTTGTCGGTTTCGCCACCCTTGGTGAAAATCAGAATCGCCGTCGCCACACCCGCATAAGGTTTGAACACGCCGGACGGCAGGTTAATCACGGCTTCCAGCTGGTTATCTTCCACCAACGTTTTACGCAGGCTTTGGTGCGCCTTGCTGGAACCGAACAGTACGCCCTGAGGCACAACAGTAGCGCTGCGTCCACCCACTTTCAGCATTTGCAGGATACGGGCGCAGAACAGCAGTTCGGTCTTTTTGGTTTTCACTCGCTTCAGAATGGCGGGGTCAACATCTTCTTCGTCCAGGCTGCCGGTGAACGGTGGGTTGGCAAGAATCAGGTGGAAAGCGTCGTGTGAAGCTTCCGGGTATTTGTCGCTGAAACTCTGGCTCATGGTGTCCTGATAGTGAATATCCGGCTCATCCACACCGTGCATAATCAGGTTCATGGCGGCAATGCGCAGCATGGTGGAATCAAAGTCGTAGCCGTGGAACATATCGAAATCCACATGCTCACGGTATTCATTCAACAGATCACCGGAGAAGATTTTCTGCTGTTCCAGCTCGCCCTTTTCATTGGTCACGGTTTCGGTGTGAATGCTGTCGAGGGAACTGTATTTTTCCAGCAGGTATTCGTAGGTGGTGGACAGAAAGCCGCCAGTGCCACAGGCCGGATCACAAATGCGTTCGCCACGGGCAGGGTTGGGTTCCATCATTTCCACCATGGCACGAATAATATGCCGTGGGGTGCGGAACTGGCCGTTGATGCCCGCCGTGGTGAGTTTACTCAGCAAATATTCGTACAGGTCGCCCTTGGTGTCGCCCCGATCCAGCGGCAGGTTCTTAATCATCTCCACGGCTTTGACCAGCAGGTTCGGCTTAACGATTTCCAGCCGGGCGTCTTTCATAAATTCACCCAGAAGCGTGCCTTCATCGCTCAGGCTTCTGAAATGCAAAAACACTTCATCCCGCACAATTTCCATCATTTCATCGGCACTGAGATTGCAGTAACGGTTGAACCGGCAATCCTGCTGATGCGCTTTGAAACGAGGTTTGAAATCAACACCGGCCAGCACCTTTTTTTGCTCGTCCTTGCTTTCCATGGTGTCGAGCATTCGGGAGTACATCAGGTAGGTGATCTGTTCAATCACCGTCAGCGGGTTGGTGATGCCGCCGACCCAGAACTCTTCCCAGAGTTTGTCAATTTGGCTTTTGAGGGTGCCTGTGATCATTAAGGGTTTCCAGAATACTGAGTAGTAATGGCGGGAGATTATACCTTCTGTTGGCTGGCAAGACTTGGATTTTCTACCAGACTGAGATGCTTGGTTCTAAGTATCTCTTCGGGTTGTCATTTGACAACTTTGGATGAGATCACTAACCTGTATCAGGCGAGACTATGCCAAGAAAAAAACATCCGAAGAAAGAAATAGAAGCAGCACTACAGTACGCCGAAAGTAAGGGGTGGCGTATTGATACAGGTGGTTCACACGCCTGGGGAAAACTTTACTGCCCATTCAATGATGGTGAGTGCCGACACGGTCAGTACTGCTTTGCATGTATCTGGAGCACACCCAAAAGCCCCAGTCATCATGCTCAACATATTCGGCGAGTGGTTGACCATTGTCAGCGGTTGAAACTATTGCATTGAACAGGAGTTCTTCATGAACGTTTATGAATTTACGCTTCGTTTCAGCATTCAGGGCTGTAAAAGACAGGTTGATGATATTGTTGAGTCTCTGGGAGAGGCAGGTTGTACCGATGCCCTGATTGGCCTGGGTCATCCGGGGCGAATCGCAATGATGTTTGCCAGGGAGTCTGATCAGGCTGTCAGTGCTATTTGCAGTGCGATGAATGATGTGAAAAACGCTGTACCTGAAGCGGTGTTGATTGAAGCGAGCCCGGACCTTGTCGGTCTGACGGATACCGCTGAGTTGTTAGGTTTTTCAAGGCAAAATATGCGGAAGCTGATGACCGGTAATCCTGATACATTTCCAATCCCTGTTTATGATGGCAAGCGAGGGCTCTGGCATCTGGAAAGTCTTCTTGCATGGCTTGAGCAGCAAAAACACTATGATATTGACCATTCTCTGGTTGAGGTGGCGAAAGCGAACAGGAACCTTAATCAGGCCACCGCAAGCTATTGCTCCGACCCTGAACAGGTGGCGACTTTTTCAGCATTGCTGGCGAACTACTGAGGGTTTACAGACATGAGCGACTTAAAAAATTGGCTCTTCCTCAATTTGAGTGGGTGATTTATTATATTCTGAAGCACTCAATGCAAGGATGCACCGATGCGTGATAAGCAACTCTATTCTCAAATACTGGGTATTGAGTCTCCTTGGTTCGTTTCTGAAGTTGAATTGTCATTACAGGATCAACAGGTTCGGGTATTCATTGAACACAATGGTAAAAAGGCCTGCAAATGCAGTGTTTGCGATAAGCCCTGCTCTGGCTACGACCACATCACTCAGAAGTGGCGTCATCTGGATACCTGTCAGTTTCAGACTATTCTAGTTGCCAGGGTTCCACGGACCCAGTGCCCTGAGCATAAGGTGTTAGCCATCAATGTGCCCTGGGCTGAATCTGACTCTCGATATACAGCTCTGTTTGAAGCCCTTGTTATTGACTGGCTAAAGGAGGCAACTACGAAGGCAGTTGCACGACAAATGAAGCTTGGTTGGAATGCCATAGACGGTATTCAGCAGCGTGCAGTGAAGAGAGGACTGGCTCGTCGTGATGCTAAGCCACCAAAACGAATCGCTGTTGATGAAACCTCATTTCAAAAGCATCATGAATACGTCACAGTGGTCACTGACCACGACCAAGGCGTTGTTATTCACGTTTCTGATGACCGTAAAAGTGACAGTCTCAACGAGTACTTTGACACACTGCCCTATGACCATAAAGAGGGGATCGAATGCGTGACGATGGACATGTCCAAGGCTTACATCAAGTCAGTCAGTGAGAATGTTCCAGACGCAGATCAGAAGATTGCATTTGATAAGTTTCACGTTGCTCAGTCTCTGGGTAAAGCTGTCAACAAGGTTCGGATAGAAGAGAACAAAGCCCTTGTAAACCAAGGTGTAGAGCTGCTTAAGGGGACTCGCTACGACTGGCTGACTAACCCTGAAAACATGTCTGAAGAGCAGTGGGATAACTTCGAACCACTGAGAAACTCGACACTTAAAACAGCTCGCGCCTGGGCCATCCGGCAAATGGCAATGAGCTTATGGAATTACAAGTCCAGAGCTTGGGCAATCAAGGCCTGGAAGAGGTGGCTATGCTGGGCGCAGAGATGTCGGCTTGAGCCCATAAAAGAAGTTGCCAGAACGGTCAAAGAGCACTTGTGGGGTATCATCAACGCTATTGTCCTTGAGGCTAATAACGGTCGAGCAGAGGGAGTGAACAGCAAGATTCAGAGTTTGAAGAATCGGGCTTGTGGCTTTCGAAACCGTGAAAGATATAAGACAGCGATCTACTTTCATCTTGGAGGCTTGGACTTGTACCCCACTGGCGTACATCGTTGAAAACTACCCACTTAAAACAGGGAAGAACCAAAAAATTACATCAGCCAACGGAAAAAACGAGACCCGGCTTTTGCTCTTGGTTATGACGAAGGCTACGAGGTATTCAAATTCTGCGTCGTGAATAAATCTGCCTGCAAAAAGCAGGCAGGTTTACAACTTAAGCTTTTGCGTTCCCGATATCCACGCTAAAACTCTCCACAATCTCCTTAATCGCCATCACCTGAGTCATATCCGTAAACACGCCGGTAATGCCTTCTCCATGAATGCGGGTAAACGGTTGCTCAAACAGCTGCTTCATTTCCACGGTACCAAAATCACGGATATGGTTTTTCAGCATATCCAGAAAGCGGATTTGCTGGCTACTGAGATTGTACCGGGCAGCAAAACCGGCAAACTGCGCGGCAACCGCCTGACTATCCATACCGATCAGAGTACGCAGTATCTGATCTAATCCGGCAGCCGTTTCCGGATAAAAGTCTTTGAGTACCCGAATATCAACATTTGGATTTTGTACGAGCACCAGTTTAGCCAGTTCGTCCAGTTCTTTCTCCTCCACCGGTTCGCCGTTGCGGATTTTCATCAGTACGGGGTGGGTCGTGAATAAAGGTTCCAGCACCCCCTGAACCTGTTGGCGGTAAAGTTTGAAGTCAACCGACTTGATCTTGCTCTCACGTCTGTCCACTTCGTACAGAGCTTCATCTTCCCTGACGTCAATCTGCACTGGCGGTTCGGGCGGTGGGGTTATATCCCCTTCCATCAAGTGCATAATACTCCGCAAGCGGGTACGCACATGTTCCAGCCCGGTAAAGCTGGCACTTTGCCACCAGTCAGGGTCTCTGACGTTATTGATGACCTCTCCCTGTTGTTGCACCTGGGCAAGATGGGGAGGCAGTCTGTCCAGTTTTTGGACAACGTTTAACTGGCATTGCCGGAGCTTGTCTTTATTGGTGTACAGTGCCGTTTGTGCCGCAATAATGTCCATATCAAACCGCAGGGCGCTGCCCTGACCACGAACATCCAGCCATTGCATCAGCGGGCCTATTTCGTCCAGAAGTTGTTGCTGGGTTTGCGGGGCAAACTGTTCCATCACTTTCTGGCTGCTGAGTCTGTCCCGGGTTTGCCATTTCTCCTGTACAGCGATGGATCGTTCATCCAGTGCCGCCACCTGTTCCCGAAGCTGTCCGGCAATCACTGTCAAAGCACTCTGCTCAAACTTCTTTTGCGCCACCCTGCCCAGTTCTACCCAAGCTTCCAGCCTTTTTTGCGCCAGTGACTTTACCTGGTTGACCTGTCCTTCCGGTGGTTCCTGCTCGAAGTATTCAAAATTGCCCCAATGGTCAAAAATACGGAATTTTGTCTTATCGTTCCCCGGACCGTAAAGGTTCTTGCACAGACGGGTGCCTCGCCCGATCATCTGCCAGAACTTCACCTTGGACTTAACCGGCTTGGCAAACACCAGGTTAACGACTTCCGGCACATCGATGCCGGTATCCAGCATATCTACGGAGATAGCAATGGTCAGCTGATGGTTCGTGCTGTTTTCACCACCTTTGAAGTCGTCAATCAACTGTTCTGCCCTGGGGTCATAGTTGTCGATCACCTGACAGAACTGACCGGCAAACTGGGGATACATTTCATCAAATACGCTGGCGAGCAACACCGCATGGCGATGGTTGCGGGCAAAGACAATGCTTTTCCCGGGGAGTTGCTGGTCTTTGTCTCTCAGGCCATTTTCCATCAGATTGCGCATGATGGCACGGTTGGTATCCCGGTTATAAATCGCCTTGTCGATGGCTTTGGCATCAAACTCCAGAGTGTTAGGGTCTATTCCCTGCTCTTCCAGCTCGGCAATCTGATCATCGGACAGGTTGTTCTGATTGATGCCTTCCCGCAGGAACTGGGTGGTGTGAGTGATGATTTCGTAAGGCGTCAGGTGGCCGTCTGCCACTGCTGTTTCAAGAGAGTACTCAAACGTCGGAATTCTGCCTTCACACTTAAACAGGCCGTAGGTGGTGTGACCAATCATATCCACAGGGGTCGCTGTCAAACCAACCTGAAGGGCATCGAAGTATTTGAACAGGTCGCCATAAACGTTATAGATAGAGCGGTGCGACTCATCGGCGATAATCAGGTCGAAATAACCCACGTCAAAATCCCGATCCATGATATTCATCATGCCCGGATAGGTGGCAATAAAAATCCGGGAAGTGTCCTGATATTTCTTGTCGGTTCTGCCCACCACATAGATCGGGTCGTTTATAAACTCGTTAAAGGCGTTACGAGCCTGTTTACGTAGCTCTTTGCGGTCACACAGAAAGAGAACCCGTTTGACCCAGCGGGCATCGAGCAGTTTTTTCGCCAGCGCAATCGCCACACGGGTTTTACCGGTTCCCGTCGCCTGCACAATCAGTGCCTTGCGGTGTCGGTCTGAAAACCGTTCGCTGACTCTGGCAATGCTCTCCAGTTGATAAATACGACCGGCAATGTCTGCATCTGCCGGGATGGATTCCAGAGGGCGGGCTGTCTGTCGCTTCTGAATCAGGTATCGAAGACTGTCCGGACTGTAAAAACCAAAGAGCTTGCGGGGTGGGTAATTGCGGGCCGGATGATCATCCCATATGAAAATATCATTACCGTTGGTGTAAAAAATCACCGGACGCTGGCCGTATTCTTTTTCCAGCCAGTTAGCATACAGCTGTGCCTGCTTGCGGCCTTTCTCGGCGTCTACTTTAGTGCGCTTGGCTTCTATAACAGCAACGGGCTGTCCTTTGTCATCCCAGAGTACATAATCGGCAAAACCGTCCCCTGTTTTGGTGGGCTGTTCTTTAACCGGGTGCTCCTGTGTTACCTGTAAAGTATCCTCTAAATCATCCCCTACATGCCAACCGGCTGAGGTTAATCGTGAATCAATTAAACGTCGCCGGGTTTCTGCCTCATTCATATCCAGAATGCTGGCTACCTGCTCCCCTCGCTTACGGCTCTCTTCAAACCGGGCTTCCAGTTCATCGGCTTTTTCCTGAGCTATTTGCAAATCCCGAAGAATAGAGATTTCACGTTTCTGGGCTTCTTCCAGCTCTTCTCTGGCACTGGCCAGCTGTTCCTGTTTTTTCTTTAGCTCTGCGGGACTGCTGACCGCAGAAAGTTCGGGCGCTTCCGGCAATTGAAACTTTGAGAAATCATCCGCATGGCCATTGGCGTATTTCAGGTATGTCCAGGCACCCATGATATGGGCTTCTTTCAGCAACCACTGAGCATCGGTGGCTTTGATGTTGTCACCATGAGCAGCACGGTTGCCGTGGATTCGAATAGCATCCATTTTCATGGTGATCTGGCGGGGAATAATGCTTTGGAAGGTATCGTCGGTAATCAGGTCGTGGATACTGGCTCGATATCCCTGCTGAAGTCGCTCTTGCCGGTATAACCAGCGAACGGTTAACTCAAGAAAATTACGCAGTTTAACCAAACAGCTTTCGGGGTCGGTATGAACATATTTCTCTGCTAAAGCCCCGAGGTCTGACAGTTCAGGCCAGCGAGTGCGAAGCATTTCAAAATTAACCGACTTCATGATGTGAGTGTCCCGTAGGCATGACAAATGTGGGACTATTGTTCTATTTATTTTTTAAGAGAATCAAGGCTGTAGAAACTCTATAAAAAGAGTATCAGAGTCGTATTCAAAACTATCGATCTAGCAGCGTCTTAAATAGATCAAATGCTGGAGTCAGCACTATCCGACACAGCCATTGTCTATTTTCCTTATCAGGGAGTGGAAACTAAATTTTCATCAACCTATTGGTAAGGCTAAATCAGCAGGGTTCTCAATAATTTTCTCACTCAGGTCAATGTCCAGATCAGGCCAGTAAAAGTGACCATCAGCCAATTCTTCAACATTTATCGAAACTAGCGGAAAACCCCGTACTTTTAGTGCGGGGATGGATAGCGAGCAGTCTGGAAGACTGCTTATAGAAGATACTTGAAGATTTTACATTTTTTGATATAAACTTGTAAGCATGAATAAACGAGCTTTCAAATACAGATTTTACCCAACGCCTGAGCAGGAAACCTTGCTTGCTCAGACGTTTGGCTGTATTCGGTTCGTTTACAACCATATCCTTCGCTGGCGTACTGATGAGTACTACAACAATGGTTGTAGTATTAATTACAATGCCGCCTCGAAGCAGCTTACAGAGCTGAAAAAGAACCCTGAGTACCAGTGGTTGAAAGATGTTTCTTCTGTACCTGTTCAGCAAGCACTACGACACCAGCAAACCGCCTTCAAAAACTTCTGGGAAGGTCGGGCGAAATACCCCACTTTCAAAAAGAGACACGCAAAGCAGAGTGCTACTTTTGCCGCTTCTGCTTTCAAGTACAAAGAAGGTCAGCTATTCATAGCTAAAAGCAAAGAGCCTTTGAATATCCGCTGGAGCAGAGAGCTATCGTCAGAGCCTTCCAGCATAACCATCAGCAAAGACAGAGCTGGACGCTACTTTGTATCCATGCTGTGCGAGTTTGAAGCTAAACCAATGCCTATTTCTAACAAGACAGTGGGCATTGATTTAGGCTTAAATGATCTGTTCGTCACTTCAGACGGCCAAAAATCCGGTAATCCAAGACACACCAAGCGCTACGAGCAAAAGCTCGCCTACCTTCAGCGTAAGCTGGTGAAAAAGCAGAAAAGCAGTAACAACCGAGCTAAAGCAAAGCTCAAGGTTGCCCGCCTTCATGCGAAAATAGCTGATTGCCGGATGGATGCTACTCATAAAGCATCCCGCAAACTAATTAACGAGAACCAAGTTGTTTGTGTAGAGTCCCTGAATGTGAAAGGCATGATCAAAAATCCAAAACTGGCAAAGCATATAGCTGATGCGAACTGGGGTGAATTTGTACGGCAGTTGCAGTACAAAGCCGAGTGGGCAGAAAGGATTGTTGTTCAGATAGACCGATTCTTTCCCAGCTCCAAGCGTTGCTCCAGTTGCGGATTCATCCATGAAAGTTTGCCGTTGTCTATCCGTGAATGGAAATGCCCGAAGTGCAATACCCTTCACGACAGGGATATTAATGCGGCAATCAATATCAAAACCGCCGGGCTGGCGGGGTTGGCCTGTGGAGCGACTGGAACAGGGGTTGCAGCCTAGCTGCAATCTAGAGAAGGCGTGTCGAAGCAGGAAGCCTGTTTGGTGACGAACAGGAATCCCCGTCCTTCAGGGCGGGGAGGATGTCAAGATGGCACTCACTGGCTGGTCTTTGAACCATGGGAAATCAGCATAGGGCAGAAACAGCTCTTTACCACTGCGGGGCAGAACCCATAAGCCGTGGCTCGAAATATTAGTCACTTCCGTTTCGAAAGTGCTGGTTCCATGCATGGATGATGGCATGTTGGTTCTCCTTGATCAGTTGCTCAATCTCTTTGTTAGGTGTCTCTGTGCCATCTTCATTGTCTGCTATGCTCAGTACTCCATAATCAACGTGAGTAGTTCCAATAATGTCGGTAGAAGCAAGGTTAGAAAAACTGGAAACACAGCATAAACAACTTGATGCTAACCAACACAGCTTGGCTAAAGTCTGTGCGGATATAAAAACTATCGCACTTACTAACCAGCATGATATAGCAGGCTTAAAGGTTGACGTTGCTGGCGTTAAGTCTGATCTTGCAGCATTGACACAGGCTACCCTTGCTGGATTCAAACGCAATGATGAACAGCACGAAGAAACAAGACAAGAAATAGCTGAACTCAATAGACGTTTTGACCAGTTAGAACTTCTCATTCGTCAATCTCTCCCCAGCAACTAACACGCCACCTAAATCGGGTAGCCGGAGGTCTCTAACCTCCAGCCCCCACATCACACCGGCGTGCGGGTCCGCACCGGGCGATTCACCGAGGGTGGTGAAACCTGATCCACAAGTCTTTCAGGGAAACAAGCCCGAGTTTACTGAGAAAACTGTCGTTTAATGCTAACTGTGCCGCATAGGTTTTGCTTAGCCGGTAATACCCTTTGCTACTGGCTGCAATCGAGGCGGCCTTGATGTGATCAACACCTAACCTGATCAAATTTCTGTAACGGGTTTTCGGCTTTCGCCATTGTTTGATAAAACAACAGCGAATCCGCCGACGTATCCATTGATCCAGTCGCGGTATAGGACTGTAATATTCGGTTATCCTGAAATAACCCATCCAGCCCCGGATATATTCGGCCAGCTTCTTCAAGCGATATTCCATCGATACTCCCCAGCTTCGGCTGGTGAGTTTCAGGATTTTTCGCCTGAAGCGGTTCAGACTCTTCTCCGACCAGCGGATTCGCTTCCCTGTGAAGGTAAAACTCAGGAACTCAGCTTCGGTAGCTTTCACCACCTTGCTCTTTGTCGGGTTTATCCTCAGTTTCAGCTTGCGCTCAAGGTAACGTGTGATGCTTTCCATCACTCGCTCCCCGGCTCGCTGGCTGCCAACGAGGATCACAAAGTCATCGCAGTAGCGTGCGAAGCAATGCCCCCGGTACTCCAGTTCCTTGTCCAGGTCATCGAGAAGGACATTCGACAGCAGCGGTGAAAGTGGACCGCCTTGTGGCATACCTACCCGGGTTGGGTAGCATTGCCCATCAACCATGACGCCAGCACGAAGGTAGCGGCCAATCAGCTTCAACAGACGCTTGTCGTGAATCTTTCGAGAGACTCTCGACATAAGAACATCATGGCTGACCGTATCAAAGAATTTACTCAGATCAACATCAACCGCCTGATGCAGCCCCTGCTTAATGTATCGATTAACCTGTTGTACAGCGTCTTGTGCAGACCTTCCCGGTCTGTAACCGAAGCTGCTGGGAGAGAAGTCAGGATCAAAGATGGGTGATAATACCTGCACAATGGCCTGTTGTATCACTCGATCCATGACTGTCGGGATGCCCAGCAACCGTTCTCCACCATCGGGCTTTTCTATAACAGCCCGAAGGACGGGAGATGGTCTGTAAGTCCCATTGAGTAAGGCTTGGCGCGCTGAAGGCCAGTGCTGACGGGCAAAGTCAGGATAGGCTTTAATGGTGATCCCATCTATTCCGGGAGCCCCTTTGTTACTTCTGACTTGTTTCCATGCTTTCAGCAAATTGGCAGGTTCCAGTGCGCAACTCAGTAGATCGTGGTTCAAAGCTGGTTAAAGATTCTTTCGCCAACTCCAGTGAGTCGCCGGACGGCTGCACTGTGTTGAGGGAATCAGTCTCCTCTTTTCGTCGGTGTTCAGTCCTTCGTTGACGACTTCCAATCGGATTAACGACTTCTGTCGAACAACTACTATGACGTCTGCTGACTTCTGTTCAATCACCACACAGAATTACTTCTGCAGGCGCTATTGGTGGTCATCGGGTTTGCTCGAACAGGGTGATGAACCCTGTCCGCCGAGCCTGTTGTAACCAGTGGCTGAGAACTGGGATTGACCAATCGCATGTTGAACAGACCTCCCCGGATAAGAGCATGAACTTTCAGTACACAACCGCCGCATTTACCGTATCTCTCAAACCAGAGGGCTTTGTGATCCTTGGCTCACTCGCCCACGAGACTCGGCCTTGTATACGATTTCTGTCCGTCGGCTCGCACTTTTGCAGTCAGACTGCCTCCGCACAACCCCTCGTGAGATTGCACTTGCCTTAAGCTAGTGGTTATCATCGGTGGGCTTATTCGGCTCCAGATCCGATGCTGGTTTACCCACAGGGGACTTTCACCCCATAAGTTCATGCCCATGCCGGGCGTACCAATAAAATCCAGTGGATTGCCTTCGGCAACCACTGATTTAAAGGGATCTGCCTGGCTGAATGGTAGTAATTTTTAGGGTAGTGGGGCAAACCTGTTATATTTCATGGATGTCAATGCCAAATTCGATTTTGTTGATCAACAGGCCAATAACAATATCGTGCATTTGTTCTAACTTTGAAAAGCATATTGTCTTTCTGGCCAGACGCTTAATCCAAGTTCTAAAATTCAGGTTTTTACGTTCAATTTTCTGAGTATTTTCTTTTCCAATGATGTGTCTGCTTTCGTCGAGATTACGTTCATAGGCTCCCCAATCATCAGTATAAAATTTCTTGATACCAAATGGTTCAAGAAGCTCTTTTAGTTTTTTGAAAACCTCATCCTTTCGTTTCCCAAAAACGTAAGCCAAAACAGTATTGGTCGCATGATCAACTGCATGCCAAAGCCAACGCTGGTTACTTTTTTCAAACACATACGACCACTGTTCATCTATCTCAGACTCTTGGCAGGCACGGCCTACGTGAATCACAGCACCCGTTCCAAGATCCATTTTCTGAATATTTGGATTAACTTGAACTAAGCCTTTCTCTTTTTTTTTAATGTGTTTATTACTGTTTTTTTATTAATTCCCAAAACCCTGCTTGTATCCCTGATGCCGCCACCATTAATTGCCATATCGACGACTTTTTCTTTAACGCCTGGCTCATAAGCTTTATACCGGTACTCAAGCATAAAGGACTTGGTTTCACATTCAGCATTACAGCAAAAGTAGCGAGGAACATTATGAACACTGTAACCAAAGCTTTTAACGTCATTACCGCCACATTTCGGGCAGTGAACTGGCGTGGAGCACATTTTCATATCGCACCATGACAAATACGGCATACGCCGTATTTTAGCAAACAACTACAAAATATCAGGTTTACCCCACTACCATTTTTAGCAATTTCGATCTCTGGCTCCATCCAGAATTTCGATTCACCATCGGCAGAGACTATATGGATGTGGGGTCTTTATTCTTCTCTTTAGTTCCAAAAAAGGGTTAGGCAAAGCATTCTTTAAAGCTGCCCGCCTGGCCTTGTCACTGGCTGGCCATTGGCATCAAAACAATTCTGAGCAGCACCGGGTAATGCTTGAATCAGACGGTTCAGCATATCGGCATCATCTGCGAATACGGTCATCCATATACTCCATGGCTCCCTTGGTGCAGGAGAAGCCGTTTCAGCCTCAGTATCAGTTGGCAATTTAGAATTCAGGTCAATCACTTCACCTGGCTTAAGCGATAACCCACTGTTCGGGAATCGGGTTCCGATAAAGTAGTATCCTGTTTCTGGTGCCAAAGACGCCCTGTTCCGTAATAGCCCAGCACTGGCAGTAAAACCGGTTCTCCTTTCTCTACCCTGCCAGAAGCCTCGCCTCCAAACCCGGCAATATTATTAGCATTCTTTCGAATATTTCTGCCTGACCTGGAATTTAATTCCTTACTCCATGAAAGGGTGCCCGGTGTTGAGCTTTGGCTATCAATCAGCTCATCCAATGATGCAGTGCAGGCAACAGCAACACCTTCTTTCCACTGCGGTTCAAGGGTGATGGTACCCCCAAGAGCAACTCGTTTGAGTCGGATTTCATTTTTCCGGATATGACGGGCTGTAACCGTTTTAAAATCCTGTAGATAGCAGCCCATCATTATGGACAACGCATCCAGAATGGCAGTTTTACCCGTGGCATTATCGCCAATCAGGACGGTCACACGGGAATCCGCATTAAACCGAAACACCGAGTCTTCAAATTTGCGAAAGTTTTTGGGCCTTAGCTCATGTATCTTCATACATTCACCTGAACCAGTGAAACCCTTGACAGACAAAGGCTCTGGAGAAACCAGAGCCATTCATCATAACGCCTTTATCAGCCGCCGCTGGAAGCGGTCGGCTGGATGAAATTGGTACGCCCGGCATGGGCATGAACTTATGGGGTGAAAGTCCCCTGTGGGTAAACCAGCATCGGATCTGGAGCCGAATAAGCCCACCGATGATAACCACTAGCTTAAGGCAAGTGCAATCTCACGAGGGGTTGTGCGGAGGCAGTCTGACTGCAAAAGTGCGAGCCGACGGACAGAAATCGTATACAAGGCCGAGTCTCGTGGGCGAGTGAGCCAAGGATCACAAAGCCCTCTGGTTTGAGAGATACGGTAAATGCGGCGGTTGTGTACTGAAAGTTCATGCTCTTATCCGGGGAGGTCTGTTCAACATGCGATTGGTCAATCCCAGTTCTCAGCCACTGGTTACAACAGGCTCGGCGGACAGGGTTCATCACCCTGTTCGAGCAAACCCGATGACCACCAATAGCGCCTGCAGAAGTAATTCTGTGTGGTGATTGAACAGAAGTCAGCAGACGTCATAGTAGTTGTTCGACAGAAGTCGTTAATCCGATTGGAAGTCGTCAACGAAGGACTGAACACCGACGAAAAGAGGAGACTGATTCCCTCAACACAGTGCAGCCGTCCGGCGACTCACTGGAGTTGGCGAAAGAATCTTTAACCAGCTTTGAACCACGATCTACTGAGTTGCGCACTGGAACCTGCCAATTTGCTGAAAGCATGGAAACAAGTCAGAAGTAACAAAGGGGCTCCCGGAATAGATGGGATCACCATTAAAGCCTATCCTGACTTTGCCCGTCAGCACTGGCCTTCAGCGCGCCAAGCCTTACTCAATGGGACTTACAGACCATCTCCCGTCCTTCGGGCTGTTATAGAAAAGCCCGATGGTGGAGAACGGTTGCTGGGCATCCCGACAGTCATGGATCGAGTGATACAACAGGCCATTGTGCAGGTATTATCACCCATCTTTGATCCTGACTTCTCTCCCAGCAGCTTCGGTTACAGACCGGGAAGGTCTGCACAAGACGCTGTACAACAGGTTAATCGATACATTAAGCAGGGGCTGCATCAGGCGGTTGATGTTGATCTGAGTAAATTCTTTGATACGGTCAGCCATGATGTTCTTATGTCGAGAGTCTCTCGAAAGATTCACGACAAGCGTCTGTTGAAGCTGATTGGCCGCTACCTTCGTGCTGGCGTCATGGTTGATGGGCAATGCTACCCAACCCGGGTAGGTATGCCACAAGGCGGTCCACTTTCACCGCTGCTGTCGAATGTCCTTCTCGATGACCTGGACAAGGAACTGGAGTACCGGGGGCATTGCTTCGCACGCTACTGCGATGACTTTGTGATCCTCGTTGGCAGCCAGCGAGCCGGGGAGCGAGTGATGGAAAGCATCACACGTTACCTTGAGCGCAAGCTGAAACTGAGGATAAACCCGACAAAGAGCAAGGTGGTGAAAGCTACCGAAGCTGAGTTCCTGAGTTTTACCTTCACAGGGAAGCGAATCCGCTGGTCGGAGAAGAGTCTGAACCGCTTCAGGCGAAAAATCCTGAAACTCACCAGCCGAAGCTGGGGAGTATCGATGGAATATCGCTTGAAGAAGCTGGCCGAATATATCCGGGGCTGGATGGGTTATTTCAGGATAACCGAATATTACAGTCCTATACCGCGACTGGATCAATGGATACGTCGGCGGATTCGCTGTTGTTTTATCAAACAATGGCGAAAGCCGAAAACCCGTTACAGAAATTTGATCAGGTTAGGTGTTGATCACATCAAGGCCGCCTCGATTGCAGCCAGTAGCAAAGGGTATTACCGGCTAAGCAAAACCTATGCGGCACAGTTAGCATTAAACGACAGTTTTCTCAGTAAACTCGGGCTTGTTTCCCTGAAAGACTTGTGGATCAGGTTTCACCACCCTCGGTGAATCGCCCGGTGCGGACCCGCACGCCGGTGTGATGTGGGGGCTGGAGGTTAGAGACCTCCGGCTACCCGATTTAGGTGCCGATTGGCACAGAGATTAGATTTGAGAGGCATTACCGAGGACTTCAGAAGCCCATTGGTTTAGACTTTTACCTTTAGCTTCGGCAGCAGTGGCAGCAGCAGCGTGAACTTCTGGTGTTACCCGAAGCATAAGATTCCCAGAATAGGGTCTTTGTACTGGACGGCCTGTTTTCTCACTGATGGCTATATATTCATTGACTGCCTCTTTAAATGCAGCTTCAAGCCCATCAACGGAAGAACCATGAAAGCCAACTATATCGTTTATACCAGCCAAATGACCTACAAAGATACGGTCTTCGCTGTCGTATTCAACTCTGGCTATGTAGCCTCTATGTTTCATCATATTCATGGTGTGATCCCCGCTTGTTCCAGAAAGCGTCGAGCATCCTTGATGCGATACCTAAGCGAAGCTTTATCTGGGTGTGGTCTATGGAAGTCAGCTCGAACATCATTGAGTACGAAACTAACCGAAGAACCTCCTTTAGTTGTACGTTTAGCCCCTAATGACAGAAATAACGCCTCGACTTTGCGCCATTCAATATTGCCATTAACCGGCTCGGAGAATATGGCATTTAGTGTTTTTCTGTTTGTGCTATTCATAGAGAAAATGATAGCTAAATGTGCAATCATTGCAAAAATTATTTTAGGCGCATAACTCGTATTAGCCGTTTGCGCTTGTGCGAATTTCAGGCTTGCATCTTGCTAAGACTAAATGCCAGATACAAAAAAGCCCGAAGCACTGACTAATGCTTCGGGCTTTTGAATTCATGGTGGGCCCAGCAGGACTTGAACCTGCGACCAATCGATTATGAGTCGCTAAAATAGGTACTTCAGTTCTGTTCCATATATTCCCAAAAAGCACCCCAAACCCCTTGTTTACTGGGGCTTAGTGTTCTCATACAATCTAAAGTAGTCTACTTTTAACCATCCAGTCCCAACAGAAGAAGGGCGCAAAGGTGGGCGCAATATATGCCTGCCTTAGTGGGCGCAGATGGGAATCATGAAAAAAATAAGAATGGTGGTTTACATGGGAAGGCTGACATCTTTGTCCCTAAAAAGCATGAAATATAAGTTGAGCGAGCCTGTTGGTAGCCGTGGGGATGGTGCATTACTCTTTGAAAAAAGAAACAGTGGAGCCATTGAGGCTTATTACCGCTACAAGCATGCCGGAAAGGAGCGGAAAATAAAAATTGGTCGTTATCAGCAGACAAGAGACGGAGCAGGTTACTCGTTAGCAAGCTGTCGCAGTCGAGCCCAAGAGCTTGCCAGGCTACGCCGGGAATGTGGTGGAGGACTCAAAGAGCACTTACAGGCAACTGAGCTTGAACGTCAGCGGCAAGAGACGGCAATAGTGAAACAGGCAGAGCAGGAGGCTATGAAGGGGACTTTAAAAGACCTTTGTGACTCCTATGTCGCTAATATGTGGCGACAAAAAAAGAAGTCTGCACGTCAGGTTGAAACATGTTTAGCAAGATATGTCCTGAAGCCTTTTCCAACACTGGCAGCTACAAAAGCAGCTGAAATTACAGCTGGTGATATCGTTAGTATCTTAAAACGTATGATTGAAAATGGCATAACCACTACATCGAACCGTGTTCGAAGCTATCTTCACACTGCGTTTGAGTACGGCATAAGGTCTGATAATGACCCGCTTCACCAAGTTGAGCAGGCGCAATACTTTTTGCTGGATCATAACCCTGTGTCAGCAGTCCCAAGACAGCCAAGTTTTGAGCGGGTGCGGGAACGCTATCTGGATCATTCTGAAATCAAAGCTTTGTGGTTTGATTTTGGCAAAGCCATGACTCGGCGAAGTCCTGTTTATGGTCTGATGATTCGCTTTATGTTTGCGACAGCAGGCAACCGACCTGAACAGCTGAGTCACTGCCGCTGGAGCGACATAGATTTCAATAAACGAATATTCTCGTTTATTGACAGTAAAGGTAAAGATGGCAAACCCAAAAAAAGGGTTATGCCGCTTACCAATAGAGCAGTCAAAATTTTAGAACAGGCCAAAATGTTTTCAGGCAGTTCTGATTGGGTTTTCAGCGTCAGTAATGATAAGCCAATAAGAGTTTCGACGCTTGCAAACAGGCTTGAAGATTACTGTGACTATCTTGAGTCAGATAAAAAAAGACCAGAGCAAGCAGAAAGGTTTACTGCCAAGGATATACGGAGAACTGTCACCAATTTGCTTATAGAATGCGGCATACCAAGAGAGCAACGCTTCCTGTTACAAAGTAGGGAAGATGGTAGTGTTGAGAGCAAACACTACGATCAGAGTGATCGTCTTGCTGAAAAACGTGTGGCAATTGAAAAATATGATGCGTTACTGGAAGCGATTCTTTACCCATAGGGAGGGGATGGTAGAGCAACCAGAATCAAGTACTGGACTATAAGGGGCAGTATCGATCATGGTTGCATCCAACCAGCCCCGCTCATACCCGATCTTCGAGTTTTCGTTTTGTCTCTTCGGATAGCGGCTGCTCCCCTGTCAATTCTGCTATTTCCTGATCACTGGCAAGAAACGCAGTTTTTAACGAGGGCAAGCCAATCATGAGCATCGGCATAGTGATTATGAAAGCCCAGCCCATGGAAAGAGAAATTATTGCCCATAGAGCAATTAGTATTGAGACTATGCCAAAAATGAGGGGTACATGTCGGTTACTCTTCATAGATATACCATTACCCAAACCCTTATTCACTGGTACTCAATCTCAGGGGCAGCATAATATACGGAGGGGCTTAAACACTCGGGCGCAGACCAGAAATAATTATAAGCCCCGAGGAACCAGGGGAGTCACCAAGGCCAAGGTGGATACCCAGAAACATTCACTGACACAGGCTGCGAGGCGTTTGGGCGGTATCCATATACCGGATGCTGTGTCGGAAGGCATCGATCCCGCCAGTTTCCACAGGCAGGGCGCATTGCCGCTATACTCTGACGGCGGTCATGGGTTTGATGGCATGGCGGAATTGCTGGATGGGTACGGTTATAAAGACCCTGATGGCCAGCCGTTAACCGCCAACACTCTGTTGGATGCCCTGACATCAGGCGATGACGTATATTCTCAGGAAAAGCAAGATTATGACGACGTGTTGAAAGATACACGGTTTATGTCGAAAGGGGGTAAGGGTGGCAAAAAGTCAAAAGCTGAAAGGTCTGTGGCTTCCCGCAAGACTGGTAAGGGAAATGGTCGGGTACAACGAAAGGCAAAGACTACTCGGAAGGCCAACAATGGAACCGGACGAGTACATAGCGGCGCGGAAAGCTCGGCTAGAGCAGAGGCAGAAGGAAACAGAAAGTCTCGCTCAGTTTTTCTCCTCTCCAGAGCAAAACACTTCGGATTAAAACTCCGTAAATTAACCCACATACAGTATCTAAGCGTATTGGACGTTGCTGAAAAGGGGAAAGAGGGTAATAGCGCACAGCATTTGGTACAACGGGCAGAAGAACTTGCAGAAATAAACGTAATCCCGATTACGAAAGCTTTAGCACCTTTGCGTAGTAATATTCTCGGCAAGATTCCCTTTAAGTAAAATCAGCTATACCTACCGTGCGTGTACCACCCCCAACGCTCCCAAACATGGCGCAGGGAAGTTATGTCCAGCCCCCCCCGGCACCTACCCCCCCCCATCACTTTTTCCGCAACCTCCCGATCAGTCTCGACACCTGACCACTCTGCCACTGTCCACCTCTCGCAGTCTGAACACCAGCGGCATTAAGGGCGTCCGCAATTTGTCGGGTCGTTTTCTTTTGTTGAACCAAGGGCATAACGATGTGTTCCAGCCTGTCGGCTCGCTCCTGGGCCTGCTGGCAGATAATCTTGTTTCTCTCGCCAGTACTATCCCGCAGACCGCCCAGCTTAGTTCCTCTGGCTTTAGCCTGAGCAAGTGCAGCTTTAGTTCTGGCCGAGATAAAATCTCTTTCCTGTTCAGCCAGGGCCGCATAGATGTGTAACTGAAATTTGTCTGCATGGGGCATACAGGCCACCTTCAGTCTGATTTTGGGGTCTTCCAGTAATGAAGCGATGAACGACACCCTACGGCTAAGTCGGTCAAGTTTGGAAACGAGGAGGGTTGCGCCAGATTGCCGTGCAAGATTCATAGCCTTGATCAGCTGTGGCCGGTCAGTCAATGAACCGCTTTCAACGTCTACAAAGGTATTCAGAACCTCAAACTCTGACGATTCATAATTCTGGAGGTACAGGTCAATATCCCGATCCTGGGCTTCAAGGCCAAGACCGGACTCACCCTGCTTTCTGGTAGAAACCCGCCGGTAAATAACGTACTGCTTTATCATTATTTAACTTGTTAATTGTTATTGATTGAATAGTTATAGACCAGATGCCACAAATAACAACGCTCGTTGTGCCTGTGGCAAAGAGATTATTCATTAGGGCAATCATCCGGGGCAGGGCCAAAGTGCTGGATAAATGTGACTTCTGTTACACCACCTGCATCGGCTTTTCGGTAATCACCATCCATACGGTTCAACTCGGCCAGTGCCTGAATAGCTGCTCTTGGGTTTCTCATTTCTGGCTGGCCATCCATACCATTAACAACTTGCTGATTGAACTGGGCGATACGCCACAACATATCCCTTTTGTTCTCAGCAGTGGCACCACACAGCTGTTTCAGTTCTTCTGCTCGTTCTTCGATGGCATGGCTGATGTCATCATTCTTCATCAATCGGTTCCCCTGATTGCGTGCAGAATGCTCGCTGTAGCCAGCAGCTTTTGCTGCACGGGTGGCGTTGGCGTCCAGCATGTATTCATCAACAAACCGTTCCTGTTTTTTATTCATAGCTCTTCCCCGCCATAGACTCATCATTAAGAAAAGGGTAATCAGGGTCGCTTAATATCAGCTTTCTCAGTGCCACAAGATCAGGGTATTGGCCTGCCCGAATATCTTCCAGGTCATCAGGCGTAAAATAGTATCGGATCAGTATTTCAGGGGTCACAACTAACCCCCTGCAAACAAACTGCAAGGTGTCTTTAACCCGTCGTGCATCAAATGACTGGCCAGACAATACCTTTAACAGCTCAATCTTAGATGCCTTTAGCCTCGCAACAGTGGTCGTATCCAGAATTGACGAGGAGCCAACAACATTAAGCTGGCCGTTTTCCCCGACAGAAATTTCAACCCCCATCAGTTCCAAATAAGTCAGTAGTTGAGTAGGGGTCATATCGTCACCCGCTTCAGTTGGTCGTCTCCGGTTTCAACCTTGCAAGAACGTACACAACGTACACTATCTACATTCTCTGAATCATAAGGTGTATGTTGTGTACGTTGTGTACTTTGATTGCAGGTTTTATATTGAACTCTGACCCTGCTTCCCTGACTGCTTCTTCCATGGCTTTCAATACTGACGCCCTGTAATGCGAGTGCCGGTGCCTGTCTTTTAAGGAGGTTGGCAAAACCTTTCGCACTCTTGGGCCAACCCTCATGTCCTGCCCTGAATACATCCAGCTGCTTTAGCAAATCAGCGTAAATCCCATCGAATACCAGGCCACCCTCTCTTTTTTTACAAAGTTCCAGCAAGGCAGATGCCACAGGACTGCTCTCTATCCCCGACAGAGCCAGTGTTTTCTGATTGGCCGAAAATAGCTGCATAAAGGGCACTGGATGGTTGACAGCTACACCTATGGCCGTACCCAGTAATCCAAAGTCAGCCATTCGTGGCAGCTCTTTCAGCTTCGTATCTGGCAGTAACTTCAAGGCAGCCGCCATTATCTGGAACAGTGCGCCAAGTAGTTTTGCCTGGGCCTTTGCAAATAAAGCGTCCAGCTCACTTTTCTGCGCCCTCCTTACTGGCTCAAACTTTGGTAGCTCAATACTGACACATCGGTCAATCAAGTCCTGCCGGGTTGCGAGTGGTGTGATTCCATTAATGACTTGTGGACGTCTTGCCTGTAAAACGGTTTCATCGGCATCGCTATAGAGGGCACGTTTCGCATAAGCCGAACCGGTGGAAATCTGACAAATGACATCCTGCTGACTGTCCGAAAGCAGGCTGACATTTTCATAGGTGAGAATCCAGTTAGACTGGGCACTGACAAAAAGGTCGTCCTCGTTCCGGGGCATTGATCGCAACAGTGCGCTGTTTGGGTCAACCATTGAACGAAGCACCTCAAGCGTTGTGCTTTTCCCGGTGCCATGGCCGCCCAGAACCTCAAGTACAGGGTTTTGCGTATTCTCCCGAAAACACTCGATCAACCAGGCCAAAACCAGTAGCCTGTCTCGCTCAGCCACGTTGATGAACTGCCACAGTTGGTTAATATCACCGCCTTCCACAGGCGTAGGCAGTGCCTTCATCGTTCTGGAACGAATGAACTTGACCGGGCTTTGGTCAAGTACTCGCCAGCCAAGGGGAGATACCTCAATGACCTGCCAGTGATCATTGCACAAGTCGATGTAATGTTTTCCCTGACAGGTTCCAACTCGTAAAAATACGTCTTCGGTCCGGCCTTCCTCATAAGCAAAGCCTGCCAGTATTTCACAGACCTCTCTCTTGCTTTCACTCTTCACCGGCTTTTTGTAGGAATGGTAATACCAGCTCCCGATCAACCGTCCAAAGTGCTGGCTGTTTACAGGCCAGGTTTCATAAACGTTATGACTGCTGGGAAAGGTGGCATAGGCTACCCCTTCGCCATCCACAAACAAAGAACACTTCGCCCTTGCCAGCTCCAGTAGCCGATCAGTGATGGTCTGCTTCTGACCGCCGGAGTCAGGCTCAACATGCTCAGAAAGGGGTTTAACCGGTTTATCCATGAACAGCCCCTCCGTTCAGCAGCAGGTCACAATAATCGGTGCCCTCAACGCCATCAGGGAAGTCAGGCCATATCACACTGCCTCCCAAGGCTTCAGCAGCACCCATAGCCTTGGTTAAGCCGGGGTTGCCTTTAGTATGGCGGTCATTATCAGCAGCAAACACAAGCTGCACATCCGTATGCAGGGTAAGCAGCTCCCTTGCCGCATTTCGCAAGTTACCCGCATTGAAAGCGACAGCAATGGTGGTGCCGCAATGTTTATGCAGGGTGGCTGCCGTCGCATAACCTTCTGCAAAATAAACCCGGTCATCAATACTGCCCAAAAGATGAAAAAGTCCCGTCACCCTGCCTCCCTTGGCAAACCACTTGCTGCCGTCTGGCTTTATATACTGCAAGCTCCAGAGTTTCCCTTTGGCGTCCCGGAGGGGAATCAACAGTGCATCCCCTTTCTGCCTGATGCCATACGGTGGCACTTGCTTTGAAAACAGGTAAGGGTGCAGCAGATCAGCAGGTTCGGCATTGTCCCATTCTTTCTGAACTCGTCTGGCTACCCTGTTGTGCAGCTCCCGTTTTTTTCTTTCCGATACCGCCTGGGCTTCAGCAATTTTCTTTTTTCTGGTCGCTCGATCTTCGACATTAAAACCAGCCTGATCCTGGTTGTGTACAACTAAACGCTGGTCGGTCTTCCATGAGCCGCAAATCAGAACTGAGTTATCGTGCAATACATACCAGCCATTTAGTGTGCCGTTTCGATCCCCATCAACCTGATAGCGATGAATGCCACCATCCGCTATCAGCTGAATAGGTTTTGACGGAGCCAGATCGGCATCCGTCATTTTGCGGAGGCAGTAATCAGTAAACAACATTCGACCCTCCATTTTCTGAGTCAGACATTTTTTTTACGGCTTCTAGTATCTGCTCAATGATTTCCGGATGCTGAACTTTGCCAATTAACTGAACGGCTCTATTAACCTGTTGATTAATAATGTACTCAAGATTGTCTGGGGGTGCTTTTTCTCCAAGAGCTTTCAGTGTCACGGTTTTCAGAAAGTGGAAATAATCCCTTTCTTTTTGCGTTTGTGACCTCATGCCTGCCCCCTCTCCTTAATGCGCTGCTGGGCCCAGTCCATAATTTCAGACCAAACCCATCTGACGCCACCACCCGGAAGCGTTACCGGAGCAGGCAGGGCATTTTCAGCAGCAAGTAAACGATAAAGGGTTGAGCGGCTGATCCCTAATGCATCTTCTACTTCCTGACGACGAACCAGTTTGATTTCTTTCTGGTCAGCTTCAAGTAGCTTGCCCGAATCTTGCTCGTGATCAAGACTGGTTACATTCAAGGCTTCAGGGGTTTTGTGTCTCTTGACTTCCATGTCTTCTCCTTTGTGTTTCAAGACATGGAATGAGAATAGGACAGAACAGGCAGAAATAAGTCCCTAGAAAGTGGACTGTTTTTTTTCTGCCTTAATGGGTGGCCGTGGTTGCTTTCAACTTATTGGTGCAAAGGGTATATCAGTAGTTATAAAATGCTGCATCAATGATGTCCTGAAATTCTCGGTCGAGTTCTGCATCAAATGGTGCTTTATCATAAAGCTTCTTAAGATTATTGGTAGATACACCATTACGCCTGAAAATTTGCTGACTGATTTTCCAATAATCCCTCGATGAAATATTATCTTCTGACATTTTAGCTATAAAAACTGCCAGCTTGGTCCATTCCTCATTCCACTCAACTGTACCTTTGCCATTCCACAAAGCAGTTTCAAATGATGACAGTGATTGCTGCTTGGGTATGAAACCTTTCTTAATTAAGCCGTTATACAGCAGTTCAGGAGATCGTTGGTTAGCATTTTTAAAGTGAAACCCGGTACTGCCACGCCCTCCCGTAATGGCATAAGGAGGGTAGTCCTGATCCTCCAGCATTTCGTTAATTTTCTTCTTGTGAATGGCTTTTTTCTGTGAAAAATGCTGAATATCAGCCAAAGCCAGACCAATAAGCTTCAACTTGGTTTGCGCTTTCTCATGCTCATATTCTGATAGCTTGTTATCCAATATTTTTTCAGTCAGTATTGACTTCTTAGTCAGTAAGGCTTCTGCTGGTCTGGCACGGTATTTTTTGAATTGCTTCAGCTCTTTTTCAGTTAAATCACTGAGCTTGATTGCATCTTTATACCCATTGCTGTACTCCTCATCGGCAACGGTCTTGCCATTACTCGCAACCTGATCATCGGCCATAAACTTGTGCCACTCTTTATCAGAGCGGGATACTTTTTTATTGCGCTTTTTAGATGCCTTAATCCTGTCCAGACGTTCTTTTTCTCTGAGAGCCAGTCCTTCTTCTTGAGTGATTACATCGTCACCGTACAGGCTCTCATTCTTATCATCTTCCATGATACTTTTCCTGTGTCATTCACTTTCTTTCAGTATCTATCAGGTTACTACTGGCGAAAGTAATACGACATAGCAAAAATGGCCAAGCAGTAAAAAGATACTCTTTGCTTTTGGTTTGAGCATGATATGAAACGACAAAATTGATCTTTTACTATGTGTACTCAGCGCCAATCCTATGTCCGACGGGATTCCGGATTACCAATTTCTGAAGTTGGCGTGATATGAAACCGAAGAGCGGCATCAAGCAACCACACAAGCTGCCGCCCTGAAAACAAATAACTCAATGCACCCCTGCCGAATAAACCGGCGACGGCAACACCGGATACACCCGCACAACATGCTGGTAAACATCATCCGTCAGATGACCAATATCCTCCACTTCATAGCTGTCCACAGGCAAGCCGGTATTCTCATCGTACAGAAAATCATAAATCTGCTGGCGCACCGCATCACGGGTAGACTCTTTTTCCTGCCAGTTAGCCACGTTAAGCCGCTTGTTTTTCAGGGTCGCCAGTAAATCCCTGGCTACTTTCTTGATCGCCCCCAGCTCCTTTTTGCTCAGGTCGGGCTTTTTCAGCAAGTCAAACAGTGCCAGCGTTTCCTCGTTCAGCCCCTCCCGCACCGCACGGGTCTCTTCCCTGTTCAGGTCAGACACCAGCTTTATCAGCGCCTCAAAGGTCTTCTCAATCACTACCCGGTTTTTCTCCTGGTTATACTCATCCACCAGTTTTTCGTAGTGTTCCCGGAAATCCGTCCGCAGCGGGTTCTGCATCATCAGCTTATGCAGACGCTGGTCGATGGCATTCTTCAGGCTTTGAACCGTGGTTTGCTTTTTCGGCGACGCTTCAAACTCCCGCTTCAGCCGGTCAAAATCAATCTTGCTGATATCGTATAAACGGCTCTGGTCGTCTCCGTCCCGCACCGACCGGGTATCAATCGCCTCGTCAACAATACCGTGCAGTTCCCGAATAATATGGGTGATATCCGCCTGTGCCTGATCCTGCTTCAGCCGTTTGTAGACCGTATTAATGATGTCCCGCTCATCCCGGTACTGCTGAACCCCCTTCACATTGATGCAGGCACGGAACAGTTTAAGCACCTCCCGAGCCATAATTTCAAACTGCTTGCGAGTCTTGTCATTCTCGTTGACCGCTTCTTTGGCTTCATCAATAGCGGCATTGAGTTCAAAGCCTGTTTTAGTCAGCAGGTCATCAAACTCAAACCCTTGCTGCCTCAGAAAGTTACGAACCAGGGTGATGGCTTCTTTCAGCTTATCCAGCAACTCCGTATCAGGGTGGTTAGGGTCAATACCATCGGTATCCGAGTCACCGCCGGAATCCGAATCATCATCACGCCCCTTGTCCTTCCGGCCTGCAAAGGTGCTCAACGCCTTACGCAGGCTCTTTAAAATACCGCAGTAGTCCACAATCAGTCCGTTGCTCTTGCCCTCCGCAACCCGGTTTGCCCTTGCGATGGCCTGCATCAGGGTATGGGCTTTCAGGGGTTTATCCAGATAGAGCGTGGACAGCGTAGGCACATCAAATCCCGTCAGCCACATGGCGCAGACAATGGCGACCCGGAAAGGGTGATCCTTTTTCTTGAAGGCATCTTCCATGTTAAGTCGCTGACCATCATCAAGAACAAAGCCTTCCTTCATCCGTTTGCGATGGGGGATGATGTCCAGCTCCCATTCCTTAAACTTCTGAACCTCTCCCTGCTCTTCCGAGACCACCACCGCCATCAGAGTCTCTTTCATCCATTCGATTTGCCGTTTGCGCCAGATTTCATCCTGCTGGTCTTTTGCATTAACAAGGTCCGCTTCCTTCTCCCTGATATGCTCCTGCCAGTAAAACACCATCAGCTTGTGCATCCGCACACAGGTGACTTTATCAATACACACCATCATCGCCTTGCCGTTTTCCCAGCCGTTGGCGTAGTGCCGGACAAAATCCCTGGCGATCTGATCCAGACGGCTGGTGGCGGTAATAATGTGATAATCCCGCTTTAGCGCCCGTTCCAGCCGCTGCGCCACGTTCACGTCATCAATATCCAGCTCTTCCAGCTTTTCAGCGATTTTCTCATTCAGTCCTTTGGGGGAAGCGACGGTATGTTGCGTGCCGTCGTCATCTTTGAACAGCAGGTCTTCCCCACGGGCATCGTAATAGAGAGGCACTGTCGCTCCGTCTTCTACCGCCCGCTGAAAGTCATAAGTAGAGATGTAATCACCAAACACCCGTTCAGTGATTTTGTCCTCTTTGAACAATGGCGTTCCCGTAAAGCCAATAAAGCTGGCTCCGGGCAACGCATCCCGCATATTCAGCGACAGGGTGCCGTACTGGGTGCGGTGTGCCTCGTCGGTAATGACAATAATGTCATCACGTCTGGAATACGGCTCAGTCACCTTCTTGTTGAACTTTTGCACCAACGTAAAGACATAGTTCTTCTGTTGCCCCAGCAACAACTGAAGGTCATCACCGCTTTGCGCCTGACAGGGGTCTTTATCGTGGTTGACCAGCCCGCAACCGGCAAAAGTAGTATAAATCTGCGTATCCAGATCATCCCGGTCAGTCACCACCAGAAAGGTGAAGTTGCCCCCCAGCTTGCGATGCACCTTGCGGGAAAAGAAGACAATGGAATAGGACTTGCCCGACCCCTGGGTATGCCAGAACACCCCCAGCCTGCCTTCACGCTGCTTGCGTTCCGTTACCGCCTGAACCGCTTCATTCACCCCAAGGTATTGATGGTTGCGGGCGACGATCTTGATCAGGTCGCCGGAGCTGTCATCAAACAGAATAAAGTTCTCGAACACATCCATCAGGTTGGCTTTGCCGCATGTTCCTTTCAGCAGGGTTGCCATATCCACCACACCCGGTTCTTCTTCATGGAGTCGCTTCCAGTTATTGAAGTGTTCGAACCGGCTGGTCAGGGAACCCATTTTGGCTTCAATGCCATTACCCAGCACAATAAAGGCATTGTGATGAAACAGGTGCGGCACGGTGTCCTTGTAGTCCGACAGGTTTTCGTCATAGGCCGCCCGCAACTCTTTATGGACATTCTTCAGCTCCATAAACACCAGCGGCAAGCCGTTCACAAAGCCGACAATATCCGCCCGCCGACGGTATAAACTCCCCCGCACCCAGAACTCCCGCACCACCAGAAAGTGGTTATTGTCCGGGTTATCAAAATCAAACAGCCGCAGCCGTCTTTGCACCCGTTGCCCGTTCTCATCCTGAAACCTGACGCTCACCCCTTCTTTGTGCAGCCTGTCCTTGTCCTGGTTCGCTGCCAGCATGGAGGTGGAACTGCTGACACTGACCACTTCCTGCAAGGCATCCCGATAGGCACTGTCCGGCAGGCCGGGGTTCAGCTCTATCAGCTTCTGCCCAAGGTAGCGGGTCAGCACCACGTCTTTATCAGATTCACGACCAAGGGTGCCTTCTTTGCCGAACACTTCGGTCTGGGCAAAAATCGACTCATCCCAGCCCAGGTCATTCAGAAGGAAGTCGGCTGTCGTTTGTTGAACCAGGGCATCCTCGGTCGTCCTTTTCATGGCGTCAGTTCTCCATTCATTAAGCGGGGGAGTAGCAGGTCTCGGGCCTGGGCGAGCTTCCCATTCATTTCTATAAGTGTCTGTCTCTGAGCAAATGCAGGTTTAACTGCCTCAATGAAAGCATTTAAGGTTGTTGTAGATGGAGTTAACAGTGGAATTGACTCAATTTGCTTACCAGAAATATTGGGTTGTGCTGCTCCGGCTGCAAGATTGTCAATCATACTCTGTGATGTGTCTGCTGCGAGCGCACAAAAAAGGTACAATGTTAAGTCTTTATCTACTGGAACGAATACGCCTGTACGTTGATTTAAATAGTACTTTGTATTGGTTCTGGGCATAAACCCAATTTTTCCTACAGTTGCGCCCGTCATCGCAATTAGTAAATTGTCAGTTTGCAACTCAAAGCGACTTGCTTTAGCGGCAATATTGTCATTCACACATTGACAGTCATCTATATTAACATCGTAGTTATTGCCAATATTCTTGATTTTTATGACTGGGTTACCAGATTCCTGCCAATCGCTACTTTTAAAAGCATAACCAGATTTTACAGAAGCAAAATCAGCGATGTTACTGTTACGCCACCCCTCAGGCACCCCATCCACCACCTTCACATGCTCATGACCGGGAAAGCGCAAATGGACAAACCACTCCTGATACAGCAGCCTGGCGGACTCTTCCAGCAGTTGAATACGACGACGGTTGTTTTCGATCAGGTCGTCGTAAGCCGATAAAATTTCAACAATACGTGCTTGCTCACTCAGAGTTGGTACTGTAACCAGAAAGCTCGGAAAATCTTTTATTGGCAGACGGTTTACTGTTGCACCCGTTATGACTTTAGTTTCCAGATAACGTTGCCATATCGGAGACAAGAAGTAGTAATGAAGATAGCGTGGCAAGAGCTTGGTTCTATCCGGTCTAACCAAACCCATGCGCCGCCCGAGACATCCATCAAATCCTTCAGGTATGACAGCATAACGATGCAACGTCGCCTCGTAAGAAAACACCACGTCACCCGCTTGAGGGGTTACACGTCTGGTCCACTTTGGAAACTCTTCATCAGACACATACTTGATCTGTGAAAAATCAAGCCTGCCTTCTGGTGTGACATTCTTAATACCCAGAAAGATATGACCTTCTGTCGCTTCTTTTGGGGTAGCGTGAGGTCCGTCATAAATCCCAAGAGCGAAGTCTTTTATTGGTGCTTTGACCAAACTCATACCCCCAACCCCTCAAAGTTACGAGCAATCCTGCCTGCCAGCACCACCGCTTCCTCGTTCAACCCTTCCAGCTCAATATGAATATCCTTCAAAGCCGCCTCAAAATCGAAATCCTCATCCACCGCTTCCGGTGCAACCCCCACATAACGCCCCGGCGTCAGACTCCAGTCCGCCTTTTCAATCTCTTCCTGCGTCACCAGCTTCACCAGCCCCTCAACATCCCGCAGTTCCGCTTCCGGAAAACGGGACAGTAACCAGTGCGCCTGCTGGTGGAAATAACGCACCTGCTTCAGCTGCTCGACCGCCTGTTTGCGCCACTGCTCAACCACTTTATTGTTGCGTTGCAGGCTGCTGCGAAGACTGCTCATCCGGTCAATGGTGGCTTTCAGGGTTTTCAGCCTTTGCTCGTCGGATGCGGTGAGCGGCTGGCTTGACTTGCCTTTTTCACTGGCTTTTTTCGCTGCCGACAACTCATTGTCTTCAGCGTCGTTCAGCAGCAACTCTTCCCGCAGACAGGTAATCGCCTGCGCCGTCATCCCGGATGCCAGCTTGACCAGATGATCCACGTCTTTGATCAGATGACGACAGGTGTCAGCAAACGGCAGGTACGCCTGCTCCCGCTGGTGTACTTCTGCCAACGGCGTATCACTGGCATCAGGACGGCAGAGGGACGCTTGCTGCTTCAGCCCGGCAACGTCGGTAAACAGCTGGTCAAGCGCCTTGCCAAGGGTTTCCAGCTCCAGTTCCGGTGGCGATTGCAGGGTATCCACAGCCTGCTGCAAGCCCCTGAGCTGCCGACGGGTTTTTACCCCACACCAGAGCAAAGCCCGTTGGTGCTGGCTGGGCAACAGGGCATCGGTCAGGCGCACCAGGGTTTCATTCAGGTAGTGAATCACCAGCTCAATAAAGCGGCGACGTTCACCCCGGTAGAGCCAGACAATGGCCGTCAGGTTCTGCTGCTGCTCGGGGCTGAAGTCGAAAATCTTGCGAGTCACCTTGCGGTAAACATTGCGGGCATCAATCATCAGCACCTTGTCTTTATGGGCTTCCGGCTTAGCCTTGTTCAGAAACCACAGCTGACAGGGAACGGAACGGGTGTAAAAGAAGTTACCCCGAATATCCACCATGGCGTCCACATGCCCGGTTTTTACCAGAGCCTCCCGCACCTTGGCCTCATCCCGCCCGGCGCTGGATGCCTGGGAAGACATAACAAACCCGGCCTTACCCGTGTTGTTCAGATAGCTGTAGAAATACTGCACCCACAGATAGTTGGCATTGGGCACCTTTTTGTTTTTGTTCTCACCCGGTAGACCAAAGGGCAGGCGGGGGTCATTCTTCACCTTGGTGGCGTCCACTTCATCCACGTTAAACGGTGGATTGGCCATCACATAATCCACGGTGCCAAACAGCCCGCTGTGGGGGTCTTTGTAGTAGGTGATGGCACTGTCACCGCCTTCGACATTGCCTTCCAGCCCGTGAACCGCCAGATTCATTTTTGCCAGACGGGTCGTTACCCGGTTTTTCTCATGCCCGTAAAACGTCAGTTCGGTGGGGTTGTGTTTATGCTGCTCCATAAAGTGGGCGCTCTGCACAAACATGCCGCCGGAACCGCAGGCCGGATCGAAGATTTTACCGTGATCCGGTTCCAGAACATTCACGATCAGCTGCACCAGCGATACCGGCGTAAAAAACTCACCGCCGTCGTGTGCGCCCTGGTCGGCGAACTGGGTCAGGAAGTATTCGTAGATACGGCCAAAAATATCACCGCTGGCCTTTTGCAGCTCTTCCGGGTTCAGGGTGTTTAACAGAATCTTCAGGACATCGTTGGGGATATTGCGGTATTCCTGCTTGGGCAGCTGCCCTTTCAGGTTTTCGTACTCCGACTCGATGGACTCCATGGCCTGAATAATGGCCTCGCTGCGATCATCGGAATCCGTCAGCGCAATCAGGTGGTCAAACTGTGCTTCTTCTTTCAGATAGATGGCGCTTTTGCCCGAAAAATCCTGCTTGGTGATTTTCCGGGTCTTACCGCCACGGCTGGGCAGGCTGGCAACAATATCATCTTGCACAGCCAGAAAACGGCTGTAAGCATGGCGCAAGAAAATCAGCCCCATCACCGGCAGAAAATATTCGTTACTGGCCAGCTCTGAGTTACTCCGCAGCGTATCAGCAGACTTCCACAGACGTCTTTCTATGGCTTCAATATTTTCCAGTTGGGACATGCTTTCTCCAAAGCTGTAAAGCGATTGGCAGCCTCAAATTCTGCTGTTCTACTTGGAATGATGAGAGCCTGCGGGGTTGGTTTATCCTGAGATTTTACTGATTCATAAAGACTGGTTCTAGCACCGAATGAAGCTGATTAAGAATTATTGATCAATAGTGCAACATAATGTTAGGTTATAGCCTCCCGACAGTAGGCAACAGGTGAATCTTGTCGTCTATCCTCGTCTGTGTCACTTTGTGATTTTGTTGTGCCGACCGTTTGTTGTCCTTGTGTGTCATCAATGGTTCTGCTGGTTATAACGCCATGCGCTTTGCGCTGGGTATGTCGGGAACTGAGATGAGGAGATGATCATGAAAAAATCTGATTGTCGCCTGGCTCGGGAGCAAATAGAACTCACTACTAGCGTGGTCATACTGGGTACTAGCCTGGTTCACTTCGCTATAGCGTTGTTTGAGCTTCTGAGCATGGCTTTTAACTACTCTGACAGAACCGGATGGCAAATTGCCCGACCCTAAGTGGATAGATAAATTTGAACTCAAGCCCGGCACCTGGATTTTCGTTCCATCGGAAGAGTCCAGACGCTCTGGCAGAAAGATCAAAAGGCTTCTGGAGAGCCGTTGGGCAAATCCAGATTATTACTACCACCTCAGAGAGGGTGGGCATGTCCAGGCCATGAAGTCCCATACTTCAGGCAAGTACTTTCTTCATCTCGACCTCAGGCAATTTTTTTCATCCATTAACCGAAGCAGGATTACCCGCTCATTAAAAGTCCGGCTTGGTTACAAAAACGCCAGAGAAATAGCCAAGGTTTCCACGGTTCCGGGTCAAACTCCAGACTCATCTGCTTTTGTGCTTCCATTTGGGTTTGTGCAGTCACCTGTATTGGCATCAATTTGCCTCCGACACAGTAAATTGGGTAAAACCCTCCACGCCCTGAGTAAAAAGACGCAGACAAAGGTCAGCGTTTATGTGGATGACATCATTATCTCAACTCAGTCGGCAGAAGAAGCGCAGGATGCGCTGACAGAGGTAAAAGCAGCAGCGAAAAGGTCACGTTTCCCCCTGAACGCAGACAAAGAAGAAGGACCCGCAGAGCAAATTACAGCATTCAACATCAAGCTTTCTTTCTCTTCCCTTACCCTGAGCGAAGAACGGTTGAGTCAGTTCCTGAAGGCTTACCGTGAGTCCGATAGCCAGCGTAAAAAGGAAGGTATTCTTGGGTACATCGAGTCTGTGAACTCAGGGCAAAGTGCATATTTTCTTTGAAAGAGAAACTGTCATGGCTGAAAGCCGATGCACCGGCAGGCAGAGGCAGTAAACTTTGAGCAAAGCACAGCCATCAATGGTACTACCATGTCCATTTTGTCAGGTTCTTCCAACGGCTAGAGATTTCGTTTCAAAAAGGTATCATAAGGGCCAAATCTATACGACAGAGGTTATTTATGACCTGCGATCCACACTGGACAAGCTATATCTCGGCATTTCTCGTGCCTCTTGTCGCATGTATTGCGGCATTTATTGCATTTAGACAGTGGAGAACAGCTCAAAATAAATTAAAACTTGACCTCTTTGAAAAACGATTAAGCATATATCACTCGACTACAGCTTTTATCAGCTCTGTTATGACTTCAGGAAAAGCATCTGATGATGAAATTCGAAAATTTATGATAGGAACCAGAGAGGCTAAATGGCTTCTATCTAAGGAAATTGCCTTATATTTAGATGAGCAAATCTATAATAAAGCCATAGACTTACAAACGCTTCATTCTATGTTGGAAGGGGAGCCAGTTGGTGATGTAAGAACCAAAAATGTAACCGAACAAGCAGAAATAAAGAAGTGGCTTGCGGCTCAGTTTTCAGTTATTGATGAATATTTCAAACCCTATCTAAAGATTAAGCACTGAACCTAAAAGAGCCTACCGAGTGGCTGCGTCTGAAGGCGACGATAGAAGACAGAAGAACTCTGAAAACCGATTAAGGTCGAAAACTGAAAATGACACATTCATGTACCCCGGATAATTCAATACTCGTATTTCCGCTTTTCTTTTTTCTGCCCGTCTCCACTTTTATAGAACTTTGGGGTGGTCCCAAAGGTACAGGTATGTTCCGGCTTTTGGAAAAAGAAACGGGCATAAAAATAGGCATTAGCGAGAAAACCCTTAGGAAGTATCTGGTTCCTCCTGTAACGAAGGAACCGTCGAATTCAGTCAAGACCAAGCTTGAACGCTGGACGCACCATCCAGGGCAACCCGGCTTCTTGAAACAGTATTTTAGTGATATTGAGTCTTTAACTGCCAGCCGGACTGGTGAGCTTGAATGGAATGCATTAATCCATTCATTCAAAGTGGGGGCGGCGGGTCGGGTATACCCAAAAACACTGGAATATATCGAACGCCTGCTGGATGAAGAGTCGGATTACTACCACAAAGCCAAGAGGCAAAGGCAAAATCTCAGGGAGTTTTTTAAAACGGTCTACACCGAACCATTTTTCACTCGATACGGTTTGCCAGTTTCAGAATCCTTACTTACCGAAGCTATAGAGCAAGACCCAGAGCAACTTGCTTCCCACCTCAGTAAACAGCCAGACTTGATACAAAGTCATCTACACGCCTGCATAAGCCTCCAAATGGATATTCTGGCTCATGCTGAAGTCGAGTGGTTTGAGGATAACCTTGATCAAATCCCTAAGAAAAACCACTTCCAAAGCCGACTGCTTTTCATTCTGCCCAAGCTTGAAGGGGATGAAGAAATATCACCCATCACTTTGTTTTTTCGTATGGTTCGTAATCATCTGGGCTTTTCATCCTGGCGAGCTATGGCTGAGCACATGGAAATGGAAGGAGAATCTGACATTGAAAGCCGGCTGCGGAAGCTGATGGGATGGGTCAATGTAGAACAACACCCAAAGCATGAATCCGTATTTGGTTTTCTACAGCGTTTAGTCGAAACAAAGGGGGACTACATTTCTCTTTATTATGATAACCTATACCTTGCTGCAAGCTTTATGGATGGACTGCTCGAACTATTCAAGTCAGAAGTAGATCGCACTAAAATGTCTGCCTCCAAGCTCTTACAGGCATTTTCTTCATACAATGAACATTTCAAACGTCATAAAACAGCAGTCATCAAAGGAGGATGACCGCTGTATGTCAGAGAGCTATTTCTGCTGATTAGGGTTCAATTGTTTACCTCTGTTGCCCTGAACATGGGCATGAGCCTTATTTTGTCCGGGCGTACCGGCATTGGCATTGCCCTGATTATTCCTGTGGTCATTCTGAGACTGTGTTCTTTGAGAGCGTTGTTTAGCCATAATTGTATCTCCTGATTCCTGGTTTATGTCTGAAGAGGTTTTCAGTCTTCGTCTTCATCGTCTTCCAAATAGGAATCATTATTAGGGTTGTGGGCGTCTGCCCAGTCATCCATGTCTGCATCGTTATTCGGATTATTGATATCAGACCAAAGATCGAGTTCTTCTTTACTCATATCATCTGTTTCTGGGCCACTCATGATGTACCTCCTTATCAATGAATGGGAGCAATCAAGTGATTGCAACCAGAATATTACGACGCAGCCCCCAGAGAAAATAGTGATACGCCAAGGGAAAATTCAGCGAGCCAGAGCAAGCTTGCTATTCCACTTCCTTCTGGTCAGAACATGGCTTAAGCGTCAATCGTGAATATTATTTCTCTTACTGAGAGGTCAAGGCCGTAGTGGCTCAACAGGGCGTGGAAACTAAATTTTCATCAACCTATTGGTAAGGCTAAATCATCAGGCCGATAAATATTGATATTGCAGTAAAAGACATTTTTTACTGGCTGATACAGTGCGTCACCAAAAGGGTGCAAAGGTGGGCGCAAGTTAGCAGATACAAAAAAGCCTGTAGTGCTTACTAACACTACAGGCTTTGAAAACTATGGTGGGCCCAGCAGGACTTGAACCTGCGACCAATCGATTATGAGTCGACTGCTCTAACCAACTGAGCTATGGGCCCACAGCGGTTGTGAATTATAAGCATATAAATGCCTCAACGCCAACCCTCTGATTTGACGTAACTTTATAAAAATTGATTGATTGGCCGAAAGCATAACTTAAGGTGGGACACTGGCGATATTCTCGGCTCATCATGCTAGCTCGTTTTATATTCAATTTTCTTATGGTCTGTACACTTTCACTGGCGCTTGCCAGTGAGTTTTATCTGAGCAAAAAACTGCTGGATAGTGTTCAGAAACATTATGGCGAAATGGCGGTCAGGCGTATGCACGCCTGGCAGGACCTGCTGGATAACAGCCGTAAGCTGCCAGAGAGGGAAAAGCTGGAAAAGGTAAATATCTTCTTTAACCGGCTGGAGTTTGTCACCGACCTGAAAAACTGGGGAAAAGATGATTTCTGGGCGACTCCGGTTGAGTTTCTTGCCATTGGTGGTGGCGACTGTGAGGACTTTTCCATTGCCAAATACTTTACCCTGCGGGAGCTGGGAGTCGCAGATGAGCGGTTGCGAATTACTTATGTCAAAGCGTTAAGAATCAATCAGTCGCACATGGTGCTGACGTATTACCCACAATCGGGGAAAGAGCCTCTGATTCTGGATAATCTGGAAGGCAAAATCCTGCCTGCCAGTGAGCGCAAAGACCTTAAGCCAGTGTATAACTTTAATGGTGATGGTCTGTGGGTTGCCCGCCAGAGAGGTAAAGGTGTAAGGGTAGGAAAGGCTGACCGGATCAGCCTGTGGATGGAGTTGAGAGAGCGGTTCGGCGATGAGCTGAGCGAAAAAGAAAAGGTTGAGACCAGGCAGCCTGGACCAGCAACAGGAAAAAAACCATGACTTTACTCAGGGAACTGGCGTTATATCTGACAGTGCTGCTATTCCTGCTGTTTTCGGGCAGTTTTGTCATGAACATCATTGACGCTCGCAGCTATTTCCAGGATCAGCTTGAATCCCATGCCCAGGATACGGCGACGTCTCTTGGGGTTGCCATTGCAACGACCGAGCCGGATAACACCGCCGCTATTGACTCCCTGGTGGATGCTGTTTTTGACCGGGGCTACTACCGGCTGATTCGGTTTATCGATCAGAACGGAAACCTTATTGTGAGCAGTCAGCATGAACTGCAACTGGAGGATGTACCCCAGTGGTTTGTTAACCTTGTTGACCTTAACGCCCCTCTGGTTGCGTCTGAGGTCAACCGGGGCTGGCTTCCTGCCGGGGTTATCTATATAGCAAGCCATCCCGGTTACGCCTATCGAAGCCTGTGGAATAAAACCCTGTACGGCGTATTTCTGTTTGGTTCCGGGTTGCTGCTGGCTATTCTGGGTTTGAACATTCTTCTGCGCATAGTGCTTCGCCCGTTGAAAAAACTTGAACAGCAGGCGGATGCTATTTGTCATCGATCCTTTGTTCAGCAGGAGGTGTTACCGAAAACCAGGGACCTGCGGCTTGTCGTTGAAGCGATGAATCGAATGGCTGGCAAACTGGAAGAGCAGTTTGCTGAAAAAATGGTGCTGACGGAGGAGTTGCGCAAGCGTTCTGTCAAAGATGCCCTGACCGGCATTCTGAACCGCCAGGCTTTTGATGACCGTATTGCCAATGTTCTGCAGGATGAGGAGCGTGGAGAGTTTGGTGGTGGTTTGTTAATGGTTCAGGTGTCTGGGCTGGATGGTTTTAATAAGAAGAACGGACGGAACGCAGCCGACCTGCTGCTGGTTGATATTGCCCGTCGGATCAGCAAAACGGTTGAACCCTGGCCGGAAGCAACGGTTGGTCGTCGCAGTGGTACAGTGTTTTGTGTGTTTGTTCCTGCCTGTGATCTGGCGCAGAGCCGCCGGATCACTAAAGCCTGCTTCAGGGCAATGGCTTCACTGCCTTTCTTTCTCAGTGAAGAGGGGCATGACCGTTTGCATATTGCCATGGTCACCCGTTTAGGCAGAAGCAGTGCAGATGAAATGATAAAACAGGCAGACCAGTTGCTTCGCAGTCTCCAGCATCAGTCAGGAAGCAGCTGGGAAGTTAAACAGATAGATGATAGTAGTTATCAGTCCTACAACCACTGGAGTGAAGGTAATTGGCAGGAGTCGCTACAGCAGGTCCTGAAAGGGCAGCAGGTGGAGCTATTTTACCAGACGGCCTACGACATAAACCAGCAACCTGTTTTCAGGGAGGTGTTTGCCCGATTGCGGTTGTTAGGAGAGCTGGCTTCGGCTGAAGCTTTTTTGCCCATAGTGGAACGGTTTGACCTCCATGTTGACTTTGACAAAGTTGTGTTTGAGACGCTGATGCTGCATATGCAAAAAGACGACAGCAATACCCGCTACTGTGTGAACCTTTCACCCCGTTCGTTACTGGATGAAGCTTTTTTCAGATGGTTGCTGGATACATTAAAAGCACTGCCTGACGTGACAGCAAGACTGATTCTGGAAGTGCCTGAGCGAACTGTGGTGATGGCGGGTAGCGAAATGCCGGTGCTTGTTAAACGGCTGGTGCAAACCGGCTGTCGCTTTTCCATCGATCATTTTGGAATTGTCAGCCGATCCATGACCAGCCTGCACGAGCTGGAGCTGGACTATATCAAGATAGATGGCAGCTTTGTGCGGGGGATCAGCAACAACCAGGGGAATCAGTTCTATATTCGAACGCTGGCTATGCTGGCCAAAAGTCGCGACATTACATTGTTGGCACAGGGTGTCGAGCAGAAAGAAGATTGGCAGAAATTACACGAACTGGGTGTTCAGGGTGGACAGGGATATTATCTTGGACGCCCCCGGAGGCTTTGAAACACTCGCCCTCTTTGCGTGAATAGAGGATAATGCGCCCTACGGCTGGATAGGTGGTGAGGACATTATGGCTCTGGATGAGATCAAAGAGCGCATTTCTATAACAATGCTGAAAATAACAGATAAGTTACGTAGTTGCAGTTTTTCAGGCACCTTCGCTAACTCACTGAATGGAATAAAGAAAAAAATCAGCGGCAAGGGAGCAGCAGGTATTCTGGCTGTCATTGTCGTATTTTATTCTGCACTGGGTATTTACTGGAGTATTCCTCCCAAACCATTTTCTGTTCGTGAAAACGCAGAACTGCTTGCTCAGGCCAGTGGTGAGCAGGTGGTGACCGGTTACACCACAACCGCGACCTTGTATCGTCTGGCAGACACACTGCTGACCAAGCGTGGTGGCTATATCCGCAATGACATTATGCCGCCCGGTGTGTTTCTCGATAATATGCCGAACTGGGAATTGGGTGTACTGATACAGGTACGCGACATGGCCAGGGCTCTGCGCAAGGATATGAGCCGCTCCCAGTCTCAGTCCCGTGAAGACCCTGATCTTGCCATTGCTGAACCGCAGTTCAATTTTGATTCTAATAGCTGGATTCTGCCGTCCAGTGAAAAAGAGTACCAGCGAGGCATCGACAAGCTCGAAAACTACATGAACCGCTTGCCCAGCAAGGAAGACCCGGCACAGTTTTACGCCAGGGCTGATAACCTGACCCGCTGGCTGTCTGATGTTGAAACCCGTCTGGGCAGTCTTTCCCAGCGTTTAAGTGCCAGCGTTGGCAAGCCCCGACTGAATACGGATCTGGCGGGCGATGCTGCCGCCCAGCAGTCAACGGTTATGGACGATGTGGTGGATGTGAAAACTCCGTGGCATAAAATTGATGATATTTTCTTTGAAAGCCGTGGCACTGCCTATGCGTTGATTCATCTGCTGAAGGCCGTGGAAATCGATTTTGCCGACGTACTGGAAAAGAAAAATGCTACCGTCAGCCTGCGCCAGATTATTCGTGAGCTGGAAGCCACTCAGGATTGGGTCTGGAGTCCGGTCATTCTGAATGGCAGTGGTTTTGGAATTCTGGCTAACCACTCGCTGGTTATGGCTAATTATATTTCCCGTGCCAATGCTGCAATCATCGACCTGCGTCGTTTGCTGGAACAGGGCTGAGCGGAGGAGGTGCCTTATGTCTGCTGACAATCTGAAGCAGCAAATCGAGTTTATTAAAGAGCTGGATAAGCTCAAGTCGGTTTATCGCCAGACCATGGTGAAATCGGAAAACAGTCGGCAGGAAAACAGTGCTGAACACAGCTGGCACATTGCCATGATGGCAACACTGCTGATGGATTATGCTCATAAACCGGTGGATATTCACCGTGTTGTCACCATGTTGCTGATTCACGATATCGTCGAAATTGATGCGGGTGATGCGTTTGTTTTTGATGCTGAGCAGGTGGCTGGTCAGGAAGATAAAGAAATCAAGGCGGCTGAACGTCTGTTTGGACTGCTGCCAGACTGTCAGCGTGACTACATTATGGAGCTATGGCAGGAGTTTGAAGCGCTGGAAACCGACGATGCCCGTTTTGCCAAAGGGATAGACTGTATGCAGCCGCTGCTGCTGAATATGGACAACAATGGCGGCAGCTGGGCAAAACATTCCATCAGCCGCGCGCAGGTATTGAGGCGTAACCAGTACCTGGAAACACTGGCACCTGAACTTTGGGAATATGCGTTAAGCCAGATTGACCTGGCGGTAGAAAAAGGTTGGCTGAAACCTTAGGGATTTGAGTATGAGTAACAGCAGACTGGTTTATTCAACCGACGTTGGTCGTGTAAAGGACGATAAGCCGGAGCCGGAAGCGGTCGGCGATGGTAACGTTCGTGTGCGTCCGGAAAAGAAAGGGCGTGGTGGCAAAACAGTGACCGTTATCAGCGGTTTACCCCTGGCAGGCAATGACCTGAAAGCCTTTGCCAAAAAACTGAAAAAACGGGCGGGCGGTGGCGGTTCGGTGAAAGAGGGCAATATTGAGCTGCAAGGTGATCATGTGGACGTTATGGTGGATGTTCTGAAAAAGGAAGGTTATGACGCAAAACGTTCCGGGGGGTAAAATCCACTTTTACTGGAACTAAATTACGCCTGTCCATGTCTCTTAAATATTGAATTCATTTAAGGGACTAAAATATGCTTCCTGTAACCTCAACGGACTCAGGCTTTCCAGCATCAGGTGTGCAGACTACAGGCAGACCTGCTGCACCATGTACAGCAGCAGCAACTGTTGCAGTATATGGTGGGCTGCCTCTTCAGCCTCGGTTGCAACCAAGGCAGTCCAGACAGCATTTCTTGCAGCAGAGGCCCGTTTCAAGCATTCAACTTTCCGCTTCTTACATGCAGCAGCTCCCTGCAGGGAGTCCTGGTTTAGAGTCATCACTCTCCACACGCCTCCAGTGTTTACAGGAAGCTGTTGATCAAGTTTGTAAACAGGCAAGTATCACAGTTAAGGGTAATGGAGGTATTTATGACCAGATAAGAGCTATCTTCCAAGAAATAGTGACTTCCAGAGCTAAAGTAGAAGAACTAAATGGTAAAGTTAGTCAGTTAAATAGTCGTTATGAGAAGACTTATAACCAATTAATTAAAGACGCCAGCGAACTTCAGAAGCTGAAAGAAAAGCTTGAAGACACAACTACTTCTTATAATGATTCTAAAAAGAACACTGAAAAAGCAATAGGTCAGCTTCAAAAATTTACGGATAATTTTAAAGAAGCTGTTGATGAGCTCAAATTGTCCCAAGGAAAGGTTGAGGTAGCAGAAAAGGAAATTCAGGAACTGAAAAGGCAGAATGTAGATTTAAAACGTAATTATGAATTGTCTCAAGCTAGAGCCGTTGCAGCAGAAAGTACTATTCTGGAACTGCAAGATCAGGAAAAAGAATTAAATCTCAAGTATGAACGATCCCAAAGTGAAGTTGTAGAAGTAAAAAATATTAATCAGGAGCTGGAGACAAAAAATAAAAAATTAAAAAGTGATTATGAACAATCTCAAAATGACTTGGATGAAGAGATAGGTAAAGTAAATTATTTAAAAAGTGAAGTCAGATCTCTTCAAAAATTAATAGTCGAACTGAAAAAAGATCCGAAGAAAGAAAATGGGAAATAGGGAATTGACTAGTAAAATTTCTGCTTAAAATCCCAATATTGAAAACTTACAGGGTCATTCGGTGCCATCGTAAGCTAAAAACATTCCGGTACAGTCAGGCGTCGATTTCATAATAACGTTTAACAACTCGCTGGCCGCATTCTCTGGAGTAAAAAGTTTTTCCGGAGGCACATTTCTCTGGAACTAACTACACACCCTTATGTCTCTTAAGTATTGAATTTATTTAAGGGACTAAGAATATGATACCTTCTACAACAGTGACGGGGTTCGGCTTTACAGGTTCAGGTGTGCAGACCACAACAGGCTCTACAGCAAGCTCTACAGCAAGCCACTCGGGCAGTGTTACACAACATGATATGCCTCCTCAGCTTCTCCGGATAGAGTCTTTTTCTGGGCAGTCTTTTTCTGAGCAGTCTTTGCAGCAGCGGTCAGTTTCGTCACCCTTATTGTTTGCTTCTTTGGGAAACCTTGCAAGTGATGCCTCACTCAAGAATTTAGCTTTGGATGACCGGGAGCGGGTCATGAAAATGATTCAGGAAGCCCAACAAAATCTGGATGCATGCAGTGATGCTATTAAGCTAATCCAGAGTATGCATAGAGAAGCCAGTAATATGGGTATAATAGCAACAAATAAAGTACCTTTAGGAAAACTTAATCCGGATCTGCCTACACTGAATTTTACTGCCTGGCCCAGAACTCTTAATCCAGACCTGATAATACCGAGTATCAGCTCTGTACATTCCTTACAGGAAGCTATTCGTGAAATCTGCAGGCAGGCCAATATTGCAGTTCACAACGAAGCTGGTTTACAAGATCAGAAAGATGCCATTATTAGCAATATATTGACGTCTAAAAAAGAAATAGAAAGTCTGAAGAATGAACTTGATAAATTAAAAAATGAGTTAGGACGCTTATTTCATGAATCTACTAAAGATGCTGGCACGATTCAAAGCCTCGAAAAGACACTTGAAGACACAAGCCGCAAATTGACGGTATCTCAAGAGAATGCTAGAGACGTGGCGGAGGAGCTTCAAAACCTCAATAGTACACTTGAACGTAAAAATATTGAACTCAATACTTCAGAAAGCAAAGCTTCGGAAGCAGAAAGCAGTATTCAGCAACTAAAAAAACAAAATGCAAGTACGAAACGTCAGCTTAAACTGTCTCAAAGTGAAGAGGCTAAAGCAAAAGCCAAGATAAGAAAGCTGGATGAAACATATAAAAAAAGAAGTGGTGTCATTCAGTCATTAAGTAATGAGTTAAAAATAATGACGGAAAATGAACATGCCAAACAAAAAAAGTTAATCGAATCTTTGCAGAAGAACGTTAATTTGCATGAACAGCTAATCAATGAAACAGATGACTTAAAATCTAAACTTCTTGCTTCTGAAGAAAAGTTTCAAAAATTCAAAACGGACATTGCCTCTGATATCGGATGTCCGGAGGCTATTAACCCAGTAGACTTAGTAGAACAAGTTTCTGTCTTAGGGAAAAAACTGTATTCATCGGAGGAGGAATTTTCCTCTTTGTTGGCGAAATATTCTGCCTTAGAGAAAAAACTGTATTCATCGGAGGTGGAATTTTCCTCTTTGTCTGCGGAATATCAAGTAATCAGGGATTCAGAGAGAAAACTTTATGCTGAAAATCTCAAAAAAGAAGAAGAGCTGAAGAATTTACGGCATTTGCTAAAAGAAGAGCAAGTTCAAAAATTAACAAATAAGAATAAATTGCTCAACGGTGAAGTCGCAGCAAGACAAAAGGAAAATGTGAAACTAAAAAATGAAAATGAAAGGGCAAAGCGTCAGTTAGAAGAGTCCAAGAAAAAAGAGATTACAGCAAAAGTCGATATACAAAAGCTGCAACAAGAACTTAGAGACCAAAAAAAGTCCTTTGAAGAAAAATTTGAAAGCATAGCAAAATTTAAAACGTACATTGCCTCTGCTATCGGGTGTCCTGCTGCCTCTGCTAACAGGTATCAGGAGGCTATTAGTTTTGAAGATTTAATAAAAAAAGTTTCTGCCTTAAAGAAAGAACTGCATTCATCGGAGGTGAAATTTTCGTCTTTGTCTGCGGAATATCAAGTAGTCAAGGATTCAGAGAGAAACCTTCATGCTGAAAATCTCAAAAAAGAAGAAGAGCTGAAGAATTTACGGCATTTGCTAAAAGATGCTGAAGAGCCCCTTAGGCGTAATCAGCAATCTTTGAAAGACAGGGTTTCCGCTGTCAATGTTGATCATGGTTGCACTAAACGTCAGGAACCTTGTACAAAGATTCCACAATCAGTAACAACCAATGAAACCGAGCGAGAAGCTGTCGACACTTTGTTGCTTTTATCTGGTCAGAGTTCATCTGATGCTACTCCTGAATTAAGGGGTTTACTTCAGAAGAAAGAGACAGCTGGCTAACCTGTTGAGTTTATTTAAGGGACTAAAATATGATACCTCCTGTAACAACAGACTCGGTGTTTAGAGTGCCAGGTATACAGACCACTACAGCTGGAGCTGCTACAACAGGTACAGCAACTGTTTCATTGTATAATGCGCCTCATCAGCAGCCTCCGTGGCAACAAGGTTCGTCTTGGCAGCCTGTTTGGCAGCAAAGAACCGTTTCACAACTTCCACCTTCCGCTGTTTGCATACCGCAATTTCCTGCCGGGAGTCCTGGTTTAGCGTCATCGTCCTCTACTAATGAAGTGGAGCGATCAAAATCTAAAGTTGTGCAACTGGAAGAGTATAAAAAAGATTTAAAAAATAACTTAGAAGTAGCAAAAAATAAAATTCAGAAGTTAGAAGAATGGAATGCAAGTTTAAAAAATGAGAATGATTCTGTTTGGTTACTTTATGATTCGTCTGTAACTGTCACCCAGGATCTCATAGAAAAACTTGAAGAAAAAAATTATATACTGGAGGAATCTCAGGAAAACTCTAAAGAAGCGATAGATGAATTAGAACAAGCTATTAAAGATTTTGATGATATAGAAAAGAATGAAAATTCAAGCATGAAACGTCAGCTTGAGCTGTCCGAAATAGAAGTTTCAGAAGGAAAAAAAAAGATTCAGAAACTAGAAGAAGAACTTGAAGAAAAAAATAAAATGAATCAAGAGTTAAGCGATAAAATACAAGAGTTAAATGACAAAATAAAAAATGAGTATGCTGAACAGCAACGTCTTATCAAGCCTTTGGAGGAGAAAATTCTTGCTTCTATAGAGGAAGCTAATGAAACAGAAAAGATTAAATCTGAACTTAGTGCTTCTAATGATCGGCTTCAAAAACTTAAAAATAGTATTGCTTCTGTTACCGGTTGTTCGACGAATAGTAGCTATGAGGACTTAATGGACAGTATGGCTGCCTTGAAGCGTAAATTGGATGCACCTGAGGCGCATTCTTCAACTTTGTCTGCACAGCATCAAGAAGTTAATAACCCAAAGAAGAAAAAAAGAGCCACCCTTTTACCAGGGTAACTCAGTTCCACCGTAGGCTAAAAACATTCCGGTACAGTCAGGCGTCGATTTTAGAATAACGTTTAACAACTGGCTGGCCACTTTCTCTTGAGTAAACAGTTTTTCCGGAGGCACATTTCTCTGGAACTAATTACACATAGTCATGTCTCTTAAGTATTGAATTTATTTAAGGGACTAAGAATATGATACCTTCTACAACAGTGACGGGGTTCGGCTTTACAGGCTCAGATGTGCAGACCACAACAGCCGCAACTGCTGTGGCAGTACCAACAGCAAGCCATTATGGCAGCGTTGCATTACATTCAGGGCCTAACCTGCTTCAAGGGCAGGAATGTCCTCTGCCTTTGCAGTGTCCGCCAGTTTTGAAACGCTCATTCAAGGCCCTTGCAACTGATTCTTCACTCCAGAAATTACCTGCTGGTGACCAGAGCCGGCTCACGGAAAAGATTGGTCAAATCCAGAATAAAACTGCGCATTTATTTTATGAAGAGACTGCATCCTTATGGCATAAAAATAGTCTACTAGAAGATCAAGTTAAAAATTTAACAAATAAGAATAAACTGCTCAACAGTGAAGTTGCCGCAAGACAAAAGGAAAATGCGAAACTAAAAAAGGAAAATGAAAGGGCAAAGTGTCAGTTAGAAGAGTCCAAGAAAAAAGAGATTACAGCAAAAGTCGATATAAAAAATCTGCAACAAGAACTTAGAGACCAAAAAAAGTTACTTGAAGAAAAATTAGAAAGCATAGCAAAATTTAAAACGTACATTGCCTCTGCTATCGGGTGTCCTGCCAGGTATCAGGAGGCTATTAGTTTTGAAGATTTAATAAAAAAAGTTTCTGCCTTAAAGGAAGAACTGCATTCATTGGAGGTGAAATTTTCCTCTTTGTCTGCGGAATATCAAGTAGTCAAGAATTCAGAGAGAAACCTTTATGCTGAAAATCTCAAAAAAGAAAAAGAGTTGAAGAACTTACGACATTTGCCAGAAGATGCTGAAGAGACCCTTAGGCGTAATCGGCAATCTTTGAAAGACAGGGTTTCCACTGTCAATGTTAATCATGGTTACGCTAAACGTCAGAAACTTTGTGCAACGGTTTCACAATCAGTAACAACCAATGAAACCGAGCGAGAAGCTGTCGACACTTTGTTGCTTTTATCTGGTCAGAGTCCATCTGATGTTACTCCTGAATTAACGGGTTTACTTCAGAAGAAAGAGACAGCTGGCTAACCTGTTGAGTTTATTTAAGGGACTAAAATATGATACCTCCTGTAACAACAGACTCGGTGTTTAGAGTGCCAGGTATACAGACCACTACAGCTGGAACTGCTACAACAGGTACAGCAACTGTTTCATTGTATAATGCGCCTCATCAGCAGCCTCCGTGGCAACGAGGTTCGTCTTGGCAGCCTGTTTGGCAGCAAAGAACCGTTTCACAATTTCCACTTTCCGCTGTTTGCATACCGCAATTTCCTGCCGGGAGTCTTGGTTTAGCGTCATCGTCCTCTACTAATGAAGTGGAGCGATCAAAAAGTGAAATTTTGGAACTGAAAGGTTATAAAGAAGATTTAGAAAGTTATCTGGAATTAGCGAGGAGTAAAATTCAAGAGTTAGAAGAACGGAATGAAATTTTAAAAAGTGAGAATGATTTTTTACAGGCTTTTAAAGAATCGCCTGAAGCTAGAGCCATTATTCAAGACCTCGAAGAAAAACTTAAAGAAAAAAATTGTGTACTGGAGAAATCTCAGGCTAACGCTAAAGATGTGATAGAAGAACTTGTAAAGCATACAGATGAATTTGAAAAAGCTATTAAAGAAAATAAAAAATTAAATGCTAAATATGAAATGCTTCAAGGTGAAACTAAAGAAATAAGAAATATTAATAAGAAACTGCAAGATGAAAATTCAAGCATAAAATGTCAGCTTGAACTTTCCAAAAGTGAAACTTCAGAAGGAAAAAAGAGGATTCAGAAACTAGAAGAAGAACTTGAAGAAAAAAATAAAATGAATCAAGAGTTAAGCGATAAAATACAAGAGTTAAATGACAAAATAAAAAATGAGTATGCTGAACAGCAACGTCTTATCAAGCCTTTGGAGGAGAAAATTCTTGCTTCTATAGAGGAAGCTAATGAAACAGAAAAGATTAAATCTGAACTTAGTACTTCTAATGATCGGCTTCAAAAACTTAAAAATAGTATTGCTTCTGTTACCGGTTGTTCGACGAATAGTAGCTATGAGGACTTAATGGACAGTATGACTGCCTTGAAGCGTAAATTGGATGCACCTGAGGCGCATTCTTCAACTTTGTCTGCACAACATCAAGAAGTTGATAACCCAAAGCAGAAAAAAAGAGCCACCCTTTTACCAGGGTAACTCAGTTCCATCGTAGGCTAAAAACTTTCCGGTACAGTCAGGCGTCGATTTTAGAATAACGTTTAACAGCTGGCTGGCCGCTTTCTCTGGAGTAAACAATTTTTCCGGAGGCACATTTCTCTGGAAGGGTTTTGACAGGCAGGTATCTGTTGTACCGGGATGCAGCGAGAGAATCGTGCATTTCGGAACCTTTCTTTTCCATTCAATACTGAGTGTTTTCAGGGCCATATTCAGGGCAGCTTTGGAGCTGCGATAGCTGATCCAGCCCCCCAGCTGGTTGTCAGTGATACTGCCAACCCTGCCCGAGATAACGGCAAAGCAGCTGCTTTCAGACTGTTTCAGGGCCGACTGAAAATATCTGGCCAGCAGCAGACTCGGGAGTGTGTTAATTTTCAAACTCTCAAGAAAAAACTCAGGCTCTATGCTTTGAATGGTTTTTTCCGGCTGGTGTTCAGGGTTGTGCAGCATACCGGCAGCATTAATAAGCCAGTCCAGTTTTGGAAGCTGGTTTGACAGGCTTTGTATCTGTGTCTCAGAAGTTAAGTCCAGTGTGTGCCAGTTGAGGTTGTGATGCTGGAGCGTAGGTTCCTGAGATCGCCAGGTGGCATGAACGGTTGCGTCGGGCATTGCTTTCAGTATGCTCTTTACCATCGCTAGCCCAATGCCGCCACTGCCGCCGGTGATCAGAATATTCATGGTGTTTACCTTTGCTGTTTTCTCAGGGTTTCTGACAGTAAGCAGAATGCTCTATCAGGTGATTGATCACAGAAGGATCTGCCAGTGTTGTGGTATCACCCAGATTATCCGTATCTCCCCGGGCTATCTTCCGTAAAATACGCCGCATGATTTTACCAGAGCGAGTTTTGGGTAGAGCCTTTGTCCACTGTATACGTTTCGGTTTGGCTATTGGGCCGATTTCAGACGCAGTGAGCTTTATCAGTTCGCTTTCCAGCTCGGTAGACGGTTCTGCGTCATCCATAGGTGTCACAAAGGCGTAGATAGCTTCGCCTTTAACGGGATCAGGAATGCTAACGACTGCCGCTTCGGCAACGGCCTGATGTAACACCAGGGCGTTTTCAACTTCGGCGGTGCCAAGGCGATGCCCGGAAACACTCAGTACATCATCAACCCTGCCGGTAATCCAGTAATAACCATCTTCATCCCTGCGGGCGCCATCGCCAGTGCAGTAGTAGCCGGGAAAACGGTTGAAGTAAGTGTCCAGCATGCGCTGGTGATCACCATAGAGGGTACGAATCTGGCTGGGCCAGGAACCGGATATCACCAGGTTGCCTTCTCCGGGACCCACAATTTTGTTGCCGTCATCGTCCAGCAGGTCGGGACGAATGCCCAGGAACGGGCGAGTGGCTGAACCCGGTTTGAGAGCATTCGCTCCGGGCAGGGGGGTGATCATGATGCCACCGGTTTCGGTCTGCCACCAGGTATCGACAACCGGGCAGCGACTATTGCCCACCACTTTGTAATACCACTGCCAGGCTTCCGGGTTGATGGGCTCTCCCACGGTTCCCAGCAGGCGCAGGCTGGAACGGGAAGATTTGTCTACATAGGCATTGCCTTTTGCCATCAGCGCCCGGATAGCTGTCGGGGCGGTGTAAGCGATATTCACCTGATGCCGGTCAACAATATCCCAGATTCGTGAAGCGTCGGGCCAGAAAGGCAGCCCGGCGTACATAAGAGTTGTGGCACCATTGGAGAGTGGCCCGTAAACCATATAGGAATGGCCGGTAATCCAGCCAACGTCAGCAGCACACCAGTAAACTTCTCCTTCCCGGTAGTCAAAGACATAGTGAAAGGTGACGGTGGTGTAGAGTATGTAGCCCGCTGTTGTGTGCTGAACACCTTTTGGCTTGCCGGTAGAACCGGAAGTATAAAGGATAAACAGCGGGTCTTCGGCGTCCATTATTTCCGGTTCGCAATCTGCTGGTTGGGTGGCTGTCAGGCTTTGATACCAGTGATCCCGCCCTTCGACCCAGTTTATGTCGCTGCCGCTGTACTTCACTACCAGAACGCTGTGAACGTCAGGGCAGCATTGCAGAGCTTCATCGACATTGGCTTTCAGGGGAATGACCCTGCCGCCGCGTATGCCCTCATCGGCAGTAATAACCATCTGGCAGTCACAGTCCAGTATCCGGTCCTGTAGTGAGTTTGGGGAAAAGCCTCCAAATACCACCGCATGAACAGCCCCGATCCGGGCGCAGGCGAGCATGGCAAAAGCGGCTTCAGGGATCATGGGCATGTAAATACAGACTCTGTCTCCCCGGTTAACCCCTAGCTGTTTCAGGGCATTAGCCAGTTTACAGACTTCATCGTGCAACTGCTGGTAGGTGTAGCTTTTCTGTTCGTCCTGAGTATCACCTTCCCAGAGGATGGCGGTCTGGTCAGCTCGCTTTTCAAGGTGACGGTCTATGCAGTTCACGCTGACATTAAGTTGACCACCTCTGAACCAGGATACCTCGCCTTTGCTGAAGTCACCTTCGTAAACGCTGTTCCAGGGACGAAACCAGTTGATATAGTGTTCAGCCTTGCAACTCCAGAACTCTTCCGGCTTTTCCAGCGAATACCGATACAGGGACTGGTACTTTTCGTCTGTCATCCAGGCTTGCTGAAAGTGGTCAGGAACCGGGTAGATGTTCTTTTCGGACATTGGTTGAACCTCTTGATCAAAGCTCAACCAGTATAGAACCGGGTTTTCAACTATCCGGAAAATTAATAAAGAAATTCCAGTCAGTGTTCATCATGGTGATGGTCATGAGGCTCATGTTTCCCGGTTAACGCAGGAACATAGAACAGGCTGCAGTTGGCTTTGGTAGCGGCACCTTTATCATCGTACGCTGCGAATAAATCGAGCATAACATGCCCGCCCGAATTAAACGTTGAGATCAGGTTTTCAGAAGAACAGGAACACTTAACCATCGATTTAGCGTCGGTATTACATGACTCTTTGTCTTCCTGTCCCTCTCTGGCTTTTGCGTGTTCGTTGATATCGACAAATAAATCCTGATCAACCAGAGTTACTTTGGTGCCTTTGATGGCTTCTCCTTCGAGCGCCCCCAAAAACTGATGTTCAGTTGAATTTAATGCGTTCAGGCTCAGTCTTTTTTCAAGGCTGCTTTGGTTGTCTGTTTTAAGAAAAAAAATCACTCTAAATACAAGGCGCTTATAGTTCTCTATTGGGAGATCAGGAACCTCGGTCTTTGATCTCACGCCAACCCGTGGGAGGTGAAAAGAGCATTTTTCTGCGGATTCTGTACACCTCTTGATTTGTCCCTCCTTGTCAGATGTTATCCAGGACGTACCGTATGGCTCTAACAGTAAGGGCATGTTGTTCGAGTCTGGCAGGTGGTTTTCACTGAGATTTAAAGCGACCCTAAGGTATTTGTGACGTTTGGATCCATACCAGCATTTATATTCAAAGGTTGAACGAAAGGTTGAACGATTGATGTAACTTGCCTCGGAAAAGTGAAGTTCAACAGGCATGTCCGAGTTCTGGATATCAGCTATGCCGTCCCTTTCCCCGGAAAAGTCAATTTCAAAAGGCATGTACGAGTCGTGGATATCAACTGTGCCGTCCCTTCCGGCTGGTATGCCGACCCCTCCAGCTGACGTAAATCTGGCTCCCTTAAAAAGTGTTGGCATTCCTTCTGGCAGATCTTCCAGCCTGGCTTCCCACTGCCTGTCTTCAGGTCGGCTGCTGTCTTTGGTCATTACAATTTTGGCGGTGGATGGGCAGGAAAATACGTCGGCAACAGAAACAGCAGGCAATGACAAACAGAGTGATGCTGTTAAAAGAAAACGTTGAAACTTTATCATGACAGTGACTTTTATAACTGTTGATTATGGAGCTATCAGGTTGGCACAGAATTGAGGTATTTCCAGATCAGAAGACAGCAGGCATCTGATGGCCTGCTGTGAGGGATCAGCAGCTGGCTTTCAACTGACTTTTTTCTTCTTCAGAGAGCCAGGCAATGGCCAGACCGTTCTCCTGGGCTTTGCGAATATCAGCCCCGGTCAAACCGGCTGCCGGTGCAGCCACTTCGTACTCGTAAGGCAGCTCAATGCCTTCAACGGCAGGGTCGTCGGTATTGATGGTGGCAAGAATGCCGTGATCCAGAAATGCCTTCAGGGGATGGGAAGCAATATCAGGAAAAGTACTGGTCTGAACATTGGAGGTCAGGCAGGACTCAATACCGATGTTGTGTTTTGCCAGATAGTCCATCAATTTCGGATCAGAAATGGCTTTAACGCCATGACCAATGCGGGTAGCACCCAGCTCGTTAATCGCCTGCCACATGCTTTCCGGCCCTGCGGCTTCACCGGCATGAACCGTCACATTCAGGCCTGAATCCCGAACCTGTCTGAAATGATCGACAAACAGCTCGCCGGGCTTGCCCAGCTCGTCACCTGCCAGGTCAATAGCCACCAGTTTATCTTTAAACGCCAGACAGGCATCCAGCTCTTTCTGACAGGCTTCCTGACCAAAGGTTCGGCTCATAATGCCAATCAGGTTGGTCTTTACTCCAAAATCCCGACTACCGGCGGTGACGCCGTCGATAACGGCTTCTACCACGCCTTCCGGGTTCAGGTTGTGGGTCATTGCCATGTACCAGGGACTGAAACGCAGTTCTGCGTAGTCGATTTGTGCATTCAGGGCATCTTCAACGTTTTCATAGGCGACACGGCGGCAGGCGTCATAATCCGCCAGAACCTTTATGCCCCAGTCCAGCTTGGTCAGGAAGCTGACCAGGTCAGGCTCATTACTCAGTACCCGAACATGGGGAATCAGCGTTTCCAGCGTATCAGCAGGTAATTCAAGGTTATGTTGCTGACCCAGCGCCAGAATGGTTTCCGGGCGGATATTGCCGTCGAGATGGCGGTGGATATCGGTTAATGGGATGGACTTGTCGATCATTGAACTGGCTCTTTTTGGTGTAGTCAGCAGAGTATTGCAGGGAATAATACGTAAGTCTAAAGGTGCATCAGGAACTTTCTCCAAATAAGTTAACTCTAAAAACACCAACGGAGTACATTTAATCTGAAAAAATGGAGTTTGACATGGCTATAGGAAATGATCGTGGAGCTGGAGCTGGAGCTGGAGCTGGAGCTGGAGTAGGTATTACTCCCGATCTGCTTTTCGACAATCTCACCAACCGAAATGAAGGTAAAAAAGAAGGCACTATAGGTGCCATCTCTTATGCAAGAACCAAATCAGAACTTACCAGGCTTTTTACTAATGGATATAAAGATTTTGATCCAAAAGAACCTAAGAAGCTGCCTGAGTACATAGCAGAAATCGTCAAAGCCGAAAACTATCTCACTCCGGCGACTCCTTTTTCTCGAGAATTTGCGGAAAAAGAGAAAGTCGAACAGTTGGTTCTAAAACACAACACACTGCGTGATAAATATAATGATTTGGTTTTTTATATGACAACCTGGAATGGCGAGTTTTCATCTGCTGCTGGAACGTTAAATGCTTTCCATAAAAGTGCAATCAAAGATCTAAAATTCTTTGACGAAAAACTGATGGAGCAGTTTGAGGTTGAAGCCGAAATCGATAGCTTAGTCAATGAATTTAAGAAGATGCGGTTAATATCTGAAGACACCGCTATAAAAGATAGAACACCGGTTGATTTGTTACAGGGGCTTTATCGCAAGCACGAAAAGGAAATACAGCGTCATGAGCAAGAAAGAAAAACTAATAAAGTGATAATTGATACCATCCTGGAAAAATATGAAAACCTAAAGGCACAGAATAAGAGATATGCAGTTGTAATTACTGAAACCAGAATAAAACTGGATGAAACTGAACAAGAATTGTCTAAGTGTAAGCGGCAAGATTTGTTAGATAAACATAAGCTTCAGGAAATGACCAATAGTGCAAAAACAAAAGAACAGGAACTATCAAACAAGCAGGCTTTATTGGTTCAAAAAGATGGAGAGCTGAAACAAAAGGCAAAGCTTGTTCATAATCTTACTGAAGATAAGGATCGTCTGAAAATTGAGTTGGAACAGGAAAAGCTTAAACTGGCTCAAATGACAAAGAGTGCAGCAATAGAAAATGAGAAATTGGATGGTGAATTAGCAGTTATGCATGTTCAGGCTAAACAATTTCGTGAAGAAAAGTTACAGTTAGAGCATAAGCTTACTCAGTTGGAATACCGGCACAGAAAGTTGACCGAAGCTCAAACTTCGAAAAAAAATATGGCTCAATCTGTCGCAGTGTCTGAATCTGAAATAAAAAGTCTTGAAACAAAGCTGGAAGCAAAAGATCAGGAGTTATTAGAGCTGAAAAATAAGATGTTTAATCTCACTGATCAGATGGAAAAACAAAAAAGTCAATTTTCTGAAGAACAGTCAAACCAAAAAGAAACTATACAGGAGTCTCAAAATAAGCTGAAAACTGTTAGAGATGAATTGAATGAACGAAAAGAGGAGTTGAAAAAAAGTGATGAGGAAACAAAAAGGCTGTTAAAAAGTTGCTCAAAGTTGGAGCAAAATCTTCAGGACAAACAAAAGAAAATATCTAAACTGGAAACAAGCCTTGAATCTAATGTAAAAGAAATGGCAAAACTAAAGGCTCATGAGAAAGCTTTAACGTCAAAGCTTGATGCTGCGAATAAGGATATTAATTCGTATGAAAAAATAGTGGCTAATAAAAAAGCAGAAGTAGATGAAATTAAGGTTGGTTATGATTTGGCAGTGAAAAAGCTTGAAAATGCTCTTGCAAATCAAAAAGAAGAAATAAGAAAAAAAGATGTTTCAATCAATGCGCTAAGAAAGGAAATTGGCCACCTGGAAAGCAAAGCTAAATCTTCTGGAAAAGAATCAGAAAAGATAGATGAGTTAATAAACCAAAAAGAAAAACAGATCATAAATCTCAGAGAAGATTATCGGTCGGCGTGTGAGCAGATGACTGAATTCCAAAAAGAAATTGAGGAAAAGAAAAATGAAATAAGTTTACAGGAGAAAAAAGCAAATATGGCATCGCAAGCATTAAGGAGTCATAACATTGATGCAAGAAAAAAGATGTCTGAGTTAAATAGTAGCCTGAATGTCCTTAAAGGAGAGGTTGCAGAGAAAGGAAAGGAAATTGAAGAGCTTCAGTCTCTATATACCAGTGCGCAGGATTTTATAAAAACACTGCAACAGAGAAATGGAGAGATGGTCATTGAATTGGCAAAGTATGATACCGAAAGGGTTGATCCAAAAATTCAGGTGACAGAGAGCAGCGAGGAGTCGCAGCAGCTTCTGGAGCACATGCAAAATGAAATAATAAACCTTAAAGCGCAGCTGGAAAATGCTTATGCGCAACTTCAGGAGTCTATTAACAGAGAGCAACAAAGTTTCAATGAGTACCCTTCGTTAAGTTCACAGCAGAAGAGTCTCCAGAAAGAGAATGAAGAATTGATCGACATGTACCAGGAGGTTAATGAAGAAAAGTATCAATTAGAAGCAAAAATTGCTGAGCTTGAAGTAGCTAATCAGGGCTTGCTTGAAAAAGCCAGTACACGGACTGATGAGGAATCAGATGCTGAGTTTAAGCTAAAGCAGGCGAATCAAACTATTATTCAACTGAATCAGCAAATTAGCGAAATGGAGCGTGAACATAAGAAGGCTATTCGTCAACTGGATGACCAGCTTTCTGAGGAATCTAAAAAAGTGGCAGAAGCTAATTATCAAACGCTCTACAATGCGACGGCTGTTGACGATGTAAAGACTTTGGAAGGTGTCAATAAGCAATTGCAAAATAGCCTTACAGGGTTGTGTGATGACTTGAAGGGGCTTATCTCTGAAGAAAAGTTCGATCATCTGATGCAAAAGCATTTCGGTCAGTATGAGCAGAATGCGCAAGTGGTTGATGAGCATCTTATCGGTTTTAGTAAACCTTAGTGCTATCTTCTGGAACGATGATAAGTTAGTACGAGAGAATAAAAACGGAGCCAGCAGGCTCCGTTTTTATTTAACAACCCGAAAAACTATCAGGCATTAAACTGTTTGAAGCGATTCACCAGACCGTTGGTAGAGCTGTCCTGATCCGTTGTCGCACCTTTCTCGGTGATGCGGTCATAAACCCGGTTGCCCAGTACTTTGCCCAGTTCCACGCCCCACTGGTCGAATGAGTTCACCTGCCACAGAACACCCTGAACAAAAACTTTTTGTTCGTACAGGGCGATCAGCGCACCGGCGACTTCCGGAGTGATTTTCTCAGGCACAATCATGTTGTTCGGACGGTTGCCCGGAATCACCTTGTGCGGCGCCAGACGCTCAACGTCTTCAGCCGCTACGCCAGCTGCCAGCATTTCGTCACGGATCTCTTCCAGGGTCTTGCCCTGCATCATCGCCTGACTCTGGGCCACGGCGTTGGCAAACAGCCATGGGTGCTGCTCACCCAGAGGGTTGTGGGAAGTTGCCGGGGCTACGAAATCAACAGGGATCAGTCGTGTACCCTGATGCAGCAGCTGGTGGTAAGCGTGCTGGTCGTTGGTGCCGGTGCCACCCCAGATAACGGCACCTGTCTGGTAATCAACGGTTTTTCCGTCGAGGGTGGTGCGCTTGCCGTTGGATTCCATATCCATCTGTTGCAGATGACCCGGGAAGTCACGCAGGAAGTAGTCGTAAGAGATAACCGCGTGGGACTCAGCACCAAAGTAGTTCTGGTACCAGATACCCAGCATACCCATCAGAACCGGCATGTTTTTGTCCAGAGGTGCGGTTTTGAAATGGTTGTCCATTTCTCCGGCACCTTTGAGCAGGCGTTCGAAGTTATCGAAGCCAACGACCAGGCTGATCATCAGACCGATAGTGGACCACAGGGAGTAACGACCACCTACCCAGTCCCACAGAGGCAGGGTGTTTTCCTGGGCAATACCAAACTCGTCGATGGCTTTCAGGTTGGTGGAGATCGCCACGAAGTGCTTGCGGATGTCCGCTTCAGCACAACCCTGTTCCAGCATGAACCTGCGGGCAGCCTGAGCGTTTTGCAGGGTTTCCAGAGTACCGAAGGACTTGGACGCCACGATAAACAGGGTGGTTTCCGGGTCAATTTTGCGCAGTACTTCAGAAATTTCGTTCGGGTCGATGTTGGCAACGTAGTGATGCTCCAGACCTTCAACGTGGTATGGGGTCAGGGCGTTGATGGCGGTTTTCAGGCCCAGGTAAGAACCACCGATACCGATGTTCACGATGTGCTTGACTGGCTTGCCGGTGTGACCTTTCCACTCGCCTTTGTGTACCTGCTGAGTGATTTCCTTCATGCGCTTGTGGGTGTCACGGATCATTGGCATCACGTCTTTGCCGTCGACCATGATCGGGTCTGTGCCAAAGTAGCGCAGGGCGGTGTGCAGTACTGCACGTCCTTCCGTGTTGTTGATTTTCTCACCGGAGAACATGGCATTGATGGCTTCAGGCAGTCTGGCTTCTTCTGCCATTTTCGTCAGGCTTGCCAGAACATCGTCGTTGATCAGGTTCTTGGAGTAATCCAGGAACAGGCCAGCCGCTTCCATGGTGTATTTGTCAAAACGTTGTTTGTCTTCATCAAACAGGTCGCGCAGGTGAGTGCCTGCCAGTTGCTTTTGCAGTTCAACCAGTTTGTCAGAAGAGGAGAGATGACTCAGAGGGGTCATCGGGGATGATTGATTGCTCACTGTTAAACCTCTCGGGTGTAGGGAGTCGCGTTCCGCTCGACCCAACCAACACGTTTGAGTTGGGTCGTTCGTAATTGGTTGAGTGGGCTACAGATCAAACGCAATGTTGTCGATCAGCCGGGCTTTGCCCAGATAGCCTGCTGCCAGAATAACCAGTGACTGGTCTTCAGCCACTGCTGGCAGCAGCGTGCGGGTGTTGCTGATATTGAAATAGTCCGGCTTGAACCCTGCCTCTGCCAGTCTGGCAAAGGCGTTGCGACGAAGCAGGTCGTAATCCCGTTCACCGCCAATAATGGCTTCACGGGCATCCAGCAGACATTGATAAAGCGTCGGAGCAATGACTTCACGCTCTTCCCGGGTCAGGTAACCGTTACGGGAACTCATCGCCAGTCCGGTCGCTTCCCGGGCAATAGGCGCACCTACAATCTCCAACGGCATGCACATATCCCGCACCATTTTGCGGATAATAGTCAGCTGCTGGAAATCTTTTTCGCCAAAGACCGCCACGTCAGGGCGCACGATATTAAACAGTTTGGTGACAACGGTAGCGATGCCGGTAAAGAAGGCCGGTCGGGTTTTGCCACAGTGCATGCCATCCAGAACGTCTACGGAGACATGGGTATGGTTCTCACTGCCTTCCGGATAGATTTCCTTAGTCTGGCAGGCGTACAGAATATCCACGCCATGCTCAATCAGCAGCTGGCTGTCCTGCTCCATGGTTCTGGGGTAAGAGTCGTAATCTTCATTGGGGCCAAACTGTAATGGGTTGACATAAATGCTGACCACCACCACATCACACAGTTCCCTGGCCTTTTCGACCAGGGTCAGGTGACCGTCATGCAGATTGCCCATGGTTGGAACAAAGCCAACACGTTTGCCTTCTGCTTTTAATGCCGCAACGGCAGACTGGACTTCAGAGATCGAATGAACGGTTTTCATAATGCTTAACTGAAACGCCTTTCAAAGCCTTGGTTTGAGACTATTAATTGAGACTATTAGTTGAAACAATGCTCTTCAGCGGGGTAGCTACCGTCTTTTACTTCTTTGACGTAACTGGCTACTGCTTCCTGAGGAGAGTCAGCCTGTTCCATGAAGTTTTTAACAAAGCGAGCCTTGCGGCCCGGTGTCAGGTTAAGCATATCGTAGCTCACCAGAATCTGACCGTCAGTGTCTGGTCCCGCTCCAATGCCAATAACTGGAATGGAAACCGCAGTGGTGATTTCGCGGGCCAGGCTTACAGGTACGCATTCCAGCAACAGCAGAGCTGTGCCTGCTGCCTCCAGATCAATGGCGGCCTGGATCATGGCATTAGCGCGGTCTATCTCACGCCCCTGCACTTTGTATCCGCCCAGTACATTAACAAACTGGGGCGTAAGTCCAAGGTGAGCGCAGACAGGAACGCCCTGTTCACGCAGCCGGGCCACGATCGGAGCCAGCCAGCCTTCGCCTTCCAGTTTGACCATATCCGCTCCGGCACGCATCAGGCGGGCGGAGTTGATAATCGCCTGTTCTTCGTCATGGTAAGACGCAAAGGGCAGGTCTGCCATAACCAGGGCATCTTTATTGCCTCTGGCAACACAACGGGTGTGATAACACATATCATCAACGGTTACGGGCAGGGTGGTGTCTTCTCCCTGGATCACATTGCCCAGAGAGTCTCCTACCAGGATGACTTCAACCCCTTGAGTGCTGACGATATTCGCAAATGTGGAATCGTATGCGGTCAGGCAGGCAAATTTTTCACCGGACTTTTTCATTGCTGCCAGTGTTTGCAGGGTAACTTTAGCCATCTGTATAGACCTTAAGCGGCCATCAATACGGTAATACTTCCGACGATGGGCGCTACATTTCCAAAGTAATGAATTCAGGCGGGGATTATACGGAAAGCTTTGCGATGTGTCAGTTCGCAGTGACAGGCAGCGCAACGGTCGTATCCGTTGCGCTGCCCTGGAAGGTTAAAACCACGGATACTGGTCCGCAATAACCTTCAGTCCGTCTTTGCCGGTTGTTTGAAGCAAAGCCTCAACGGTTCTGCCGTCAGGCATAGACAGGGAAGGAGCAATATCGTGCAGAGGACACAAGACAAAGTTGCGCACATGCATCTGGTAATGCGGTACGGTCAGGCGTTCGCTCTCAATGGTTTCATTGCCATACAGCAGAATATCGAGGTCCAGTGTGCGAGGTCCCCAGCGTACTGAACGTACACGACCATGGTTGTTTTCAATGGTCTGCATGGCGTCCAGTAGTTCTGTGGGTTGCAGTGTAGTGTCAATTTCTACCACCGCATTACAGTAGTCCGGCTGATCTTCCGGCACCTTTTCTTCACCAGGAGAGCCTTCACCAGGAGAGCCTTCACTAAGAGCGTCTTTATTAAGAGCGTCTTCATTAAGAGCGTCTGCGGTAAGGGGGACGCTCAGATAAAGCTTTGAACAGCCGGTGATCTGAATGCCTGAAGCACTGTCAATTTCGTCAACCGCCCGTTGCAGTTGTAGCCCCGGATTGTCGAGGTTGCTGCCCAGGGCGACGTAAGCTCTGGTCATGATTCTGGATTCCTGTTCTGTGGCGCACGCTTTCTTGGCTGGCGACGACGGCGACGTTTACGGCCGTTACCACTGCCAGGCTGATTGCGCAGAGAACGAATCATCTCGTTACGACTCGGGTCAGAATGTTCCTGAATCTCTGTCCACCACTGTCCGGCCTGGTTCAGTTGCTCGCCGGACTCTTCCCGCAACACCAGGAAGTCGTAAGCGGCGCGGAATTTCGGATGCGCCAGCAGGCCATCAATCTGTTTAGGCTGACGACGCTCCAGGCGATACTGAAGATCCCAGATGTCACGGATGGTCATGGTGAAACGTTTGGGGATGGCGGTATGGGCGCACTGGTTGTCCAGTACGATCATGGCAGCCTGTTGCATGGCAGGTACGGGAGGAACGCCCTGTTCCTGTAAATCGCGGAACTGGCGCTGCAATGGCCCCCATAAAAAAGCGGCAAACAGGAAAGCGGGTGTCACCGGGCGATCTTTGGCAATACGCTGGTCGGTACTGCGCAGGGCGCTGAAAATCAGGTCTTCACTGTACTTATCTCCTGTTTCCTGGCTGCTTGTTTCCAGACTGCCTGTTTCCAGACTGCTTGTTTCCAGACTGCTTGTTTCCAGACTGCTTGTTTCCAGACAACGGTGTGTGGCTGGAAACAGGTGCTTCAGCAAGCCGTAGTCCTGCAGGAGTTCGAAAGTTCGAACGCCGTTTCCGGATTGCAACAGTTTCAGAATTTCATCGAACAGTCGGGCTGACGGAATGTCTCGCAGCAAATAGCCCAATTCAAAGATCGGGTCAGCGGTTTCCGGTTCAATAGTGAAGTCGAGCTTTGCCTTGAAGCGAAGTGCGCGCAACATGCGCACCGGGTCTTCATGGTAGCGGGTAACCGGATCGCCAATCAGGCGTAACACTTCATCTTCGATATCCTGCACACCGTTGCAGAAGTCCACCACGGTAAAGTCACGGGCATCGTAATACAGGGCGTTCACCGTGAAATCACGGCGCAGGGCATCGTCTTCCATGGTGCCGTAAACGTTATCACGCAGGATTCGGCCGGAATCGGAATGGTGGGATTTATCCCGGCCATGTTTCGTATCCTGAGTCGTGTTGTCGTGGCTGGCCCTGAACGTGGCCACTTCAATCATTTCACGGCCAAACAGCACATGTACCAGTTTGAAGCGTCGGCCAATCACCCGGGAATTACGAAACAGGCGGCGAACCTGTTCCGGCGTGGCATTGGTGGCAACGTCAAAATCTTTTGGGTGCAGGTCGAAATAAATATCCCGAATACAGCCACCGACCAGGTAAGCGTCGTAGCCGTTGCTGGTCAGACGATGCAGTACCTTCAGGGCGTTATCACTGATTTCCCGTCGTGATACGGGGTGGTGGTCTCTTGGAATCACATGGCGGTTAACACGATTCTGCATAGTCAGGTCACCGGTTGAGCCGGTATCGGAGAGTGTTTCCTGTGAGCTGGTTTCAGGGTGTACGTCCTTTGGTTGGTTTTCCCTTTTCTGCCTGCGCCAGAAGAGCATAGCCGTAAAAGCCAGAACAAGGGCCAGCACCAGAACCATGATTGAGGTGCTTAACATGGTGAGTTTTGCATGAAGCCTTGGTTGAGTTGAGATTGTTGGTTTGGTGAAACGGATACATCATAGCATTCTGCCATTGGTTGAAACAGGTGCATGGGGGAGGTGGCTGACCGGGAAGGTAAAAGAAAAACAGGGGAAGTCAATTCCCCTGGTTTCAGCAATGCTCATTCTCATTATTGTTGTCAGCACACTGAGTAACTGGAAAGCCGATAATTTTACTGGCTGAAAACCGGAATCATCCTGTAAAACAATCAACTCGCCGTGCCCTTATTGTTATTATTAGATGGGCTGATCTTATTATTATTGTTTGTCGTCATTAAGGCATTTAGTGTGCCAGCTTTTATAAAAGCGTTTTAAATCAATGGGATAGAGAATAATTGCTGTTTGTAGTCAAAGTCTGCCGAGTGGAATTGTGTTACCTGTGTCGGTTCTTGTGATACTTTGTGCGCTTCGGGTAACACACGGTTTCCGCCTTTCGCTTTCCGCCTTTCGCTTTCCGTCTCCCGTATCCCGTATCCCGTATAAGGTGGCAACAACCACAACCACAAATACAACGGGCTACGGGCTACGGGTTTCGGGCAACGGGCAACGGGCTACGGCCAGCGGAAGACGAAAAGCGGCCTCACCTCGGGTGCAAAGTCAGAGTGTTTCGATCCTGATCCAGATGAAAGCGAAACTGCCCCAGCACATTCATCCCCAGCAAACCTTCTGAACCCAGTTCATACAGGTCAAGTTCAGCGACCTGCAAATTCCTGACAATAAAGTTGCCAATGTGCAGCTCTTTCAATTGATAGATCGGCGCGAACTGATATCCGCCAGCCGTTTTCAGCTGTGTATGCCCAACCCTTGCCGCCAGTTTTTTTCTGCGCAGTCTCTGCAGCAGGTCAGAAGGCATTGTGGTGAGACTGGCCCCGGTATCAATCAGAAGTTTGACGGTCTCTTTGTTGCCTGCAGACACACCAATAATGAAGTGCCCGTTTTGGGAAGAAAGAGGGATGGTACTGGCGGGCAATTCTTCCGGTTCATCCATTGGCGGTGGAGGGGTGAGTGCTGCCAGTAGCTGAGCCGCCTGACGGCCAAATTCAGAATGAGTCTGAAGAACTTCCAGTTCGCGTATAGCGCTGTTGCTGTCACCGGCAGCCAGATAGATCTGGGACAGGGCAAAGCGGTAAAAGCCATAGTTGGCTTCCTGAGAAGATAATCGCTGGAAGAGTTCAAGCAGCGTTACCAGCTGATCCAGTTTCATTTGCTGGTTATAAACAGCCCGACTGAGAGAGTGGATACGTTCGTTAAGGGCTGAACGCTTTTTGTTGCTATCCGTAAAACTTTTTAATTCGAGCAGCGTGGTAATGGCGGAATCCAGCCGGTCCTGATGTTCATAACGGTTTGCCAGTCGTGTTAGCAGTGATTCATCCTGATAGTAATGCTGTGTGAAACGCTCCAGAACATTGATACTTAAGTCACTGTCCTGGTGGTTTAACCAGTCTTCCAGGTCTCTCCTGAAGGGGCGAAAGTCGCTTGCTCCATTTCGCTCGTACTGCTGGTAAATGACCAGTGCGTCATCAATCCGGTTCTCGTCCAGAGCCTGAAGAAACAGAGAGCGTTCACCAATGGGCTGATCATTATAGGGCTGCATGGTCTGATACGGAGTAGTACTTGAGAGGTCACTGTCCCACTGGATTATCTGGTATGGGTGATTCTCAAAGGTTTCATTGCCTGACCCGCCCGGCCAGGAATGCAGCCACCATCCTGCGATCATGCCCGTTGTCAGCATCAGGATCGATAGAACCAGAGAGTGAATAATGATCAGTTTTTTCAAGCGTGTTACCAGCCGGTTATCTGGGTATCATTATTAAGGCAAGGTGTTTGTAATTATTGAGTGTAAGTTTAGTCACGTTGTTTTTATAGTTGATTTGTGGTCGTCCTGAATTGAATAAGAGGGAAATTGACATGAGTAAAGTGGGTGCAGGTAAAAAAGTGGCCGTTATTCTGTCTGGCTGCGGTGTATACGATGGTGCTGAAATTCACGAATCGGTGCTTACACTCCTCGCTCTGGATCGTCAGGGCGCTGAATACCAGTGTTTTGCGCCGGATATTCCACAGCACCATGTGATCAACCATTGCACCGGGGACGAGATGGATCAGGAGCGCAACGTTCTGGTTGAGTCTGCCCGTATCGCCCGTGGTGAGATCAAGCCGGTGCAGTCGCTGCACGTTGAAGACTATGATGCGTTGATACTGCCCGGAGGGTTTGGCGCTGCCAAGAACCTGTCGGACTTTGCCTTTAACGGTGCTGACGTTCGTGTCCAGGTGGATGTGCTGGCCATCACCAAAGCGTTCGCTGATAAAGGCAAACCGTTGGGCTTATTGTGTATTGCTCCGGCACTGGCAGGGCGCATATTCAGCGAGGGCGTTCAGGCCACCGTTGGTAACGATGAAGCAACGGCTCAGGCAATAGAGGCTACTGGTGTTAAGCACATTAACTGCGCGGTAGATGACATTGTGGTGGATGAACAGCATAAGCTGGTGACAACCCCCGCCTATATGCTGGCTAATCGCATTGGAGAAGCGGCGGATGGCATTGAAAAGCTGGTAGAGAAAGTATTGCAGCTGGCATAGACAGGGAAGCGCTGCGCTCTTCCCTGCCTTGTGGCTATAAGTCTCAGGCTGCTGGCTAGCGCGCGGCAGTCTGGATTTTGGAGACTTCCTGATCAATAAAGTACAGGCCGTTGCCTTCTGTACCAATCATATCAATCTTGTCGAGAATGGACTTGAACAGTTTTTCTTCCTCATGCTGTTCAGCTACATACCATTGCAGGAAATTGAACGAGCTGTAGTCCTGTTCTGAAAACGCCGTGTGAGCCAGTGAGTTGATGCTGCTGGTCACTTTGCACTCGTGCTCGTAGGTGGTTTCAAACACCTGGCGAACGGACTCGTATTCATGGGGTGGTGCGTCAATGGCTCCGAGAATCGCCATGGCTCCGGTTTCGTTGACATAATCAAACAACTTCTGCATGTGCTGCATTTCTTCCCGTGCGTGTTGATGGAAAAATGTAGAGCAGCCATCCAGCCCCTGGGTTTCACACCAGGAAGCCATTTGCAGGTACAGATTGGAAGAGTAGAACTCCAGGTTAATCTGCTCGTTCAGTTTATCGATCATTGTTTGACTGAGCATAATGAACTCCTTCTGGTTCGATCCGGCTTTTGGATTATAGAACGTAAATCCAGTTGCCCCAACGGCTTTCTTATTTAAAATGCAGTGACTCTGACTACTTTTTACAGTCCATTTTTACAGTCCATTTTTACAGTCCATTTTTACAACTCATATTAATAAGGTGCAGCAATGAGTGTTGATACGTCGATTTTCTATGATCAGGACACCGTGTTTGGAAAACTAAAGTCGGCCTGCAAAGATGACTGGCATGCCTATTGTCACCATGAATTTGTGCAGCGCATTGGTGATGGTACGCTGCCGATGGAATGCTTTCAGCACTACCTGCAACAGGACTACCTGTTTTTGCTGCACTATGCCCGGGCTTATGCACTGGCGGTGTATAAATCAGACAATCCGGACGATATGCGCGCGGCTGCTGAAAGTGTTGCTGTTGTAATAGCTGAAACTGAAATTCATTTAGGCTACTGCAAGGAATGGGGTCTGACTGAACAGGACGTCATTCAGGTGCCGGAAGCCCGTGCCAATATGGCGTATACCCGTTACGTGCTGGAACGTGGTATGGCAGGAGATATTCTCGATTTACAGGTGGCGCTGTCGCCTTGTGCCGTGGGGTACGCGGAAATAGGTGATCGGCTTATCAATGATCCGGCGACCAAACGCGAAGGTAACCCTTACTGGCACTGGATTCAGTCTTATGGCGGTGACGAGTATCTTGCCGGTTCGGTAAAAACAATAGAAACCATCGAGCGTCTGGCTGAGTCCCGCTTTACAGATAAGCGACTGGTGTCGTTGCAAAAAACCTTTGAGGAAGCGACACGCCTGGAAATCGGTTTTTGGGATATGGGTATCAATTGTTCGTTTTGATACCTGTCCATTTGAGCGCATTTTGAACGTTTTTTGATAGTGTCTTTTTTGTGACATAAATGCGACAAAAAAGACCTGAACCCCCCTCCGAAGTTATCAAAAAAATTACACCTTGCCTGTAAAACGCTGCTTTTGATTACTTTCTATACACATAAATGACTGAGTTCTGAAGATTTTACATTAGAACAAGGTTCGGTGTTTTGCTGTTCAAAGTACTGCTGGTTAAGTATTGACCCTTTTTCGGATTCGGTGTCTGTTGTGTTTTTGTTACCTGCTAGGTAATAGCCGAGAGGAAATTTATTTTGCTAATAAGGGTATTTATTTTAGTGATGTGACGGCTGTGTAAGATGCTCTTCATAATCGCCGTTACTGCCGCTGTGCAGGGATGGTTTGTTTTCGATCCTGTACTTACACAAAAAATAGCGGCTGTATTTGCCACACAACACATATTTAGTCAGGAGTTAGCAATGCAGAAGAAATTGCTTGCCGCTGTAGTAGCATCCCTCGTTGCCGGTCAGGCAATGGCACTGGAAGTTTATAACGACGACACCACCAGCCTGAGCATCGGCGGTCGTATCGGCGTCAAGGCTGAAAAAGCTTACGGCAGCAAAGTCACCGGTAAAAACGACAGTTCCCGTATCAACTTTAAGTTTGCGCACAAGCTGGGTAACGGCTGGACCGGTCACGGTGTTGCTGAATGGGGCTTCCGCGCTAAAGATGAGTATAACGCTCTGGGCGGCAAAGAAGACACCTTCTTCAACCGTCTGGGCTTTGTTGGTCTGGATCACGACACTTACGGTAAGATCACAGCTGGTAAAAGCTGGTCCGTTATGCAAGACGTAAACGGCTGGACTGACTCCTACGCTATTGGCGGTGGTAATGCCATGGGCCTGTACACCGGTCGTGTAAGCGGCGACGTTGACGGCTCTGCCCGTGCTGACGACGTACTGCAATACCGCAACAGCTTCGGCGGTCTGAACGTAGGTGTTCAGTACCAGCTGCGAGGCGATGCCAGTATGAAAGACGTTAATGATGTCACACACAAGTTCACACGTAAGAACGGTGCTGGTGTTTCCCTGAGCTACGATCTGCCAATGGGCCTGTCTCTGGGTGCGACTTACGCTGAAACCGAGTACGAAAAAAACACTGATTACAAAGGTCAGGACAAGTCCAAGGCGGCAACTGTTGGTGCCAAGTTTGAAAACGAAATGCTGAAACTGGCTGCTACTTACGGTAAGTTCGAGAACAAGACCAACACCACTAAGATTGGTGGCGATCTGGACAGAAAATCTACCGGTCTGGAACTGTTCGCTCAGGTGAACCTGCCACAGGTTGTTGACGGCTTCGCTCTGTACACTGGTTACAACCAGCTGGAAGCTGACAAGCAAATGGTTTCTGGTAAAGAAGCTAACAGCAAGGCTGAGTTCAAGGAAGTTGCTGTGGGTGCCATCTACAAGACTGGCCCAATGCAGTTCGCTTTCGAATGGTCTGATGGTGAGCGTAAAGGTCACGATGGCAAGAAGATCAAGAATAAGAGCGGCAACACCTACTCTGTTAACGCTCGCTACTACTTCTAATCATTCCTACCGAATGATGAGTTAGCGGCGGTTACAGACCGTGTCTGAAAAGCTCCGTGGTGAAAGCTGCGGAGCTTTTTTGCGTCTGGTCAGGTTAAATCTTTCTTCTCTGCTCCCTCGGTTTTTTCCAGCAGTGAAGAGACAATCAGGCGTTCCAGTTTGTCGAAGCGGTCGTCTATTCTTTCAAACTTCTTGTCCATTTTATCAAACCTCTCATCATGCTCCGCCTGCTTGCGCTTTATATCGCACAGCTCACGCTCAAACTGTCGTTGCTCTTTGAGGATAAGACAGACAACGTCGTGTGTCCCCCGAATAACGACTTCCATTCTATCCTTCCAGATTTCCAGAGCTTCAACCCGCTGTTCAAGACCCATGCTTTCTACCTCTTATTTGCATCATGGATTATTTTTTGAGTGGCGCAATCAACATAGCAGAGATTGTCCGGGCTTAGGGTATAGACGACAGGGAAATGTTTTCACCGCACTGCTCAGACAAACACCGGTTCAACACCTCCGGCAGACGTTCTCCTTTACACATCCAAACCTCTTCCCCTTCATCAAAATCAAAATGAAACCCACCACTTTTTGCCGCCAGCCAGAGTTGCAGCAGAGGTGTCTGACGACTGAGAATGACCTTGCTGTTGTCGGGACAGGTCAGGGTCAGAATCCCTCCTGAGGTTTCATAATCAATATCCAGTCCCTGTTCTTCAATGGCGTCTTCAATGGCCATCATCAGTTCATCAAGGTTCTGGTTAAACTGATTTTCGTTCATCGCTCTGCTCATTTAATCATCAGGAATTTGTTCAGCTGCTGCGATTATTCCCTAGAGTCAGGGTATGTTCCACAGTTATACTGTCGGAATTGATGATAAAGCTGATTTTTAAAAGGAATCCCCTAATGACAGCGCCTTTTAAATTAACAATAAAAGCAATGATGGCATTGGTTTTCTGTACCTTCCTGTTAGCAGGGTGTGGGCAGAAAGGTGACCTCTACCTGCCGGAAGATGCTTCTGCCCCTGCGCTCACGCCACAATAAAAAATAGCGCCTGAAGCAGTCATTGAACTAACAAGAGATAAGACAGATTCATGAACTGGTTTTCCTATCGTGATGGTGCGCTGCATGCCGAACAGATAGCAATGTCACGTATCGCTGAAGAGTTTGGCACCCCCGCTTATGTGTATTCCCGTGCCGGGCTGGAAGCGGGTTATAAAGCTTATCAAGAGGCTTTACACGATGTTCCTCACCTGATCGCCTATGCAGTAAAAGCCAATGGCAATCTGGCAGTGCTGAACCTTCTTGCCAGCCTGGGCGCAGGCTTTGATATTGTTTCCGTGGGAGAGCTGGAGCGGGTTCTGGCGGCTGGTGGCGACCCCGGCAGAGTGGTGTTTTCGGGGGTAGGGAAACAGCATGACGAGATTCAGCGCGCCCTGGAAGTGGGCGTGTATTGCTTTAATGTTGAGTCTGAAACGGAACTGGATCGCATCCAGCAGTTAGCAGAATCAATGGGTAAACGGGCTGCCATTTCTCTGCGGGTAAACCCTGACGTTGATGCTCAAACCCACCCTTATATTTCTACCGGTCTGCGCGACAATAAGTTTGGCATTGATATCAATCATGCGCTGGTGGTTTATCAGCGAGCTGCTGAGATGCCAAATATTGAAATAGTGGGGGTGGATTGCCATATCGGCTCCCAGCTGACCAGTGGTGAACCTTTTATTGATGCCCTGGACCGGTTACTGCTGTTGGTGGATAGCCTTCAGGCTCACGGCATTGAGCTGAAGCATATTGATATTGGCGGTGGGCTGGGTATTGCCTACAACGATGAAACGCCCCCGACCCCATCAGATTACCTGAGTACGGTTAAAGCCAGACTGCAGGGGCGGAACCTGAAACTGGTGGTTGAACCCGGTCGCTCCATCGCCGGGCAGGCAGGGGTTCTGCTGACTCAGGTGGAGCTGATCAAACGCACCGACCATAAAAACTTTGCCGTGGTTGATGCGGCCATGAATGATTTATTACGTCCGTCTATCTACAGTGCCTGGCATGGCATTGAACCGGTGGTACCTGATGATAGTAAAGAGGCGCTGGTTTGCGATATTGTAGGGCCAATATGTGAAACCGGTGACTTCCTTGGCAGGGAGAGGGTATTGCGAATAGCAGAAGGTGACCTTCTGGCAGTGAAATCGGCAGGGGCTTATGGTTTTGGCATGAGTTCAAACTATAACAGTCGTAACCGTTGTGCCGAAATCATGGTAGACGGTGATCAGGTACATCTGGTCAGACGCCGTGAAACCATTGCAGAGCAGCTGGCACCCGAAAGCGTACTTCCCAGCCTGTGAATGACCGGAAGGACAGAACGAGTTTTTTTATGCTGTTACATTTTACAAAAATGCATGGGCTGGGTAACGACTTTATGGTGGTTGATATGGTTACCCAGTCGGTACGTCTACCTCCGGACAAAATCCGTCGACTGGCAGACCGCCGTTTTGGTGTCGGCTTTGACCAGCTGTTGATTGTAGAACCGCCTACTGATCCGGATATGGACTTTCGCTACCGTATTTTCAATGCCGATGGCAGCGAAGTGGAACAATGTGGCAATGGCGCCCGCTGTTTTGCCAAATTTGTGCGGGATAAAAGGCTGATTGGGCGTGACACGATTCAGGTGCAGACGGCGGGTGGGAATATTGAACTGACACTCCACGCTAACGGTGAAGTCTCGGTGGATATGGGGGTTCCCAGGCTGCAACTTCCCAGCCTGTGAATGACCGGAAGGACAGAACGAGTTTTTTTATGCTGTTACATTTTACAAAAATGCATGGGCTGGGTAACGACTTTATGGTGGTTGATATGGTTACCCAGTCGGTACGTCTACCTCCGGACAAAATCCGTCGACTGGCAGACCGCCGTTTTGGTGTCGGCTTTGACCAGCTGTTGATTGTAGAACCGCCTACTGATCCGGATATGGACTTTCGCTACCGTATTTTCAATGCCGATGGCAGCGAAGTGGAACAATGTGGCAATGGCGCCCGCTGTTTTGCCAAATTTGTGCGGGATAAAAGGCTGATTGGGCGTGACACGATTCAGGTGCAGACGGCGGGTGGGAATATTGAACTGACACTCCACGCTAACGGTGAAGTCTCGGTGGATATGGGGGTTCCCAGGCTGCAGCCCGGAGATATTCCGTTCAAGGCGCATGAACAGCGCTCTACCTACGACCTGCGTATTGATGGAGAGGAGTTTGAAGTCAGTGCCGTCTCTATGGGTAACCCCCATGCCGTGATGCAGGTAGACGATGTAAACCGTGCGCCAGTAGAGCGACTGGGCTCGCTGATGGAAAAACATAACCGCTTTCCAAGGCGCTGTAATGTCGGCTTTATGCAGGTTCTGGATCAGGCCGAGATCAACCTCAGGGTCTTTGAACGGGGTGTTGGTGAAACGCTTGCCTGTGGTACCGGTGCCTGTGCGGCAGTTGTTGCCGGACGGTTGCAGGGGCTTCTGGGTGACGAGGTTCGGGTCAACCTTCCGGGGGGGACATTGAACATTCATTGGTCGGGAGAAGGTCACTCGGTTATCATGACTGGAACGGCCACCCGAGTATTTGAAGGACAGACCCGCTTATGAGCGATTCAGCCACTCCGGAGTCCAGTGCAACCATTCCGGCTCTTTCCCATGAAGAGCCGCCAGCTGAACTGACTTCAGCGGAAGTGGCTGACTACCTGCAGCAGAACCCGGAGTTTTTTATGGGTCAGGATGAACTACTGATGTCGTTGACCCTGCCCCATCAGCGCGGTTCTGCCATCTCCCTTTATGAACGACAACTGGCGCTGCTTCGTGATCGTAACGACGAGCAGAAACAGCGGCTGAAACGTCTTGTCAGTGTGGCTCGCGATAATGACCGGCTGTTTGACAACTCCCGCCGACTGGTACTGGCTTTAATCGAGAGCAACGATCTGGAGCAGGTAACAGAGACACTTCGGGACGGTCTGGAAAACGACTTTGGCGTGGAGTTCCACGCACTGGTTCTGTTCAACAAAAAGCCAGTTAACAGCTCGATTCGTACCGAAAATCCTGACATTGCTAATTCTGTACTGGGCGAATTACTGGTAAACCTGAACGGTGGGCAGAAAGTGGTATGTGGACGGTTGGCGGAGAAAGAGCTGGAGTTCCTGTTTCCGAACGATCATCCGAGTATCGGTTCTGTTGCACTGTCGCCACTGAATTTCCCCGACTCTGTTGGAGTGCTGGCATTGGGCAGCCGGGATGAAAATCACTTCAGGGCGTCTATGGGGAATCTGTTTCTGGGTTATTTAAGCGATGTTCTCTGTCGTGTATTGAGCCGGTTTCTCTGATGCCATCTCAGCGCTGCCCTTTACAGAAAGATATAGATGCCTTTTTAGATTATCTGAAATTTGAGAAAAACAGCTCCCGGCATACGCTGGCAGCTTATTGTCGTGATCTGAAGAAACTCTCGGGCTGGCTGGCTTCGCAAAATATCAGCACATGGTCTGAGCTTTCTGAAAAGCGGCTCAGGCTCTGGCTGGCAGAATTGCATGGTAACGGTTTGCAGAGTAAAAGCCTGCAGCGGTTGCTGTCTTCGGTACGCAGTCTGTTTCGATACCTCAACCGACAGGGAATGGTTGAAGATAATCCTGCCAAACGCCTGTCTGCCCCCAAAGCTTCAAGAAAACTGCCCGTTACGCTCGATACCGACCAGATGGATGCGCTGCTGAATAACCGTGACGACGACCCACTGGTTTTAAGGGATCAGGCCATGCTGGAGCTGTTTTATTCTTCAGGGCTGCGACTGTCTGAACTGGTGGCATTGAACCTTAATAGTTTTGAAGAAGACTTTCAGCGGATAACGGTTTTGGGCAAAGGCAGTAAAGAACGAATACTGCCCGTGGGACGCAAAGCCAGAGAAGCCATCCGGCTATGGCTTTCTGCCAGGGCGATGCTTCCGGTGAAAGACGAACAGGCTTTGTTTCTGTCGAAGCGGGGCGAACGGATCAGCCATCGACAGGTGCAGAACCGGGTCAAACGACAGGCCCGGGAGCAGGGCATGCCGACGTCTGTTCATCCCCACATGCTGAGACACTCTTTTGCCAGCCATCTGCTGGAATCCAGTGGCGACCTGAGAGCAGTTCAGGAATTATTGGGACACAGTGATATTTCCACCACCCAGATTTATACCCATCTGGACTTTCAGCACCTGGCGGATGTGTACGATAAGGCTCACCCAAGGGCGCGGCGTAAAAAAGATAAAGATTGAACCATTGGCGGGGCTGGCTATCCTAACCATTAATGGATTAACGCATAAAAGAGCTGTTCATGGATTTATTTTGCCGTCGTCGTTGATATTCAGCAATGCAGAAATCTCAAATACCTGTGATACTCTTCAGCATCGATAACACTCCAAAGGAGTCTTTCAGATGCCTGCAAATAACGTTTTTCACCTTGGAATTACCCGCGACCAGTTGCAGGGTGCAGAGTTAGCCATTGTTCCCGGTGATCCGGCAAGAGTTGAGCGAATTGCCAGCCAGATGGATAACCCACAGTTTCTCAACAGCGTGCGAGAATACACTTCCTGGCTGGCCGAACTGAATGGTAAACCGGTTGTCGTCTGTTCTACTGGTATTGGCGGGCCATCAACGTCAATTGCCGTAGAAGAACTGGCCCAGCTGGGTATTACAACGTTTCTTCGGGTAGGAACAACAGGGGCGATTCAGGAAGCTATCGAGCCCGGAAGCCTTATTGTCACCAATGCCTCTGTTCGTCTCGATGGTGCCAGCACACACTTTGCGCCGATGGAATTTCCGGCGGTTTCCTCGTTTGAATGTACCGAAGCCCTGGTGTCTGCCGTTCGTTCAGAGTCTGCTGATTACCAGGTGGGAATCACCGCTTCCTCCGATACCTTTTATCCGGGGCAGGAGCGTTACGACACCGTTACCGGGCATGTTATCCGGCGTTTTCGTGGATCCATGGAAGAGTGGCAGGCGCTGGGTGTCCTGAACTATGAAATGGAGTCGGCAACGTTGCTGACCATGTGTGCCGCCTCAGGACTGAAAGCCGGTTGTGTTGCGGCTGTCATTGTTAACCGGACCCGTCAGGAAATTCCTGACGAATCAAAAATTGCAGAGGCAGAAGCCATTGCGGTCAGGGTGGTGGTGAATGCTGCAGCCCTGCTGTTAAACAGAGAGTGACAGGTGTCTTGATGGCTATTAGCTTTTGGCGGTTGGCTGTATGAACAGCCAAAAGCCAAAAGCCCGGCAGGTTACTGAATCAATACCGTGGAAGCAAGGTAATAACCCGTCAGTGTCACCAGAATAATGCCAATAATGTTCAGGGCAAACCCCGCCTTGATCATATCGCCAATCTCCAGCTTACCCGATCCGAAAACAATGGCGTTAGGCGGTGTTGCCACCGGCATCATAAAGGCACAGCTGGCGGCGAGGGCGGCAGGCACTGCCAGGAGAGTAGGGTCTATTCCCAGTGAAACACCCAAAGCTCCCATTAAAGGCAGGAAACCTGCGGCTGTTGCAGTGTTGCTGGTCAACTCGGTCAGGAAAATAATCACGGTAACGACAAAGGCTACAACCAGCAGAATGGGCAGACCACCCACAATACTCATGGCATCGGCAATCCAGTTGGCCAGGCCGGTAGACTTGATCAGGGCTGCCAGGGTTAAGCCGCCACCAAACAGCAACAGCACGCCCCACGGGATTTCACGTGCCTTTTCCCAGGTCAGGACGTAAATGCGTTCGTCCCGGTTGACCGGAACGATAAACAGACTGATAGCCGCTGCAACAGCAATCCCGGTATCTGACAGCCCCGGAATATAGCCTTTCAGTAGTGGACGGAAGATCCATGCCAGGGCAGTCAGGGCAAAAATAATGCCGATGGTTTTTTCACCACGAGTCATAGCTCCCAGGTCATCCAGTTGTTCTTTAAGCACTTTGCGTGCATCCGGACTTTCAATGTCGTCCATCCTGAAGCTGACTTTGGTCAGCCATAGCCAGGTGGCTACAAGCATCAGGAATGAGATGGGAAGCCCTACCATCATCCACTGGGCAAAACCAATATCTATGTTGTAAGTTTCACTCAGAAAAGCCGCCAGCAACGCATTCGGCGGAGTACCGATCAGAGTCGCAAGACCGCCAATGCTGGCACTGTAGGCAATGGCCAGCAGCAGCATTTTAGCGAAACGCGCTCTGCCTTCTTCAGAGCCGCTCATCATTGCAGCCACCGACAGGCCGATCGGTAGCATCATGGCGCTGGTGGCAGTATTGGACACCCACATACTCAGGAAGGCGGTTGCCACCATAAAGCCTGCCACCTGTCGGCTTGGCTTCACCCCTGTGGCGAGCATGATATTCAGTGCAATGCGTTTGTGCAGATTCCAGCGTTCCATCGCCACACCCAGCATAAAACCACCGAAGAACAGATAGATGGTCGGGTTGGCAAAGGGGGCGGTCACTTCCCGAATGCTGGCAACGCCCAGCAGTGGAACCACGGCAATTGGTGTCAGGGCTGTCACCGGTATCGGCACCACTTCCGATACCCACCAGACAGCCATTAAGGTGGCGACCCCTACCATATACCATGCATCCTGGGTCATTCCCTGGGGCGGTGGTGTGATGATGGTCAGAAGAAGAAGTATCGGGCCAGTAAACAGTGATACCCAGTAAGATAATCCGGGCGCACCGCGAGTGAAGACGGAAGTGGCTGTTGTCATACAGGCCTCCAGTTGCTGTTATGGGTGTCAGTGTGCTGGATTGGAGGAATAGTTTTTTGATCTGGGTCAGTTTTAGGAAAGATTGGGGAGCAGAGGCAGCAATAGCACTAAGATTAAATTTTATCAGTACATCGATGAACTGAGGCTTATACTCTCTTTTGAGCCTTTTACGGCTCTGTTCTTTTGTAACCGTAGAGATCAGGTATGACTACATTAACCGACAAGCCCGGTATATCCATCATCAAGCCCGGGTCTGTAAAAATGAATGACCTGAGCCAGACGCTGAATGTTTCAGGTTTGATAAGCCACATATCAGAGCAGGCGGTAACGAACAACAAAAATGTCCTGTCTTTGGGGCATTTCACCATGAGACCGGGCGAAGGATTTGAGTACACCTACAACACTGTTGAATGCAAGGTGGTCACAAAGGGCAAAATTGTTATACGAGACAAAGAAGGTAATAAGCACACGGCAGAGGCAGGGGATGTAATCGTGTTTTCTCCGGACGTAACCGTCTATTTCGACGGTGAAAGTGATGGAGAAGCCGTTTACACCGGACACAGGGAGCTTGACCAGGATTTTGCTCCACCTAAATGATTTTTAATCCGTATTGTTTTTTCAAAGTACGCCTCTATTGCAGCCTGAGGCCGCAATAGAGGCTGGTCTTTACAGGGATATCATCAGGTCTTCCGCCTTCTGGGGCTTTTTCAACTCTTTGTGTTCATACAAAAAATCCGCTACTCGCTGATAGCGCCCCGTATCTTTTGCCGCAGGGCGACGCGCCAGGTGAGGAATCGTGTCGTACCATGCACGTTTATTCAGCTTATTATCCAGCTGACGGGGATTGGAATCCCTGAAAATTTCCCAGCCTTTGTCCGGGTTGTTAGCAATAAACTGTGCGCCCAGTTCAACGCCACGAAGAAAACGACGAATGGCTTCTTTATCGTGCTTATCCCGGTTGGCAATAAAAATCAGCTCATCGTAAGGAGGAATACCATTCTCCTCGTAATAGAACATCTTGCCTTTACTGCCAGCCAGAATCAGTTCATTCAGCTGAAAATTACGGTACGCGCCGAGAATGGCATCAACCCGCCCGGTCATCAATGAAGACGACAGGTTCCAGCCAACGTTAACCAGTTGAATGTCGTCGTAACCAAAACCATGAGGGTTGAAAAGGGTATCAATAAACGCTCTATGGTTACCGTTTGTGCTGACACCAATGGTTTTGCCTTTCATGTCTTCAAGGCTTTTGATTTTGCCTTCTTCCAGAACAATCAGGCCATCCAGAGGGGTCGCCACCAGAGTGCCAGCCCAGACCAGAGGAAGCCCTGAATCCACGGCATAATGCAGGGAAGGCTGGTAATACACCGCAATGTCAGCATTACCTGCTGCCACCAGTTTTGGGGGCAGGTTCGGGTCAGCCGGTTCCTGAATGGTGACGTTAAGACCTTCCTGTTTAAAATAACCCTTCTGCTGCGCCACAATAATGGGGGCATGGTCGGGGTTAATAAACCATTCCAGCATCAGGGTCAGGTCTTTGTTTTTCTCAACCGGGGCTGCTGTTACCACCATCGGCAACAGCATTACTATGAATGACAATAGTCGTTTAAACACGTTTCAAATCCTAATCTATTATTAGTCTCTTTCAGTTTTAGAAAGTGGCAGAACAGAACTTACCGGAAGAACGTCATCCCCGCGAAGGCGGGGATGACGATGGTATATTCTTTCCAGCCTCTTCCCTTAGAGAGTGGTTTTACCGGGTCGTTTCCGTTTGCCATGGAATCCACTTCTTCAGCAAATGGTCCGTTATGAAATAAAGGCTGACGGTACAGGTGGCCAGAACAGCCAGGGCTGCAAACATCTGGTCTACCCAGAGTCGGGCATTAGCCTGCATCATCATATAACCCAGTCCGGCACTGGAACCGACCCACTCCCCCACGACGGCGCCAATCGGAGCCACCACGACGGCAACCCGCAACCCCGATGCCAGTGCTGGCAGGGCAGCAGGCCAGCGGATATAACGGAGAACGGCAAAGCCGTTGCCGCCCATGGTGTGAGCCATTTCCAGCCACTCTTTGTTGGTGTGGCGCAGGCCGTCATAACAGCAGGTAGCCACCGGGAAGAAAATCACAAGGATGGTCATCACCACCTTGGATGCCAGCCCGTAACCAAACCAGAGCATCAGAATGGGCGCCAGCGCAAACACAGGGATAGCCTGGGTAATCAACAGTAATGGCAGCAGCCATGGACGCAGGCTGGTGAAATACACCAGCAATAAAGCCAGCAGAACACCAAAACTGACGCCAAGACCCAGACCGAGCAGCATCTCGCTCATGGTGATCAGCGTGTTGTCCCAAAGAAGGCTTGCATTGTCGTGTATACTGAGGGCAACCTGTGTGGGGCCGGGCAGAATATAGCTGGGTATTTCCAGCACCCGAACCAGGGTTTCCCAGCCCAGCAGTAAACCCAGTACAACAATCAGGGGGCGTATCATCAGGCAGCCTCCTCATGACGTAGCCGCTCCAGCAACTGACCATGCAGGGACATCAGCTGACTGTCGTCCAGTGAACGGGGTATCGCGCCGGGAGGAACAATGGGGTCGGTCAACCGGGCAGGGTGTCCCTGCAGGTGGTAGACCTGATGCCCCAGACGCAGGGCTTCCAGAGGGTCGTGGGTGATCAGCAGCACTGTACGGTTATGCAGCAGTTCGCAGGCAAGGTCCTGAAGGTTCAGCCGGGTGATGGCATCCAGGGCGCCAAAGGGTTCATCCATCAACACCACCGGGCGGTTCTCCATCAGTGTGCGTGCCAGTGCAACCCGCTGTCGCTGACCTCCGGAAAGGTTCTGTGGCAGCTCCTGCACCTTGTCACTGAGACCCACACGGTTGAGTATGTCTTTCGCTTGTTCCAGATGCTCAGAAGCTACTTTCTGGCGACGAAGCATCGGGCTGCGAAGGCGCTGCCCGAGGGTGATGTTGTCGAGAACCGAAAACCAGGGCAGCAGCAGATCCTGTTGCGCCATCCAGGCGATGCGCTGGTTCAGCTCAAAACCATCCTGGCACAGTGCGGTACCCGATACAGAAACATCCTGACTACTGACATCCAGACCGGCAATAAACCGCAGCAGACTGGTTTTGCCAACACCGCTGCCCCCGAGCAGGCAGGTCCACTGCCCACCCTTAAGGGTTAAATTCAGTCCGGTAAAAACAGGTTTGCTGTCGTACGACAGTGAGGCATTTTTGATAATAACGTCAAACATCACCAGTTCCGGTAGAAGTGGTGTACCGGGCCATGCCCCTGTCCAATGTTTAACTCGTCAGCTTTGGCAATGGCAGCCGCAATGTATTCTTTACCGCCCTGAACCGCTTCGCTCATGCTGAAGCCTTGTGCGAGCAGTGCTGTAATGGCGGAAGACAGGGTACAGCCTGTGCCATGAGTGTTGTCGGTTTCCGTCCACGAAGATTCCAGGCGGTGCAGGGACTGACCATCGTGGTAAAAGTCTACAGCCTTGCCGCCTTCCACCTGGCTGCCTGTCAGATGACCGCCTTTCAGAAGTACAGCTTTAGCGCCCAGCTCCAGCAGGGGTTCAATCATATCCAGCATCTGCCGGGTATTTTCCGGCTTGTCCTGATCAAGCAGAACAGCGGCTTCGGGCAGGTTAGGTGTAATCAGGGAGGCTTTAGGGATCAGGACTTCTTTCAGGGTTTTAATCGCTTCCCGTTGCAGCAGAACGTCACCGCTGGTAGCCACCATGACCGGATCAACCACCAGACGTTTTACCTGATAATGCTCAATACGTTCAGCAACGGTTTCAATCACTTCCGGCTGGCTGAGCATACCGACTTTCACGGCTTTTACGTCAAGGTCGGACAGAACAGAATCAAGCTGTTGATGAATGAAGGCGGGGTCAACGTCGAAGATTCCCTGAACACCCCGGGTATTCTGGGCAGTCAGGGCAGTAATCACACTGCAGCCGTAGGCACCCAGAGCCGAGAAAGTTTTCAGGTCAGCCTGAATTCCGGCACCGCCACCGCTGTCTGATCCGGCAATGGTCAGGGCAATGGGAGTGGAGAGGGTTTTATCAGTTATCATCGGTCCGGTTTACTCCTTCCGAACTGACGATGGAAACGTTGAGGCAAGCGATAAAAGGCACCTGTGTATAAGGTAACGATGCATCGCTTGTTCGTCGGTTTCCTACGCCAGTATTATCTGGTTCAGGTTCAATGGGTATTTCTCAGCGGTCTTTACAGACCACACCCCAACCAACGAATCGAGTCTATTGGGTTTGGCGGGGCGTGTCTATATTCCCGGCTAAGTGAATTTCTGATCGAATTTCAGGGCTGAAGCCGCTGAACTGGCTGGAACTAAATGTGATTCAGCCTGTCGAACCTGACGATAAGCATTCTGTTAAAAAGCAAAAGGAGTATTTCAGGTGCATACAGGAAGTTGCGACTCTTTATTCCCACTGCCGTCATCCCCAATGAAAACAGTTGACTCAGGCGCAGTTGCCTCAGGCGCAGTTGCCTCAGGCAAAGCTGACTCAGACTATGAACAGCCCTCAGCCAGTGGTAGTCGCATTACCCTTAAAAACCAGGGCAGGTTGCTGCCTGCTGCCGACGAGGTTGATACCGCCAGCCCTTGTCAGGATCGTAAAGTGACTCCCTCTGCCTCTGCGGCTACTTATGTGAACCCTGGTCAAAATAGCTTTTTTGAAGGGCTGGAGAATGTTCATCCTTCAGCGGGGGAGCATGCTTTTCAGGCTTTCTTGCAGCAGCACGGTAATGAAGAGTCATTATCATTTGTTGAAGGCGATCCCACACTATCTTTAGACACTGCAATATCTTCAGACACTGCAATATCTTCAGACATTGATAGTATCCAGATTCTTTCTGCTGAGCGGTTTAAAGAAATGCTCTTAAGCAGAAAGGCTTTTTCTCCGGATCTCTGTTACGTAGTGAAAGGTGATATTGACCTGTCTGGCGATACCCGATTTAAAACCTTGCCCGATAACCTCATTGTTTTGGGTGAACTGAATCTTGAGGATTGTTATGGGCTCAGGGATTTTCCCCAAAATCTGTTTGTTCAGGACGACTGCTTGATAACTCATTGCTATAGCCTTGGAACTCTGGGCAAAACGCTCATTGTTTTGAAAGATTTTGAGGCCTGTGAGTGTACTGAACTCACTGACCAAACTGGGATGATGGTAGTCCATGGAAATATTAACATGGCGGGATGCAGTGGCCTGAAAACCTGGACAGGAAAGACTCAATGCAAAGGCAGTGTCTATCTGGCTGGTTGTGCAAGGCTGAAGCGACTGGAACAGATTGAAGTTGAGGATGATATTGATTTATCGAGCTGTTATCAGCTTAGAGGGCTTCCTGAGTGTTCGGAAGACTTCAAAGTCGGTGGAAATATTGTTTTGTCAGGTTGTAAGCGCCTTTCTCCCCTGCCGGAACACATTATGACGCAGCGAGACGGTGGGGATAACAGAATCCGGTATATAACATTAGATAACTGGGACAGCATTCAGCGCCTTGACGAGAAGAGTCGACTTCGTAACAAGAATATAATTTTTGATTGCCAGCCACTGGGCAACGCGCCTGATGATATATTTGATGACTTTACTGAAGCGTTTGACTTTTGGAGCAAGATCGCTGAATCCGGGCAAATAGCCCCGGATATCGGACATCTTAAGGAATTCGAGAGAGGCATTCTGATTGAATTCCTGGAACACCTTACCAGAACGGCTGAGTATCAAAATTCATCTCGCTCTGACCTTTTGGCGCAGCGGGTTCTGAATATATTCCCCCTTATATCTGATGTTTCTGATACTGAAACAAGAGAGCGAGCCCTTGATATTATGTACTACGCTGTCACGTCCTGCGGTGACCGGGTCATTCTTGCGCTACATGATCTTGAGGCTTTGGTACAGCTGGTGCAGTCTGAAAAGCGAGCGCAGGAATGCAATGACCCTGATGAGTTAAAATCAATAGCCAGACAGATGGTGTACCTTGCGAAGATCAGGGAGTATGCCTGCCAGCTTGCGAACGAAGAAAGTTTGGATGATGTTGATGTAGAGCTGTCGTTGCATCTCGCTTTTCAGAAGACGTTCAACTTGCCAGGGCTGACGAAGGAAATTGAGTCAGCCTATTGCTTTGAGCTGGATGAAAGCCGTAAAAAAGAGATTCAGGAATCCATTGAGAATGAGTGTACGGAAAAGGCACTTGAGGAGTATCTGCAAAACTGGCCAGCCTGGCAACAGTTTGAGCGTGGGCAGAACATTCCTGCTTTTGACCAGCTTCCAGTCGTGCATGTAGCAAGAGCCCGGTGCTGCGCTTTAACGGAAGAAGAAATATCAGAAACGACACAAATGGTGTTGCTGCCAGAATCCGGGGGCGTTCAGGTTACTTACAAAAATCTATGCAAGGCTTACATATTTTATGGCAATAACCCTTATGCCCAGACTGCGCTTGACTGGAGCAAGGTTAAGCGGATTTATTCCGGATCAGGGATAGCGAAAAGTTCTCAACGTACCCCTGCCCCGGACTGTCTTTAAAGACTGTTATGATTGCCTGAAAGGACCGTTACAGCCCAGTTCAGGGTGTCTGGGCTGATAAGGCAGAAAGAAACGGTGCATCTCTTTGATGTCGTGTTCTTTGTTATCCGTGATGGGCAGTGGATTACCAAAGACTGCTTTTCGGTGTTTGAAATCAAAGGCAACAGGGATGATGGGTATCTCTGCCCCTTTGGCAATATGGTAAAAGCCAGTCTTCCAGCGTTCTACTTTCGAGCGGGTGCCTTCCGGGGTGATAACCAGCACGAACTCATCCGCTTTTTTGATCTGCTCAATGCTGGCGTCTACCCGGTTCAGGGACTCATTCCTTTTGATAGGAACGCCGCCTAATCCCCGCATCAGCACACCCAGAGGCCAGAAGAACAGTGAGTGTTTGGCAAAAAACTGCAGTTTCAGCCCAAGCGCCAGCTTGACGCCCATGCCGACAGCGAAGTCCCAGTTAGAGGTGTGATGAGCGACAATAATCACATATTTACTGACAGCAGGGGGGCGGCCTTCAATGCTCCAGTTACCTAAAATTCGAAGAATAAAGCGACCAATAGCGGATTTTACCGGATGGGGGTGTAGCTGATTTTTATCCATTAAAACTGTGTTAAATCTGTTTAGGGGGGCTGGGGTTATGCCTCAGCGCTGACATTTTTTGCAATAAAATGTACTTCGATTGCCCAGCCTGCTTTCAACAACAGGCGACTGACATCGTGTACATGGCTCACCGGTACGACCATAAACGGTGAGCTGCTGTTTAAAGTAACCGGGTTTTCCATCACCGCCGACAAAGTCCCTCAGGGTGGTTCCTCCCTGCCTGATGGCGTCTGCCAGAGTGGTTTTGATGCAATCCGTCAGGCGTTCATAACGAGCTTTGGAAATTTTCCCCGCTGGCCGGTCCGGGCGAATACCCGCCTTAAACAGCGCTTCATTGGCATAAATGTTACCAACGCCAACGACCACATGGCTATCCATGATAAAGGTTTTTACTGCCTGGGATTTATTTCGTGACAGACGATAGAGCAGGCTGGGTGAAAAATCGTCACTCAGGGGCTCAGGCCCCAGTTTATTGAGCAGTTTATGTTCACTGACAGGGGCGTTGCTCCACAATACTGCACCAAAACGGCGGGGGTCGTGGTAACGCAGGCAGGCACCATTGCTGAAAATTATATCAACATGGTCGTGTTTTTTAACAGGCTCTCCTTTGTTGACTATTCTCAGGCTGCCCGACATGCCCAGATGAATCAGCAGGTTACCGCCTTTGACTTCAAGCAGCAGGTATTTTGCCCGGCGTTTGACCGACTGGATAACCTTGCCTGTCAGCAGTTCTGGCAGGCGGTCTGGAACAGGCCAGCGCAGTTTCGGGTTGCGTACCACTACATTGTTGATAGTTTGACCAGAAATATGAGGCTCTATGCCACGGCGGGTTGTTTCAACTTCGGGCAGTTCCGGCATTGCGTTCCACTTAAGTAAAAGTCCCATGAACCGTATGAACAATACCATCGGTATCTATTCAATGCATTGATAGAATAGACTGGCTTTTGCACCGGGATTGAATGGCAAAAGCTGAATCATCAGCGAGAAAAAATGACATCAACTCTTACTAAAAATACATCACCATTGCTTGGACGATACAGTAAAGAACTAAAAGCACTGGTTTTTTTGGGCGGCCCCATTCTGGGCGCTCAGTTATCAACAACGGGAATGACGTTTGTTGACACCAGCATGGCAGGGCAATATTCAGCTCAGGATCTGGCAGCCGTAGCACTGGGGTCCAGTATCTGGATGCCTATCTATCTGCTGGTTCGCGGTATTATGATGGCAACGACTCCAACCGTTGCGCAACTGTTTGGGGCTGGAAACATAGACAGGATTGCAACGCCGGTTCGACAGGCCTACTGGGTTGCAGTGCTGTTCAGTGTGCTGGCGATCCTCTTTCTGTTGGATGCCGGACCATTGCTCGACTTTTTACAGATTGAACCGGAAGTGTCTGAAATTACCCGCAGTTATCTGGCCGCTCTGGCCTGGGGTGTTCCTGCCGTTTTCCTTTATCAGGTCATGGCCTGTTATTGCGAGGCTCGTTCTCTGACCAAGCCGGGCATGCTGTTCAGTTTTGCAGCTCTACTGCTCAACATTCCGGTGAATTATGTTCTGATTTATGGGCGTTTTGGCTTCCCTGAACTGGGCAGTGTGGGCTGCGGATACGCCACGGCCATTTGCTTCTGGCTGATGACGGTGCTGATGTTTTTTTATACCCGCTTTGATGAACGCCATAAAGACGCTGATCTGTATGGTCAGTGGGAATGGCCTTCTCTTTCTGCAATAAAAGCGCATATGAAGCTGGGAGTGCCCATGGGGCTGACGACCTTCTTTGAAGCCAGCATCTTCTCTGCCATTGCTCTGGTGATTGGACAACTGGGCGCAATTACTGTTGCCGGACACCAGGTGGCTCTTAACTTTACCAGCCTGTGTTTTATGGTGCCGATGAGTATTTCGATGGGTATTACCATCCGTGTCGGTCAGGCTCTGGGGGCTAAGCAGTTCGAACAGGCCCGGTTCACCGCATTTGCCGGGATTGTGACAACCTCCATGGCGGCTTGTGTCAGTGCCTCTGTTATGTGGTTCCTGCCCGATTTGGTCGCTGACATTTATACCAATGACCTGGCGGTGAAGGTGCTGGCAGCAGAGTTGCTGATGTTTGCTGCCATGTTCCAGTTTGTTGATGGTGTTCAGGTTGCGTCTAATGGTGCATTGCGAGGATACAAGGATACCCGCGTGCCTATGATCATGATTATGGTGGCTTGCTGGGGTATTGCCCTGCCGTTTGGCTACATCCTTGGTCTGACAGACTGGCTGGTTGATCCGATGGGGCCTCATGGTTTGTGGATTGGTCTGGTTGCCGCCCTGACGCTGGCCGCCACTTTTCTGGCACTTCGGTTGAATGCTATTAGTAAGCGTTATTGCAATAAACTCGAGTGAATATTGTGAATAAGTCGTATTAAAATAAGTCGTATTAATTAACAAAAAAAGCCTGAAATTCAGGCTTTTTTTGAGTAGACAGACTTTAGTCTAAGTGTCAAAGAGAATGTGAAAACTTATAGATGAGTTACATTTAATTCAATGTCATCTCCTTCTCCTTCTCCTTCTGGATCTAACAGGCCCTGGGATAGCGGATTAAAAGGGTTGGTGTCAACTTCAACTTTCTCTTTTAATTCGTTAAAACGCGCACTGTATTGTTCACCTTTCTGGTTATTACGGCCTCTGACTGTATTAGCTATTTGTGAAGCGACAAATAAGGCAGCTGTTTTAGGAAGTATGAAAATAGAATGGGCTACTGCGTTGCCAGGTAGGTTTGTGCGCCCGTATAAACCTGATCCTGCGTAAAATACTCCTACAAAAGCAGTGACACCGACACCAGCCCACTCCCCGGTACTCAACCCCCAGGATGATTGAGTGCCACCTTGAGCCTGAGCCTCAGCCGAAGGCGAACAGCTACCATCTATGCGCTTCAGAACATGTGGTGGAACGTTATTCTCTCTGAGGAAATAACATTGGTTATTAAAGACCTTCACTAAGCCGCCAATCGAAACAGGCACTTGAGGGATCCTGCCCACAGTCAGCTCAATGGTTCTCTGTTCTGCATCGGATGCAGCCCGGGCGATGTTGTCTTTGATTACAGCATTAATATCGTCTTTGTAGTTTGGCAGGACAACAATAATTTGAGCCGCAGCAGACGTTGTTTCCTGAATATTGCGATGGATGCTCAAATTTTTGTAGTACCGGACATCTATCGCAATGAGGGTGGACTCAACCTTCTCTGTATCGGTGAAATGATTCCCGCCAATATCAAGGTACTGGTCATCCTTCAGACAATCTTTACAGTTGGCATAAATGGCAGACTCTTTAAGGCCTCCGGTAAAGAAGATGTTGTCAGCAATGCGAACATTACCGGTTGATTTCTGGACATCAATATAGTGGAAAGGTGCTTCCTCATTGTCCCTGGTTGATTGATACTGGAAGTCGTCATTGAGTATTACGATATCACCCTGATAATTCTCAGCCTTAATGGCACTTTTGTAAGATTCACTTTCGGGGTTTCCGGGGGCGGTAATATCCCAGGTTATGCCTTTGCTGTAAAAGCCATGACGGGTTGATCCATCGTTGAGATGAAGCAGTGCTCTGGCCTCTGTTTGAGAAAAGGTGTACGCAGATTTGATCACTGCATTCCCAATGCCCACCAACGCGACTTTGTTATTAATGAGCAGCGGCTGGTCAAGCTGGTAGCTGCCTGCATGCAGAAGAATAACCTTACCGGACTCAGAAGCACCTGTTGCCTCGGCAATCAGTTCTGCACTGCTTTTGACCGCAACCACTTCAGAGAACGTAATATCGAGTTCCATTTTTTTCAGTTTGACACCGAACTCCTCGCAGTGCCGGATTTCCAGAGTACTCTTCAACTGTTCACACAAGCTGGTTAACGAAGGTGGCGTCTGTGTAGAAGGCGCAGGTCTCGTTACAGGTTTTGTTTGCGGCGTGCTGTAAGCTGGCTGAGTAGCCGTCACTTCTGGCACGTAGTGAGTGGGTGTGGGGGTTACGGATGGCTTTGAAGCTACCCTTTTGCCATATTCATGATGAAAATTTGCTTTAGGCAGGTCCGAATAGCTGAATTCATAATAATTGTTTTTTTCGACTTCAAAAAAGCCAGTCACCGTGGCCGGGTCTCCAGCGTTCTTGCTTAGCTTCAACTCAATGGTTCTATCTTCTGCAGGAGCACGTTTGTATGCAGTGTTGTTACGGATAATCGCACGTCTGATGGGTTGGTTATTATAAATGGTAATTTCTATTGTACCTGCTGCATGCTTGTCTTTCTGGGTGTTGTTGTTGATTTTCAAGTCTTGATAACCTGAGAGAAAGATAGCCTCTGCCTCCAGTTCAATAGCTTTGTTGGTCGTTAAGAACTTATTGAATTCCACCTCAATGCCAGCTTGATTGTCACTGTATTGGGCGCTGGAATCTACTACGCCAACCGTTGTTGCTGAAGTGTCAATGATATTGTGCCCAATGTAATACTTATGATCGGAGTTACGGCTCATAAGAATGGAATGCCTGGACCAGGCATAGTCATCCAGATGACTGAAGCGGTTTTTGTAGAACCGGATGTCTCCGCGATAATTTTCGGCATAAATGATTGACTCATATTCGTAGTATAAGAAGCCATCTTTGGGCAGGCTGGTTGCCCATTCCAGATTAGTGCTGTAAAAACCAGAGTCTTGAGGGTGTGTGGTAGCTTCAAGATGAAGAATGGCATTCCTCGAACCAGCCGGTACGTTAAACGTATCCCCTGCTTTTATGACAGGAGTCTTTCCGTCATCATCCTTCAAACCAACAAGCGCTGTTCTGTGGCTTACCTGAAGAGCCTGTGAGAGCTTATAGGTACCCGTTTTCAATACAATAATACGACCCAAAACCGGCTTTCCGTTTTGCTGCGTCAGGTCCACTTTTTCCAGAAGTGATTCTGAACTGTCGACGATAAATGCATGTGTAAATGACGGTTTTTCGAATTTCGAACCAGAAGCCTTTTCATTTTTCAGAAATGCTTCACACGCTGCAAAAGCCGTTGCGTCATCTGCAATATCGTCACAGACCGGACTTCTGGTTGGCACTGTAACCGAAGCTGTTGCCGACGCCAGCAGTTGGGTTGGTGTGATGCTGTCAGGTGATAAGCTCGGGAAAACATAAGCTGATGACGCAGGGGTTGTCACTGACTGAGTGGGTGTGGACAACGCTACCTGTGATGAAGCAAGGCTTTTGCCGGGAGTGTAATCGACATATTTCAAGTCAAGGCCAGACTCGTTGAATTTATAGTAATCATTTCCGGACACATGGAGCTTTCCGGTGATATCTATAGATTCATCAGGGGAGAAAAAAGACTCAACGCGAATTCTTCGTTCAAACGCAGGTGCCTCTGGATGTGCGATATTGTTTTGTATGTAGGCATCCATGTGCAATGTATTGCTGTGATCCTTAACAAAAATACTGCCCGCTGCACCTTTTGTTTCCTGCTGGTTATCAAGAATCTTGTATCGCACAAAGCCTTGAATTGCCATCATTCCCGGCGTTTTGGTTCTATATGAAATTGCCTTACTGTGAAAGTGGTTAGAACTGATTTCAAGCTGAGGAGGATTTGTTACACAATAGCCGGTTATGCAGTAGACCCTAATGGCAGCTGTCTTTATATAAGTGGTATCAAACCGGTTGCTGTTTATATAGGTGTTTTCGGTGGCATTGAACAGGTGTACATAGCTGTTAGTGAGGTCATGCGTTGACTCTGAGAACTGGTTTTCATGCAGCCTGAATTCTCCTTTGTAGAACTGGCTGTTGATCGCTCCCATCAAGAGAAGAAGGATTTTTCCGGGGGGGTTGGTTGTATCCCAGTGAATATGGTGGCTGTAAAAACCTTTTTTAGTGACTACTGCCGGATCATCGTAAAGGTAAGCCAGAGAACGGGTGTTCTGATTTTTTATTGAGAAATTATCAGCTGCCTGGATAACCGGATAGAAACCGTCTTCTACCACGCCGACCAGGGCTACCTTGTGGGTAATATTCAGTGAGTGTGGAATTTTATAAGTGCCGTTTTTTAGCACGATGAGTTTGCTGGCATCAGCCCCGGCAGTAAGAAAATGTCCACTTACTGCCTGAACCAGGTCGCTGGCATTATCGATCACTACCGCCCTGTTAAAAGACCGTCCAGCTGACGCTTTTTCATTCTCCAGAAATGCCTTGCAGGCATCAATTTCGCTCGAAGTAACGTGTACCGGAGAGACGATTTTGTCGCGGTCACAGATTGCTGTGGGTGGCAGTGTTGGTGTTATGGACGATGTTACAGGGGAAGGTTGAGTGGCTGAAGGTTCTATGGTGCTATTGCTTACTAATTGTCCTGTAGGCGTTGAATTGATTGCGTCCCCCACTTCTTTGCCGGCTATGTAGCGAAAGTTAGCAGCTGGCAGGTCAGCCGCTTTCTCGAATTTATAATAATCGTTTCCGGTGACCTCAATAGAGCCGAAAAGTGCGATTGGAGCTGCGAAATGACTGTCCAGTAACAGGTCAATCCTTCTGTGGTCTTCAGCAGCGTCTTTGCTGGCTTTGTTGTTGCGAATAGACGCTCCTTTTATTTCGGTGTAGTTGCTTAGAGTTACCTCAATGGAACCCGCTGCCAGACGGTTTTGCTGAACGTTATCTTTGATATTCAGGTATTGATAACGAGAAAGAGCAATAGCCTTGATTCCCGCAAAAACGGTTCGTTCTGAAGACATGAATGTGTTGGCTTCAATGTCGATGCGAGCTTTGTTGTTTGCGTTGTATGGGCCGCTGGAAACTATTGTACTTGCAATCACATGAGAGGTATCAAATGTGTTGCTGCCAATGTAAATTCTCTGATTGGGGTTTTCTTCCAGATCAAGAAAATGATAAGCCTCGGAGTTCAGGTCTGCATGATCAAACAGGTTATTGTAGAGTCTTATCTCGCCCTTGTAGCCCTGGCTCTGGATCATGGACTGGAACCTTGAGCTCCCAAGACGAGAAGGTATCCTGACTTGCCAGTTCAGGTCAGCACTGTAAAAGCCTGAATCCTGTGGTAAGGCACTATTATACAAGTGAACCATTCTGTGCCCGCCACCAGTGGGTGCGTTAAAGTCATCGGCTGCCTGCAGGATTGGGAGTTTGTTATTTTCATCTTTTTCACCGATAAGAGCCACTCTGTGAGAGATCAGTAAGGGCTGTGACAGCTGATAAGTACCCGGGCGAAGAATAATAATGCTTCCGATAAAGGGCTTGCCGTCATATCTTTCCTTTTTTATGGCATCTTTTAACGAATCGGCGCTATTAACAATGAACGCATGAGAAAATGACGGTTTGCTGGATGCCGGGCCAGAAGCTTTTTCACTTTTTAGAAACGCATCACAGGCAGCGAAGGCCGTTGCATCATCTTTTATATCATCACAGGGATGCTTTGGGGTAGGGGGAACCACGAAAGCCGTTGCTGATGCCTGCAGTCGGGTGGGAGTAATACTGCCTGCTATTAAAGGGGACACATTTATTACAGGGGACACATTGGCTGATGCCGCTGGATTAGCCGTTGATGGAGTAGACGACGCTATCTGTGTTGAAGCAGTGCTTGTGTAAGGTGTGTAGTCGACATGTGCAAGGGTGTAACCTTCATCGCTGTATTCGTAGTTAGCATTTCCTGAAATATGGATTTTTCCGGTGATTCTTGCTGACTCTCCCGGGGTTAATACAGACAAGATTTTAATGTCTCGTTGCCTTTCAGGTGCCTCCGGGTGGGCGCGATTGTTCGTTATATAGGCATCTATGCGTTGTATATCGTTGTGATCCTCCACATAAATACGACCAAGTGCGTATTTAGTTTCCTGTATATTGTCAAGAATTTTGAATTGCGCATAGCCTTTAACCTGAATAGCCCCGGGCATTGCGTAGCCTACTTGTTGGACCTGAGAGAAGAAATGGTTAGCGTTAATTTCCAGCGGAGGATTGCTGGTCTGACAGCTATTTTCTTTGCAATAGGAATAGATGGCAGAGCCATCAAAGTGGGCAGTATCAAATTTATTGCTGTTTACATAAGCTCCCCCAGTTGCATTGATCAGATTAATAAAATAAAAGTTTCTGCCGGCATTTTTTTGAGAAAACTGGTTTTGGTACAGACGTATTTTGCCTTCATAGGATTGACTGTTAATTGCCCCATTGAAGAGCATGTTTGGTTTGCCTGGAGGATAGGTAGTTTCCCAGTGGATATGGTGACTGAAAAAGCCGGTTGTCGGCATCCCATCAGCATTATGCAAGTAAGCCAGGGCTTTTCTTTCGAACTTTTCAATGCGAATGTTGGTTTTTGGGTTGTACTTGACGGCTGAGAAATCTGCGCCTGCACGAATGACAGGATAGGTAACAGAGGAAGAACCAGAAACTGATACAGAGGAGGCATTATTCTTAGTCTCTCCGACCAGTGCTATTCTATGTGTAATTTCCAGCGTATGCGGTAACTCGTAAGTTCCCTGTTGCAATATAATGATCTTGTCTGAAACGGGTTGCCCGGACAGTTGCCTTTCCGTTACTTCATCAACCAGCTCTTTCGCGTTAGTGACGACCACCACTTTGGAGAAGATACCACCCCCTGATGCATTTTTATTTTCCAGAAAATCTTTACACGTCTGGATGATGTTTGGTGTCGATTTTAGGGTGTCGCATATTTCTGCTGACTGTGCCGTTGGGGTTGTGGAAGATTGAGTGGTAGTAACCAGAGGAGGCGTTGGCTTTAAGCTGTTTGTTTTGGTTACTGGCTGTCCTGTCGATGTAGGTTTTGTTGATGTTGATGTTGCAACAGGAGTCGTTTGGGTTGATTGAATGGTAGTAGCCAGGGGAGGCGTTAGCTTTAAGCTGTTTGTTTTGGTTACTGGCTGCCCTGTCGGTGTCGGTGTCGGTGTAGGTGTAGGTGTCGGTTTTATTGATGTTGCTGTTGTAACAGGAGTCGTGTGAGTTGACTGATAAGCAACCGATGATTCCCGGGTAGTGGTTCCGATATGGGCGACCAACTCTTCTGGATCGTTTATAGAATAATAGGTGTTAGGGGTTGTCGTCAGCGATCCGGAAATGTTCAAAGGCTGACCGTTTTTAAAGAAAGACTGAAGATGTATCTGTCGCTGATCTGCCGGAGCCCCCTGAAGGGCAATGTTATAACGAATAAAGCCTTCAAGCCCGGAGGTGTCATTTTTTAAATCGACATCAATATAAGCGACTGCTGTTGTGTTTTTCTGTTCGTTTCTTTCAATCCTGAACCGCTTGTAGCCCTTTATTTCTATAGCTTTTGCTGACGTTGCTCTTTCAGAGTCTTCATCACTGGTAAAGTGGTTAGAAACGATCTCAAGTTTTGGATCAAAATTAACGCAGTCTGTACAGCGGGCGTAAACCGTCGCATATTTAAGGTAGTTGGTATCAAATATATTGTGTCCAATGTACGTATCACCCCCGGCATTTTTGAGCATAATGTAATCGTAAATTTCATTTTTGTTTACCTTATGTTCAAACTGGTTCTGAAAAATTCTGATCGGTCCGGAATAAGAGTTGCTTCCAATAGCGGCGTACACTACAAGACCTATTGTTTCAGTATCAATGCTGGTATCCCAAATGATTTCGCTCGCGAAAAAACCGGATGTAGGCTGGGATAAAAATTTATTCAGATAAACCAGTGAGTTGAATGCGTACCGATTTTTAAAGAAGTCTGCTCCAGGTTGGATCTTGGGGACAGTATCGCCAGACTTTTCTCCGACCAGAGCCACCTTGTGGTTGATTTGTAACTGCTTGGGGAGTGTGAAAGTTCCTGCTTTCAGTATGATGATACTTCCGGAAAAAGGTTTTCCATCCAGAGGGTCTCTCTCTACGGCTGTGATCAGTTCACTTGCATTATGCACAGCAAAGGCGTGAGAAAAATTTTTGTCGCCTCCTGTTGCCTGAGTGTTAGCAAGAAAGTCGTTACAGGTTTTATAAGATGTTAAATCATGGTTTAAATCCTCACAGGGGTTCTTAGTTGCAGCAGGCGTTGCAGCAGGCGTTGCAGCAGGCGTTGCAGCAGGCGTTGCAGCAGGCGTTGCAGAAGGCGTTGCAGAAGGCGTTGCAGAAGGCGTTGCAGAAGGCGTTGCAGAAGGCGTTGCAGCAGGCGTTGCAGCAGGCGTTGCAGATGCGCTGGGGCTTGTCGGAATTGAAACAGGGATGGGTGATGGAGATATGGTTGCAGACAAGGAGCTGGCAAGAACCTTTTTCCCTTCAATCAGAGTAATGTATTCGCTGTCGTCATCCTCGTCGTGGACAACTTTGAAATAGTCATTACCTGAAATTGTCAGGCTCCCGGTGATTTGATCACTCTCCTGTTCAATTGCTATCACTCTGTTGTCGAGTATAGCGTCTGCCCGGGCAATATTGTTCCTTATGCTGCTTTGCAGCTCTGCCTGATCAGGGAAGTCAATATTCATTGAAATATTGGCCTTGCTGGTCAACGCTGTATTATTTTCAATAGTGAACTTTGTGTGATTGACAAGGTGAAAAGCATAGTCACTGTCATTGCTTGCATTATCACTACTGGTCAGGGTGTTGTTGGTAATGATGATCTCAGGCTGAGACTCACTACAGACTCTGCAATCTAAGTGAATAGCAGAGAAATAGAGGTTACTGGTGTTAAACTGGTTGCTGTCTATGTAAACCTTGTTTTCCGGGGCATTCAGAGAGACAAACTCATCAAGAGGGGAATTTTTGTCGCTATGGATGAAAGTATTTCCATAAAGTCTTATTTCACCCGGATAGCCTGGGCCAACAATGGTATTGACGTTTATCTTTTTATCAGGATCATCACCAGTGGTTTCCCACTTAATAAAAGCACTGTAAAAGCCTTTAGAAGCCGTACTTGTCTTCTGGCGTAAATAAACCAGAGCATACATATCAATATCACTTTTCAGTAATGCTGAAGTCCTTTTGATCGTGGGGAGAGTCTCACCCGTTTTGACACCCACAAGAGCGATTCTTTGATTGATCTCTAGCTGTTTAGAAACGTTGTAAGTACCCGGACTTAAAACGATAATAGAGCCTTGTCCACTGGCATTATTGACTTCATTGACCAGGTCTTCAGCGCTGCTGACGACAACTGCTTTTTCAAACGATGACTGAGTTCCGGCTGCCTTTGTGTTGTTGAAAAAATTGTCACAGCTTGTCCTGGCAGCTTCATTGTTAAGTATCTGATTACACGGATTGCTTCTTATGACTGATGTCGTTGGAGCTACCGTTATAGTGCTGTTTGAGGGCGGTTGGGTTGTCGTAATAGAAGGAGACGGAGACGTGCTACCTGGCTCATCTGCACCATAGGTGGAAAAAGAAAGAGCGTAGAGCATCAGGCAAAAAAAGCTTAAAAAGCAACGCAGATTATACGTCAAATAACAGGTAGTCTTGGATAGGCTTTTCATAATAATTGTCGAACCGTCTCTTGATAATTTGAAAAAATATTACGTTCACCTTCGGTGCTGTTTTTTTATTGAGCTGGTTGTATAGCTTTATTGAATAAGTGAGCTTTTAAATAAACTAGAATAAATGCTTCCGTTAATTAAAATTATTTGAAATAGAAGCGAAGGGTTTGAACTGAATGATTTATAAAGGAAGGGGTGTTTTGCTCTGTTTATTATGAAAATGGTTTTTTAATTACCTGAATATATATGACTGTTACTTTCGTAATTTCCTTTGTTGTACTTAAAACCCTGCTATTTATGGTCGAAATTGATCATATAAAAATTAAATAAGGTGAGGTTTTTTTTATTAATTTTTTACAGTAATCGCATCAGCATTTTTTCAGGTAATGGGTCAAAAGTGGTATTTTCCTGAATTTTTCTTAAGGGGAGCGGCAATAAAAAGATTACCAACCATTTGTCATTCCCACGAAAGTGGGAGTCCACCACGATCAGTGGATCCCCGCCTGCGCGGGGATGACGTTGGGATGTTCTGCGTCACTGCTGGGTGTGGTTCAACAGCAACTGGCCGAGGCTCATGTGAGCTATTTATGTCCAGAAGTGCTGGTGCGCAGACAGGCAGAGAAACTTAAAATTATTTCATTGCGTATAAAAAACAAGCTGTATACTTGTCGCTCAACAATAAGTAGAGGTGTCTATGCAGAACAATTATTTGTATGAAGCGCTGGTCAATGCCGGCACAGATGCTGAGTTGGCAAAACAGGCTGCAAGCTGTGACCACTGCCTGCAGGATATAAGAGAGCATTTGTATCAGGTCCACATTCAGGCAGCCAGTATGAACAACGAGATTCTACTGTTGCGAAGGGATGTAGACGAACGCTTTAAAAAAGTAGATGAACGTTTTGAAAAAGTAGACGCACGTTTTGACAAACTGGAAGAGCGTTTTGATAAGCTGGAAAACATGGTTCAGCAATTACTGGATCGGTAAAACGATTCCCCCTTTCCTGCAACGGGAAAGGGGTTAACTGAAGTGCCTACTTCCGGGCCTGGGCAGTGATAACAATGGCGTCCTGTCGCCAGTACTCAAAGTCGCAATCAATGAGACGTTTTTTCTGGTCGTGATTGACCCGGGTAACCAGTAAACCCGAACTGCCGGAAGTCACCCTCAGGTGGGTAGCGGCTTCGTCATGAATGCCGACAGGGTACAGTCGAAAGTTTACTTTACTGTAGCGGGTGCGGTAGTGAGTACGGTAAATATCTGACAGTGACTGCTCTAAATCCTGATCCAGTAAACCCGGAAAATACTCCGGATTAATGTAATTCTCAACGTACAACACTGTTCGCTGATCGATCAGGCGCAGACGCTGGACACGATAAACCGGCGTCAGCGGGGGAAGTTGCAGAAGCTTTTGTATCCTCGTTGTGGCTGGTGCCAGAGAAGCACTGATTAAACGGGTTTCTGGTGTTCTGCCCTGATCTGCGACCATGGTGTGGAAGTTGGTGTTTACGGTTGGGTTGTAAACAATACGCTCGGGAGAGACAAACCAGCCACGGCGGTCTTCACGATACACCATGCCATCGGCTTCCAGTGATGACAACGCTTCCCGCAATGTTACACGGGTGGTTCCAAAGCTTTCACTCAGTAGCCGTTCCGGGGGAAGTTTGGTGCCTGCAGGCAGGGCGCCGCTTTCTATCTGTTCGCACAGGGCGGATCGAATGATCTGGTACTGGTTTCTTCCCTGGCCCATCGTTTACTTCTCGCTGTTGGTTCGGTGTCCGGGGACAAACCCCTGACAAATAATATACCTGAAATGGTACAAAATCAGTCTTGTGAGCGTGAAACTGCTTCCGCATTGGCAATATTGGTGAAGTTTATCCCGACGATATTGGTGAACAGGCTATTTCTGAAGTTATTGAAGGTAAGGAGTTACATCATGAGTCATAACATTGAAGCGGTTATTCTGGATTGGGCAGGCACTGTCGTAGATTTTGGTTCCTGGGCGCCGACGTCTATTTTTGTCGAGGCGTTTAAGCAGGCTTACGATTTTGATGTCAGCCTTGAAGAGGCTCGTGTTCCCATGGGGCTGGGCAAGTGGGATCACATTAAAACGCTGGGGCAGTTGCCAGAAGTGGCGGAACGCTGGTTGAATCAGTTTGGCCACCCCATGGCAGACAAGGATGTGGACGATATTTACAGCGCCTTTATGCCGTTGCAGAAAGCCAAAGTCACCGCTTTTTCTGACCCGATTCCGGGCGCGCTGGAAACAGTGGCTCAGCTGCGAGCCAATAATGTAAAAATTGGTTCCTGCTCTGGCTACCCAAGGGAAGTCATGGACATTCTTGTGCCTGCGGCAGAAGCAAAAGGCTACAAGCCTGATGCGGTGGTGGCTACGGATGATCTGGCAGCAGGCGGTCGCCCTGGTCCGTGGATGGCTTTACACAATGTGATTGAGCTGGGTATTAACAACGTTAGTCGCTGTGTCAAAGTGGACGATTCTGCACCGGGTATCATGGAAGGCCTGAATGCCGGCATGTGGACTGTTGGTTTGACACTGTCAGGTAACGAAGCAGGCATGACCCTGGATGAGTATCTTGAGGCTTCGGAAGCGGTTAAAGAGGAAAAGCGGCGAGTGGCTGAAGACAAACTGTTGTCTGCCGGTGCGCATTATGTGATCGACACCATTGCTGATCTTCCTGCTGTGATTGCCCAGATCGAGCAGCGCATCGCCAACGGTGAAAAACCATAAGGCTGACTGTCATCTTGGCATTTTAAATAGCGACAATGCAGCTCCCCATATTTTCAGGTTTGGGGAGCTGTACCCTCCCTCAGGCAGCGCAACCAACCGTTACACCAGTTATAATCCTTTGAAATAATTTACAAGTTCGGATTGTGGGAAGTAACCATGAAGTTTTTGGTGGTCGAAGACGATGACCTGTTGCGTCACCACATCAGCTATCAGCTGGGGAACGAGGATTATCGTGTGCTTTCAGCACCTGACGCCAAAGAGGCGTTATTCCTGGTTGATCAGTACCCTCTGGATGCTGCCATAGTCGATCTTGGCCTGCCCGGCATGGATGGGTTGGATCTGATCCGCAAACTGAGGGAACAGGGAAAAACGTTCCCGGTTCTCATTCTGACTGCCCGTGGTAACTGGCAGGATAAAGTATCTGGTCTGGAAGCCGGGGCTGATGATTATCTGGTTAAACCGTTCCAATTTGAAGAACTCAAGGCACGGCTGAATGCCCTTATTCGTCGTTCATCCGGTTTCAGTCAGCCGAAAATAAAGGCAGGCCATTTCACCCTGGATCTTTCCAGACGGCAGGTCTGGGCAGAGGAGGAGCTGATGGAGCTAACGGCCTATGAGTATAAAATTCTGGAATATCTGATGCGTCATGGTCAGCAGGTGGTATCCAAGCGACAGCTGGTGGATGAGTTGTATGACGATGAAGGTCGGGACTCGAATGTGTTGGAAGTGCTGGTGGGTCGTTTACGCAAAAAGCTTGAAGCAACTGGTACAGAGAATCCTATTGATACCATACGTGGTCAGGGCTATCTGTTTAATTTAACCTGCTCGTGACCTGTTCAGCCAAAGAGCTGTCGATGAAATATTCCTTACGGCTTCGTGTCCTTATGGCTTCCGGGCTGATTTTGCTGATCAGTGTGGGGCTGATTGTTTTTTCAGTGATGAAGTCATTTGAAAGGGTGCAGCTCGACCTGATCAAGAAAGAGCTGGCAGTAGGAACTAACGTTCTTTTAACTGCTGCCAGTATTGTGGATCAGAAGCTGGTTATGCCTCACCGGATGCCGGATGAACGTTTTAATCAGGTTGAGTCGGAAGTATTGGGTCTGGTGCTGGACAGGAAAGGGGTCGTATTGTGGCGTTCTCACTCATCGCTGGATGAAATTCTTTATTACTCCGTTCAGTTTGATGAAAAAAAGATGGATTTTTCCCGTTACTCCGGACCTGAAGGCAGCTATTTTTTATACGATGTTGATGTTGTGCTTGATGGTGTGCCGCTGACATTTCTGACCATGATTCCTGCAACGGAATATGAAGAAATGTTTGTGGCGTTCAGAAGCAACCTGCTGATTTCCCTGTCTCTGACCGCCCTGATGATGATGATTGTACTCTGGTTCGGGATGCATTGGTCACTGATTCCAATCAGAAAACTGGCTGATAACCTTCAGCGAATTGAGTCAGGTCATACCAGTCGGCTGGAAGGCGTTTATTCCCGGGAACTGGTCGCCCTGACCGATGCATTAAACCAGCTGTTAAATAATGAGCGCCAGCAACGAGAACGCTATCGTGATGCCATGGCCGATCTGGCACATAGTTTGAAAACGCCTCTCGCGGTACTGCAAAGCGTTCAGCACAGCCAGACCATGCAGAAAAATGCAGGATGCGAAGAAGTCGGAATTATTATTAAAGAACAGGTTCATCGCATGAACCAGATCATCAACTACCAGTTGCAGAGGGCTGTAACACGCCAGCGGGGGCTGGTGAAGCACCAAACCGATGTGGCTGGTACGGTTGGGCGCATCAGCCGGACCTTGAACAAAGTGTACTACGACAAGCAGGTTGAGCTGAGTACTGATATTGAAGAGGGCATACAGTTTTCTGCTGAAGAGCAGGACGCGATGGAAGTGCTGGGCAACCTTCTGGAAAATGCTTACAGGCTTTGCCTTCAGCAGGTGCGGGTCTGTTCGCAGACAGTATCTCAAGATGGCAAATGCTGGGTTTTGTGTCAGGTTGACGATGATGGTGCAGGCGTGCCAGAAAATCGGAGAGAAGATATTCTCAAGCGAGGTGTCAGGGCTGACAGCCGCACAAAAGGGCAGGGGATTGGACTGGCAGTCGCTATGGATATTATTGACAGTTACGATGGCACGCTAACCATTGGTGACTCTGAACTGGGCGGAGCTTCTTTCAAACTCATGCTTCCGATATGAACCCTGCATGACCCCTTCACCCTGCAAATGCTTTTACCTATAATGCGTGGTTCGTCTGGAGGGTAGCAATCACTCCCCTCCATTGAACACGTCTTAGATTTTCCTCTAATGAGTAACCCATGACAAAGACCAAAGTATTAACTGGTATTCAGACAACAGGCACTCCGCACCTGGGTAACTATGTAGGAGCCATTAAACCGGCTATTGAGGAAAGCTGGCGTGACGATGTGCAGTCCTACTACTTCCTGGCTGATTACCACTCCCTGATTAAAGGGCGTGATCCCAAACGTATTCACCAATCGAGTCTGGAAATTGCTGCGACCTGGCTGGCTCTGGGGCTGGATACAGACCGTGTGACCTTCTACCGTCAGTCCGATATACCTGAAATCATGGAGTTAAACTGGATCATCAGTTGCATGACCGCCAAGGGTCTGATGAATCGTGCGCATGCTTACAAGGCTGCGGTTCAGGAAAATGTTGAGAACGAACAAAATGATCCGGATTTTGGTATCACCATGGGTCTGTTCAGCTATCCGGTTCTGATGGCCGCAGATATTCTGATGTTCGGAGCTAAAAAAGTCCCTGTTGGCCAGGACCAGGTACAGCATCTGGAAATGGCTCGTGATATTGCCAAGCGCATGAATCATCACTACAAGACAAAACTTGTTCTGCCAGAAGCCATTGTTGATGAAAACACAGCGGTGCTGAATGGTCTTGATGGTCGCAAGATGAGCAAGAGCTATGACAACACCATTCCCCTGTTTGCTCCAGAGAAAAAGTTGTTGAAACTGATTCGCAAAATCAAGACCAACTCTCTGGAGCCAGGTGAGCCAAAAGATCCGTCTACCTGTACTCTGTTCCAGATTTTCTCTGCTTTTGCGACAAAAGAAGAAGCTCTGGCAAAGAAAGCTCAGTACGAAGCAGGCGCTGGCTGGGGTGATCTGAAAAATGAACTGTCTGAATACCTGAATGAGAAGCTGAAAGAGCCTCGTGAACGTTATAACGAGCTGCTTCAGGATCCTGCTTTTATCGAAGCTGAGCTGCGCAAAGGCGCTGAAAAAGCCCGTGCAGAAGCGGCACCGTTCCTGAAGCATATTCGCCAGGCAGTTGGTATTAAAGGGTTTGTTTGATTTTTTGTGGAATGGTGGACTGACAAGCAGATAGCTTGTCAGTCACTTCTATTGTGTTTATAGCGCCAGTTACTGGTGTCTCTTTCTTGTTCATTGAGTGCCTCCTTTTATAATCTGGTGGAGGCTGTAGTTTTTTTCATGGTTGCTAACGAGGCTTTGGCTTTGCTGGAAATGGCTTTTCTGGAAATGTGTCAGGCGTAATAAATATTTGCGTTGTAACAGTAAAATTTTTAAAGGGAGGGTTCGCAAACTCCAGTTCTATAAACGAGGCTTTCCATCCATTTTTTGGATTGGCAATTGATACTTTGGCACGACAAACATTATCACACTTTACTGCAAGCTCTTTGGCGATGAAGGGTTTGACAGACGGATTGTCTGGCGTTAAACGGAAATCTCTGGCTTTCGGGTTAACAGCACTCCAGAGCTTTGCGCTTTTTGGCGGAACGGTGCTGGTTACTTTCAGGTCATTGTCTTTTAAGTCCCAGTAAACAGACGGCATCGGACGCTGTTCTATGACAGAGCCATAAAAAGAAGCAAGCGTGTCGGTAATCAGTTTGTTGTCCATGCTGGCAATCATGCTGGCAATATAGTGGCGAGCGTTAGGGAGAGTCCTTAACCATGTGTCTCCTTTAAGGTCGCTAAAATAATGTCGGCTGGCATCCGGCAGGAAAAAATCGTCGTTTGCTGCTGAGACAATGTATTTAGGCAGCTTGAGTTGCTGTAGATAATGGATGGGGTCTACGACCTGCATCAGCTGCGTTAATGGTTCTGAATGCAGTCTGGGTAAAATATTGGTGTAATCCTTAACCGCAGGCGCCCAGCGGCCATAGCTTTTGTAATGATGGTCCATGGCTGTTTGCAGGTTCAGAGCGTCAATTACCATGGGAGCCACAGCAATAACTCTGTTATCCATTGCAGCCGTCAGCCAGGCTGCCCAGCCCCGTTTGGACAGACCGGATAATACGAACTGATTGATTTTCAGCTTATGCTTTCCCATAAAAGTCTGCACTGTGTCCATTGCACGTTGAGTAGCCTTTACCATGGGTAACCTGAGTGGCATAAAGGCATTTTCATCCGGATCTTTCATGAATTCTTCCCATGTGTAAGCCACCAGGGCATCTTCTTTTAAAGGCTTGCTGTCTGAAAACTGCAGGTACTGGTTGGGAACATCTTTCAAATCGATAACAACCGATTGGGTGAGTGCTGCGATATAGGCAAAGTCCAGATCGTCATTGGGGGACTGTTTTACGGTTAATGGCTCATCGTTTTCAGAGTAAAGCCTGCCACCGTTTATGAACAGTAATGCGCTGTCGTGGACAACTTTCTCAGGTTGGTAAACCGTGATGGTATGTAGCCATACAGGGTGGTTGACGGAGTGCTTGCGGTCAACAGGCCAGCGCTGAGATCTCATTTCGATGCTGTGAGTGGTGATTGTCTTTTTTTTGTCTGCAACGGTAATCGTCTGTTCGGAAGTTTCTGTTACCTGCCAGTGATAATGGTTATCCGGCTTTTGCAGGTAGCAGGGAAGTATGTGCCGGGGGTGTTGTTTCAGGTGTTTGGCGGAGCAGTCGTTCTGTGGGGCTTTAAGGTGAATGTTTTCCGTTGCTGCTGTAAAACCGTAAAAAGGGAGCAGGGCAAGCAGCCATGAGAGGGATAATAAGGGTAACAGGGCTGGTCGTTTTGTCATGATGGCTGCACGAATTGTTGTTTTATGACATGTACAAATTAGTCTAGTTGTCCCTGCCTCACAGCATGGGGTGGAAAAAGGATAGAATATAGAGCAGAAATCATCAGGCATGAGTAATGAGAATGAAGATAGTATCCGGCATGGTAATGCTGTTGCTGAGCTTAACGCTTTCAGGTTGTTCGGTGTTCGGGGGTGCTTCGAAGCCAATGGAAAAAATCCAGTTTGACCTGAACAAGCTGGATGCTCAGGGTTTGTATGGTCAGCCTGATGGTCTGTTGGCGCTCAGTTACGAATTCTGTATTCCAGATAACATTGATTATGTGACTGAAGTGATGGCTATTGACCCCACCGTCGTGGTTTACAAACAGTCACCGGGGCGTATTGGCTGTACGGAAAAGGAATATCTTTGTATTGGCAATACAGCAACCGATGACTATCTTGAAATACTGCAGAGCCTGTCAAAGCTGAAGTACGTAAAAGAAATCAGGGAAGCCTTTTTTGAATAAGCTGGCTCTCCGACAATGTCTGGCTGATTTTTCTTTATTCGGTGCAAAGGGCGAATGGGCAGAACTAACAGTATTTTTACATACGGGCTATTGATTTGCTGCAGTTTACTGCCCATGATTCGGCTTATAGGGCTGTGTCAGCCATTTCGGATGACACAGCTTGGAGACCAGACCAACTGCATAAATACTACGTTATTGAATGTCTAAAGCGGTTGCAGAAGGTTGGAGGGAGAGGAGAGTAGGATGATTGAAATTCTGGAAATGCCTGCAGACTTCGTAGTGGGCATAAGAGTGTCTGGCAAAATTGAAAAGGACGATATTCTTCCTCTGATTGACTATATGAAACCAAAGTTCGACCAGCACAGTAAACTGTCTGTTTATGTCGAAGTGGAATCCTGGGAAGGAATAACAGTTTCAGCTTTGTGGGAAGACATGAAGTTTGGGTTGCCACACTTGAAAGCTATTAATAAAAAAGCAGTTGTCACTGACCGACAGTGGCTGAGCCGGGTGACCGAGTGGGCTGATATGCTGTTCCCTGGTATCAAGGCTGAGCCATTTGGTTTGCAACAAAAAGAGCAGGCGCTGCATTGGTTGATGAACTGAACCGACAATCTTGTTAATAAACACCGACTACCCTGTCCTGTGGCAAGTCCAACCTATGGTCATTTAAACCATGACTACTTTACTCATGACTATAGTAATGGAAAGTAGTTAAGGAATTCAGACCAGGACGGCGACATGTTTTTATCAGGATTAATCTCTACAGTGCTTCTGGGTGTCGTTACCATGACGTACACCCCGGGCGGACATGCAAAAACGATCTACAAGTGTCAGGTAAATGGCACCGTACAGTTTTCTGAAGAAAAGTGTGGTGCAGACGCTAAGCCGGTCGAATTGAAAGGTATAGCCGCCCCACTGCAACCGGTTGATATGAAAAAGCTGAAGGCGCTGGAAGCCAGCGAGCGCGTTCGGGTTTTGCAAAGCCGGATTGACCTCAGGCAAAAGCGCATTAACCAGTACCGCAAGCGTATGGACAGTGAGATCAAAACTCTGGAAAAAAGCTTTAAGGGTGAAGCGAATAAATCTGGAAAAAGCACACTGAAAAACAGCGTTAAAAATAAAGAGCTGGTGACACAGGTCAAGCGCATTTCTGATACAACTGAACTGACCGCCAGGGGGAGTCTGTCAGAGCAGATAAACTCAGTTGTACTTCATTATCAGGCATTGATAAAAGCCGAAGAATTTCAGATCAACATCCTTCTACAGCAGTTGGCTTTTGAGCGTAGTAAAGAGACTCGTCAGTAATCGAACGATATCTTGACTGGAGCAACCACTCAGGATATGACGTGAAATGAAAAAACTATACGACTACCGAACAGCAGATGTTTACCAACATGGCATACTTGCGGAATGAACAAGCCGATGCGTCAATGAACATCGCTCGTAAACTGCACGCAATAGGCCTGCAAACAAATGAAGGTCAGTTCGCAGCCCCGGGGTCATCCTGATTCCGGCTTTTGCATCCACTTGAGTGACATGGTTGCAAGGAGAAGGGATTAGGTTCACTATCTGCAACTATGAAAGCCGTTGTGAAAGTGCTTGATGCCAGAACACAGCAGGGTCGGTGTCCCCGATGGCATCAAAAAAGTGGTTCTCTTTACTGGCTTGATGTTGCAGGGCAAAGCCTGAATGCCTGGCAAGCTGAGTATGACCGCTCCCAGACACTCCTGTTACCGGAACCCTCCGGTTGCTTTTCTTTTTTCTCCTCAAACAGCCAATACCCTGACAGTATTATTCTGGCATCGTCTTCTGGTTTTTTTCAGATCGACGCCTTCTCATCTGGACTGAATTCAGGAAGCAAGGTCTCCAGGCTGAATCGTGTGTCGAGCGACTTGATTAAAAACAATTTGCTCGATGGTCGCTGCGATGCGGCTGGCCGATTCTGGGTTGGTAGTGCCAACATTTATGGCCGTCATGCAGAGTCATGGCTTTATTCATTAGATGCTACTTTACAACTGGAGCAGAAAGCGGGACCAGTGATGGCTGCCAGCAGCATTGCGTTCAGCCCTGACTCAGGCACTATCTACTATGCGGATTCTGCGGAACACGTTATTTATGCCTGTGAGTATGACCTTGAAGAAGGAGTACTGGCAAACCGTCGTGTTTTTCATCGTTTTCCTTTTGGTAAAGGGATGCCGGCTGGCGCAGCGGTTGATAGTGATGGAGGTTTCTGGGTGGCAATGTTTGCAGGAGAAAAAATTGTGCGCCTGTCACCGGGTGGCGTTATGGTTGAAGAGGTCCATTTGCCTGTTAAGTATCCTACGACAGTGGCGTTTGGAGGCGAAGCTAATACTACACTGTTTGTCACTTCATGCAGGCAGGCCTGTTCGAGCGAAGAGCTTGAACAATATCCGGAATCGGGTGGGATCTTTGCGATTGAGACAGGTGTAATGGGTATGACGGAGTACAGCTATTCAGCCTGAGTCAGCCTGAGTCAGCCTGAGAAGGTAAATAACGAGCAGACGATAAAAGGGTAGAGTATGCGCAACCAGCTAGATCAGTTAAAAAGTATGACCAAAGTGGTCGCAGACACCGGGGATATTGATGCAATCAAACGCTACAAACCGGTGGATGCTACCACGAACCCATCACTCATCCTGAAGGCGGCTGAACTACCGGCGTACACCGCGTTATTGTCAGACGCACTTGAATATGGACGACAGTCTTCTGGTGATATCAGCACGCAGTCGAAGCTCGCCTGCGACTGGCTGGCCGTTGCGATAGGAAAAGAGATACAGGGTGTTGTGCCGGGTGTTGTGTCGACAGAAGTCGACGCCCGTCTTTCTTTTAATACTCAGGCCACTATAGAAAAAGCCCGTCGTCTGTCTGAAATGTACCGTCAACAGGGCGCTGACAGTAATCGGCTGTTGATAAAAATAGCGTCAACCTGGGAAGGTATAAAAGCGGCAGAAATACTTGAGCAGGAAGGCATACGCTGTAACCTGACCTTGTTGTTCAGTTTTACTCAGGCACAGGCCTGCGCAGAAGCAGGCGCTTATCTGATTTCACCTTTTGTAGGGCGAATTCTCGACTGGTATAAACAATCTGAAGGTCGTGACTATGCCGGAGCGGAAGACCCCGGTGTTGTGTCCGTATCCCGAATATTTAATTACTACAAGCAACATGGTTACAAAACCACAGTGATGGGAGCCAGCTTCCGTAATACCGGAGAAATTCGTGAGCTGGCAGGCTGTGACTGTCTCACAATAGGACCGTCATTGCTGGAAGAGCTGGAAAATACTGAACAGCCTTTGAAGCAGAAACTGTATGCAGAAAAGCCTGTATCTGATGATCCCAGGGTGAGCCTGGATGAAACGACCTTCCGCTGGTTAATGAATGAAGACGCCATGGCAACGGAAAAACTGGCAGAAGGCATTCGCAACTTTGCAAAGGATCAGGTGAAGCTGGAACAGCTGATTGCCCGGCAGTTATAGAGTTTAAGAGATAGATTCCCCTCCCTGAAATCTTACTGCTGGAGGGGAGTTCTAATTAATCTCTGTTACTTTTAGCAGCCATGGTCAGTCGGGAAATACAGGTCAGAGCGCCCTGTTCATCCTCAATGCGAATCTCCCAGACCTGAGTGCTTCGACCAAGGTGAATTGGACGGGCGGTTCCTGTCACTTTGCCTGATGTTGCAGACTTCAGGTGATTGGCATTGATTTCCAGACCGACGCAATACTGATTGTTCTCGCAGGCAAGGTTGGCAGCAATACTGCCGAGGGTTTCAGCCAGAACCACATTGGCTCCGCCATGCAGCAGCCCCATGGGTTGCACGGTACGTTCATCAACAGGCAGGGTGCCGACAAGATGGTCATCACCAATAGCCGTAATTTCAATACCAACATGCTCACACATGTTGCCTTTTAACTGATTATTTAATAATTCCAGAGTTGGGGACTTGTTCCAGATAGCCATTGGTCTGCCCGATGTGAATAACAGCGACCAATATAAGGTGGCAAAGTCCTGATTGTCTAATAACTGCGATTGGTCTAACTCGGGTTTTGATATATGTCGGGTAGGACACGAATTCCACTGGTCAGTTTCAGGTTCGGGAATGGAGGGTTGTCAAAAGACGCCTCAATGAAAAAGGCGGTCCAGCCTTTATCGGCAGGTTCGGGCAGGAAACGGTAAACCCAGGGTGATGTACTGACAGGCTTTAATGGTTGGCTGTTAAAGCGTAACCCCTGTTGTTTCAGTTCATCCCTGCGGAAATCACGAGCCAGTGGATTATGGCAGAACCAGACACTGGCCTGGCCGGGTTCTTCGCTGAGTCGTAGTTCAATACCGCCATCGTCCAATGGCTGCCAGGACATGACGGGGGCAGAATCAGCCAACAGCGCGCCATAGGCTGAAGCCATTAATTCCGTCGTGTTGATATTGGCTTCACGCCCCGGGTAATGACTGCAGTTTGGCAGGTAACGCAGCCATTTTGGCTGTGACAGTTGATGGTAGTAAAAGCGGGCAGAGTCGGGAGGGAAAAACTCATCACCACTGGCATTAATGACAAACTTGGGCAGTTGCAGGGACTCTTTGCAATGGATAGGGTCTATCAGCTCTAACAGCTGTTGGGCTGTCTCTGACTCCAGTGCTTCAAGAATATTATGGTCTTCGTCGGTGTAGTCCTTAATAGCCGGTGACCAGCCGTTGTAGACATTATGGTGGTGATGAATACAGGCTTCGATGTTCAAAACATCAATCACAATCGGAATCACTGAAGCAACCCGGAAATCAGCACTGGCTGTCAGCCAGCTTACCCAGCCCCGCTTAGAACCTCCGGACAGAATAAAGTCATTTACCTCAGTATTCTGTGTGGCAGTGAATGCTTCAATGACATCCATAGCTTTTACCACGGCTTTAACCATGGGCCATTGCAGTGGGTAAAAACGGTTAGCTTCAGGGTTTTCCAGAAACTGCTTCCAGCTCCAGGCAACCAGATCATCTTCTGAACGCGGCTTACCGTCAGCAAATGTTATGGGCTGGTTTGGAATATCTTTCAGGCTGGCAACAGGGGCTCCGGTAAGGCGACACAGAGCTGCGCTGTCGACCTGGGACTGAGGCGTGGTTTCCATTGACAGGTCATGGCGTGTTCCACTGTTAATCATTAGCAGGCAGGGCTGGTGGTTATCTTTCGCAGGCAGGTAAAGGTGTAAGCGGTGCTGCCATTGTTGATGGTCAGCGCCAGAGGTTTTATCTTTAGGCCATGTTAGCGAAGTGAGTTCCAGTTGAACGGCTCTCACCTCGCCTTCCAGGCATTCTTCAGCCAGAACGGTCCACTGAAAATGGGGTTCGGGCAGTGCGAGAAAGTCGCTGAGTACCGGATTCATCATAGCCGTCCACTGATAATTCTTATGGAAGAGATTTCGGCCAACCCCGGGTAAGCTTTGATGGTTGCGCTCTTGAGAGGTCGTCTGAATATTATCCGGACAGCATAGAACTTTTTCGTATACCGACAGGTCAAACCCCTGTAAACAAAAAATGTTCACCAGTGGACGACTCTCCATTGGACATGGTTAGTGGACAGTATTGCCTTGTATTTAATAAGAAAGAAATACTGCCTTCCCGCCAGAGTTAGGCTACATATTTATAAGTTTCAATAGCTCAAGCTGTCGATCAAAGCGTTATCAGGAGCGTCTCGTGCTAATAGTAACTCAAACCCCCAGACTGCTAATTCGAACCTGGCAGGAAGGTGACCTGAAACCTTACGGTGAAATAACAGGTCACAATGACCTGCCCCGCCGGTTCAGTGATGACTCTCCTGCCTCCAGACCAGAAACAGAATTATGGCGTTATCAGCTGGAACTTGATCAGAAAGGCTGGTCACGATGGGCTGTTGTTCATAAGGAAACGTATCGGCTGATTGGCTACTGTGGTTTTTCCAGTTACGGGAAAAGTGTAGAGCTTAGCTGGCGCTTTCTGCCAGAGTTTCGTGGGCGGGGGCTGGTGCTTGAAGCTGCTCAGGCTGTTGCCAGACTGGGGTTTGAGCGGTTTGGCTTTCGGGAGATCATCTCCTATACGGCGCCCGACAACGTATTTGCGGTGGATGTCATACAGACACTGGGTATGCATCTGGATGGTTTTGAGGGCTGGAGTAATATGACGGTTGCCCGGTATAGTCTGGAGTCTGCTGTATAATAAAGCATTATGAGAACAACCCCGGAAAAGAACATCCATTTTATTCACCTGTCTGACCCTCAGCTGATTCCAGCGGGGGAAATGAATTATGACATCAATCCACAGTTACGGATAAGGCAATGTATTGATGCCATTTTGTCTGACTGTGCCAGCCTTTCATTAGACTTTGCGGTGATCACGGGAGACTTGACCCATTGGGGCGAAAAGGTTGCTTACAAGGTTTTAAAAGAGGAGCTGAGCCGGTTGCCTTTTCCTGTTTATATGTTGATGGGTAACCATGATCAAAGAGAAGCGTTTTCAACCGTTTTTCCTGAACATCCTGTGGACGATGAAAGCGGGTTTGTTCAATACATTCTGGATACTCCGGCAGGCCGGATGATTTTTCTGGATACTCTGGACGTAGGAAAGCGTAGCGGTGTTCTCTGTCAGGAACGGTTGCAGTGGCTGGAGAGCATGCTGGCGGACTCTGAAGGGCAACCTGTTTATCTGTTTATGCATCACCCGCCGTTTACAGTAGGGCTTTCGGCAATGGACGACGATAATCTGGTGAATGCGGATGAGTTCCTTCAAACTGTGACACCTTACCTGACGCAGATCAGGCATATTTTCTTCGGACATTTGCACCGCACTGTGACAGGGAGCTGGCATGGCATCAGTTACTCCTGTCCTTTGTCGCCTGTACATCAGACCGCTTTTGAATTTGACAATAAAAAGCCTTCTTACGTTTCGCCTGAGCCTCCGGCTTACCATCTGGTTGAATTAAAACCTGAACAGTTGGTTGTGCATTCACGACTGTTTCTGCATAGTGAGCCCGCCATTGATAGTCGGTCCTGTTATCGCTATCAGTTGCATGGTTAATAAAACAAAGAGTGAGAAGCTATGTCTTACAACGACCCAGCCCTGTTACAGCAGTGGGAAAATGCGTTTGTCGAGTTTTTGCAGGGGCGGGAGTCGGATGATGCTTCTCATGACATATCACACTTCCAGAGAGTCTGGCGAACCGCCAGTCGACTACTGAATGACGGTGATATGAGTGTTAACCGGCTGGTTATCCTGACCGCCTGCTATTTCCATGACATTATTGTTCTTCCCAAGAATCACCCTCAGCGTTCAATGGCTTCAACATTGGCAGCAGAAGAGACTGAGCGTTGTCTGGAAGAACTGGCATTCCCGCAAGACCTGATTGGTGATGTGTGTCATGCGGTGAAAACACACAGTTATTCGGCAGGTATTGAGCCAGAAACCATTGAAGCAAAGGTGGTTCAGGATGCAGACCGGATGGAAGCGCTGGGAGCTATTGGCCTTGCCCGCTGTTTCTACACCGGAGGCAAGCTGAAGCAGAAACTGTTTGATCCCCACGATCCGTTGGCAGAGCATCGCGAACTGGATGACCGCCTTTATTCCCTTGACCACTTTGAACTGAAGCTGCTGAACATTGCAGACAGTATGCAAACGGAAGCAGGCAGGCAGATGGCTGAGCGAAGCAGCCAGTTTCTGCGGGATTTTCGGGATCAACTGTGTCGTGAGTTGCGGGGAGAATATTAATTGAACAATGTGTAGATCGTTATGCAGCGTTAGATAACTGAGGCAAGGGTGTCTATCAGGTGTATGGTTTGCTGTTTGTTCCCAAGGCTGATTCGTAATCCGAGCCTGGAATTATTGTCCACTTTGGGACGAACAAGAATATTCGCTTCTTTTAGCTTTTGCTCAACCAGAGAAGGTTGCTTGAAAAACACCCAGACATAGTTTGCTACAGACGGCCAGTACTCAATATTCTGCTTATCCAGAAATGCCTCAATCATCGGCTTTGAGACTTCAATTACCTCTTTCACGTACTCCTGTGTATATTCAGGATTGCCAAGCGCGGCATCAATCGCAACCACTGCCAGCTGATTTACGTCGTAAGGTCCACGGACATTCAGTAATGCGTTGATATTGTCTTTACTGGAAATAATGTACCCCAGTCGTACAGATGGAAGCCCCCAGGTTTTGGAGAAAGTCCGGGTGACCAGCAGGTTGGGGTATTGCTCAACAACGTCGCAAACCGTTTGCCGGGTATATTCGAAATAGCACTCGTCCACCAGAATGGCTGCCTGAGGCGCAGCTTTGGCAATGTCCAGAATATCATCCCTTGCGATGGGGGTTCCGCAAGGGTTGTTTGGGTTTGCTATTACAATCAGTCGGGTTTTATCGGTAATCGCGTCCATGACGGCCTGTTTGGGAAAACCGTTTTCTCTGGAATAGGCGGGTTCGATAATGTTCAGATTTTCAATTTTTGCGCACTGGTGATACATGGCAAATGTTGGTCCGGGGATAATGGCATCGTCGCCTTCCCTGCATGCCGACCGAATGATCAGGTCTATTCCCTGGTCTGAACCGTTGGTGGTCATGACCTGATCGGGCTTTACCCCACAGTAGTCAGCAATTTTCTGAATAATGTCCCCATAAGCAGGATAAACCTGAAGCTGGTCATCGTTAATAAAATCGATCAGGGCCTGCTTAACCGTCGGAGAAACCGGAAGCACCCGTTCATTAAAATCAAGTAACAGGTGCTGGTGGTTATCCCGACCTTCCAGTGGCGGTTTGTAAGCACCCATTTGTGAAATGTGGGATTTGAAAATACTCATTAGCATTGCACCTGTTCATTTCATTTTATAAGTATCGGGAAAGGCTCCACACAGTCTATGTGGAGCTTAACAGGTGATCTATCAGAGTTCAGTTTTTGTCGTTAACCTTGGAGAGTTTGTAAAGAAACTGAATACTTTAAAATCCTCTTTTCGGCTTATCCAGCTGCTATAAGGGCCTGTTTTGAAAATTGGGAAAATTGCTGCTTTGGGGACGATTGTCCAGTTTCCGGTTTCCACATCTCTAAAGCCAACAGGACTGGTTGCTACCAGTGGTACAAGGTCCTCTTCCTTCATGCCATTATTCAATGCATCCGTTGCTGCATCAGAATCAAGAAGCCTAAGCTGTGCCATCGATACACTGCCAATACAGACCATGTGCGCACTGCGGGCAAAACTTGCCATTCGTCCCAGGGTGCAGTCTTCAACCAGTGTTCGATAGTGTGACTCTTTATCTTTTGAGTAATCCACCGTTATCGTGTTGATACTTAGCCCTTCTGTTATCTGATGCCCGGAGTACCTTGGCAGGCGATGTCCGAATCCCAGCATTAGTTTGTAAACAAAATTGGAAATATCCTGACCGTGTTGTTCATCGATACCTGCCTCTCCTTCTCCCCAGGCGAAAGACCAGTGATAGTTACGCTCAGAACCGGCATAATTTGGGTAGCGAAAGATTCTATTGTGTAGTTCTTGCAGGTAGTTCTGAATGGTTGGATTCATGGGTGCCTGCTTAATGTGATAATCCAGGGGTTTGACTTTGTCTTTAGCATACAGTTCGGCTGGGGTCAGCTTTGCACGGTAGACTGTCCAGGTGCTGTTATTAAATTGAACGATTTCTCCATCCTGGCCCTTTCGCTTTGCCAGTTGATAAGTGCCATCGTTTTTATGCAGAGGCATGGTGCCAGGCATCAGCATTTTGAAGTTGTCTTCATGAAACTCTCGCTCAACTCTTCCTGTTCTTACAATTTCGGGCTTGCTAGTGACCAGACGTTCAAACTCTTCTATATCGGACTGGCTTAACCGTCCTATATGCCGCGAGCGCACGAACTTCAGACCAAATTCTTCTCGCCAGACAAGAAACCATGAATCTTCATCAGGGCTGATTTTAGCGGGTAAATCGAATAACTGTCCGAAAATAAAAACCGGTGTGTTGGCAGGGATGCGTGTGCTTGAGGACTTTTGGTCTGTAGCGGTATTGGCTGTTTTTGCCAAATCTTTTGTCAGCGGTGTGTCAGTGGGAACAAAAAGGGCATCGGCATCGCTGATTGTTACTCCCCTGGCTTTGGGGTCATAAGTCTGTAGAAAAGAACTACGCTCGACCAGGTCTAGAAAATCTTCTTTTTGGACGGCAAAACCAGACAGGTCAAAGAGAGGATTAGCAAACGCTCCACTTATGACATCTTTTGCTACTTGTTTGATGTTGCCTGTTCTTTTGATCAGATAATTGATCCGCACTTCATTCCAGGGGGATAAGAATGAAGAAATCAGGTTATTTATACCAACTGTTCCTAACGACTGCTTTCGATCAAGCCCCATTGTATCAGCAAGTTTATTTAGGTTTTGCAGTCCTTTATAGAGAGTGCCCTGCTGATCATCCGGGGAATAGGCGTATAAATTTATAGACAGTGCTGAGGCTGCCAACATAAGTGAAAAAACTCTGTATTTCATAAAGGTCTCTCAATCTTTTTTGAATTCATTTGAACTTTAGTTGTGTACGTGCATTTTAGAGCGGTTTTCAATCGCTTAATTTTTATATGCACGTTAGTCAATCTCTGTAGCAGACTTTAGATAGAAAATTTCAAGGAAAGTTCTCCGGGACTCTGAAAGAGGAGGAAAATGCGCTGGCACCGACATGACGGCTCATGATGTTTAGAAGCTCCGGCAGCTGTTTATGTGTACACTTGCGCTCCTTTTATTGGCTTAAAACAGGAACAGGGAATGGTAGAGAAACCTTATCGACTGTTATTGGTAGCATTGCTGATGTTTCCCCAGATTGTGGAAACGATCTATAGCCCGGTACTGCCCGATATTGCTGCTGGCTTTGGTGTCAGGGTTGAGGAGGCTACCCAGACACTGTCGGTTTATTTTTTGGCCTTCGCTGTGGGTGTTTTTTTCTGGGGCTATCTTTCTGATCGCATCGGTCGGCGAAAAGCCATGCTTTCTGGTCTGATAGTGTATGGCTGCGGTGCTCTGCTGGCATTATTCACGCATCGTTTTGAATGGTTAATGCTGGCAAGGGTTGTTTCGGCCTTTGGAGCAGCAGTGGGTTCTGTCGTCACGCAGACCATTCTGCGTGACTGTTATGAGGGGAGTGAACTGGCTGCAATTTTCTCCCTGATGGGGGTGGGTATTGCCCTCAGTCCGGTGATAGGGCTGGCTAGCGGTGGTTTCCTGGCTGACCACTTTGGTTATCAAGGTGTTTTTCTGGTGTTGTGTATCCTGGCGATTCTACTCTGGCTGACCTCTCTTAAGTGGTTGCCTGAAACCCAGAGCGGTCAGGGGGTGCGAGTCAGTTCGAGGGCGGTAGGTCGACGCATGGTTCGGGATAAACGGCTGTGGTCGAGCATGACGCTGGTGGCCCTGTTTAACCTGATGGTGTTCAGCTATTACTCTCTGTCGCCTTTTCTTTTTGAAAGCCTGGGGTATGGGCCGACAGAGTTTGGTTATAGTGGGGTTGTCCTGGCTATAGGCTCGGTAGCAGGCAGTCTGTTGAATAAAAGATTGCTAACCCGACTATCGCCTGATTCGCTGGTGCTGTTGGCCGCTTTATTGGCTGTGATCGGAGGAGCTGGTGTCTGGTGTTTGCAGGATACTCTGATGTTCCTGCTGCCAATGGTACTGGTTATGGTCAGTTTTGGTATTTCCATTCCTAATATTGTTAGCCAGGCTCTGGTCGATTATCGTCAGGTAGTCGGTACTGCTGGTGCGTTTTTTGGGCTGGGCTATTACCTGATGCTGGGAGTTCTGCTGGGCATTGCCGGTCTGGTTCAGAGTATTGGTCTGGTTCTGCTGGTGGCAGGCTTGATTAGCCTGATATTGGCATGGAGATCATGCAAGGGTTTCCAGAAAAGTTCACGGGGAGTTTGAGAGAGCGGGTTTCAAGGCATATCATGCAGGCAGAATAGAATTGGGACTGTCGATGGAAAAGTTACTGAACCTGTTGGCTGATGGTCACTTCCACTCCGGGGAAGAGCTGGGGGAAACTCTGGGAGTTAGTCGGGCTGCTGTCTGGAAAAAACTTAAAGCACTTGAAGAGCTGGGTCTGTCGCTGGACTCCGTTCGGGGCAAAGGCTATCGCCTTGGAAACGGAATAGAATTGCTTGACCGGAAAAAGATTGAGGCAGGGTTGGATGAATCGCTGCGTCATGCAATAGAGAATCATGCAGTAACGCTGCACACCCGCTTCAGCACCGGCTCTACCAATGATCTCGTTAAAGACCTGAGCGATGGTCAACCTGGCGCCATGACATTTTGTTTGGCTGAGCATCAAACCAGTGGTCGGGGCAGACGAGGCAGAACCTGGGTCAGCCCTTTTGGCTCGACCATTTCCATGTCTGCAAACTGGAGAGTCAGTGAAGGTACTGCTTCACTGGAAGGTCTGAGTCTTGCCGTCGGGCTGGCTGTACTAAAAGCTCTGGAGGCTAATGGTGCAAGAAACCTTGAGTTGAAATGGCCAAACGATGTGTTGTGGCAAGGAAAAAAACTCAGCGGTATATTGCTTGAGGTGCATGGCGACCCTACAGGGGAATGCGATGTCATTATTGGTATTGGTATCAATATAAAGCTCAGTGAAGAACAGAGGAAAGGGATCGGACAGCCTGCTGTCGACCTTCACCAGGTTTGTGGTAAAGCTGTCAGCCGTAATGCAGTGGTAGCGCAGCTTATCAATACGCTCAGCCACATGCTCGAAGGGTTTTCGCATGGCGGCTTTGCTTTATATAAAGACCAGTGGAGTGAATACAACGCTTTCAGGGGGCAGGTAGTGACTATCGAAGCAGCAGGCCGAAAGGAAAAGGGTCTTAATGCCGGGGTTAATGAGCAGGGTGGTTTGCTGATAAAAACGGAAACAGGTATCAAAGTGTTTAGCGGTGGCGAAGTTTCGTTGAGGAAATCATGAGAACCCTTCAGTTCGACGCGGGCAATACCCGCTTAAAATGGTTACTGCGGGAAAATGGCCAGCCAGCCAGCTCTGGCTTTTTCTGTAACACAGAGGACTGGGATACAGTGCTTCCCTGTTTTCTTGATACGGTTGGCAAGCTGGATCAGGTAAGCATCTCTATTGTGTCTGCTGATGAACGGTTTGAGCAGATTAAAAAGCATGTTCTTGCGACGCAGGCTGTACCTTTATATAAAGCAGCAGCAAAAAAAGTGTCGGCTGGTGTAACGTTGTCCTATGACGAACCGGAAAAACTGGGGGTGGATCGCTGGCTGGCCATGCTGGCAGCTCATGCGACTAACACTCAGGAGATTAAAATCGTTGTCGATTGCGGCACAGCCATCACAATTGATGTGCTGGATAAAACCGGGGTTCATCTGGGTGGGTATATAGTTCCGGGTATTAGCCTTATGAAAAAAACACTGGCGTCTAATACGGCAAAGCTCAGGTATGTTGAATCAACCGATAACAGTGACCTTGCCCCGGGCAGAAACACTGCCGACTGTATTCATCATGGTGCGTTGGTTATGTTGCTGGCGCTGGTTGATCGGGTGGTCGCTCAATACCCGGGTTCCCGTGTCATTCTCTCCGGAGGAGACGGGGAGCAGCTTGAAGAGTTAATCGCTGTCTATAAAGAAGGAAGGGTGAGTTTAATGCCTGACCTGATAATGGATGGTCTGGAAATAGCAGTCAGGGAAGATCGAAAAGGATGCGCTGGATAATATTGTTGCTGCTAATAATGAATACAGGCTACTTTGCCTGGGGAACCTATCAGCAGTCACAGAGCCGTTATGTAAAGCCCGTGGTGTCAGAGCCTGAGAAGCCGCAGGGAAAACGACTGGTTCTCTGGTCGGAAAGTGGTAAGAATCTTCCTAAATCAGATCTTCTGCCTGAGCCCGTAGAACGAAATGGACATTCTGAGCCAGAGATTGCCCGGAATGATCAATGCCTTGTTGTGGGTCCCTTCGATTCATCCGCTAAGGCCGACGAAATGCAACAGCGCCTCTTTTCACTGGGGGTGGCCAGCAGAGAACGATCTGACAATGAAGCAGGCAGCTATGACCACTGGGTACATATTCCACCGCTTGCTGACAGGGAGGCTGCTATCCGGCTTTTGCGGGAACTTCAGGGTCAGGGTATTGATAGCTTTGTTATTACACAGGGAGAGTTGGCAAACGGAATATCGCTGGGGCTTTTCAGTAAAGAAGCTTCGGCTAATAAAGTCAGCAGTCGTTTATTGCAGGCAGGCTATGAAACCCGGATCAAGCGTCTGGCAAGACAACCGCAAATCTACTGGCTGGAGCTGTCAGCCAAACAGGCTGATAAAGTAACAGACGACATGTGGGAAAATTTTGCGAATGAATACAACGGCCTGAAAGTATTAGAAAAAAGCTGCAAAGGGATTGCATCCGAACCATCAATTCACTAATATACGCCTGCGCTTCGGGACAGCCAGGCAAGCAGTTCAGTCAACTGGGTCAGTTGATAAAGTTTTCTAAATAACTCACTGAGTTAAACGTTGAAAACAACAGCTTGACTTTGAGATGTCGCCGGATACAATAGCGCAGCACTTGGTGGGGTTCCCGAGCGGCCAAAGGGATCAGACTGTAAATCTGACGCGAAAGCTTCGCTGGTTCGAATCCAGCCCCCACCACCAGGTTCTTGTCTTTGATCTTGAAATTATGGAAGATTGAAGGCTGTGTGAGTGTCACAAGATGTGAGTCTCGCTATGCGGTTTATGTTGCGGGTATAGTTCAATGGTAGAACCTCAGCCTTCCAAGCTGATGATGCGGGTTCGATCCCCGCTACCCGCTCCAAATTAATCTTGCCCCTTTTTTTGGTTAAGAGTTGGTAAGAAGTTGCTCTTATAGCTCAGTCGGTAGAGCGCATCCTTGGTAAGGATGAGGTCACCGGTTCAAATCCGGTTAAGAGCTCCAGAAGCATAGGGGTAGATAGAGTGTTTTATCTGCCCCTTGTTTTTATGCCTCACAAATCAAAAAATAATAACGCTTTTCAGATAAGGTATGGTCAATTATAATTGGTCGGTCCTTGTATCTAGAGAAGCAAAGTAAGGCGCTCGTAGATACAGGCCAGTAGTTCAATTGGTAGAGCACCGGTTTCCAAAACCGGCTGTTGGGGGTTCGAGTCCCTCCTGGCCTGCCATTTCTTGATTCAGGCCTTCACTCTTTTATCATATTTATTGTTTTTGAGTGGGGCTTTTCTAGAGAGAAAATCAAACTAATGAGTGGAAAACCAGAAGTGACGGCTGAAGGTCGTCTTGATGGCCTTAAGTGGGGTCTGGTATTTGCCCTGGTCGCTGCCGGCGCTTACGGGAATTATTATTTCTCTGCTGAGTCTATTCTTTACCGCGTTGTAGCCTTGCTGGCTCTGGGCGCTGTTGCCGGCTATATTGGTCTGCAAACAGTGAAAGGCGGTGCCTTCTGGAACCTCGTTAAAGATGCCAAGGTTGAGATTCGCAAGGTTGTCTGGCCTACACGTCAGGAGACTGTGCAAACCACGCTGATTGTTGTCGCCGTGGTTATTGTCATGGGTCTAATTTTGTGGGCGCTTGATTCTCTGCTAGGCTGGGCTATCAGCAGCTTGATTGGATAGGGAAAGAACTATGGCGAAGCGTTGGTATGTAGTGCATGCCTACTCCGGCTACGAAAAGCAGGTAATGCGTTCGCTGAAAGAGCGAGTGCAGCGATTCGGTATGGAGGATCTCTTTGGTGAGATTCTGGTGCCAACCGAGGAAGTAGTCGAGATTCGGAACGGTCAGAAGCGCAAAAGTGAGCGAAAGTTCTTTCCTGGCTACGTGTTAGTTCAGATGGAAATGAACGACGATAGCTGGCATCTTATTAAAGATACGCCGCGAGTGATGGGCTTTATTGGCGGCACAGCCGACAAGCCAGCGCCGATCACCGAGAAAGAGGCGGACGCTATTCTTCAGCGTGTTCATGAAGGGGCTGAGAAGCCTCGTCCGAAGACGCTGTTCGAACCTGGTGAGATGGTTCGTGTTATTGACGGTCCTTTTGCGGACTTCAATGGTGTGGTTGAAGAAGTGAATTACGAAAAGAGTCGCCTGCATGTGGCGGTAATGATTTTCGGTCGCTCCACGCCGGTAGAACTGGAATTCTCCCAGGTCGAGAAAGTCTGAGAGACAGATTTTTATAATGAAACCCTGCACTGGTTGGTAAATTACCAAACGATGCAGGGTTTTTATCTAAGGGCATGATTGCGAGCGAGAGCTTCGGATAGTGCCCTGTTAATGGGTAGCTGAATTGACTGGCTGAATGGTGAGTCAGGGAAGCGTTGACCCAATGTAGAGGTTGCAATGGCTAAGAAAGTCGAAGCTTACATCAAACTGCAGGTACCTGCAGGTAAAGCTAATCCTTCCCCACCCGTAGGTCCAGCACTGGGTCAGCACGGCGTGAACATCATGGAGTTCTGTAAGGCGTTTAACGCTAAGACTCAGGAACTCGACGCTGGTATGCCTGTACCCGTTGTGATCACCGTATACGGTGACCGCAGCTTCACGTTTGAAACCAAGACTCCACCGGCCTCTGTACTGCTGAAGAAAGTACTGAAGCTGAAGAAAGGTTCTGGCCGTCCTAACACTGAAAAAGTGGGTACTGTTACTCGCGAACAGCTGCTGGAAGTTGCCAAGATCAAAGAACCTGATCTGACCGCTGCTGACGAAGATGCGGCTATCCGCACTATCGCTGGTTCCGCTCGTTCCATGGGTCTGAATGTGGAAGGTGTAGAATAATGGCGAAGATGTCCAAGCGCGCAAAAATGATTGCTGAGAAGGTTGAAGCGACCAAGGCTTACTCCTTCGAAGAAGCTGCAAACCTTCTGAAAGAAGTTTCCAGCGTTAAATTCAAAGAATCTGTAGAAGTCGCTGTAAATCTGGGTGTGGATCCTCGTAAATCCGACCAGGTTGTACGTGGCTCTTCCGTTCTGCCAAATGGTACCGGTAAAGACGTTCGCGTTGCTGTGTTTACACAGGGTGCTAACGCTGAAGCTGCTACAGCGGCTGGTGCTGACATCGTTGGTATGGACGATCTGGCTGCACAGGTTAAAGCTGGCGAACTGAACTTCGACGTTGTTATTGCTTCTCCGGACGCAATGCGTGTTGTTGGTCAGCTGGGTCAGATCCTGGGTCCACGTGGCCTGATGCCTAACCCTAAGGTAGGTACTGTAACACCTAACGTTGCTGACGCGGTTAAGAACGCTAAAGCTGGTCAGGTTCGTTTCCGTACTGACAAGAACGGTATCGTTCACGCTGGTATCGGCAAGATCGATTTCGATGCGGCTTCTCTGAAGCAAAACGTTGAAGCGCTGATGGCTGAGCTGAAGAAGCTGAAGCCTGCTACCAGCAAAGGCGTTTACATGAAGAAGGTTACCCTGTCCTCTACTATGGGCCCGGGTCTGACCATCGACATTGCATCTCTCGAGATCTAATTAAGGGCATTTGTCTTTCAGGCAACTGACCTGAGTTGCAGGCGGTCAGAGGAACTGGCTGCCTGTAACCCAAAAGACTTTGGGGTCTCCGGTTTCGGAGGTCGTCAAAGATCGTAGGTGCAAAGACCTGTTCCTGCCTGAGTTCAATTGGGTGGGGTTCGTCTAAGGGATGGACAAAAAGGTTGGCGCTTAATTTCCTGCGTAGACGGTGAACACGGATTTAGAACAATTTTCTGAATTCAGTGACCCATCACCGTATTGTAAGTCCCTGATGCATAGCTTTTATATAGATTGTATGCAGCAGGGTTAACTTCGGATATTTGGAGTAAAGCCCATGGCGTTAGGACTCGAAGACAAGAAGGCGATTGTCGCCGAAGTCAGCGAGGCTGCACAAAGCGCTCTGTCGGCTGTTATTGCGGATTACCGTGGTCTGACTGTTGGTCAAATGACCGAACTGCGTAAGCAAGCTCGTGACGGTGGCGTATACCTGAAGGTTGTACGTAACACTCTGGCTCGCCGTGCAGTTGAAGGCACTGATTTTGAGTGTCTGCAGGACGTCCTGGTAGGTCCAACAGTTCTGGCCTTCTCTCAGGAAGATCCAGGCGCGGCTGCGCGTCTGATTAAAGACTTCGCTAAAGAGAACAAGGAACTGGAAGTTAAGGCACTGTCCATCTCAGGACAGGTTCTGGGCGCAGAGCAGATTGATGTTCTGGCTAAGATGCCTACTCTGGACCAGGCTCGCGCAATGCTGATGAGCGTAATGATTGCACCTGTGACCAAGCTGGCACGAACTCTGAACGAGTTCCCGGCAAGCATTACACGTGTAGTGGCAGCTGTTGCCGACGAGAAGAAGAAAGCCGCTTAATCGTCTTTTTGACTGTTAGAGCTTACTGCTTTCTCTCGTTTTTAAATGAATTTCGGGGCTTATACCCCAACCCAATTTTTTGGAGATATAGACATGGCACTGTCTAAAGAAGATATCCTGAATGCAATCGCTGAAATGTCTGTAATGGACGTTGTTGAGCTGGTTGAAGCAATGGAAGAGAAGTTCGGCGTTTCCGCTGCTGCTGCTGTTGCTGCTGCTCCAGTTGCCGCTGAAGCTGGCGCTGCTGCTGAAGAAAAGACTGAGTTCGACGTAATCCTGACTGGCGCTGGCGACAAGAAAGTCAACGTAATCAAGGTTGTACGTGCTGCTACTGGCCTGGGTCTGAAAGAAGCTAAGGGCATCGTTGACAGCGCTCCAGCTCCTCTGAAAGAAGGCGTGAGCAAAGACGAAGCTGAAGAGCTGAAAAAGCAACTGGAAGAAGCTGGCGCTTCCGTAGAAGTTAAGTAACTCTACGTAAAGTTGCATAATCCGGGGTCTATTGCATAATAGTCTCAGGTGGGCTGGTGCCTGAATGGCACCGGCCTTTTTCCCGTTGTATGAGCTGTATCGTTTTGCTACTTAAAGCAATGATGAGCTCAGGCAGTCATAAATGAAAATATTTCGTCACCGTTTTTGTGCAGGTTTGTATAAATATTGCGCAAGCGCAGGTGGGGAAATTTTTTTTTATGGCAATAGCTACATCTCATCGCAAAATAAAGTGACATGGATGTAGGTAAAAACCCTGAAAATGATATGGAAGACATGTACACTGGTAGGTTCCGGAGTCGTTCTGGGCGGACAGGTGTACGGTTTGGATCACTTCAGGGGGGATGTCAGTCATGACGACTGGCATTGGTTGCACGAGTGGCGGAAGGTTCAGTTAGCCAGACGCTAAAGCTCATGCAACGGTTTAACGGTTGTTAATCACCGTATTCATTGGGTGTCAAAAGGGGGCCACCCGCCCTCATCAAAACCTAGATGGCCAGACCAGACGGTCTGAAGCCAGGACCAGGTGACCAAGCTGGGGAACGCTGATGGCATACTCGTATACAGAGAAAAAACGCATCCGCAAAGACTTCGGCAAACTGCCGCATGTCATGAATGTGCCGTATCTTCTGGCGATTCAGCTTGATTCTTATCACAAGCTGCTGCAAACCGGAAAAGAATCGGCCGCGCGTGAAGACATTGGTCTGCACGCTGCCTTCAAGTCCGTATTTCCCATTGTTAGTTACTCTGGCAATGCGGCGCTGGAATATGTGAGCTACAGGCTCGGTACTCCGGCTTTTGATGTCAAGGAATGTCAACTTCGTGGTGTCACTTACGCAGTACCTCTGCGTGTAAAAGTGCGCCTGATTATCTATGACAAAGACTCCGCCAACAAGGCGATCAAGGACATCAAGGAACAGGAAGTCTACATGGGCGAAATTCCGCTCATGACTGAAAACGGTACCTTTGTTATCAATGGTACTGAACGTGTAATCGTATCCCAGCTGCACCGTTCTCCGGGTGTGTTCTTCGACCACGACCGTGGTAAGACTCACTCTTCCGGTAAGCTGCTGTACTCCGCCCGTGTTATTCCTTACCGTGGCTCCTGGTTGGATTTCGAATTCGATCCAAAGGACCAGCTGTTCGTACGAATTGACCGTCGTCGTAAGCTGCCTGCCACTATTCTGCTGCGTGCCCTGGGCATGGGCAACGAAGAAATTCTGGATTACTTCTTCGACACAGTACCTTTTCAGATTGGTTCAGAGAATGTAAGTACCGATCTGGTGGCTGATCGTCTGCGTGGTGAAGCGGCAAGCTTTGACATAAAAGACAACGAAGGTAATGTAATCGTTGAGATGGGTCGTCGTGTGACTGCACGTCACATCCGCCAGTTGCAGAAAGCAAACATCCAGCGTATCGAAGCTCCGGTAGAATACGTCTACGGAAAAGTCCTGGCTAAGACCGTTGTGCACCAGGCTACTGGTGAAATCGTTGTTGACTGTAACACCGAAATCACTACGGAAGTTTACGAAAAACTGCTGGCTGCTGGCGTTAAGCGTATTGAAACCCTGTACACCAATGAGTTGGACTGTGGTTCCTATATCTCTGACACCCTGCGTGCTGACACCACTACTAACCGTCTGGAAGCACTGGTAGAAATCTACCGTATGATGCGTCCGGGTGAGCCGCCTACACAAGAAGCTGCCGAAGCCCTGTTTGGTAACCTGTTCTTCTCTGCTGAACGCTATGATCTGTCTGGCGTTGGTCGTATGAAGTTCAACCGTCGACTGGGTCGTGAATCTGATACTGGCCCGGGTGTACTGGATAATCAGGATATCGTTGATACCCTGAAAACCCTGGTAGACATTCGTAACGGTAAAGGCGTCTGCGACGATATCGACCACCTTGGTAACCGTCGTGTCCGTTCCGTTGGTGAAATGGCTGAAAACCAGTTCCGTGTTGGTCTGGTTCGTGTTGAACGTGCCGTTAAAGAGCGTCTGAGCCTGGCAGAATCTGAAGGCCTGATGCCTCAGGACCTGATCAATGCCAAGCCTGTGGCTGCTGCAATCAAAGAATTCTTTGGTTCCTCCCAGCTGTCCCAGTTTATGGACCAGAACAACCCGCTGTCCGAGGTAACTCACAAGCGTCGTGTATCTGCATTGGGCCCTGGCGGTCTGACCCGTGAACGTGCAGGCTTTGAGGTTCGAGACGTACATGCTACTCACTATGGCCGGGTTTGTCCGATTGAGACCCCTGAAGGTCCAAACATCGGTCTGATCAACTCCCTGGCAACTTACGCTCGTGCCAACGACTACGGCTTCCTGGAATCCCCATACCGTAAGGTTGTGGACGGTCAGGTAACGGATCAGGTTGATTACCTGTCTGCGATTGAAGAAGGCGAGTTTGTTATCGCACAGGCTTCTGCCGGTCTGGATAATGACAACCGTCTGACTGAAGAGCTGGTTAACGTACGTCACCGTGGTGAAACTCACCTGATGGGTCCGGAAAAAGTTCAGTACATGGACGTTTCCACCAAACAGGTAGTGTCTGTAGCGGCATCCCTGATTCCATTCCTTGAACACGACGATGCTAACCGGGCCCTGATGGGATCGAACATGCAACGTCAGGCGGTTCCAACCCTGCGTGCTGACAAGCCGCTGGTTGGTACGGGTATGGAGCGCAATGTAGCGTCCGACTCCGGTGTCTGCGTAGTAGCCCGCCGTGGCGGTTATGTTGATACCGTTGACGCTGCTCGAATCGTTATCCGTGTAAACGATGACGAAGTTCAGCCAGGTGAAGCGGGTGTAGATATCTACAACCTGACCAAGTACACACGTTCTAACCAGAACACCTGCATCAACCAGCGTGCGCTGGTGAAAAATGGCGAAACTATCGCTGCAGGTGACATCCTGGCTGACGGTCCTTCCGTCGATATGGGTGAACTGGCTCTGGGTCAGAACATGCGCGTGGCATTCATGCCATGGAACGGTTACAACTTCGAGGACTCCATTCTCATCTCTGAGCGTGTGGTTCAGGAAGACCGTTTCACCACCATCCACATTCAGGAACTGACCTGTGTGGCGCGTGATACCAAGTTGGGACCAGAAGAAATTACTTCTGATATTCCAAACGTGGGTGAGTCCGCTCTGAACAAGCTGGACGAAGCCGGTATCGTGTACGTGGGTGCTGAAGTAGGCGCAGGTGATATTCTGGTTGGTAAGGTAACGCCTAAGGGTGAAACCCAGCTGACTCCGGAAGAAAAACTGCTGCGTGCGATCTTCGGTGAAAAAGCCTCTGACGTTAAAGATACGTCTCTGCGTGTACCAACCTCTGTTAAAGGTACCGTGATTGACGTACAGGTATTCACCCGTGACGGCGTTGAAAAAGACAGCCGCGCCCAGGCCATCGAAAAGGCGGCACTGGACGAATACCGTAAAGACCTGAACGAAGAGTTCCGGGTGGTTGAGGAAGATACCTTCGACCGTCTGCGTGAAGCTCTGCGTGGTCAGTCTGTAGATCGTGGTCCGGCTCTGGCGAAGGGCGACACTATCTCTGACGAATATCTGGATGGACTGGAACACGAACAGTGGTTCAAACTGTCCATGTCTGAAGAAACTCTGAACGAACAGCTGGATCTGGCCAGAGAACAGCTGAAAGAACGTCGTGCTCAGCTCGACGAGCGTTTCGAAGACAAGAAGAAAAAGCTGCAAACTGGCGACGACATGGCACCAGGCGTGCTGAAGATTGTTAAGGTTTACCTGGCTATCAAGCGTCGTATCCAGCCTGGTGACAAGATGGCGGGTCGTCACGGTAACAAGGGTGTTATCTCCATCATCATGCCTGTGGAAGACATGCCGCATGATGCGGAAGGTAACCCGGTCGATATCGTATTGAATCCGCTTGGTGTTCCGTCCCGTATGAACGTTGGACAGGTGCTGGAAACTCACCTGGGTGCAGCTGCGCGCGGTTTGGGTCACAAAATCAATCGTATGATTGAGTCCCAGAAGAAAGTGGCTGAAATCCGTGACTTCCTGGATCAGGTCTACAATGGCGTAGGTGGCAGCCGTCGTCAGGAAGACCTGGATTCCTTCTCTGATGAAGAAATCATGGATCTGGCGAAGAACCTGCGTGGCGGCGTTCCAATGGCTACCTCTGTATTTGACGGAGCCAAGGAATCCGAAGTTAAGGAACTGTTGCGTCTGGCTGACATGAGCGACACCGGTCAGGTGACTCTGTTTGACGGTCGTACAGGCGACTCCTTTGACCGTCCGGTAACCGTTGGTTACATGTACATGCTGAAGCTCAACCACCTGGTTGATGACAAGATGCACGCACGTTCTACCGGTTCTTACTCTCTGGTTACCCAGCAGCCGCTGGGTGGTAAGGCCCAATTCGGTGGTCAGCGATTCGGTGAGATGGAGGTATGGGCACTTGAAGCATACGGTGCCGCCTACACCCTGCAGGAAATGCTGACAGTTAAGTCCGATGACGTGGCTGGTCGTACCAAGATGTATAAGAATATCGTCGATGGGGACCACCGTATGGAGCCCGGAATGCCTGAATCCTTCAACGTACTGTTGAAAGAGATTCGCTCTCTGGGTATCGACATCGAGCTGGACACCGAATAACAAAACGCGAGGGAAGGCAGTCGGGAAGACTGCCTTTCATTGCGAGGAGATGCGATCTTGAAAGACTTGCTGAATCTACTCAAGACCCAGGGCCAAACTGATGAGTTTGACTCTATTCGTATCGGTCTGGCTTCCCCAGAGATGGTACGTTCCTGGTCTTACGGCGAAGTTAAAAAGCCGGAAACCATCAATTACCGTACGTTCAAGCCTGAGCGTGACGGCCTGTTCTGTGCCAAGATTTTTGGCCCGGTTAAAGATTATGAGTGCCTGTGCGGTAAGTACAAGCGCCTGAAGCACCGTGGTGTTATCTGCGAGAAGTGTGGCGTAGAAGTTGCACTGGCTAAAGTACGTCGTGACCGTATGGGTCACATCGAACTGGCCAGCCCGGTGGCTCACATCTGGTTCCTGAAGTCCCTGCCATCCCGTATCGGTTTGCTGCTGGACATGACCCTGCGTGATATCGAACGTGTTCTGTACTTCGAATCTTACGTAGTGGTTGATCCGGGTATGACTACCCTGGAAAAGAACCAGCTGCTGTCTGACGAACAATACTACGAAGCTCTGGAAGAGTTCGGCGACGACTTTGACGCGCGCATGGGTGCGGAAGCGATCAAAGCCCTGCTGAACGACATCGACCTGGGCGAAGAAGTGGAAATGCTGCGTGAAGAAATTCCGCAGACTAACTCTGAAACCAAACTGAAGAAGCTGTCCAAGCGTCTGAAGCTGGTTGAGGCGTTCCACAAATCCGGTAACAACCCGGAATGGATGATTCTGACCGTTCTGCCGGTTCTGCCGCCCGACCTGCGTCCTCTGGTACCTCTGGATGGTGGTCGTTTCGCGACGTCTGACCTGAACGATCTGTACCGTCGTGTCATCAACCGTAACAACCGTCTGAAGCGTCTGCTCGACCTGAACGCGCCTGACATCATTGTCCGCAACGAAAAGCGTATGCTGCAGGAATCTGTAGACGCGCTGCTGGACAACGGTCGTCGTGGTCGTGCGATCACCGGTTCTAACAAGCGTCCTCTGAAATCCCTGGCTGACATGATCAAGGGTAAGCAGGGTCGTTTCCGTCAGAACCTGCTGGGTAAGCGTGTAGACTACTCCGGTCGTTCCGTAATCACCGTAGGTCCTACCCTGCGTCTGCACCAGTGTGGTCTTCCTAAGAAGATGGCTCTGGAGCTGTTTAAGCCGTTCATCTTCGGCAAGCTGGAAGCCAAAGGTCTGGCGACCACTATTAAGGCTGCCAAGAAGATGGTTGAGCGCGAAACACCTGAGGTGTGGGACGTTCTGGCTGACGTAATCCGTGAACACCCGGTGATGCTGAACCGTGCGCCAACCCTGCACCGTCTCGGTATTCAGGCGTTCGAACCGGTTCTGATTGAAGGTAAGGCGATTCAACTGCACCCGCTGGTGTGTGCGGCGTACAACGCTGACTTCGACGGTGACCAGATGGCGGTACACGTACCACTGACTCTGGAAGCCCAGCTGGAAGCCCGTGCCCTGATGATGTCCACCAACAACATCCTGGCACCCGCAAACGGCGAACCTATTATCGTACCTTCCCAGGACGTGGTACTGGGTCTGTACTACATCACCCGTGAGCGTATTAATGCCAAGGGTGAAGGCATGGCATTCGTGGACATCCGCGAAGTGATGCGCGCTTACCGTACTGGTGCTGTTGAGCTGCACGCTCGCGTTAAAGTACGTGTCAGCGAAAAATACAAAGACGACGATGGTGTAGAACACGATCGCACCTTCCTGGCGGACACCACTGTAGGTCGTATGATTCTGTGGGAAATCGTTCCGGAAGGTCTGCCTTTCGAACTGGTCAACCAGACCATGAAGAAGAAGGCCATCTCTCGTCTGTTGAATACCTGCTACCGTAACGTTGGTCTGAAAGAAACGGTTGTCTTTGCTGACCAGATGCTGTACCTCGGCTTCAACTACGCGACACTGTCCGGCGCATCCATCGGTGTGAACGACTTCGTTATCCCTGATAACAAGAAGGACATCATTCGTGACGCCAATGAAGAAGTTCGTGAAATCGAAAACCAGTTTGCTTCCGGTCTGGTAACAGCGGGCGAGAAGTACAACAAGGTGATCGATATCTGGTCCCGTGCCAACGAAATGCTGGCCAAGTCCATGATGGACAACCTGAAATCCGACACCGTCCTGAACAAGCAGGGCAAAGAGGAAGAACAGGAATCCTTCAACAGCGTTTACATGATGGCGGACTCCGGTGCTCGTGGTAGTGCCGCACAGATTCGTCAGCTGGCGGGTATGCGTGGTCTGATGGCCAAGCCAGACGGCTCCATCATCGAGACCCCAATTACCGCGAACTTCCGTGAAGGTCTGAACGTACTGCAGTACTTCATCTCTACTCACGGTGCTCGTAAGGGTCTGGCGGATACCGCTCTGAAGACTGCGAACTCCGGTTACCTGACCCGTCGTCTGGTAGACGTGGCGCAGGATCTGGTGGTGACGGAAGACGACTGTGGTACCACCAACGGTCTGATGATGACACCGCACATTGAAGGCGGTGACGTGGTTGAACCTCTGGGTGAACGCATCCTGGGTCGTGTTGTGGCTGTGGACGTATTCAAGCCAGGTACTGAAGACGAGATTGCTATTCCAGCCGGAACCCTGATCGATGAAGCCTGGGTTAAACGTCTGGAAGGCATGAACGTCGATGAAATGAAAGTACGTTCTCCGATCAGCTGTGACACTCGCCACGGCATCTGTGCCAAGTGTTACGGCCGTGACCTGGGTCGTGGACATCTGGTTAACAAGGGTGAGGCTGTTGGTGTTATCGCTGCTCAGTCTATCGGTGAGCCGGGTACACAGCTGACCATGCGTACCTTCCATATCGGTGGTGCTGCGTCTCGTAACGCTGCTCAGGACAACATTACTGTTAAGAACAAGGGTGTTGCCCGTCTGCTCAACATGAAGTCTGTTGAGCGTAAAGACGGAACTCTGGTTTCTGTGAGCCGTTCCGGTCAGCTGGCGATTGCTGACGAGTTTGGTCGTGAGCGTGAGCGTTACAAGCTGCCTTATGGTGCTGTTGTATCCGTTAAGGAAGACGCTGAAGTCACTTCCGGTCAGGTGGTAGCGAAGTGGGATCCTCACACTCACCCAATTGTGACCGAACTGTCCGGTACTGTTAAGTTCCTGGGCTTTGAGGAAGGCATTACCGTTAAGACCCAGACTGATGAACTGACCGGTCTGTCCAACATCGAAGTGATGGATCCGAAGGATCGTCCTTCTGCTGGTAAGGACATCCGTCCTGCGATCCAGCTGCTGGATGCTAACGGTAAAGAGCTGAAGCTGCCTAACACTGACGTACCTGCGCAGTACTTCCTGCCAGCAAACGCTCTGGTGAATCTGGCTGACGGTGCAACGGTAGAAGTGGGTGACATCGTAGCCCGTATTCCGCAGCAGTCCGGCGGTAACAAAGATATCACCGGTGGTCTGCCACGAGTGGCTGACCTGTTTGAAGCGCGCAAGCCGAAAGAACACTCTATTCTGGCTGAAATCACCGGTACTATCGGTTTCGGTAAGGAAACCAAGGGTAAGAAGCGTCTGGTGATCACTCCAAACGACGGTAGCGATCCGTACGAGGAGCTGATTCCTAAGTGGCGTAACCTGAACGTGTTCGAGGGTGAGCAGGTGACCAAGGGTGAGGTTATTTCCGATGGTCCTACCAACCCACACGACGTTCTGCGTCTATTGGGTGTCAGTGATCTGGCCCGCTACATCGTTAACGAAATCCAGGACGTATACCGTCTGCAGGGTGTAAAGATTAACGATAAGCACATCGAGACTATTCTGCGCCAGATGCTGCGCAAGGTTGAGATTGCTGACACGGGTGATTCCACGCTGATCCGTGGTGACCAGACTGAGTACACGACGGTACTGGAAGAGAACGATCGTCTGATTGCTGAAGACAAGTTCCCTGCCAAGTTCGAACGTGTTCTGCTGGGTATCACCAAAGCGTCTCTGGCAACAGAGTCCTTCATCTCTGCGGCTTCCTTCCAGGAAACCACACGAGTTCTGACTGAAGCGGCGGTAACCGGTAAGCGTGATTACCTGCGCGGTCTGAAGGAAAACGTTGTGGTTGGTCGTCTGATTCCGGCAGGTACCGGTCTTGCTTACCACGCTGAGCGTAAGAAAGGTCGTGAAGAGCCAGAATTTGAAGCGCCGGTCAAAGTGTCTGCTTCTGATGTGGAAGCCGCTCTGTCTGAAGCGCTTAACTTCGGCGAAGCGTGATAAGAAGCGTGATAAGAAGTGTGATCAACAGTGTGCGCCTTCGGGCGCACCGTTGAGTATTTATATTTCTTTTCGGGAAGCAGACCTCTCTGCTTCCTGCTTTTCCCGGACTGTTAATGACAGTTCGCAGGATGTACTCCATTCCAAAAGTCTCTCAACTTCTCTGTATTCTTAAAGTATTTCAACGAAGCTCATAGATCAGCGTGGTTCCTGACACTTCGTGCCCAACAACCAGTAGTGGGTTCCCTGTAGGGCTTTCTTCCGCAGAAACAAACACCATTCCCTCCGGGGATAAGTCACCCGATTTCTCAGGCTGCTCAGCAGCATCGACGGTAAAATCCCGATTGTGAACATAGCGAACATATTCTGGTGACTTTGGATGAGTGATGTCATACATAAAAATACCCCCTGTTCGCTCAAGCCCTATGAATGCATAATGTCGCCCATTGATTTGCCCGAGCGCCAGTGCTTCAGGCTCAGGGCCTTTATCGTCACTGCGGCTATCGCCTCTGGTCTTATCGTCATTATTATTGAAGTCAGCTCCCAGGATATCAGCGGTGATTCGCTCAAAATCATCACCCGAGTCAAACATAAGATTGCCTTTTGCATCCCATATTGAGAAAGAGCGACCACCGTAAGAGTAAAGCTTTTCGTACTGTCCGTTGTTATCTGCATTACCCAGGGTATTAGTAATTTTCAACCGTGCCAGTCCCGCTGAACTTTGTGATTTTTCGGCATTAGGATGATCAGGGGAGACCTTGATTTTTTTGACCCGGACTTCTTCAGAAAAGCCAAGACAGCCGTCTTCTTTATTAAATTTGAGCCCGCCTGAAGCAAGGCACTCTTTTTTGGAAAGGCTGTTGTACCAGTAGTCTCTGGCATCCCCTTCATTAGCGCTGACCACAAAGGTTTTGCCATTAACCGTATAGGAAGCAATGGTGTCGGGTTGATACATGCCGTATACACCAGACCATTTTTTCAGGTTTACACCGTCCTTATCGCTAAGGTCTGTCAGGAAACGACCAAAATCTTTAAAGCCCAGCGGTACTACTTTTGCCACTTCAGCTTTATCAATATCAATAATTGCCAGAGCGTTATTTTCCTGCAGGCTGACAAAAGCGGTCTTTGAGTCATCAGACACGGCTATATATTCCGGTTCAAGGTCCTGAGCAACGGATGCATTCCGGCCAAATACTCGCACGTTCTCATCCAGCTCCGCATGCCTTGCTCCACCCTTGTTAAAATCTGCAAAACTGACCCGGCGTACTTCACCTACGGTGCCATTGTCGTGAATTTCAACGATACTGACTGAGCCTTCAGGGTCGACCTTGTAATCATCGGATGGCTCGCCTTCGTTGGCTACCAGAGCATAATGACCGTCTGGTGTGATCGTCACCATATCGGGTAGCTCGCCAACATAGACGTAATCCCTGAAAGTCACCCGACCGGATTGATTGACCTCAAAAAGCATCAGCACACCCTGCTCCTGTTTGTTTTCAGCTTCGACGACAACCGCTAGAAGATCACCATGCAAAGCAAGGCTGTTTGCATTGCCCAGAGGAATCCCTGGTAAAAAGCGTTGAAGGTTAATGAAGCCGCGTTTAGTCAGGTTTGAATTCGTAAGAGGGTTGGGCAGTCGCTGACTGCTTAAGTGGCTGGCATCCAGAATATCGATGGTTTTGCTGCCTGAATTAATAACAAAAACTGACTGACTGCCTGAATGCCAGCTAATAATTTCTGCGGCTCCATCATGAAAAATTCCTGAAGCATAGCGCCCTACAGGTTGCATGTCCGGATGTCGAGCCGTTTCCCTTTGATGTTTTGGTGCACACCCTGTCAGAACGGTTGTCAGGGCTACGGTAGTCAGAAGCAGGCTGCCTTTGAGAGACTGAGGTTTCATTTTCTTACCTGTCGTTTTTATTGTTCATAAAGCAGCGTTATAGCATGAGAAGATGATAAGCAGATGACAAGCTGGCTTATACAGGATGTGGGATTGAATGGCTTTCTGGAGGAATCCTGTCCGGAGTTAGAATTGATCCACAATCGCCCAGTTTGGATTGCCGTTAAGGTAGTTTACCAGATCTTTTGGCAAGGCCCGTCTGGCATCAATAGCCATATAATTGTGAATCAACGCAGTGGAGCGGCAGGCTGTCTGGTAAAGGGCGATGGGCAGGTAAGTGCATATCGCTCCCGAAAACCATCCTGAATGTCCGGATTGAAGTTCGGCAGGCGGTTGCCCGGTACAGTTTACACAAAGGTATTTCGCATAATGTATGGCTTTTGCTCCAAAACAGGCATCCCCAAAAAATGATGAAACGGTGCTTGAAACACTGTAGGTTCCCCTTGCTGATGTTCGGCCGACGCTATGCACATATTTTGCTGATTCGTTCATGCAAACCCAGATATGGCCAATAGAAGCGGCTTTTGCCGGAATCATTTCATCGTTAAGGCGAAAAACGGACCAGACATCATTAAACTCTTTCTCTACGGTCAGGTCACAGGGCAAAAGCCTTTTGGAGAATCCCAGGGATCGGACCATATCGAAAATAGCCGGGATCCGATTCTGTGTCAGTGCAGGCTGAGCGACGACAGCAATATGAAAGTTCAGGGCTTTGGTAATATCCTGGTCTTTACCGTGCCGAACCAGAATATCCCCCTTGCATAAGGTGAATATCTTTTTCAGTGTATTCATCTTTTTTGTTGCTGTTCCCATGAATGACCACCTCCCAGCATGACAAAACTCCATCACCACCTATAATAGCGGCTGATTGAAGTGCCGATTCTGCCAGACGTTGTATACTCAATCTGTCCAGTGTCTACCTCTCCTTATTCCCCGCATAAGTCTTTATTGAGACATACCATGTCAACATCTGAACCGGAAAATGAAATCTGGGAAAGCAGGTTAACTTTTGTGCTGGCGGCCTCAGGCGCTGCAATAGGGCTGGCTAACCTGTGGCGCTTTCCTTACATTGCTATTCAATACGGTGGGGGAGCTTTTATTCTTGTCTATCTGTTGACTGTACTGTTTCTGAGTCTGCCGCTTATGATAGCTGAGGTCGGTCTGGGTCGTTATTCCCGCAGTGACCCAATTACAGCCATGGCGTCTCTGGCTCGCCATGCTGGTAGTTCGCGTGGATGGGGGAGTATCGGCATCACAGGTGCTGCTGCCAGTCTTATTATGCTCTCTTTTTATAGTGTCGTTGGTGGTTGGGCCATAGCTTACATGTTCAAATCTTTCAGCGGCACTTTTGCGGGAATGGATGCGACCAGTATTTGTGATTATTTTGATGATATGGTCAGTGACCCGGTTGCCCTGACTGTCTGGCACTCGGTGTTTATGCTGGCCACCATTATTATTGTTGCCTTTGGCATTCATAAGGGGCTTGAAAACAGTCTTAAGGTTATGATGCCTGCAATGATTGTCATCCTGCTGCTGATGCTTGTCTACGCAATTACTGAAACGGGGCAGTTTGGTCGTACAGTGGCATTCATGTTCAGGCCTGATTTCAGCAAGCTCACTATTGACGGTGTAATAGCGGCAACGGGGCAGGCATTTTTTACCCTGGGGTCTGGCTTATGCATGATGATGACTTATGGAGCCTATATTTCAAAAAAAAATAAAATCCTGACAACAAGCCTGGCCGTTGTCGGGTTTGATACAGCGGTCGCAATTCTGGCTGGTCTTACCATTTTTCCGGTAGTGTTTGCCTTTGGTCTTGAAGCGCGCTCAGGTCCGGGTCTGTTGTTTGTATCCCTGACGACGGCACTGGCACAAAAAACCTTTGGTGCTCTGCTGGGCGGCACAATTTTTATATTGGCGAGTATTGCTGCGCTCAGCAGCTCTATTTCCCTGATGGAGCCTGCTGTTGCCTGGTTGCAGAAGGGTTTTTCCATCAAGCGCTTTTGGGCTGCCGGTGTTGTTGGTTTTCTGGTCTGGTTGTTGGGGCTGGGCAGTGTGTTCTCTTACAATATCTGGTCAGGCGTGGACTACCAGTGGTTTGGCAAGTCATTCTTTGATTTGATGGTTTATTTAACAACCAGTTTGATGATGCCACTGAATAGTCTGATGATTGCGCTGTTTGTTGGCTGGAAAATGGGACGCAACCGTATGGCTGGCTTGCTGGATATGGCTGGTATCCCGCTCAATATCTGGATGTTTTCAATCCGTATAGTTGCCCCGTTGATGATTGTATTCATACTGTTGATGTCTCTTGGTTTATACCGCTAGTTGCACTCTTTGAACCGTTGGGGAAGGGCGGGAAGGGATTAAGGACCCAGCTTCCAGAGCTGTATCGGTAGCTGATAATGGTTGACAACCTTTTGCAGTCGATCCCAGTGCTGCTGATCAGACTCTGAGTTAAGGATCAACACAACACCGGCTTTCTTGCCTGTCAGCATGGCGTAGTCCAGCGACTGACCAATGGCCTCCTGCCATTTACTGGCGAAATCCATTTCGATGGCATACTGTTCTGTCAGGCAGTCTACCCTGCGGCCATCCGGCAAGCGCTGCTCGATCTTGCCACCTCTGCCTTCGCACCAGACCTTCTGATACCAGATTTCCCCGGGGCGGGAGGCGCTGCTAAGGCTTGATGTATATAAAAGAGTGCAGAAGAGCAAAGAGGCTTTTGGCATAGGGTTCGTCCAGTGAACTGTCATTAACAGTGTAGGACGAAGTGTGCGGTACGCTGGAAGCAGGAAGCAGGAAGCAGGAAGCAGAGAGGCCTGCTTCCCGAAGAAAAATCCTGAAACTGTTACAGAATTACATTCTTGATGTCATCGTCTTTACGATCCAGATAATGGGTAGACTGGATGCGACGGATAGTGCGTGAACGACCACGAACCACCAGGGTTTCGGTCTGGGCAATATTGCCTTTGCGGGTAATGCCTTCCAGCAGATCGCCTTTGGTGATGCCGGTGGCGGAGAAAACAACATTGTCTGAGCTTGCCATATCTTCCAGCTTCAGAACGATACCGGTTTCTATGCCCATTGCCGCACAACGTTTGCGTTCCAGCTCGCCTGCTTTTACATTCTCTTCAGACGCACCTTTGGCCTCGTCGCGGGTGACCAGTCGACCCTGCATATCACCACCCAGGGCGCGGATAACAGCCGCGGATACAACACCTTCCGGAGCGCCGCCCACACAGTACATCATGTCGACTTCGCTGTCTGGCATGCAGGTCAGGATGGAGGCTGCAACGTCACCGTCAGGGATGGCGAAAACCTTGACGCCCATCTTCTGCATCATGGTAATGGCGCTGTCGTGGCGAGGCTTTGCCAGCGTAATAACGGTCAGGCTTTCAATGGATTTGTGCAGGGCGGCAGCAACATTGCGAATGTTTTCTACCAGCCCAAGGTTCAGGTCAATGGCACCTTTAGCGGCCGGGCCAGTGACCAGCTTTTCCATATACATGTCAGGGGCTTTCAGGAAAGAGCCTTTCTCGCCGGCTGCCAGTACGGCGACGGCGTTGTTCTGACCCATGGCGGTCATGCGGGTGCCTTCGATAGGGTCTACGGCGATATCAACGCTTTCTCCATGACCCATACCGACCTTTTCACCAATAAAAAGCATAGGGGCTTCATCGATCTCACCTTCACCGATGACGATCTCCCCGTCTATCTCAACTTTGTTGAGCATGGCGCGCATCGCTTCTACAGCGGCACCGTCAGCAGCGTTTTTATCGCCTCGTCCCAGCCACTTGTAGCCTGCCAGGGCAGCAGCTTCGGTTACACGGGAAAACTCAATAGCCAGTTCGCGTTTCATGGGCTTTTCGCAAGTCAAAAGTGGATAACGGCGGGACTTTACCATAAGTATCCGGATTTTGGGGATAAATTGGCCAGAAAGCTGGAGCGACTGGTTTGAACTAAATGCAGAAGCGCCTGTCATAAATGTTAATGATTAAATGGACAGTTTTTTAATTCATTCCTTGATCGCCAGGTCGAAATCGTTGAATCCACAGGGTTTTTTGCAGAATGAATTATAAGGATTGCTGACATGAGAAAGGAGTCTCAAAAATGCACACATTTGACACACCAGTAGGTAAAATGCTTAACCAATTTGCTTCAGAGCACTTTGGAAAAGGATGGGAAGAGCTTGATAAATCTCAGAGAGATGGTTTATGTAATTATTCCGCCAGCTATAGCTCTGAAAAGGGAGAACTTAAATATGTTGAGCGCGCTCCAGGCCTGGTTTGGGGAACACACACTGTAGAAGGAAGTGGCCCAGCTGCTGAGCGAGTGATGGGTTATATGAAAACTTTCGCTGATGAATATTCAACTTTTAGCGGGGAACTGGGAAAGCGCGTTTCACTACCGACCCGTAAGATATCTAAAGACTGCACCATTAAAGAGCTTTCAGACTTGAAGATTCTGCTGGATGAGTGGGCTTCACAAAACAAGGGTAAAGCCCTGCAGGTGGCAAAAGAGACTTGTACAGGTCTTAATAATGCAGTGGTTAATCAAAGGCTTTTCAGGAGTGATTCAGCAGAAGATCGATCAAATATACAAGAAAAAATTCAAAATGCTGTTATTTCAGCGGTGGTTGCTGGTTCTGAGGTAGCAGAAACATCCAAAGGGATTACTCAATACCTTGTAAGTCAGGCAACAAAAGTCAAAAAGCAGGTGGTTGAAGGCGATTCCACTTACTTTGCTCGTGATACTTACCTGAAGATAAGTCAAAACGCACAGAGGCTGGCTGCCCATATCGACGCTATTAAAGCGGATGTGGAGATAGAAGACTATGAAAAGGTCTTGAAAGTTTTGTTCAGGCTTGATTCAGCAGTACAACAGGATCTGGGTGATTCTGCCCTGTTTGATTCAACAGTTAAAGAGTTGATAGCAAGCTTTCCAAATAACAAAGAAGGGGTTAAGGGCGCACACCTTTTGGCGTCCATGTCTTTGAACCCTATGAATGAAAGCGTTAAAAGTAAGTTGAACACTATTTGTGAGCAGTCGTTAAATGCTCAGATTGAAGTGGCACGCAGGAAAAACCGTACAATCAAAACCGGCATTCCACATATTCTCAATCAAATGGCTATGAGGTATGAAGTTGAGCAAAAAAATGGTCAGAAGACGGACTCCAGGAGTCCTGATTATCAACACCAGTCCTCAATAAGCTTTGATGAACTTCCTGAACACATGCAAGAAAATCTTGGAAAAAAGGTTGCGGCATTGCATAAACCAGAAGATAACGGGACTGTCTATTCTTTTGACGATGTTGGTTATGGTCTTCGTTCCGTAGAGGGGGCTGATCTACTGGCAAGCTCGGTTCAAAAGAATGCTGGTGGCGCAATTGATAAAATCAATGCTCTGGCTGAAGCCGCAGGATTTGAGTCAAGCTTTGAGCCTCTGGAACAAACCAATCGTTATTTGGTATCTGAGCTGATAGCTTTGAATGACAAGCTGGCAGTATGGGCTAAAGAAAATCCGTACCTGATGGATCTCAATGAGTATGAAGAAGAGTTATCAGGCCTGGCTTTGCGCAAATCATCGGATTCAGAGTCTGCTCAAGCTGTTCAAAGAGATATTGATGCCTGTTTGAACAAGATCATTACAGCCTGTGTAGATGGTGGTGTTAACAGCCCGGCAGCCATCCTTGGCATCCTTGGGCATTTGAATACAAAGGCGTATGACTGGAGAGATAGCGCCGGCACACAGGCTAAGTCATCCTGTGATTACATAGCTAACAGGACAAAAGAGCTGGGTCATACCGTAAAGCACTTACAAGAAATTCAAAAGGCTAAACCAGACGTAATAACAAAGCTTGACGGAAAAGCTTTTGTTGCGATCATTGCAGAACTTACCTCTCTGAGAGATTCTTGCGCTGATCAATCGCAGAAGCGGCATGGACTGGTAAAGGCTCTCGATTCCTTCAGGGAGAGCGTTGGCAGTAGTAATGAATTTGACCGTTCCTACTGGCAGACCCTGAATACTCTTATGGAGGCGGGTCTCCCGGCTGAAGAGTCTGCGGGTATTATCCGCGACCAGCTGGCTGGAATTCCAGACATTGATACAGGCGGTTTGCTTAAAGGCATGGCAGAAACGCTTCCACTTATTCCTTGCACCAATCCTGTTAATAAAGAATACGTTAGCCTGGTTCGCAGCTGTAGCACTTATATCAACGACCTTCGAGAGGCAGGCAAGAATATAGAGCAATCGGAAAAGGCGAAGGAGGCTATTAACCAGTTTGCAGCAGAATTGATTCAGCAACCAAATATTGTTTCCACTGATGAAGCTTTGAAGCGTATTGAAAAGTGGATTGAAGGTCAGGCAGCGTCTGGAGAGCTTTTTCAAGCCACTGGCTCGGTACTTTCTCAGTGGACAGGCTATGCGCAGTATTATGACAGGGAGCTGAAAGAAACCACGGCAAATATTAGTCGATTGTGTAGGGATTTTGATGCTCAGCGTGATGAATTTGATAAACCAGGTAATTACGGTAAGTTCGTGCCATCGAAGTGGGTTAATGATAAAAGTCTTACTGCGGAACTTAGTCAGGCTTTCATAAAAAGAGGTCGTTTAAGTGATCAGGAGGAGTCTGGTGCATTCTCAGGGAATAACCTTCCACCGTCACCGTCACCGTCACCGCCAACGCCAACGCCAGCGCCAGCGCCAGCGCCAACGCCAGCGCCAGCACCGCCGCCACCGCCACCGCCACCGCTACCGCCACTTCCCAAGGATAGGGCAGCGGCCAACAATAAAAAAACTGAGGTGGCTGGGCAAAAACCTGAGACTGCGATTAAGCAAAAGTCGGCTGCCAGAGCATCGACTAGTGGTGTGAGGCTGCCTGACTTCAACCCTGCAACGGTGTTACTGAAGAAAACCGGTAGGGACACAACTGGTAACCTTGGAGGAAATAATTCTGAAAAGAAAGCAACCCCGGGTTTGATAGATGAGATAAAAAATGCAGGGGGAAAGGTAAAAAATAACAGTCCTCGCCTTTCCAGTGAAACGATCCAGCCAGAAGAGCTGAGGCGTAAAGAACTGGAGGCAAGCCAGAGGTCTCTCAACAGACAGCTGAACTCTCTTAAAGACGAGGTTGCTCGTCTGGAGGGTCTTTTGAAAAAAGGCTCAGATGACAAAGGTGTTGAAAATGTCCACAAGAGGGAGCTGGATGAGGCAAAGAAAGCTCTTAAGGAGTTTCATAAGAAGAACCCTCATTATGAAAAGGGAACTTTGACAAATGTGCAGCTTACTAAACAGCTTTCATTAAGAAATGAGGATCCACGCAATGCGCTTGAAATCGCATTGCGAAAGAGAGCTGAAGTAATGCTACATAGCCTGGGGCCGGAGAGTTTGAGCGACCAAAATGATGACTGGTCACTTTGAAATGCAGGCTAATTGACATTCTCACCCAATAAAAAATGCCGACACTGTTCGGCATTTTTTTATTAAAAACAACCCGTTAATAAAATAGCGTAAAATGTAGCCTTTATGGTTAGTCTCCGAGCTGTAAACTTTGAATACTGATACTTGACGCCATTTCCCGCTTTCCGTACAATTTCGCAGCTTTATTTTACCCTTGGTCTATGATCGACCGGGGTAGCTCTGGCCGGTTTTATACCGGCTTTTGCTGTTTGAAGACCGAATTAACTGTGCAAATCCTCTGGTACAGCAACATTCGACCTCAATAGCTCGAATATAGAAATAATCTGGAGTTCGCTGAATGGCAACTATTAACCAGCTGGTGCGTAAGCCACGCAAGCGCAAGGTCAAAAAGACCGACGTTCCTGCGCTGCAAGCTTGCCCACAGCGTCGCGGTGTTTGTACTCGCGTATACACTACTACTCCTAAGAAGCCTAACTCTGCGCTGCGTAAAGTATGTCGTGTGCGTCTGACTAACGGTTTCGAAGTGACTTCCTACATCGGTGGTGAAGGTCACAACCTGCAGGAACACTCCGTTGTTCTGATCCGTGGCGGTCGTGTAAAAGACTTGCCAGGTGTTCGTTACCACACTGTTCGCGGTAGCCTGGACACTCAGGGCGTTAACGACCGTAAGCAGGGTCGTTCCAAATACGGTACTAAGAAGCCTAAGTCCTAAGGTTAAAGCCTTAAGAGACTGCTGGTTCAGCCGTTTTAAAAGAGTCCTGAGCTCTTTTGCCGAAAATGCTGTGCCCCGTTGCACAAAGAATTTAACAGTAGGTTGATAAGAGTAAGGCCGGATCTATTCCGGACTGCCTGAAGACCGAAATGAGGGCTTATCAATGCCAAGAAGACGCGTAGTCGCTAAGCGCGACGTGCTGCCAGATCCTAAGTTTGGTAACAAAACCCTGACCAAGTTCATCAACCACGTGATGATCTCCGGTAAGAAATCCGTAGCGGAAAAAATCGTATACGGTGCGCTGGATAAGGTTCAGGAGCGCTCTAACAAGGATCCGCTGGAGCAATTCGAAAAAGCTCTGGAATCCATTGCGCCAATGGTAGAAGTAAAGTCCCGCCGTGTGGGTGGTGCTACTTACCAGGTGCCTGTAGAAGTTCGTCCGGCTCGTCGTACTGCCCTGGCAATGCGCTGGCTGGTAGACGCGGCACGTAAGCGTGGCGAAAAGTCTATGGAACTGCGCCTTGCGGGCGAACTGCTGGACGCAGCTGAGAACAAAGGCGCTGCTGTCAAGAAGCGTGAAGACGTGCACCGCATGGCTGAAGCGAACAAGGCGTTCTCTCACTACCGTTTCTAAGTATCAGAGGATTGAGTCGTGGCCCGTAAAACCCCGATCAACCGCTATCGCAACATTGGTATCTGTGCCCATGTTGACGCGGGTAAGACAACGACCACTGAACGCGTACTGTTCTACACTGGTCTGAGTCACAAAATTGGTGAAGTTCATGATGGTGCTGCCACCATGGACTGGATGGAACAGGAGCAGGAGCGTGGTATTACCATTACTTCTGCGGCTACCACCTGTTTCTGGCGTGGTATGGATGCTCAGTTTGATGAGCATCGCATTAACATTATCGACACACCCGGACACGTTGACTTCACTATCGAAGTAGAGCGTTCCCTGCGTGTACTGGACGGCGCAGTTGTTGTGCTGTGTGGTTCCTCCGGCGTACAGCCTCAGACTGAAACCGTATGGCGTCAGGCTGACAAGTACGAAGTGCCACGTATGGTATTCGTCAACAAGATGGACCGTACCGGTGCTGACTTCACTATGGTGGTTGAGCAGCTGCGTGAGCGTCTGGGCGCAATCGCTGTGCCAATGCAGATGACCATCGGCGCTGAAGACGAGTTTAAAGGTGTTGTTGACCTGGTTAAGATGAAGTCCATTATCTGGAACGAGTCTGACCAGGGTATGTCTTTCACCTATGAAGATATTCCTGCTGACCTTCAGGATACTTGCGACGAAATGCGCGAGTACATGATGGAAGCAGCTGCAGAAGCGACTGAAGAGCTGATGGAAAAGTACCTGGAAGAAGGTACTTTGACTGAGGAAGAGATCAAGGCTGGTATCCGTGCGCGTACACTGGCGAACGAAATCATCCCTGTCTTCGGTGGTTCTGCGTTTAAGAACAAGGGTGTACAGGCTGTACTGGATGCTGTTATCGAGCTGATGCCTTCTCCAAAAGAAGTTAAAGCAATCGAAGGTATCCTGGATGACGGTAAGGATACCGTTGAAACCCGTGAAGCTGATGATAGCGCTCCGTTCTCGGCGTTGGCGTTCAAAATTGCTACCGACCCATTCGTTGGTACTCTGACGTTCGTACGTAACTACTCCGGTACCCTCAAGTCCGGTGATACCGTATACAACCCTGTTAAGCACAAGCGTGAGCGTGTTGGTCGTATGGTGCAGATGCACGCCAACACCCGTGAAGAGCTGAAAGAGTGTGTTGCGGGCGATATCGTTGCGTTGATCGGTCTGAAAGACGTAACCACCGGTGACACCCTGTGTTCCATGGATAGCGTTATTACCCTGGAGCGTATGGAATTCCCTGATCCTGTAATCTCTGTTGCGGTTGAGCCTAAGTCCAAGGCTGACCAGGAGAAAATGGGTATTGCTCTGGGTAAGCTGGCTCAGGAAGATCCTTCCTTCCAGGTTAAGACCGACGAAGAGACTGGTCAGACCATTATCTCCGGTATGGGTGAGCTGCACCTCGATATCCTCGTTGACCGTATGCGTCGCGAGTTCAAGGTGGAAGCTAACATTGGTAAGCCTCAGGTAGCTTACCGTGAAAAGATCAAGTCCTCTGTGGACGCGAACCACAAGTTTGCCAAGCAGTCGGGTGGTCGCGGTCAGTACGGTCACGTTGTTATTGAATTCTCTCCTGCCGAAGGTGGCGAAGAGGGTCTGGAATTCATTAACGAAATCGTGGGTGGTGCTATTCCTCGTGAATACATCCCGGCTGTACAGAAAGGTATCGAAGAACAGATGCAAAACGGCGTTATCGCCGGCTACCCGCTGCTGGGTCTGAAAGCGCGTCTGTACGACGGTTCTTTCCACGATGTTGACTCCAACGAAATGGCGTTTAAAATCGCTGCTTCACAAGCGCTGAAGAAATATGCGCCACAGGCTCAGCCTGTGCTGATGGAGCCTATGATGAAGGTCGAGGTGGTAACACCAGAAGACTACATGGGTGACGTTATGGGCGACCTGAACCGTCGTCGCGGTATCGTTCAGGGCATGGATGATACGCCGTCCGGCAAGACTATCAATGCTCAGGTGCCGCTGGGTGAAATGTTCGGCTACGCCACAGATCTGCGTTCAGCAACTCAGGGGCGTGCAACATACTCAATGGAATTCTCCGAGTATGCTGAGGCGCCAAACAGCATTGCTGAAGCGGTCATCAAGAACCAGGGTTGATTGAATTCCGCATTTTGGCAGTCGTTTTGATTTGCTAGAATGCGGGCTTTGACTGTTACCCAGAACCATTGAATCAAAGGTTAAGAGAAATGGCTAAGGAAAAATTTGAACGTACGAAGCCGCACGTAAACGTCGGCACCATCGGTCACGTTGACCACGGTAAAACTACCCTGACTGCTGCGCTGACTCGCGTTTGTGCTGAAGTTTTCGGCGGTGAGATGAAAGCGTTCGATCAGATCGATAACGCTCCTGAAGAGCGTGAGCGTGGTATCACCATCTCTACTGCTCACGTAGAGTACGATTCTAACGAACGTCACTACGCGCACGTAGACTGCCCGGGACACGCTGACTATGTTAAAAACATGATCACCGGTGCTGCTCAGATGGACGGCGCTATTCTGGTATGTGGCGCGACTGACGGCCCTATGCCTCAGACTCGTGAGCACATCCTGCTGTCCCGTCAGGTTGGTGTACCTAACATCGTTGTATTCCTGAACAAAGCTGACCTGCTGGCTGAAGACTGCGGCGGCGTTGATTCTGAAGAATACGCTGAGATGCTGGAACTGGTTGAAATGGAAATCCGTGAGCTGCTGGACACTTACGAATTCCCTGGCGACGACACTCCAATCATCGCTGGTTCCGCTCTGATGGCCCTGAACGGCGAAGACGAAAACGAACTGGGTACTACTGCTGTTAAGAAGCTGGTAGAAACTCTGGATTCCTACATCCCAGAGCCAGAGCGTGCTATCGATCAGCCATTCCTGCTGCCAATCGAGGACGTATTCTCCATCGCTGGTCGTGGTACTGTAGTAACCGGTCGTGTTGAGCGTGGTATCATCACTGTTGGTGAAGAAGTAGAAGTTATCGGTATCAAGGAAACTTCCAAGACTACCGTAACTGGCGTTGAAATGTTCCGTAAGCTGCTGGACGAAGGTCGTGCAGGTGAGAACGTTGGCTGTCTGCTGCGTGGTACCAAGCGTGAAGAAATCGAGCGTGGTCAGTGCCTGGTTAAGCCAGGTTCTGTAACTCCACACGCTAAGTTCGAAGCTGAAGTGTACATCCTGTCCAAAGATGAAGGTGGTCGTCACACTCCATTCTTCAAGGGCTACCGTCCACAGTTCTACTTCCGTACTACTGACGTGACCGGTAACATCGAGCTGCCAGAAGGCGTTGAGATGGTAATGCCAGGCGACAACATCAACTTCATTGCTGAGCTGATCACTCCAGTTGCAATGGAAGACAACCTGCGTTTCGCTATCCGTGAAGGTGGCCGTACTGTAGGTGCTGGTGTTGTAGCTAAGATCCTGGACTAATTGGCAAACGCTAATAGTTCGTGATCTGAACTCACCCTATAAAAACCCCGGGCCTTGTTAATAACAAGGTCCGGGGTTTTTTTATTTCAGGGTTCGATGGTTGTCGGTTTGCCTTTTTTGATGAAGGGGCGAGTTGGTTATTTACGTCCGGGCGTAATTAACAAAAAAGAAGGAAGTAAAATTCCATCTAATTCAGGCACTTGTCCGTATCTTGTTTGTTCATTTCTCCCGTTATTATAATTCCGGAATTTGAATGCGCAGATGAACAGGCTCTTCTTTTTAACAATGGGGTTAGCCCTTGTGTTGACTCATAGTTATGTGCTTAGTACAATGCTGCGTCCTTTTTGTCCGGGCGACAATGATCGCCGGGCCTAGTTCTTTATTGATATGGTTAGAACAAGATGAGTCAAGCTCAGCAAATTCGCATTCGCCTGAAGGCTTTTGACCATCGTCTGATCGACCAGTCCACGCAGGAAATCGTTGATACTGCGAAGCGTACTGGTGCTCAGGTGCGTGGTCCAATTCCTCTGCCAACACGAAAAGAACGTTTTACTGTACTGATTTCTCCTCACGTAAACAAAGATGCGCGTGACCAGTATGAGATCCGTACCCATAAACGTCTTCTCGACATTATCGAGCCCACCGAAAAAACCGTTGACGCACTGATGAAGCTGGACCTGGCAGCCGGCGTTGAAGTGCAGATCAGTCTCGGTTAATTGCGGCTTAGGGCGCCATTCCAGTGTGCACAAGCTTTTGTGTAACGCTCTGCAATGGGCGGCCATAGTGGGTGAAAGCCCCGTACACGAGAGAGGTTGAAATGACTATTGGATTAGTCGGCAAGAAGTGCGGCATGACCCGTATCTTCACAGAAGACGGTGCTTCTGTACCAGTCACTGTAGTTGAAGTTGATCCTAACCGTGTTACCCAGGTTAAAACTCTGGATGTAGACGGTTACAACGCAATTCAGGTGACAACTGGTGCTAAGAAAAGCAGCCGTGTCATCAAGCCAGAAGCTGGCCACTTTGCTAAGGCAAAAGTTGAAGCTGGTCGTGGTTTGTGGGAATTCCGCACCGAAGAAGATGCCAGCTTTGAGCTGGGTCAGCTGATCGGTGTAGACCTGTTCGAACAGGGTCAGAAAGTAGACGTTACTGGTCAGTCCAAAGGTAAGGGCTTCCAGGGCGGCGTTAAGCGTTGGAACTTCCATATGCAAGACGCTACTCACGGTAACTCTCTGTCTCACCGTGCTCCTGGTTCCATCGGTCAGTGTCAGACCCCTGGTCGCGTCTTCAAAGGTAAGAAGATGGCTGGTCACATGGGTGCTGAACAAGTGACTGTACAGTCTCTGGAAATCGTTCGTGTTGACGCTGAACGTAACCTGCTGCTCATCAAAGGTGCAGTTCCAGGTGCGACCGGCGCTGACGTTATCGTTAAGCCGGCTGTTAAAGCGAGCGCCTGAGGGGATTGATGATGGAACTGAATGTAACAGGTGCAGGTACGGTAGAAGTTTCTGACGTGACTTTCGGCACTGAATTCAACGAAGCTCTGGTTCACCAGGCAGTAGTTGCTTTCATGGCTGGCGCTCGTCAGGGTACCCGTGCTCAGAAAACCCGCAGCGAAGTAAGCGGCGGTGGACGCAAGCCTTGGCGTCAAAAAGGTACTGGTCGTGCACGTGCCGGTACTATCCGTAGCCCAATCTGGCGCGGGGGCGGCAAAGCATTTGCTGCTAAACCACAGGATCACGCTCAAAAACTGAACAAGAAAATGTACCGCGGTGCTCTGCGTGCAATCTTGTCTGAGCTGGTTCGTCAGGAGCGTCTGGTTGTTGTTGAATCCTTCAACGCCGAAACTCCTAAGACCAAACAGATGGTCGCAAAGCTGAAAGAACTCAATGTTGAAAAAGGTCTGATCGTTTCTGAAGAAGTCGACCAGAACCTGTACCTGGCTACTCGCAACATCCCTCACGTGGATGCCCGCGACGTGCAAGGCATTGATCCAGTAAGCCTGATTGCCCACGAAAAAGTTGTAATGACTGTGGCAGCCATCAAGAAGTTCGAGGAGATGCTGGGATGAACCAGGAACGTATCTACAAAGTTCTGCTTGGTCCGCACATTTCCGAGAAGGCGACCGTAGTTGCTGAAGAACACGGCCAGTACGTCTTCAAGGTAGCTAAGGACGCCACCAAGCTTGAAATCAAAAAAGCTGTTGAACAGCTGTTTGAAGTAAGCGTCAATTCTGTTCGCACTGCCGTTGTTAAAGGCAAAACTAAGCGTACACGTTTCGGTATGGGCCAGCGCTCAGACTGGAAGAAAGCTTACGTTAGCCTGGAGCAAGGTCAGGAAATCGACTTTGCGGACGCGGAATAAGGAGTTAAAGGATGGCCGTAGTTAAATGCAAGCCGACTTCTCCGGGTCGCCGCTTCGTCGTCAAGGTCGTAAACCCTGACCTGCACAAAGGTCGCCCACACGCGCCTTTGGTAGAGAAGAAGAGCAAGTCCGGTGGTCGTAACAATGCTGGTCGTATCACAACCCGTCATCGTGGTGGTGGTCACAAGCAGCATTACCGTATCGTAGACTTCAAGCGCAACAAGGACGGCATCCCAGCTGTTGTTGAGCGTCTGGAATACGATCCAAACCGTACCGCACACATCGCCCTGTTGAAATACATGGACGGTGAGCGTCGTTACGTGATCGCACCTAAGGGTGTGAAAGCTGGTGACGAGCTGTACTCCGGTGTCGATGCGCCTATTAAAGCGGGTAACACATTGCCACTGCGCAATATCCCTCAGGGTTCCATCGTACACTGTGTAGAGCTGAAGCCAGGTAAAGGTGCGCAGATGATTCGCAGTGCTGGTGCTTCTGCCCAGCTGGTAGCCCGTGACGGTGCCTACGTAACCCTGCGTCTGCGTTCCGGTGAAATGCGTAAAGTTCTGGCTGACTGTCGCGCCACTCTGGGCGAAGTCTCCAACAGTGAGCACAACCTGCGCTCTCTGGGTAAAGCTGGTGCCAAGCGCTGGCGCGGTGTTCGTCCGACCGTTCGTGGTGTTGCCATGAACCCGGTAGATCACCCGCATGGTGGTGGTGAAGGTCGTACTTCCGGTGGTCGTCACCCAGTGACTCCATGGGGTGTTCCGACTAAGGGTCGTAAGACTCGTTCCAACAAGCGTACGGACAAAATGATCGTACGTCGTCGCAGCGCTAAGTAAGCCTAGAGAGAGGATTCGACAGTGCCACGTTCATTGAAAAAAGGCCCATTTATCGACCTTCACCTGTTGAAGAAAGTCGAAGATGCGGCTGAAAGCGGCAACAAGCGTCCGATCAAGACCTGGTCTCGCCGCTCTATGATTATCCCTACTATGGTAGGTCTGACCATCGCTGTTCACAACGGTCGTCAGCACGTTCCGGTTTTCGTCACCGAAGACATGGTCGGCCATAAGCTGGGTGAGTTCTCTGCTACCCGCACCTATCGCGGTCACGCAGCGGACAAAAAAGCCAAGAAGCGCTAAGAGGTAAGAAATGAAAGAAGTAGCTGCTATCCATAAAGGCGCTCGCATTTCTGCCCAGAAAGCGCGTCTGGTTGCTGACCAGGTTCGCGGTAAAGCAGTAAGCGAAGCCCTGGACCTGCTGGCTTTCAGCCCGAAAAAGGCTGCTGAGCTGGTTAAGAAGGTTCTGGAGTCTGCTATTGCAAACGCCGAACACAACGAAGGCATGGACATTGATGAGCTGAAAGTCTCCACCATCTATGTAGATGAAGCGATGACTATGAAGCGTATTCGTCCGCGTGCCAAAGGCCGCGCTGATCGCATTCTCAAGCGGTCTTGCCATATCACGGTTAAGGTTGCAGAGGTCTAAGGAGCGATCAGATGGGTCAAAAAGTACATCCTAACGGGATTCGACTGGGCATCGTAAAACCTCACAGATCTGTGTGGTTTGCTGAAGGTCAAGAGTATGCTGACAAGCTGATCTCTGATCTGGAAGTTCGTGAATTCCTGCAGAAGAAGCTGAAGAACGCTTCCGTAAGCCGTATCGACATTCAGCGTCCAGCGCAGAGTGCTCGAGTTACCATTCACACTGCCCGTCCAGGCATCGTGATCGGTAAGAAAGGTGAAGATGTTGAGAAACTGCGTCGGGCAGTTACCAAGATGATGGGCGTACCTGTCCACATCAACATCGAAGAAGTTCGTAAGCCAGAACTCGACGCTATGCTGGTTGCTCAGTCTATCGCTGGTCAGCTGGAACGTCGTGTCATGTTCCGTCGCGCTATGAAGCGCTCCGTTCAGAACGCTATGCGTCTGGGCGCGAAAGGTATCAAGGTTCAGATCGGTGGTCGTCTGGGCGGTGCTGAGATTGCCCGTTCCGAATGGTACCGTGAAGGTCGCGTACCTCTGCACACCCTGCGTGCAGATATCGACTACGCTACCTACGAAGCCAAGACTACCTACGGTATTCTGGGTGTTAAAGTTTGGATCTTCAAAGGCGAAGTGATTGGCGGAATGGCGGCTGTTGAACAGCAGGCTAAGGAGCCAGCGAAGCGTCCTAAGAAGAGACAACCTAAGAAGTAAGGAGCGCGGTAATGTTACAGCCAAAGCGTACGAAGTTTCGTAAGCAGCAAAAGGGTCGCAATCGCGGCCTGGCACACCGCGGCTCCAAAGTTAGCTTCGGTGAATACGCATTGAAGGCCACTGGTCGTGGACGTATAACTGCTCGCCAGATTGAAGCAGCTCGTCGTGCCATGACTCGTCACATCAAGCGTGGTGGTAAGATCTGGATTCGCGTCTTCCCTGACAAGCCTATCTCCAAGAAACCTCTCGAGGTTCGTATGGGTAAAGGTAAGGGTAGTGTCGAGTACTGGGTAGCACAGATCCAGCCGGGTCGTGTCCTGTACGAGATGGAAGGTGTATCCGAAGAACTGGCTCGTGAGGCATTTGCTCTGGCTGCTGCCAAGCTGCCTGTGGAGACCACCTTCGTTAAGCGGAGCGTGATGTGATGAAAGCAGCTGAATTGCGTGAAAAAACCGTTGAACAGCTCAATGAAGAGCTGATCAGCCTGCTGCGGGATCAATTTAATTTCCGCATGCAGAAAGCGACTGGCCAGCTGAATCAGACTCACCTGATGAAGCAAAACCAGCGCGACATTGCCCGTATTAAGACGGTGCTGAATGAGAAGGCAGGTATCTAAAGATGGCTGAAGTCAAGAAAGTCCGTACTCTGACCGGCAAGGTTGTGAGCGACAAGATGGACAAGACCGTCACTGTCCTCATTGAACGCCGTGTTAAACATCCGCTGTACGGTAAAATCGTAAAGCGGTCCACCAAGTTGCACGCGCACGATGAAAACAACGAATGTCGTATGGGCGACATCGTGACCATCAAGGAAACACGTCCAATGTCTAAGTCCAAGACATTTGAACTCGTTTCCATTGATGAGCGTGCTACTCAAATATAAGGCCAGGGTTCTCAGACTCTGAGTAACGTTAGCCTCTAGCTGTCACGCCAGATGGCTTCAGGATGGCCGGTTGCACTAACCAACCAGTGTTGTGTGACCGGTCAGTCATTACGCAGATTAGCGAGTACCAGTCTGCAGTTTGGGCTTGGAGAATAAGCATGATCCAGACAGAATCTCAACTCGAAGTAGCCGATAACTCCGGCGCTCGTCGAGTACAGTGTATTAAGGTGTTGGGTGGTTCCCATCGCCGTTACGCCCACATTGGCGACATCATCAAAGTATCCGTTAAGGAAGCTATTCCTCGCGGTAAGGTCAAAAAAGGCCAGGTGATGAACGCTGTTGTGGTACGTACCAAAAAAGGTGTACGTCGTCCAGACGGTTCCCTGATTCGCTTCGATGGCAACGCTGCCGTTCTGCTGAACGCAAGCAACCAGCCAATCGGTACCCGTATCTTTGGCCCGGTGACTCGTGAATTGCGCGGTGAGCAGTTCATGAAGATCATTTCTCTGGCGCCAGAAGTACTGTAAGGGAGCAGGAAATGAAAAAGATCCGTCGTGATGACGAAGTCATCGTAATCGCTGGCAAGGACAAAGGTAAGCGCGGTAAAGTGCTGACCGTTCGTGCTGACGGTAAACTGATTGTTTCTGGCATCAACATGATGAAGAAGCATCAGAAGCCTAACCCAATGTTGGGCACCCCGGGTGGAATCGTAGAAAAAGAAGCTGCTATTCAGGCTTCCAACGTTGCGATCCTGAACACAGAAACCGACAAGGCTGATCGTGTTGGCTTCGCTATCTCTGAAGATGGCAAAAAGCAGCGCGTGTTCAAGTCCACTGGCAAGCCGGTTGACGCGTAAGGGGTGGTATAGAATGGCAAATTTTAAGACTAAGTACCGTGAAGAAATCCGCGCCAAGCTCAAAGAAGAGCTGGGCCTGGCCAACATTCACGAAGTACCACGCATCACCAAGATCACCCTGAACATGGGTGTGGGTGAAGCGATCGGTGACAAGAAAGTCATCGAGCACGCTGTTTCCGATATGGAAAAGATTGCTGGTCAAAAAGCAGTAGTAACCAAAGCTCGCAAATCTGTTGCTGGCTTCAAGGTTCGCGAAGGCTGGCCAATCGGTGTCAAAGTGACACTGCGTGACGAACGTATGTACGAATTCCTGGAACGTCTGGTAGACATCGCTCTGCCACGTGTTCGCGACTTCCGTGGTGTAAGCCCGAAGTCCTTTGACGGTCGTGGCAACTACAGCATGGGCGTTAAAGAACAGATCATCTTCCCGGAAGTTGACTACGATAAAATCGACACTCTGCGCGGTCTGGACATTACCATGACCACTACTGCCAAGAGTGATGACGAAGGCCGTGCTCTGCTGCGTGCTTTCAACTTCCCATTCCGTAACTGATAAAGGTACGAGCTTATGGCTAAAGTATCCATGAAGCAGCGGGAGTTGAAGCGTCAGCGCACCGTTGCCAAGTATGCTGAGAAGCGCGCCGCTCTGAAGGCGATCATCAATCACCCAAACAGCTCTGACGACGAGCGTTGGGACGCACTGGTTGCAATGCAAAAGCAGCCACGTGACGCCAGCTCCTCCCGTCTGCGTAACCGTTGTCGTGTGACAGGTCGTCCACACGGCTACCTGCGCAAGTTCGGTCTGAGCCGCATCAAGCTGCGTGAAGCAGCGATGCGTGGTGATGTTCCAGGTCTGGTTAAGGCCAGCTGGTAAGCGCGTTTCATCTTCTGGAGAGATAGATAATGAGTATGCAGGACCCGTTAGCAGATATGCTAACTCGTATCCGTAATGCCCAGATGGCAGAACATGCTTCTGTTGAAATTCCTTCTTCCAAGGTTAAGGCTGCAGTAGCCAAAGTCTTGAAAGAGGAAGGCTACATTACTGACTTTCGTGTAGAAGGCGAGATCCAGAAATCTCTGGTTATCGACCTGAAATACTACGAAGGCAAGCCGGTTATCGAAAACCTGAAGCGCGTAAGCCGTCCGGGTCTGCGTTCTTACACCGGTAAAGAAGAGCTGCCTAAGGTCAATGGCGGCCTGGGTATCGCTATCGTTTCTACCAACAAAGGTGTAATGACCGATCGCGCTGCCCGTGCAGCCGGTGTTGGTGGCGAAATCCTTTGCACCGTATTCTAAGGGAGGGTTGATATGTCTCGAGTAGCTAAAAGCCCAGTAGAAATCCCTGCCGGTGTTGAAGTTAAGCTGAATGGCCAGAACATCTCTATCAAGGGATCCAAAGGTCAGCTGGATCTGAACATCCACGCGAATGTTGTCGTAAGTCAGGAAGACAAAGTCCTGACTTTCGCTCCACGTGATGGCGCCAAGCACTCCCGTGCTCTGGCAGGTACCACTCGTGCGCTGGTTAACAACATGGTAACCGGCGTTACTGCTGGCTTCGAGAAGAAGCTGCAGCTGGTTGGTGTTGGTTACCGTGCGCAGACTAAGGGTAAGACCCTGAACCTGTCTCTTGGTTTCTCTCACCCAGTGGACTACACCATGCCTGAGGGTGTGACTGCGGAAACTCCATCCCAGACTGAAGTCGTTATCAAAGGTATCGACAAGCAGCTGGTTGGACAGGTTGCTGCGGAAATCCGCGAATTCCGTCGTCCTGAGCCATACAAAGGCAAGGGTGTCCGCTACGCCGACGAACACGTTCGTCGTAAAGAAGCCAAGAAAAAGTAAGGTAGGGTGACATCATGATGGATAAGAACTCTGCTCGCCTGCGTCGTGCTCGTCGTGCTCGTATGAAAATGCGTGAACTGGGTGTTAACCGCCTGACCGTTCACCGCTCTTCTCAGCACATGTATGCACAGGTGATTGCCCCTGAGGGTGACAAAGTGTTGGCTGCGGCCTCCACTGTCGAGAAGGAGCTGCGTGCTGAAGCTACCAGCAATGTTGAAGCTGCTAAGAAAGTAGGCGCTCTGGTTGCAGAACGTGCTAAAGCTGCTGGCATTACCAAGGTTGCTTTTGACCGCTCCGGTTACAAATATCACGGTCGTGTGAAGGCGCTTGCTGACGCTGCCCGTGAAGCCGGTCTGGAATTCTGAGGGTAGGCATCATGGCAAAAGATGAGCGTAAACCGCAAAACAACGACGAAGGTCTGATCGAGAAGCTGGTACAGGTTAACCGAGTAGCCAAAGTGGTGAAAGGTGGTCGTATCTTCGGCTTCACAGCTCTGACCGTAGTAGGCGACGGTAAAGGTAAAGTAGGTTTTGGTCGTGGTAAGGCGCGTGAAGTGCCAGTAGCGATCCAGAAAGCTATGGAATCTGCTCGCCGTAACATGATTCAGGTTGACCTGAACGGTGACACTCTGCAGTACCCTGTGAAAGCCCGTCACGGTGCTTCCAAGGTTTACATGCAGCCTGCTTCCCAGGGTACTGGTGTAATTGCCGGTGGTGCTATGCGTGCCGTTCTGGAAGTCGCTGGTGTACACAACGTACTGGCTAAGTGCTACGGTTCCACCAACCCGGTTAACGTTGTATACGCGACCTTTAAAGGCCTGCGTGACATGCGTTCTCCTGAAGGTGTGGCAGCTAAGCGTGGCCTGTCCGTAGAAGAAATTCTGGGGAACTAAGTCATGGCTAAGAAGATGATCACTGTAAAGCTCGTTAAGAGCACCAACGGTCGCCTCGAAAGCCACAAGGCTTGCGTCCGTGGCTTGGGTCTGCGTCGCATCAACCACACCGTTGAAGTGGAAGACACTCCTTCCGTACGCGGCATGATCAACAAGGTATCTTACCTCGTTAAGGTCGAAGGAGAATAACATGCGTCTGAATACTCTGAGTCCAGCTGAAGGTTCTCGTAAAGAGCGCCAGCGCGTTGGTCGTGGTATCGGTTCCGGTCTGGGTAAGACCGGTGGCCGTGGTCACAAAGGTCAGAAGTCTCGCTCCGGCGGTTCTGTTAAGCCTGGTTTCGAAGGCGGTCAGCAGCCACTGCAGCGTCGTCTGCCTAAGTACGGCTTTACCTCTCGTACAGCTCGCTTCTCCGCAGAGATTCGTTTGCACGAACTGGCCAAGGTTGAATCCGAAGTGATCGACCTGGCTGCTCTGAAAGCTGCGAACCTGATCGGCGGTAGCATCCTGCGCGCTAAAGTGGTACTGTCCGGCGAACTGAATAAAGCCGTAACCCTGAAAGGGTTGGCAGCTACTAAAGGCGCTCGCGCCGCGATCGAAGCTGCTGGTGGTAAGATCGAGGACTAAATGGCTAAGACACTACCTGTTGGGAATCAAAGCGGCTTAAACGAGCTCTGGTCTCGTTTAAAGTTCGTGTTTTTGGCGATCCTGGTTTATCGGATCGGTGCGCACATTCCAGTCCCGGGCATCAACCCAGATGCCCTGGCCAGAATGTTTCAGCAAAATGAAGGCACAATACTTGGTCTGTTCAACATGTTCTCCGGCGGTGCGCTGGAACGCATGTCTGTACTCGCACTGGGTATCATGCCTTACATTTCGGCGTCCATCATCATTCAGTTGATGACTGTGGTCAGTCCGCAGCTCGAACAACTGAAAAAGGAAGGCGAAGCCGGACGACGCAAGATCAGCCAATATACACGCTACCTGACGGTGTGTCTGGCGTTCGTCCAGGGTATGGGTATGACCGTAGGTCTGGCCAACCAGGGTGTCGCCTTCAATCCCGATTTCGGTTTCTATCTGGTGGCTGTCGTCACCTTCGTAACCGGAGCCGTATTTATGATGTGGCTTGGTGAGCAGGTTACCGAAAGAGGGATTGGCAATGGCATATCGATACTGATTTTCGCTGGTATTGTCGCCGGTCTGCCGACTGCAATCGGGCGTTCCTTCGAGTCCGCCCGTCAGGGTGATATCAACATTCTGGCATTGCTCACAGTTGCGTTTCTTGCAATCGCAGTAATCGCCTTTGTCGTGTTCATGGAACGCGGTCAACGTCGTATTACTGTCAATTACGCCAAGCGTCAGCAAGGTCGTAAAGTATTTGCAGCACAGAGCAGCCATTTGCCCCTGAAAGTGAATATGGCGGGTGTTATTCCGGCTATCTTCGCTTCCAGCCTGCTGCTGTTCCCTGCGTCTATTGCGCAGTGGTTTGGTCAGGGCGAAGGCATGGGCTGGCTTCAGGACATCGCTTTGGCGTTGGGTCCGGGTCAGCCTCTGAATATCATTCTGTTCTCGGCAGGCATTGTCTTCTTCTGCTTCTTCTACACTGCCCTGGTCTTCAATCCGAAAGACGTGGCAGACAACCTGAAGAAGTCTGGTGCATTCATCCCGGGCATTCGCCCGGGTGAGCAGTCTGCACGATATATTGATGGCGTTCTGACTCGTCTGACGATGTTCGGTGCCATCTACATGACAGCAGTGTGCCTGTTACCTCAGTTCCTGGTAGTTTGGGCTAACGTACCTTTCTATCTTGGTGGTACCAGCTTGCTGATCGTCGTTGTGGTTGTCATGGATACCATGGCTCAGGTGCAATCTCACCTGATGTCGCACCAGTACGAATCACTGCTGAAAAAATCCAATCTTAAGGGCTACGGTGGTGGTGGCCTGACCCGCTAAGCCGGGTTTTGCAACACCCCGGTTCTGCAACGATGGTGGAGTGAATAATGAAAGTACGTGCGTCGGTAAAAAAAATCTGCCGTAACTGCAAGATCATCAAGCGCAAAGGCGCTGTACGTGTGATCTGCGTTGAGCCACGTCACAAGCAGCGCCAAGGTTAATTGTCGTGCAAAGCTCTGCGGAGTTTTGCATAATAAGAAATCTTTGCCCTCGCAGCTTGAAAGAGTGGCTCTGGAAATCGCAATCAATAATGTGATTTCAGGCAAAACACAACCGCTCATGTCAACATGAGCGGTTGTGTTTTATCGAAAGGGAGATTAGAATCTCCGCCTTTCGACCTGTCGGTCACCCCGTGACTGACTCATCAGTAAAGTCAAACTCTGGATTTACTGAATCACGTTATCTGCCTTTGGATAGCGAGTAGATATTCGCACTGGCTTTTAAGTCAGCTTATCTACAAGGCGAAAACAGCCGTGAACTCAAAAGATAGTTTGCAAATCGCAAACTATGCACTCACGGAAAAAACAAACGGAGACGATTGAATGGCCCGTATTGCTGGCGTCAACATCCCGGATAACAAACACGCTGTTATCTCGTTGACCTACATATTCGGCATTGGTAAGCCAACAGCTGCACAGCTGTGTGAAGCTACTGGCGTTAAGCCAGATGCCAAGATCGCTGACCTGAGCGAAGAGCAACTGGAAGCCCTGCGTGGTGAAGTTGCCAAGCTGGACACCGAAGGTGACCTGCGTCGTGAAATCAGCATGAACATTAAGCGCCTGATGGATCTGGGTTGCTACCGTGGTATCCGCCACCGTCGCAGTCTGCCCGTTCGCGGTCAGCGCTCCAAGACGAATGCTCGCACCCGTAAGGGACCGCGTAAGCCAATTCGTAAGTAAGTATTTTTAGAACTGGTTAAGTCCGTTCTTATGACACAGGATTTATTCTGATATGGCAAAGCCAGGTACTCGCTCACGTAAAAAGGTTAAAAAGACAGTCGTAGATGGGATTGCCCATATTCACGCTTCTTTTAACAACACTATCGTGACAATTACCGACCGCCAGGGTAATGCGTTGGCATGGGCAACTTCCGGTGGCTCCGGCTTCCGTGGTTCCCGTAAGAGCACGCCGTTTGCTGCACAGGTTGCTGCTGAACGTGCTGGTCGCGCGGCCGCTGAATACGGTCTGAAGAATCTGGATGTATGCGTGAAAGGACCTGGTCCTGGCCGCGAATCCGCTGTACGCGCTCTGAACGCTTGTGGCTACAAGATCACTAACATCACCGATGTTACCCCGATCCCACATAACGGTTGCCGCCCGCCTAAGAAGCGTCGAGTATAAGCAGGAGACGATATAAATGGCTAGATATATTGGTCCAAAGTGCAAACTGTCTCGTCGTGAAGGCACCGATCTCTTTCTGAAGAGCGGTGTTCGCGCACTCGAGTCAAAGTGCAAAGCAGAAATTCCTCCTGGCCAGCATGGCCAGCGTCGTGGTCGTCTGTCTGACTACGGTGTACAGCTGCGTGAAAAGCAGAAAGTTCGTCGTATCTACGGTGTTCTGGAAAAGCAGTTCCGTAACTACTACAAAGATGCAGACCGTCAGAAGGGTGCTACTGGTTCAAACCTGTTGCAACTTCTGGAGTCTCGCCTTGATAATGTAGTTTACCGCATGGGATTTGGTTCCACCCGTGCTGAAGCACGTCAGCTGGTAAGCCACAAGGCTATCCTGGTTAACGGTAAGACTGTGAACATTCCTTCTTACAAGGTTGTTCCGGGCGACGTTATCGCTATCCGTGAGAAGTCTCAAAACCAGCTGCGTATTAATGCAGCACTCGAATTGGCAGCTCAGCGCGGGTTCTCTACCTGGGTTGAAGTAGATGCCAAGAAGAAGGAAGGTACCTTCAAGGTGCTGCCCGAGCGGAGTGATCTTGCAGCAGACATCAACGAGAACTTGATCGTCGAGCTGTACTCCAAGTAAGGGATAGACAGTTAGGTGGGGTGTAACATCCATGCAGAATTCGGTTACTGAATTTCTAACTCCTCGACACATTGACGTTGAGGAAATCAGCCTGACACGCGCCAAGGTTACCCTTGAGCCGCTGGAGCGGGGCTTCGGTCATACTCTGGGTAACGCGCTGCGTCGCATTCTTCTCTCTTCCATGCCAGGCTGTGCCGTAACGGAAGTAGAGATCGACGGTGTTCAGCACGAATACAGCGCGATTGAAGGTGTGCAGGAGGACGTAATTGAAATCCTGCTAAACCTGAAAGGTCTGGCTATTCGTATGAATGGCCGTGATGAAGCAACCCTGACCCTGAACAAAAAGGGCGCAGGTGTTGTGACCGCCGCCGATATTCAGCTGGATCACGATGTTGAAATCGTGAATCCTGATCACGTTATCGCTCATATGAACGATAAAGGTGACCTGAATATGAAACTGAAGGTAGCTCGTGGTCGTGGTTACGAGTCCGGCGAAAGCCGTCGTCACGACGAAGAAGAAACCCGCGCTATTGGCCGCCTTCAGCTGGATGCCACCTACAGCCCTGTATACCGCGTATCCTATGTCGTTGAAAGCGCCCGTGTAGAACAGCGTACTGACCTCGACAAGCTGGTGATCGACCTGGAAACAGACGGCACACTGGATCCGGATGAAGCGATTCGTCGCGCTGCTACTATTCTGCAGCAGCAACTGGCGGTATTCGTAGACCTGGAAGGTGAAGCTGAGCCTGAGCCAGTGAAGGAAGAGGACGACGTTGATCCTATCCTGCTGCGCCCGGTTGATGATCTGGAACTGACTGTACGTAGTGCGAACTGCCTGAAAGCAGAAAACATCTACTACATTGGTGACCTGATCCAGCGTACTGAAGTCGAACTGCTGAAGACCCCGAACCTGGGTAAGAAGTCCCTGACTGAAATCAAGGACGTTCTGGCCTCCCGTGGTCTGAGCCTGGGTATGCGTCTGGATAACTGGCCACCTGCCAGTTTGAAGAACGACGACAAGATTTCTGCTTAAAACAGCCATGCAGTCCTGACGCCTTTATCCGCTGTCATCAACTCATTCATTTGAATGAGTAAACGGTGGAAGATAAAGGCGGGGCTGATGGCAGAACGAGGAAGTTTGTGCCATGCGTCATCGTAAGAGTGGCCGCAAGCTCAACCGGAATAGCTCTCATCGTAAGGCTATGTTCCGTAACATGACCAGTTCCCTGGTTGAGCACGAAGTAATCAAGACAACACTGCCAAAAGCTAAAGAGCTGCGTCGTGTTGCTGAGCCCCTGATCACCCTGTCTAAAGAAGACAGCGTGGCTAACCGTCGCCTGGCGTTTGATCGTCTCCGTAACAAGGCAACTGTTGGCAAGCTGTTCTCTGATCTGGGTCCACGCTTCAAAGAGCGTCCAGGTGGTTATATCCGCATCCTGAAGTGTGGTTTCCGTAAGGGCGACAACGCTCCTATGGCTATCGTTGAGCTGCTGGATCGTCCAGTTGATGCTGAAGCGGTAGAAGCTGAAGATTAATTTAATCATCAGCTATTGAAAAACCGGGTATTCACCCGGTTTTTCTGTATCTGGAGTAAGGAATAGCTTGGGCAACCCTGGTTCATCTGCCATTGAAGGCGTTTAGACAGAACCATTTGGAAGGTGGTATCACTTGGCGGCTAGATTGTTGACGATTTGTATGAGAAGTTCTTCGATTTTTTCAATACGTCTATCTTGTTGATCGAACCTAGTATTGAGTGAAGCTATGTCTTTGCGGGTTTCAACCTGTTCTTTTAGAACTAGCGAAACCACCTCATGAGTACCGTCGATAACGCTAACCATTCTCTCAAAGCAATCATCCTGTATTCTTTGCTTTGATTCTATTTTTCTCAGTCGACTTTCCAGAGACATAAGAACTGCTCATTTTTATTGGTTGGGGAGTAAGAATAGCAGGCAATGGACAGCTGGACACATCACTTCCGCATGTATGCCACTCCCGCGAAGGTATGAGTTCACCACGAGCAGTAGTTTCCAGCCTTGTCGGAGGGCGAACAGTACTTAATCATCGGAAGGTTATTTTTTGTCGCTTCGCATCTCCGGACTAAAAACGTTGCATTGAATCGTCGAAGTGTTGGCAGCTGCAAAGCCAGAAATAAGAATAAGCGTTAAAGCGAGTGTGATAATGTTGCAGGAACGACCAACGCGGCACTGCTTCTCGTCGCTACGGCACTGGTCGTAAGGTGATAAATCCATTTCTCTAAAGCCTCATAAAATCGTGTACTGGAGCTTTGGCTTCACAACTACAGCATTCCTTTCATGAAGCTACATAACTAAGGGTAGATTAGCAAAAAAATCGCTTTCCGCTTTCCGCTTTCCGCTTTCCGCTGTTGCCTGGTGGTTGTATGAACAACTAATAGCCAGAAGCTAAAAGCTCATTATTTTTGACCCTTTCAGTTTACTGTCTAAATTAGTTAGCGAATAGTGGGAGGCAGAGTATGAAAAATCTCTATAAAACTGATTATTACCAGTGGCTGCAACAGCAAAAAGACTACCTGTCGAATCGGCAGTTTGACAAACTCGACATTGAAAATCTGATCGGTGAAATTGGCGATATAGGTTGGGAGCTGGATACTCTTGAAACACGTCTGACAACTTTGCTCCTGCATCTGCTGAAATACCATTACCAGACCCAGGTCATTAACCCTGTCCTACCGGAGCCGTATAATTGTCGCGACTGGAAAAATACCATTAGCCGAACAAGGCTTGCTCTTATCAAGTTGATTAAATGACGCCCGCATCTTAAAGGTCATGAAAATGATATTCTTCCTGAATCGTACAAGGATGCCAAACACCTTGCTATCGAGGCTATGAACTATTACGTTCAGCCCCATCAGCAGTTAAATAATGAAAGTTTTCCCGACGTTTGCCCGTGGAGCTTCGAGACTATTATGCAGGAAGGCTGGTTGCCAGCCTGATGCCTTATCACTGCCCTCCACAATCCCGCCTTGCTGCCTCATAACCAAATCCGCAAGTAAAACGACAAGTGTTTAATAGAAAATGTTCACTTGTGTTGATCTCGGATAGTTTTTGTGCAATATTTCTCGCTCCTGAACGTAATAAATAGAGCAATAAAATTATTTCATGCGGACTGTTGATCTGGATCAACTAACCATGCAGAATTAAGTTGTAAGTGAATCCTGCTGTAGTCGTATAATTTAAAATTGACCTGAAGGTCGAAAAAAATGATTTACAGTTATTTGATAGCAATAATAATCGCACTACAGTCAACCGTTTCAATGGCTGTGTGCATACCCAGCGACGGCGACGGCGATGGCGATGGTGATCTCGCTGACGAATCCTGTGCGGTATCAGACATAACCCTGTCTGTCCCGGAATTGGCAAGAGTCAACCAGTTGCAGGAATTCTCTCTGGGTGAGTTTGATTATGAAACAGTTCCTCAGTCCATCAACGATTTCTGCATCTGGTATAACACAGAAGAATTCTCATTAACGGTGAACAGTGCCAACAGCGCTGGCGACAGCACCTTTGGTTTGCTGGGAACCAGCTCGGCCGTGAGAATTCCCTATGAAGTAATTTGGTACAACCAGACTGGTGGTGGCGGTACAGAACTTAACCTGACGGCTCAGGAAAATATTCCACAACAGCAGTTGAGGTTGCTAACCCAGGCGGTGAACTCAGATTGTGAAGAGAATAATACTTCGATAAACGTCAGGGTTCCGCTACAGAACCTTGAGAACCAACCGGAAGACAGTTATTCCGATACGTTGACGGTGACGGTTTCCGTGCAGTGAGTGGGCAAGTTAAAGATTAAAAAAACAGCACGAAGTGCAAACTGGAAGGGAGAGTTAAAATGATTAATAAAAGTACAGTAGCCTTTTTAAGTGGGCTGGTGATTTCTACTGGTGCTTTTGCCATTGGTGATGATAGTAATGATGGGAACAGTGGAGGCTTAGGCTTGAGCTCGCGTGGTGACCTAAATGTCACAATGAATGTCGCCAAGTTTGGTGATGGAGTATCGGGCGGTAAGGTTATGATAAAGCACCTGGATAATATTGGTTTAGGTACTTTTGGTATCAGTGATAATTTGGAGGGAAGTTCTAATTTTTGCATTTATGCAACCGGCTATTCAAGCACTGACACATATGAAGACATAAGCGTAAAAATTGGTGGTGGAGTGGCGGGTACTGATGCGTTTGAACTCACTGGACCTAATGGTGCTGTTGTAAATTACACAGTGACCTATGAGGATGGAGGTAATACAGCAAAAGATACTGCTGCTGCTGGAGGTAATAATACATTTGCTGGACTGACGAGTGTCGGTTTAGATGCAAACCAAAATTGTACCGCTGAAAATGCAACTATTTCGGTTGCTGTAAGTGATGTTGATGCTTCACAAGCTCCAGCTGGTTCATACACAGGAACTTTGGCGTTAATTATTGCGGCAGAGTAATTTGTTAACAAGTAGATTGGGAGTTGCTACGCTCTTCCCAACCTACAACGTAAAAACAAGCATCAGCAACACTCCGGGTTTCTGGCATGAAGTCAAACAACCAGTACAATAAAAAACCAAAACACCTTAAACAGGCGACCGCTAATTTATGGTCTGCTTGTTTAAGGCGTTGTTTTTTTATGCTGCTGCTAATATTCCCTTTGTTTTTAACTGAAGAAGCACAAGCCGGATTCTGTTGGGCTATGGGAGGCGCTGCAACCTGCACACTTCAGGATAACAGTGGTTCTATAAACTACGATGACCCCCATACATTGCAGCCTGTTGTCGTTGACAAAGATCAGACGTTTACCTCTAACATTCCATTTCAGTTTCGTTCTGGCTGCACCGCCAAAGATGGCTGTAGCGGTGGGCTGAACTGGGAAGTGCATTTTGTAAATTTTAAATATAATGGTTCAAATGTTGATAAAGGACTGTTCAATGACAGAACTCATTATGACCTTAAAGGCTTTTTTAACATTAATGGCTTTGGTTATGATGACAAAGACCTAAATCCTTGGCCTATGGACGATAAGTTTAATGGTAACGGTGAGGACAATCTTTGGGCTGGTCAGATGTCAGGTTTTTCCCATATATCGTTAATCCTCAAGTACAAATTATTGAAAGACCTTCAGCCGGGTGATCATCACTTCACAGTGGTCATCGAAGGCAGGGAAGTACAAGAGTCTGGTGTTACAAGAACCCTTAATTACAATTTCTTTATCAAAGTTCCCGAAAACAAACAGGTTCGTATATCCGGATTACGGAATGTCCAGCTTGGCACTTTTCCTGAGCACTCTAGCTACGATTCACAAAATTTCTGCATTCATTCCTCCGGTGAGGGAAACTTCAAGATTCGTGCAGAGGGTGGCGATAAGCGAGATAATAATTTCCAGTTAAACAGTGCTTCCAACACTATTTCATACTCTCCATTGTTTGGGGTTGGCAATTCACTTCCTGAAGGTAGCTTACTAAGAATGAATGACGAAACTTCAGGTCAGTTCAAAGGGCATAAGGATGATTTTTGTGGTGGTGGAACCAATATGACACTGGCTATCAAGCTTAATACTACGTTTGAGGAACTCAGCATAAAACCGGCAGGTAATTATACCGACACGTTAACATTGCATGTTGAGGCAGACTAAGTTTTAAAACATCCTGCAGAATGGATGCACAGTACAGCAGGCAAAAAATGATTAAAAAAAATACAAAAACACTGTGCTTTATTGCTGCATGGTTATTCGCTTTAAAAGTGAGTGCAAAAGAACCCCTGATTATTTCCCAAACCTCTGTCCCTGCCGGTTTTGAAGATCTGCTCGCCCCTCAGCAAAGCATGATCGACGTCTACTTTGGCGGTCGCTTTGTCACCACTATGTCTGCCACCTTCACCACCAGTACCGTCGAGTTCGAAGACCCGGAAAAACTGGTCAGGCAACTCCCGGCGGTGCTTGATGCTTTTCCTGTGATTCAGGCGCTGGAAGGCGAGCTGGATAGCCATACGGAAGCCGTCTGCTATGGTCGCTCTACCCAAGGTTGCGGCATCATTGAGCCGGAAGTCGCCGGAGTTATTTTTAATGCCGATAACTTCAGGGCCGATCTGTTTATTCACCCCAGCCTGCTCACCGTTCAGGCGCTGGACAAAAATCGCTTTCTACCGGGTTCTGAAGCGGGGCCTGCGGTTATCCAGAACTTGTCTGCCAATATTTCCGGCACTCTAAACGATGGTAACTCCGAGGACAATTACACCGTCTTTGGGAGTAGCTTTTTGTCGTTTGAAGAAAACAGCGTTCAGGCCAACTGGGATTTTTCAAGAGATCAGAAGGCCAGCGTCAACACACTACTTTTTGAGCGAGACTACCAGGGTCACTTATGGCAGGCGGGTTTAGTCAATACCACGGGCTTTGGTCTGAATTTCAGTGCCAGTCGTCGTCTATGGGGAGCAAGGGTTGCCAGCTCTTTCAATACCCGCACGGATCGTTCTTTTACCCAGGGAACACCACTGGAAATCTACATGCCGGTGCGTGGACGCTATGAAATTATTTATGAAGAACGGCTGATCAGTAGTGGCTTTCTGGAAGCGGGTAATCAGGAACTGGACACCACTAACTTTCCCAGCGGCGCTTATGACCTGACCATAAAGATACTGGATGAGGCAAATAATCTGGTACGCACTGAAACCCGTTTCTTTGCTAAACAGACCCGTCTGGCACCTATTGGTGAGAACGAGTATTTCCTCGAAGGCGGGCGGGTTTCTCTGTCTTCTGCTGATAAGATTCTTCCGGAAGTACAAGACGATGTTCTGGTAAGAGGCGGTGTTAACATGCGCCTTGGAGATACCTTATCCGGCTCTTTTGCGTTGGCAGCCACTGAAGGGCAGAGTCTGGCAGAGGCTTCTTTCTTCAAGATCGGTCGCCGTTACGAGCTGGCTCCCTCTTTTATGTTGTCTGATGAAGGTGACTACGGTGGCAAGCTGGATGCACGCTACCGTTACGGCCAGTTTAATATCAGTGGCAGCTATTTTCAGTTGTGGCGCAGTGATGAAGTCCGACCCACAACGGAATTTGATTTGCTGGGCAATGAGTTCCGCCAGAGCAGTGTGTCCATGAACTATCCGCTTCTGGATGGGAATGCCAGCTACCGTTACAGTGAGAGTGAAAGCGCATCGACGGATGGCACCACCAATAACCATCAAACCCGTCAGAGTGTTGGCTACAGCCGAAGCATTTACCGTGACGGGCTGTATTCCGTGTCCATGCGTTTTGATACCTCCTGGACCGATGAAGGGCAGATCAGCGGGCTGATCTCTTTTGACCTGAGTCGTTCAGAGAGTCAATGGACGTTCCGGGCAAACCCCCAGGCTCGTTATGACAAAGATACTGAAGGCAAGAGCGACCGGACCGAGCAGATGCAGGTATCGGCCACTTATAATAACAGGGACTCCGTTGCCGGAAACTTCCGTAGTACGATCAGGGCAGAAAAAAGGTCGTCGGGTCAAACCACGGCAGGACTGACTAGCCGTCTGGCATCCACCTGGGGAACCGCGAACCTCAACGTTAACCATGTTGACAACGATTCCAACAGAACCACAGGTTATTCCGCAAACCTGAGTACCAGCTTTATGGCTAACAGCAATGTGTTTGCCTTTGGTGGCGAGTCCCAGTCCCGCTCTGCCGTGGTGGTAACGGTTGATGGTGCATCACTGGGGGATCAGTTTGATGTCTATATAGACAACCAACGTCGTGGTTATGCGCTGGGTGGCAAGCCTTCGATCATTCACCTTAGTCCGTTCAGAACCTATAAAGTCAGCATCAGGCCAACAGGTAGCAGTATTTTCTCTTTTGACGAAAAAGAGTACGAGGTGACTCTGTATCCCGGCAATGTCATGGATCTGGATTACAGCGTTGACAGTGTCCGGGTGTTATACGGCAGAGTAAAAACAAACGACGGCGACTGGCTGGCTAATGCCAGTGTACAGGGTGGTGTAGGTCTGGCTGTCAGTGATGAGTATGGCATGTTCCAGGCTGAAATTACGGACGACAGTAAACAGCTTATTTTTGTAAAAGGCGGCAGGCAGTGTCTGGTTGATCTGGATGTTGGAGACAAGAAAGATGACTTTATTAATCTCGGACAAGTTGTCTGTCACTATGCAGACGTTCATAATCAGGCAAAAGCAGACGGTATTTAAAACTTAATAACTCACTGTCAGGATGATGTCGTGGAAGTAAGAAAAAAAACAGGGCTGGTGGTTGCCTTACTGGTTACTTTGAAAGCCACTTTACTGGCCTCACCCTTTGCCAGTGCCAATATGCTGCTGGATCGGATGATTGTCTACTTTGAGCCGGGCAAGCAGCCGCGCCAGGATATTCGCGTCACCAATGTCAGCGATGACAACCTGTTTCTGCAAACCGAGATTTACAAGGTGGTTAACCCCGGAGCAGAAAATGAGGAGCGCATCCGGATTACTAATCCTGATGAGATGAAGTTGCTGGCAACGCCGCAAAAGTCTATTGTTGCGCCGGGAGGGCGTCGAACCGTTCGCCTTGTGAGCCTGGAAACCCCAAAGGAGACGGAAGACGTTTATCGGATTACGTTCCGACCCGTAACCGGTGATGTAGAAGCCAACCAGAATGCGATTCAACTGTTAATTGCCTATCAGGCACTGATTTTTATCCGCCCCGAAAAGCCTGTCTATGAACTGGTTGCAAAGCGTGAAGGCGATAAAGTGACCTTTACCAATAAAGGCAACAGCAATGTCATTCTTCGTAATGGTGAACAATGCGCATCCGCAGAGGGTGAAGACGACTGTGTTGAAATCACTTCAGGCGGTCGTATTTATGCGGGGCAGAGTTTAACGCTGGACTTGCCAGGTAAAGGTAAGCTGGTTCGTTTCGGGATGTTTGACGGAACCCGTGAACAGCGCCGGGAATTTACTTTCCCTTTGAAGTAATAGGCCTATACTCAGCACTCATAAAAAAAGGTACGCAGTATGCTGAATGAAAACTTGTATGAAATTCTTGTTGATCTTGGGGCGGACAAGGACAAGGCGAAAGAGGCTGCAAAGGAAGACAAAGAGCTGTCAGAGATAAGAAGATTGATCTTCGAGCTGACCCGGCAGTCGGGCGATATAAATTCTCGTCTGGTCGTGGTCGAGTCTGATACTTCAACCATTAAAAACGATGTCAGATCACTGAGATTTCGATTCGACACAATGGATGCCAAACTGGATTACCTGACCAGTCTGGTAAAAGAACTGGTTGCGACCTAAGGAAAAAGTAGAATCAGGGAAGATCATAGTTAGGGAAAAAGAAAGCTCAGACTTTGGTTATCAAAGTCAGCAGTAAGGCTTTGAAATGAAGTATTTCCATATTAAATTGCTGTTTAATTGTTTATCTGCCAACAAGGGAGCACGGCTGTGGCTCACTTTTTTACGTCTGTCGATTTATTGCCTGACCATTTTTTCTCAAGTTGCTTATTCTGATGAAGTGTTCTGTTTTACTGATTTAGGTGGCGGTACATGTGACTCCAATGAATGGGTTAAAACGGGTTCCCTGAATAAGGTCGTCATCGGTAATAGCAGTGACTACGTCTCCATAGATTTCAGATTTCGTGCTTTTGATGATGATGAGAGTGAAGAGTGGGAACTAGAGCATCGCTCGTTAAGGTCTAATAACTGGCCCTGGTACAGTCGTATAAATGAATCCGATTACACCCTTGAAATGACTTCTCCAAAGAATCAGGCAGGATGGCCTGCTGGGGAAAGTGGAAAAATATCTGGCGGTAATGATGATGGAGATTCTGAGAAATACTACAGTGTCAAGCTAAATCTGGCTTTTAAGGATCACTTTTTAAATGGACTGCAACCCGGTGATCATACTTTTTTGTTGCCTGTACTTGGCCGCATCAAAGGTAATCTTATTTACACGCGCTTTTTTATTTGGATAACCATTGAATTAAAAAACAGAGTTAAGATCAGTGGGCTAGAGAACGTTGCTTTCGGTACATTCTTGGCGGATGACTTTAGCAGGAGTCATAGCCAAACATTTTGTGCTCATGTACAGGGCGGTGGAAACTTTAAGTTAATGCCCACCACTGATAACGGAGCGTTTAAGCTGAAAGGCAATAATACGGGCGATTCAATCGATTACAGTGTTTACCTTGCCAATGTGGGAGACTTTCCGAAGCAAATAAGTTATGGCGAGATTCGGCGGGGGTTGCGTGGTGACGCATCTGAGAACTGCACGACAGGGGGTGGCGAGAACATGCAGTTAAAAATAGAGTTGCCAGAGATCAGCATTCTCAGTGTTAAGCCTGCTGATATTTATATGGATACGCTGACATTGACTATTGAAGCTGACTGATTGCCTGCTGGTTTAGAGGAACCCCTGAAGCGTGTCAGGAGTTCCGCCTTTATCGTTACTTCTGACCGGTCTTCTCAGAAGACTTTTCAGAAGTCGTTTGCCGGGCAGTTGATCGTTGTGCTTTATCCGGTCTGGGTGGAATCACCAGCGTGATTCTGGCAGAAGCACTGGAGCTTTTGCCAATAGGACCCGCGAGGATCATGGGCTTTTTATTGCTGGTGTCTGCCTGAACAGGCATTACGAATGTAAACAGGATGGAAAGCGCCGCGCCAGACATCCATTTCACTTGGCGTTTAACGTTCATTAGGGTACTCCTTAATCAACAACTTTTCTGATTTATCCCTGAAAATTGAATTATAGATATTATCTGCTGAAGGCTTTTCAGGTATTTATTGATATTGTCTTTAAAAACAACGAGATACGAAAATGATAAGCTTTTCTTGTTACAGCGATATTGATGAGAGGGCAAATGTCAGGATGAGTGGAAAGAGCCGTGTCAGATGCCTGGCTCTTTCCGGTTGTGGAGTTATTCAGTCAGTGATTTGTCAGTCACGTTCTTGTCGGAAATACCCAGTTCTTTGATCTTCCGGGTCAGGGTATTACGTCCCCAGCCCAGCAATTCAGATGCATCTCGCTTACGCCCACTGGTGTGCTGTAATGCTGATTCAATAAGAATGCGCTCAAAGGCAGGCACCGCAGTCTCCAGAATATTGGTGTGACCAATCGCCAGCTCTTTTTCAGCCCACTGTTTCAACCGTTGTTCCCAGCTATCGGCTTTCACTGCCCGTGGCTGTTGATCCTGGTTTAGCAGCTCTTTATTCAGGAGCTTTTTATTTAAGAGCTCTGGAGGAAGGTCTGAGATCAAGACTTCTCTGCCAGAAGCCATCACGGTCAGCCAGCGGCAGGTATTTTCCAGTTGACGGACATTGCCAGGCCAGGGCAGTAAGGCGATATAGCTTTCAGTTTCAGGCGTTAGTATCTTGGTTTCAACATTCAGCTCTTGCGCAGCCTGGTCGAGGAAATGGCGTGCCAGAACAGGAATATCTTCAGATCGTTCGCATAGTTTGGGCAGATGCACACGAATAACGTTTAAACGATGGAATAAGTCTTCCCGAAACTTACCCTGGCTAACCAGTGTTTCCAGATCTTGATGAGTGGCGGCAATGATTCTTACATCGGCCTTTACAGGTATGTGACCACCCACTCTGTAAAATTCACCATCGGCCAGAACCCTGAGCAGGCGGGTCTGGGTATCGGCAGGCATATCGCCGATTTCATCCAGAAACAGGGTGCCATTCCCAGCCTGCTCAAAGCGCCCTTTGCGCATGGCTCCGGCACCGGTAAAGGCGCCTTTCTCATGGCCAAAGAGTTCGGATTCAATCAGGTCGTTTGGAATCGCAGCCATGTTCAGGGCAATAAATGGCTTTGCAGCTCTGGGGCTGTGTCGGTGTAATGCGCGGGCAACCAGCTCTTTGCCGGTTCCGGATTCGCCATTAATCAATACCGTAATATTGGAGTGAGACAGCCTTCCGATGGCACGAAATACTTCCTGCATGGCGGGTGCTTCACCAATGATCTCTGTGGAGTTATCCACAGGCTCAATCGTACTGACTTCCTGTGCCTGCTGGCGGCTATTTTTCAGCTGAAGGCTATGTTCCAGCGCCCGTCGGGTCAGGGAGATGGCGTCATCAATATCAAAGGGCTTGGGCATATAGTCAAAAGCACCGCTCTGATAGGAAGCCACTGCACTGTCGAGATCAGAATGAGCGGTCATGATGATCACAGGTAACTCAGGGTAGGAGTCCTGTACCTGCTTCAGAAAATCCAGACCATTGATACCCGGCATCCGGACATCGCTGATAATGGCTTCTGGTTTGCCGTTGTCCAGAGCTTCTATCGCTTTATCTGCACAATCAAAGGACTCGACACTCAGCCCTTCTCCCTGCAGGGACTTTTCCAGCACCCAGCGAATAGAACGGTCGTCATCAATAATCCAGACTTGCGAATCGGTAGTCATTAGCACGCCTCTCAGAGAGCAATCGGTATATAAACATTGAAACAGGTTCGGCCTGGCTTGCTTTCACACTCAATCAGTCCTTTATGCTGGCTGATGATTGACTGTGCCATGGGCAGGCCCAGCCCGGTGCCTTCCGCGCGGCCACTGATCATGGGGTAGAAGATGGTTTCGATCATATCTTCGGGAATGCCGGGGCCGTTGTCGATAATGCTGATATTGCACACCAGGCGGCAGCGCTCGTTGGCAATGGTGAACTGTCGGATAACCCGGGTCTGGATCGTGATCTGTCCATCGCTTAATGGCATATGCTGTTCAATCGCCTGCATGGCATTACGAACCAGGTTCAGAACGGCCTGAATCAGCCGCTCCCGGTCTGCTGGTATCTCTGGAATACTGGGGTCGTAATCCCGGACGAATTGAATGGCACCACCCGTTTCCGCCTCTGTCAGTTGCATCACCCTTTCAATCACTTCATGCACATTCAGTGCTTTCAGACAGGGTGGTTTGACAGGCCCCAGCATCTGGTCCACCAGGTCACGAAGTCGATCGACTTCTTCGATAATGATGGTTGTAAACTCCTTTTGACCATTATCGTTTAACTGGCGTTCCAGCAGTTGTGCTGCGCCCCGAATCCCGCCAAGGGGGTTCTTTACTTCGTGAGCCATACCCCGGGCAAGGCTTTTGGCGGTTTCCTGCTTGGCAACCAGAGAGGCTTCCCGGGTAATGCGCTGCAACCGGTCCCTTGGGTGTATTTCCAGCAGAATACTGAAGTCTGAATAATCTACCGGGGTTACGGTGTAATCAACAGTGACCGTTTCGCTGTTGATACGAATGCAGGCTTTACGGCGGGTGAACGGTTGTTGCTGGGACTGTGCCCGCTTCAGGTCATCTTCCAGACCGGGTTGGGTTAACAGTGTCTCCACAGGCTGGCTATAGCTGCGCCGTTCACTGATATCCAGCAGGTTTTCAGCAGCATGATTGAGATAGCTGACTCTTAATTCCCGATCAAGGGCAATCACCGCAGTATTGAGATTGTCCAGTACAAATTGTTCGATCATCTGAACATCCCTGATGTTGTTATTGTTCGACACATTGTGATGTATTCCCTGATAACTGTTCAGTCATCATTGAACTCAGCAATAATTGAACCAGTTTGCCCGGAGCGCACTATGTAATGGTACAAATGCAGGGTAACGCTTGCTGAACCGTAGATTATAAAGAGATATAAACTGAATGCACTAATTTGGTGCATTTAATGGTCAAAGCTCTGTGTCAGGGAGCAGGAGGTCTGTAGATAGTGCGCTGCACGTGTACCGTGCTTTCAGTGGTCTGAATCACTTTCCCTGAATGATTAACCACCTCCGCCCTGATCAGGTGGGTTCCCCGGTTCATATTTTCGACCTGATGGCTGAGCGTTCTTTGTGGACCAGCAACAGCCTGACCATCAATAAAAAAGCGTACTCTGTGTCCTCTGTTCAGATTGGGCTGAAGACTGACTTTTATCGTGAAGCTGCCATTGTTCCGAACCGTTGAATCATTAGCCGGATTGCTGATTGAAAAAACGTTGTAGCCTGGTTTGCCATGCCTTGTTGGCTCAGCAGCGGAGTGGCTGGAGGGTATGTTGGGTGGGGAAGGCAGGCTGGTGGTGGGTTTTAGCGTAACGGGTTCACTGGGTTGGTTAGTGGAAGGCTTGTCGGTGAAGACAGCATTGCCATGTTTATCGATGGACTTATAAATCTGTGTACTGGCATTGAAGGACGCAGTTATCAACATTAAGAAAAGTGGCAAAGTTTTTATTGTCATTGAAGCCTACCCATGGATAACGGTATACGAATAGATTACTGCTCTGAAAGGTCATTGAATAGTCGGAAAAGAAAATGGCTAATCGGGTAAATACCACAATTAGCCATTTCAGGGTTTGAAAAGCATTTTGATAAGGCAGAGTGTTCTGCCTTATCGATACGAGCAATCAAACAGAGTAGTACAGGTCAAACTCTGCAGGGTGAGTCGTCTGGCTGATGGCCAGGCACTCTTCCTTCTTCAGCTCAATATAAGCGTCGATCATGTCGTCGGTGAATACGCCGCCAGCGGTCAAAAATTCACGGTCAGAGTCCAGAGCAGCCAGGGCTTCTTCAAAGCTTTCAGCAACGACCGGAATTTCCTTGGCTTCTTCAGCTGGCAGGTCGTACAGGTCCTTATCAGCGGCATCACCAGGGTGGATCTTATTCTTGATGCCGTCCAGGCCAGCCATCAGCAGTGCTGCGAAGCACAGGTATGGGTTAGCAGTCGGGTCAGGGAAGCGAACTTCTACACGACGGGCTTTCGGGCTGTTCACGTAAGGGATACGGATAGACGCAGAACGGTTACGGGCAGAGTAAGCCAGCATGACCGGCGCTTCAAAGCCGGGAATCAGACGCTTGTAGGAGTTGGTGGACGCGTTGGCAAAAGCGTTGATCGCTTTAGCGTGCTTGATGACACCACCAATGTAGTACAGGGCGGTTTCGCTCAGACCCGCATAGCCATCACCAGCAAACTGGTTGTCACCGTCCTTGCTCAGGGACATGTGAACGTGCATGCCACTGCCGTTGTCGCCGACCAGAGGCTTCGGCATAAAGGTAGCGGTTTTGCCGTAAGCGTGAGCAACGTTATGTACCGCATACTTCAGGATCTGAACCTCGTCAGCCTTCTTAACCATGGTGTTGAACTTAACACCGATTTCACACTGACCGGCAGTACCTACTTCGTGGTGGTGTACCTCAACTTCCAGGCCCTGGTCTTCCATCGCCTGACACATCTTGGCACGCAGGTCGTGCAGGGAGTCTACCGGAGGAACCGGGAAGTAACCGCCTTTAACCTTTGGGCGATGGCCGGTGTTACCGTCAGCAAAGGTAGCGTTGCTGGACCAGTGAGCTTCTTCAGAGTTGATTTCGTAGGATGCGCCGGAAATATCAACTTTCCACTTAACGTCATCAAAAACGAAGAACTCTGGTTCCGGACCGAAGAATGCAGTGTCCGCGATGCCGGTGGACTTCAGGTACTCTTCTGCGCGCTTGGCAACGGAGCGAGGGTCACGCTCATAGCCCTGCATGGTGGCAGGTTCAATGATATCGCAACGGATGTTCAGGGTAGTTTCGTCGGTGAACGGGTCGATTACAGAGCTGCTGTCGTCTGGCATCAGGATCATGTCGGATTCGTTGATGCCTTTCCAACCTGCGATAGAGGAACCGTCGAACATTTTACCCAGTTCGAAGAAATCGCCATCTATTTCACTGATTGGCATGGAAACGTGCTGTTCCTTACCCTTGGTGTCGGTGAAGCGCAGGTCAACCCACTTAACGTCATGATCCTTGATCAGGTTCAGGGTCTTGGACATTTATTATTTCCTCCAGAGGACTTAGCTCAAAACTGAGAGCATCGCTTTTGGCTCTGATCTTCAACGTCAACCTTCAACGTCAATCTTTAACGTGAGCTGGGTTGAGTCGATTGAATGATCTTCCGCCGGGCTCAATGGTTGGTCACAGGTGTGACTGATCTGCATTTGGAATAGCAAGCAGCGTGCCAGCTTTTCAAAATACTGTTTCATGCCCTCTTGTGCAGCTGTTTAAAGGATTTTGTATTTGAATCCTGAAATATTGCACTAAAAGTAAACATGGTAGACCATTTCTATGCACTAAATTGATGCAAAACAGGTTTGCCGAATCCTCTTAGCGCATAACTCTTGGTGCATAACTCTTGGTGCATAACTCTTAGTGCATAAATAGCTGCATAAAAAGCCTGTACTGCCTGATTTTGCTGCTCCCAAAAACAGGCGGCATTCAGTGTATCGTGAAATTGCGCGGACTACTAACGCCTGTTGGTATTTACATGCCCTGGTGCAGGTGTCAGGGGCGGTTATCCGTCGGGCTTGAGGGATATGTCACAACGGTGTGTTTCTGTATAATTCCGCCACTTTTCCTCAATATTTTGCTGTCAGGTTTCAGTAAGCTTTACTTCTCATCGTTTTTAGTGTGCCTGCGGCATGATCACGGTAGCCCGAACCATGAAGTTCATTATCAAGCTGTTTCCGGAAATTACGATTAAAAGTACTCCGGTTCGCAAACGCTTTATTAAAGTGCTGCGAAAGAATATTCGTACCATTCTCAAGCGTTCCGATGAGGGTGTAGATGTTCGTGGTACCTGGGACTTTATCGAAGTCACGACCTCTTCTGATGATCCTGTTTTACAGGCGGAAGTCGGGGATCAGCTGAGTCATATCCCCGGTATCGCCTACTGGATGCAGGTGACAGAATACCCCCTGACAACCATTGACGACATTCTTGAAAAAGCACTGCCTGCTTTTCGTGAGCGTCTGGCAGGCAAAACCTTCCGTGTTACCTGCGCCAGACAGGGAACCCATGATTTTCAGTCTATTGATGTAGAAAAACAGGTGGGCGGTGGTCTGAATGTCCACACTGAAGCGGCAGGCGTTAAGCTCAAGAACCCTGATGTTACGGTAAAAATTGAAATTAAACGCGACCGTTATTTTCTGGAGACAGCCCGTGGTGAAGGCCTTGGTGGCTACCCACTGGGTTCTATGGAGCCTGTTTTATCCCTGATTTCCGGTGGTTTCGACTCAACGGTTTCCAGCTTCCTGACTATGAAGCGGGGTATTCGTACGCACTTCTGCTTCTTTAACCTCGGTGGCCATGCCCATGAGCTGGCGGTTAAAGAAGTGGCTTATTATCTGTGGAGCCGTTTTGGTTCATCCCATAACGTTCGGTTTGTCACTGTCCCGTTTGAAGGGGTTGTTGAGGAAATCCTGAAGAATGTGGATAACTCCCAGATGGGGGTGATTCTCAAGCGTATGATGCTGCGGGCGGCTACTTCGGTGGCTAAAGAAATGCACGTGGAAGCTCTGGTGACCGGTGAGGCAGTGGCTCAGGTATCCAGCCAGACGCTGACCAATCTGGCGGTGATTGATGCTGCGACGGATCATCTGGTGTTGCGTCCGCTGGTGGCGATGGATAAGCAGGATATTATTGATATCTCTGCTCGAATTGGCACTGAGGAGTTTGTTAAAAATATTCCTGAGTACTGTGCGGTTATCTCTAAAAATCCAACGACGAAAGCCAAACCTGAGAAAATTGCAGCGGAAGAAGAACGCTTTGACTTTGCTCAGCTGGATAAAGCCGTTGCAGAGCATCGCATTGTTTCGGTCAGCGACATTATTGCTGATGACTTAACCCGTGAAGAAGTGGAAGTGGTTGATCATGTGGATCAGGGCGAGATCATTATTGATATTCGCCATCCGGATGAAGAAGAGATCAAGCCGTTCTCCATGTCAGGTCGTGAAGTGATACATGTACCTTTCTACCAGTTGCGCACAAAATTTGCTGAACTGGATCGGGAAAAGCACTACCTGTTGTACTGTGAAAAAGGCGTTATGAGCCAGCTGCACGCCATGCACCTTCGTGAAGAAGGTCATGATAATGTGTGTGTGTTTAATCCGGATAAAAAGTAGCTTTTATCGCAGTCCGCAGTCCGCAGTCCGCAGTCCGCAGTCCGCAGTCTGATACCCTTGAATCACTCAGGTTTCAGCAACACAATGGCAGTTAATTGATCTGAGTTTTAGAACAAGGTTGTGCAAGTAATGAAAATAGCGATGATTGCTGCGGTTGCGGAAAATAACGCAATTGGCATTAACAACAAAATGCCCTGGTATCTGCCTGGTGACCTGCGTTATTTCAAAGCAGTGACCATGGGTAAGCCGATTATCATGGGGCGTAAGACTTTTGACTCCCTGCGCAAGCCCCTGCCCGGGCGCACCAATATCGTCATCACCCGGGATGCTGACTGGCACCATGAGGGGGTAAAAGTGGTTCACAGTCTCGATGAGGCGCTGGCACTGGCAGAAGACATTGCCCTGATCAATGGCAATGACGAGGTGATGGTCATTGGTGGTGCGCAGATCTATCAGCAGGCTCTGGGTAAAGCTGACCGGCTTTATCTGACAAAGGTTTACCAGAGCTTTGAAGGCGATGCTTTCTTTCCGGACATTAACGAAAGCGACTGGCTTGAAACCGCCAGACAGGATATGCAGTCTGAAGATGAAGAACCCCTGACCTTCAGCTATCTGGTGCTGGATCGTAAAACGCAATAAAAAGAATGATCTGCCTGAGTGCATACTGTTTCTGTCGCTTTTGCTGTGAAAGGGACAGTATTCACTCGTGCTGACTGCAAATCTGACCTGAATCCCCCGTCATCTATATTTTAAAAGTCGCTGCATAGAAATTTTTTAATTTCTATTTGTGATTTAAAAGAACGATTGAATACCGAAAATAGTAAAAACAAGAGTTCTTATCGAATTTAAATATCTCAGGGATTCAGAGGTATGCACAGACTCAGGGCTGATAACCTTTCAGGAGCCAAACCAAATCCGGAACTGCCCCCGCTGTCAAACCCGAATAGCAGGGAGCTTGTGGTTTCTGAATATCAGACCTGGAGGGGACATCTGGTCTCCGCCTTTTCTTCCTTTTCTCATGGGGTTAAGCGTTTTCTTTTCGGAAAGCCTTCTGCAGAGCGAGTGTTAAGTCTTTATGACTCATTTTGTATGGAGGCACGAAGTCGCATTCCCGATGCGTTCCACCGCAGTATCAAGGATTATGAAATAGCCTGCGTCATGCACCTCCATGGCATTGGGGAGGTTAAGAGCAAGACTATTGATGATCAGCAGTTTGCGGTGCTTGCAGAGGGCTCGAAACTTGTCCGTAAAAATCTACTGGATTCAATAAAGGCGGATGTCGAGCTTTCGACCACTGAACTGGCTTATCGCTTTCTTTCTGAAGACCGGAGGCTGCCAACCGGGTTTCTGGAAAGAGCGTTACTTCCTCATTTTGTCGATACGGTGGTTCAATATTACACCGATGACCGGGATGCGGCTGAAGACCTGGTGGCTGAAATCGCACTTTCTCAGGGTTTGCGAGAAGATCGGGATATTACTTTCGAACGTATTCTGGAAGTCAAAAACCGCATCCGCTGGCATTTCAGTGGTCAGCCTGATCCGGAAAGAGCGCGAATGGATTATCCGGATAAACCAGCGGAGCTACTGGTCTTTGACCGCTCAAACCCAGCTTCCACTGCACCGGCTCTTGAGCAACCGGGTGAGAGCCGTTATGAGCTGGATCGGGAAGATAAAAAGTACATTCGAACGGTGGTGGATAATGGTAAAGGCTTGAAAATCCCCCGGCATGATTTGCTGAACCGACTGAAGCGCAAGACATTAAGAAATAAGAAAGAAATGCTTATTGGAGCCTTAGGGACTCTGTTCAGTACTTTTTTTCTTGGTGTTGGTACGGGTGGTATGGCAGCAGTGCTGAACCTTGTGTATTACTTTGGCTATTACGCTCTCTGGAGTGGTATCACCCATGCAGTGAGGATGGTAAAGGCTTTAAAAGCCATCCAGAGAATGCAGATGTCCGGAGACTTTCGTCTGAATGGCACTGAGTTTAATGTGATCAGTGAACTGGATGAAAAAAAACTGAGGGTGTTCCTGCGCAGTCTGCGTTATGTCTGCAGCCATGAAACGCTGGCACGTATTTATAATGCTTATGCTGAACTGGAGAAAGATGCAGAAGTACGACTGGCTATGACGCCTGACGCCCGTTCTCTGGATGATTTAATAAAACTGGAAGAAGGGCGTGCCCGCTATTTGCATCGGCGTGGAAATCTCAGAAAGGCTTTCAGGCTTTACGATATTCTTTATACGACCATCACAGCTGACCTTGGCAGAATGGATCAGGAATGGGAAAAGAGTGTTGGTGACTTATGGAACGCCAAGTTTGAAAAAATGAACCCTGCCCGTCGAGAGGCTCTTTTTAACCGGGCGGCCAATGATTCCAGGGTAACGGAAAGCAGGTTTCATGTGGTGACGAATAAGTCGGGCTGGCTAAAAAGTATCTTTCCGAAGCTTTCAAAAAATAGAGGGTTACGCTCTGCCAAACGGCAGCAGGCACTTGAAGACTATGAGCGGATTGTTAATCAGGAAATACCGGAACTGACTCATAATGAGGCTGACAGGAATATGTTAAGCCGGCATGCCGAAACGGCAGTTCATGTTGCCAAGGATGGAATTGGCCTCTACATGATGAAGCTGGTGAGAGATACGGTGAACTCAACACTGGCTCACGGACTGAAACTGGGTTGGTCCAGTATTCAGGGAGCTCCCAGGCTGGAAGTCTTACCTTTAGTACCCAAACCCTCACTTCAGGGACTGTCGATGTTTGGCTTTTTCTTCACAGTCGACTTTTTGCTGGAGCGGGTAAACTCAAGGATCAATAAAGAGCGGTTTCAGGCCATCCAAAGAGGCAGTAAAAAGAAGACAGGGTTTGGCCCATGGCGCAGATATCGAACCGGACGCGAAGAAGTCAATACCATGCGCAGGCTCTCGAAAGACCAGCTTCCTGATTTTGTCGAAAAAACGCTGAAGTTGCACAAGTATCACAAAGAGCTGATGGATGAGCTGGCATTTCAAAAAGAGTTGGGTAATAAAAGCTCATCCGCTAAACCTTATGAGTACATGGATGAATATGAAGCCGCTATCATGATTCTGAAACGGAAAAAATATGAGTTCTGGGTCAGGGAAATGATGGCTGGCGCTGTTGGTGAGCTGCATCGAAGTATTCAAACCAAAACACAGTATCTTGATTCCAGAATGGCAGATATTATCGCTGGCGAATGATTTTTTCTGCGCTATTCTTTGCTTTCCTGAAAATTTTAAACATACTAAAATTTGAAATCATAATGATGCCTTCATTGATTTTTCTTCGAACCTTATTTAGTGGAATAACTGAAAGTAAGCCATATTTAGCTATTTTTTCCGAGCAGCCAGCCCGATTATGCTTTTCCTTTCTTGTAACCGCATTTTTTGGCCCTTCATTATTTGCCGATTCAGAACAGGAATACCTTGAAACTCGAAAACTGGTTCTTGTTGATGATGGCAGTTCATCGTCAAGACTCATGTCTTTCTGTTTTGGCAGACACTCGGTTAATGAAGAGTTTCGTCTAATCAGGCAGTCACCTATGAAAGAAGGCAGCCCTCTACGTCTTGATCACGGTGGAATTGATGATGATTCAGCACAAATCATTGCGAATCTTCTGAAAGATGAAAACTTCTGTAAATCAGCTAATAAGGCGACAGAGCGCCCGGCTTTCTTTCTTGGAGCCACCGCAGGTAAGCGGAGTGACAGTATAAATACAGAGAAACTGTTCCTGAAGATCCGGGATAAACTGGCAAAATTTGGCGTTACTGATAAAAAATATGATATTGAGTTGAAGTTGCTTGAAGGCTGGAAAGAAGGTGCGATGAACTGGCTTGCTGTCAATCATTTTTATGGTCGCTTTGGTACTAACGAGAAACCGTTTGGCATTGTGGAGCTGGGCGGGAAATCTACTCAAATGGCATTCAGTCTTGCAGGGGCTTCGATTACTGCAATTAAGCCAGGGCTCAGTAACAATATGGCTGAATCTATTGCCGTCCCTGGTGACGATTACAATTACGTTGACATTGATCGTGAAGACGATGAAAAACCCGAAGTGACGGTTTTTTCCGAATCAAAAATGGGTTTTGGTCTTAACCATGCCTACCAGGTCTACAGTGACAGGTTTACAGCGGATAACCCTTGTGAAGCAACTGAGAAGGATACAGAGGCGAATGCAGGCGAATGTCAGAAAGCCATGGATAGCCTGTTTCAGCCAGATAACATCAAGACTAACGACAAGGTGCCTTTAAATTTCAGACAGAAAAACGAGCAGTTGCATCAGTACATGCCGGAGACCTTTTATCTGAGTGGTTATTTTTATGACTATACCGTACATCTTGGGCTTCACTCCCAACTGACAATTGATGACCTGGACAAAGCCGCAATCTATTCTTGCAAGAACTTTTCGGGAGAGTATCTGGGAAAGGCACAGCGTAAAGAAGTTGAGCCAGATATTCTAAAATTGTTTTCTAACAATGAATTGGCTACAAAGGAGAGTGCCCGTGTTGTCACCTCCCCGGATAGTTTTAAGTACAGTGGTTCTATTCAGAGAGTCAATTACAGCCGTCTCTGTGGAACTTTGACTTATATGGTTTCGCTATTGAAAAATCTGGGAATTAAGTCTCATCATAAGCTAATTATGGTTAAATCATTCGTCTTCGAAGGCAAACCGTATCCGGCTACCTGGTCTCCCGGTTACGCTTATGCTTGGTCTAATGACTACGCTTCCAGCCTGATACAAACAGACTCAGCAAGAAACGATAAAACGAATACGCCATCTCATAATCCATAATCCATAAGCCGCAGCCGCGACCAGATGAAGTCGAATCAAATACTAAGAGCCAGTATTTTTGACTGCCGTTTAACGTTGTACTGCTGCCTTTTCTCAGGTAGCAGTGCCTTGGCATCGACCTCTTTAAAACCACGCTCCATAAACCAGTGAACGGTTTGCGTGGTTAAAACAAAAACCTGTTCAAGTTTTTGCTGCTTTGCCTGTTCTACTATGGCTTCCAGCAGGCTGTCACCGCGCTTGTCTTTACGATATTCAGGATGCACCACCAGACAGGCCAGCTCTGCTGTTTTCTTACCGGGGAAAGGGTGAATAGCTGCGCAACCAATAATGGTGCCATCAAGATCAATGACCCGGAACAGGCTGATTTCCCGTTCCAGCTCTTTTCTGGACCGGCGTCTGAGAACGCCCGCTTCTTCCAGAGGCCTGATCAGTTCAAGAATGCCGGTAACATCTTCAATGGTGGCCGTACGGATTTCCTCATAACGATCACGGGACACCATCGTGCCTCTGCCATCCCGGGTAAACAGCTCCAGCAACAGGGAACCGTCTTCCTGAAAGTTCACTATCTGGGCTCGCTCTACGCCATCAAGGCAAGCATTGATGGCAGAAGACAAAAGACGTGTAAGGTGAATCTGGTCATCTTGCTTTTTCAGCTTATCCAGATACTGGTTTGCAGTGGCTGGAGATAGCTGACTGATTAACTGGCCGTCTTCGTTGGTAACCCCCCCCTGCTTTCCAAACAGAACAAGCTTTTCAGCTTTTAAGTGAATGGCGGTATGGGTTGCCAGTTCTTCGACTTCAATATTGAACACTTCGCCTGTTGGTGAGAGACCAAGGCAGGGCAGTAACACAATGTAATCATTGTCCAGCAGCTGGTGGATGGCTTTATCATCAATGCGACGCACTCCGCCCGTATGCTGGAAATCATTTCCGTCAAGCACCCCCAATGGTTTAGCGGTCACAAAGTTACCACTGACAACACGGATGCTGGCACCCTGCATGGGGGAATTGACCAGACTGGAAGACAGGCGCGACTCAATCAGCGCCCGCAGGTTGCCAACGGCATCCATAACGCACTCAAGGCTTTGTTTGTCGGTAATGCGGCGATTCTGGTAATAGTTTGACTTAAGCCCTTTTTCTTTCAGTCGGTTTTCGATCTGGGGACGAGCGCCATACACCAGCACCATACGTACCCCAAGACTGCTTAGCAGGGCAATGTCATTGATTATGTTCGTCAGATTGTCATGCGCCAGAGCCTCTCCCCCCAGAGTGATGACAAATGTTTTGCCATGGTGGGCATGAATATAGGGAGAAGACTGACGAAAAAATTTTACATACTCGGTGCTGAAATCATTCACAAGTTGGCCAGGTAGTTATTTTCTTCGTTGATTACTGCATTTTCCGCTCATGGCTGTTTGAGACAATACTGCCTGATCAGGGCTTTTAGCAAACTTATTGTAGGTTCGATTCGGTCAAGGGCAAGGAATTCGTCTGGCTGATGAGCCTGATCAATATCACCGGGACCCAGAACCACAGTGTCCATTCCCATCTGACTGAAAAAAGGCGCTTCTGTTGTGAACACGGCGGACTGGGCTTTATGCCCGGTCAGGGCTTCACAGGTTTTGACCAGTTCGGAGTCGGCAAGGCCTGAAAACGGATCAACACAGGCCTGAATGGGTTCCAGGTTCAGCTCTACACCATCGGCACGGGCAATGGGTTGTAGTCTGTTATTGAGTTTTAAACGAACTTCATTGCTGTCCATACCGGGTAATAGCCGGACATCAAAATCAAGCTCGCACTGCCCGCAGATACGGTTGGGGTTGTCACCACCATGGATACAGCCAAGGTTCATGGTGGGAGATGGAATGGTAAATCCGGGGTTGTTATATTGCTCAGCCAGTTCTGCCCGAAAAGTCATCACTTCGGAAATCACTTTGTGTGCGGTTTCCAACGCGTTCTTCCCCAGCGCCGGGTTGCTGGAATGTCCTGACTGACCAACCACCCGTATGCGTTCCATCATAATGCCTTTGTGCATATAGATTGGTGCTAAGCCGGTGGGCTCACCGATCACGGCATAACGAGCCTTTGGACGTCCTGCGGTCACCAGAGCCCTGGCACCTGACATGGAAGACTCTTCGTCTGCTGTAGCAAGGACAATCAAAGGGGCTTTCAGATCGCCTTCGGCAAACTCTCTGGCGGCTTCCATAATCAGTGGAAAAAAGCCCTTCATGTCACAACTGCCAAGCCCGTAGAAACGATTATTTTTCTCTACCAGCTTGAAGGGATCAGTTTGCCAGAGCTGCTCGTTGTAGGGAACCGTGTCTGTGTGTCCGGCCAGAACCAGCCCCCCGGGACCCTGTCCCAGAGTAGCAATAAGGTTGGCTTTCCCGGAGAGTCCCGGAACCGGCATGATTTCACAATGAAACCCCATGCTTTCAAACCAGCTGGCCAGTTCATGGATAACAGGCAGGTTGCCCATATCCAGTGACGACTGGGTAGAGCTGACAGAAGGCAGCTCAATCAGACGGGAAAGGGCTGATCGTAAATCGGGCTGAATGCTTACAGACATATTCTGGTACCGGTTCCGGGTCGCCTTGATTCTGGAGTCAACGGTTTTGGCAGCTTTCTCATGATATCAGTCTGTCGGAATAATGAAGAATTATTTATGCGGAAAGGCGGTACAGAAGCTCTCCCGGCCTTATCAGCCGGGAGATGGTGACGAGGTGATCAGAAGACTTTAACGGTGTAATCAAGATACACCCTCAAGTGCTCAGACTCGATGTCTTTTTTGGTATCGTACTTTTCAGTATGCCAGGCTTTGATGGCTCTGAAAGAAACCCCTTTGAAGGTGCCTTCCTGCACTGCATAACTGATGATCAGGTCGGTCTCGTTTTCGCCGGTCATCTTGTCGCTACCCTGATCCTTGATGTCAGAGCCATCGGTGTAGGTCAGGCTGACGTTCAGCCCTGGTACATTGAGATCGGCAAAGTCGTAGCTACCCTGCACCTGTAATACCTTTTCACCGTCGAACATAAAGTCGGACCAATAGCGACTGACGGCTGAAGGACTGGCACCGTATTCATTATCACAGTAGGTGTATTTCAGATAACCAAGACCGCCTTTCTTTTCTGCGTCCGTCGTTGCGTAGGACAACTTCAGCCCCAGTCCGCCCAGTTTCAGCTCGGTGTTCAGGTTCAGGTGGCTGGCCTTGTCATCAAAAGCATTCAGACTCTCTTTCTTGTCATTCAGGTTATTGTTCCAGATGCTGCCGCTACCCTTGGCGTAATGATAGTTACCGCTGACAATCAAACTGGTATTTTCTGCCAGGTCGAAGGTGTAGCCGAGGTTCAGCATGGATTGTTTATGAAAGCCCTTAGATTGCAGGTGCACTACTTCAGCATCGACATTGTTTGCCTGGTAAAGGGTGCCGACCTGCCAGGCGTGCTTGATGGTGTCGCCACTTTTCGTCTTGAACTCGTCCCAGCTGTTCTCGGTTCGCATGCTGATACGATCCACATAAGTTCCGTAGACGGTAAAGTCCTGAACATAGACCTCACCGTGTGCGCCCCGGTAAGAGCTTGGAGTCGAACGGGAGCCGGAACCCAGAATCAGGCCTTTCTGGCCAGACATATAACCGGCCTGGCCATAAAAGCCCTGCTGTTCATCACCAAACTTTGCCTTGAGGTAAGCCTGACCAAACTTGTGGTAGCTCTTGTAGTCTTTGGTGAGCAGCTGGCCGCCATCCATAGTGCTGCTAAACGGGTCTTTACCGGTATGATTCAGTTTCAAGGCTCCATAATAAGAGGCGTCAAAACCAATAGCGTCACTGATATAGCCTGATTTAAAGTTAGCCTGCACCCCTTGTGCCCACTGACTCCAGTCGTTTCCCGGAGTATCCGTTTTGACATCAAAATGAACATTACGCAGTTTAATGTCCAAGCTACTGTCGTTTAAAAAGTCGGCTTGAACACTAACGGAGACAGTAGCCAGTACGGCTGCCGCCAGGGCAGATAATCTCATTCCTTTCATACTACATCCTTTTCGGAATAAATTATTTTTATGAATTTTTATGCAAGTTTTTCTAAGGCAGTTATGGCTTATCTTGCGGACTAAGGCTGCTGTCAGATTATTGCGTGTTTAGCGTTGTGGGTATTTTTACTAACAGACGACTACAGTCTTTCATAAAGAGGCTTACAAATTAATAGCGAAGCTTTTACAAAAAAAGAAACTGTGGATTTTATTGATACAGGTCGGTCTTTTGCGGATTAAAACTCCCCTACGAGGGGGGCTTAAGGTAGTATTTGTCGGTTTTTCAATGGGATAGCCCGCCGGGAGTGGCGGGTTATCGAATGATCAGCCAAAGATAAAGTACAGGCAGTGATAGTAGACAATAGCAAGGAAGGCGCCAGCAGGCAGAGTGATCAGCCAGGACATGAAGATGGTGCCAATGACTCTCAGGTTAAGGGCTCCAATACCCCGCGCAAGGCCAACGCCCAGAACAGCGCCTATCAGTGTATGAGTCGTAGAGACCGGTAAGCCTGTGCCGGAAGCCAGAACCACCGTAGACGCTGCGGCCAGTTCTGCGGCAAAGCCACGGCTGGGTGTTAGTTCGGTAATATGAGTGCCAATGGTCGCCATGACCCGGTAACCGTAGGTGGCGAGTCCGACGACAATGCCGGCAGCACCCAGCAGCAATACCCAGCTTGGCATACCGGTCTGCCCCGAGACTTCGCCACCGCTGCTAATGATGCTGGCAACGGCTGCCAGAGGTCCAACGGCATTGGCAACATCGTTCGAACCGTGGGCAAACGCCATGGAGCAGGCAGTGAAAATCATCATGACACCAAACACTTTCTCTACGCTGGAGAAGTGGAATGCTTTGTCAGCCTGAGCATCTTCCTTGATTCTGGTCAGCGATATTTTGCCTGCGATCATAACCAGCAGACCAATGCCCAGGGCTAGCGTAATACTCTGTTTGTTATCCAGTGGTAAGCCAATATGCTTCAGCCCTTTGACCAGAGTCACCATGGAGATCATGAAACCGACCAGAAACATATAGACAGGGACATAGCGCTTGGCGTTTTTGAAAGGGTTGTCGGTATCAAGAATCAGCTTTTGCACGCTCATGAAAATCATGAAAGACAGTGTTCCGGACATAACGGGTGATACGACCCAGCTGGCGACAATAGAAGACACTTTGCTCCAGTTTACCGCTTCAGTAGAAATGCCAACTGTTGCAAACCCTACAATGGCACCAATAATTGAGTGGGTTGTTGAAACGGGCCAGCCGTAATGGGTGGCGACCAGTAGCCAGGTGCCGGCGGCCAGCAGGGCAGCCATCATGCCATAAACGAGCAGATGGGGATTCTCGATCAGTAACGGCATGTGGGGATCAATAATGCCTTTTCGAATCGTGTCGGTCACTGACCCTCCGGCCAGGTAAGCCCCTGCAAACTCCAGTATGATGGCAATGCAGATGGCCTGCTTGATGGTCAGGGCTTGTGATCCGACCGATGTTCCCATGGCATTGGCAACGTCGTTGGCTCCAACCCCCCAGGCCATGAAAAAACCAAACAGGCAGGCCAGTGCCAGCAGTATCGTGCCATATTCTGCGATAATGCTCATGGATATGCTTCCGGTTGGTGGTTCAGTTAACGGGCAAGAAGTAACTGGAGATAGCCGCCCACGCGAGAGGCGCGGTCTGCGAGGTCTCCAACCCAGTCAATGATTTTGTAAAGGAATATGACGTCCACGGGAGGCAGGTCTTTTTCCAGCCTGAACAGTATTTTTCGGACTTCAACTTGATGCTCATCGGTTTCACTTTCAATTTGATCCAGTTCATCGATTAACTGTTCTACAAGGTTGACTTCCCTTCCCTTGAAGCCGGTCTCAACCAGCTCATCCAGCTCGTCCATGGCACGGAGCGCCTGGGCAGAGGTAGCAATAGAGCGTTTCAGATAGTCGAGAAAGGCTGTCCGGATTTCGGGTGGGATGACCATGTGACGACCCAGCACGATACCAGCAATATCTTTGGCACGATTGGCGACTTTATCCTGTACTGTGACAATTTCAAGCAGGTCGGTGCGGGGAACGGGCAGGAACAGGCTGTTGGGCAGGGACAGTCTGACGCTCCTTTTCATATCGTCTGCCTCGCGTTCCAGTAGCACAATTTTTTGTTGGATTGATTCAGCCTGCTTCCAGTCGCCATCGAAAGCCGCAATAAAAAACGGTTCCAGTTCCATGGCGCATTCATGCACCTTGGTTATGTGCTGCTGTATCGGACCAATGGGAGACCGGCCAAATACACTGGACAGTAAATTGCTTGGCATAACTGCAAATCCGGTTAACTGAACGGGGAATTATAGGAGTCATATGCAAATTATGCACACTCCAGTTGGGACGGGCTTTTTGCTACCCCGTTGCTGTTAAGATCACGTAAACTCGGTGCTTCTGTAATCTTGAAGCGTCGAGACTTTTTTTCTATGAGTTTTGAAACTGAGCTAAAACTGTCGCTGTCTGAAAACTCTATTTCACAGCTTAAGACCCACTCGTTCTGGAAAAAGTTCGCTGTTGAAGGTCCAAAAACCTTTCATCTGGGTAATATTTACTACGACACTGCGGATATGGCTCTGAATCAGGCCAGGGTGGCACTGCGCATTCGTGAAAAAAATGGCGAGTATTTTCAGACCCTTAAGACGAAAGGAGAGAGCGCTAACGGCCTGACCCGCCGTGGAGAGTGGGAATGGCGTATTCCGGACAACCAGCTGGACTTTTCAGGGCTTACTGAGGTCTGGCCTGAGTCCCTGCAGGGTGTTGCTCCGGATCAGCTGCAACCTCTGTTTGCGACTGACTTTGACCGAACTACGTGGCTGGTTGAATACAGCGGGGCAAGAGTTGAAGCGGCTCTGGATAAAGGGCTGGTTAAGAGTGGTGAGGCTCACTCCCCGATCTGTGAGCTGGAACTGGAATTAATAGAAGGTGATGAATCTGTTCTTCAGCAGATAGCCGATGAGCTGGGTCAAACTATTCAGTTAACGCCTTCTGACCAGAGTAAAGCTGAACGGGGTTTTGAACTGCTTTACCGATCCGGTTAGTCAAAGATGGATTTCACTCTGAGAACTCCCCAGTTGTCGCCAAGGCATTTTGAATAAAACCCAAAAATGACTTCGTGCAGGTGCGATATCAAACTCTTCAGGTCAGTGTACTGAAACAGGCCGAGGTCGGGTTCAAACATTTCCAGCACATTACCTTCAGAGCGCATGCCCATTATATGGCCCGCTCCTGATATCTCGTTATTAAAGGCGATAATACAGTGGCTGGGCTTGAATGATGCCCAGCTCGCAATGATACCGGGATTCAGATGGTATTTTCCACGGTAAAAATCCCAGCAAACCAGATTCTGAAAGTTTATCAAAGGGGTGATTGAATCAATTATATCGTAGTCTTGTGGTCGGGGCATTTTTCTGCTGAATGCTGAATGTATGATCCCCATCAGGTGTTGCGAGCCCAGCTCATCTGCTGTTTTGATGCCTCTGCCCTCGGATGCCAGACTTTTGTTTATCCAGACCGCAGTGATACCTGCACAATACCCGATGATATCTGCTTTATTACGATACTCCATGCAGGTATTAGAACCCAACGATGTTTGACGCCAGTGGACAAATGCTGAGTTGTTGTTGGTCATATCAAAAATCTTTTCTATCACTTTTTCGGCCTCATCTTAAGCGCTTTGGTGCGCTTGTGGAAATTTGCCTCTTTAAGCCCTGCCCTAAATTATTGTTACTATTTGAATAATGAATTCAGCTTTTAATGATCAATAAGCAGGCAGTCGTGATCGAATAAGAGAGAATAACGACAACTACAATAAAAAGCAGTAACTCTGACCAGAGTAAGGCTGAACGGGGTTTTGAACTGCTTTACCGATCCGGTTAGTCAAAGATGGATTTCACTCTGAGCATCCCCCAGTTTCTGCCCATACATTGTGCATGAGACCCTTCAATGACTCTTTGCAGGTGCTTACTCGCGCTCATCAGGTCAGAGTACTGAAACAGACCGAGGTCGGGTTCAAACATTTCCAGCACGTTACTGTCAGAGCGCATGCCCATTATATGGCCCGCTCCTGATATCTCGTTATTAAAGGCGATCATACAGTGGCTGGGCTTGAATGATACCCAGGACGCGATGATACCGGGAATCAGCTGGCATTTTCCGCAGTAAAAATCCCAGTAAACCAGATTCTGAGAATCCAGCAAAGGGATGACCGAATCAATTACATCGTAATCTTGTGGTCGGGGCATTTTTCTTAAGAATGCTGAATGTACGATCCCCATCAGGTGTTGCGAGCCCAGCTCGGCTGCTGTTTTGATGCCTCTGCCCTCGGATGCGAGACTTTTTTTTATCCAGACTGCGGTGATGCCTCCACATAAACCGATGATATTCATTTTATTGCGATACGCCATGCGGGTGTTAAGATCAATCGTTTGTTCAAGCCAATAGACAAGGGGTGATTGCCTGTTGGCCATATCAAAAATCTTCGTAATCACTTTTGTTTCCTCATCTTGAGAGCTTTGGTGCGCTTGTGGAAATTTGCCTCTTTAAGCCCTGCCCTAAATTATCGAATCCACGTAAAACCCCGTATTTTTAGTGCGGGGATGTAAGTGGGGCTTGCGTAGAGCAAGCCTATGCACTATTTTCTTCTTGTCTCTTGCAGACCTACCTCTGGGCTAGAGGAATGTTAAGCCTGCGGAGTTCGTGTGAGACTTGGGGAACATGGGTTGGCTCGTCACCGTAAAAGTTCCCACTGTGGAACTTTTATGCGATAACCAAGCTGTTCCCTGAGCAACGAACTGTGAAACAGGAACCTGTTAGGTGACTAACAGGAATCCCCGTCCTTCAGGGCGGGGAGGATGTCAATGTTACTATCTCCTAACTGAAAGAGGACTCTCTGCGAACCAGCAGGGAGAGGATGTCAAACAGATCCGGTTAGTCAAGTGCTGACTTCACTCTGAAAATCCCCCAGTTTCCACCCAGGCAATCTGGATAACGTTTTGAAATGACTAGTTGCAGATGCTTTACAAAGCTATCCATATCACTGTACTGAAACAGACCCTGACAGGGGTCAAACATTTCCAGCGTATTACTTTCACAGCGCATGCCTATTATATGGCCAAATTCAGATGTCCGGTTTTCAAAGGCAAGCAGGCAGTGGCAGGGTCTGAGAGATGCCCAGATTGCGATACCCTGAGGGTTCAGGTATGTCTTCCCGCGCAAGGCCTCCCAACCTATCAGGCTTTGAGAGGTCAGCAGGGGGGGGATTGAGTCTACTGAATCGAGTCCGAAGCCTTCTGGAGGGGGGGTTCTTGCGAACACGCCATGTACGATTGCCATCAAATGTTTCGAGCCCAGCTCAACAGCTGTTTTGATACCTCTGCCTTTGGATGCGAGGCTTTTTTTTAACCAGACTGCCGTTATGCCAGCACATAAACCGCGATCATCTTTTTCACAGTGGTACTTCATGCGGGTATTGCAACCAATCGTTATTTTGCGCCAGAGGACAAATGCTGACTGCTCGTTAGTTATCTCAAAAATCTGTTCTACCACTTTCTGTCACCTCATCTTGAGAGCTTTGGCGCGCTTTTGAAATCACCCCGGATGGAAGGCAGACCTACGCAGTTAAACAGGAAAGAATAGCGACAGCTACAATAAAAAGCAGTAACAACAGGGAATTGTCGTGACTGGCGTGAAAAATACAACCTTCAAGTCCTCTCAAGCCTCTAAAGCTGTCTTTAAGCATCGTCACCAGCGTCTGGAACTGCCTACCGTGGTTTCAGACCTTGTACGCTCCATGCATCTGTCGCAGGCTGATGCTGACACGGTGTTGTCAAAACACCGGTCTGCTGAGCAGCTGAAGCTTCACCCTCTGGAATATATTGCTTCACTGGAGCTGAGCAGTGCCAGTGAACCCGGAAAAAAGCTGGAACTGGAATGGCTAATACAATGGCTTGCCGCTCTTTCCGGACAGGAATATTTTGCCATTGATCCATTGAAAATAGATGCTTCGGCAGTCACTCCGGTTATGTCCCAGGCTTATGCCCTTCGACATGAAATCCTGGCGGTTGCTGTCAGTAGCGATGAGGTGGTTATTGCCTCTGCTCACCCCTGGTACACAGGCTGGGAAGATAACCTTCAGCATGTGAATCGCAAAACTATTCGCCGTGTTGTGGCTAACCCTGCCGACATACGACGTTTTACCACAGAGTTCTATCGCATTGCCCAATCGGTTCAGGGGGCGATTGAAAACGACGGAGTGCAGTCAGCGAACCTGAACAGCTTTGAGCAGATGCTGGAGCTGGGGAATATGAAATCCCCGGATGCTAACGATCAGCATATCGTCAATATTGTGGACTGGCTTTTGCAATATGCTTTTGAGCAACGAGCCAGCGATATTCATGTTGAACCCCGAAGAGACCAGTGCCATCTGCGATTCCGCATTGATGGCGTGCTGCATTCTATCTATCAGATGCCCGCAAAAGTGGCGGCAGCAGTGACCAGTCGCCTTAAAATACTGGGTCGGATGAATGTGGCAGAGAAACGTAAACCTCAGGATGGGCGGCTGAAGACCGTTAATCTTGACGGTAATGAAGTGGAGTTGCGTCTTTCTACCCTGCCTACGGCCTTTGGTGAAAAACTGGTGATGCGGATTTTTGACCCGGAAGTACTGGTCAAAGGTTTTGCTGATCTGGGATTCTCCAGAGAAGATGAACGCCGCTGGACAGAAATGACCAGTCAGCCCAGTGGTATAGTGCTGGTGACCGGGCCTACGGGTTCAGGTAAAACCACTACGCTGTATTCAACGCTGAAAAAACTGGCGACCGAGCAGGTGAATGTCTGCACCATTGAAGATCCGATTGAAATGGTAGAAGCCAGTTTCAACCAGATGCAGGTACAGCACAATATTGACCTGACATTTGTCAGTGGTTTAAGGGCTCTTTTACGACAGGACCCGGATATCATCATGGTGGGCGAGATTCGGGATCTTGAAACCGCTGATATGGCGATTCAGGCTGCATTGACCGGACATCTGGTGATTTCAACCCTGCATACCAATGACGCGCCTTCTGCGGTGACCCGCCTGATGGAGCTGGGCGTACCGGCTTACCTGATTAAGGCGACACTGCTTGGGATTATGGCTCAGAGGCTGGTGCGCACTTTATGTCCTTCCTGTAAACAGCCGGTTGCGATTGATAAATCAGGATGGCAATCGTTAACCAGACCCTGGTCGGCCCCTCAGCCTGCTGAAGTGTTTAGCCCCGCTGGCTGTCAGGAGTGCAGGGAAACTGGCTACCATGGACGGGCAGGGGTGTATGAAATCATGCCCATGTCCGAAACCCTCCGCAACCTGTTGAACGATGACGCTGATATCCATCGCATCAGGCGGCTGGCGGCAAAAGAAGGCATGTACAGCCTGAGATTGTCCGGCGCACAAAAAGTGGCTTCAGGTCTGACAACCGTTGAAGAAGTGATTCGGGTGACACCAGACCATAACAACCATTAAGGCGCTTAATTGACGACCGATAGTAGAAGTAATGACAAACTGCTACTGCCGGTTGCCATGAATAAACTAACGCTTCTGCTTTTTGCTTTTCTCACCGCTTTGCCTGCCTGGGGAGCCGCCGTTTTGAAACCGGAAGGCAAGCCCACTTCATTTGTTCGCCTGATGAAAGATGACTCCGGCGAGCGAGTGTCTGGTCAGGAATTACAGGCTTATCTGAACAGCCTTTTACGCGCCAATGCGATTTACGACAGAACGGCTTCTGTTGAACAGCCATCGTTGTATTTTTCGGTGAAGGCAAATCAGGCCGGGGATTTGGTTGTCACGCGCAAAGTGACGCAGGCAAACCGAATCGTTATGGAAAACAATACACTGAAAGTGTATGGCATTGGTTATTCCCTGCAATCGGACTGCTCCAGGCTGGAGCAACGCTGCTGGGTTCTGTTTCCTAACCGGAAGACACGTTGGATGGAAATCACTTATGCACCCAAAGCGGTAAAGGAACTGGCAACGGGGATTGGGTTGTTGATCAGGGAGATGCAGCGGTAGGGTATGTAGCTAAATTGGGGGAATCTGCAGATGAACCTTTAATCACTTCAACCACGAAGAGCTTAGATTTATGGTTGGCAATAGTGCGGGGTTATACAAAGCAGGAAAAGTAAGCGGCTGGCGGCTAGTGAGGCAGCCAGTTATCTTCCATGACCTGATCTGTCGTCCACGGGCACGTTTCCGGGAAACTGGTGTGATCGAGCATCTGGTACTTAAGTACATAGCGGTTCATTTCTTTAATGGCGAGTAGTTTTCCGTCCGGATAGGCTTCCTGAAAAGCGGATTCAAGCAGGGACTGAAGGTGAGGGCGTTTTTTGATCAGTTTTCTAATCGCCAGCCTTGTGCGGTCAATGGTGGCGAGCCAGTCCCGGCAATTATAGGGTTCGGGAAGGTTCGGGTTGAGAACCCTGACCTGATATTCGTATTTGAGCAAGTGTAACAAGAGGGTCGTTAACCGGGATTCCAGCGTATCCAGCTCGCTGCCCATATCGTCTACTTCCTCAATCAGATGTTCAATGTCGAGCCGGTCAAAATCACGGTTGAGCAGGTGTTTTTTTTGCTGTTCTTTCCAGTGATAAAAATCGGATTCATACAGTGTTTTGTGTTCATTATCCATAAGGTGATTCCTCTTTTAACAAGCAGATTATAGATTAAGTGCTGAAAGGTTTGTTATGTCAAATATCAGAGTATCAGAATATCAGAGTCAGCAATCCAGCACTGTAGAGTCGGGCAGTCTTACCCACATTTGACCAATATCTTTTTGCTATGGCTGGAAAACTATATCTCGCTTAGCATGAACAGGATTATTGGACGTTAAAGATGGCAAAAGAGGGGGACACAAGGTGTTCACCCATGACCATATTCCGGGGTTCCATTTGACTCGGCAATAGAAAACTTACAGATTCAGTCGAAGCATCTAATTTCCAGAACGGAGCAGATCGACTTTGAAGACGATGACGGACTGAAGGCCAGGATTGTCCGTTTTTACGCCGATGTTGGCAGCCGGATGCAGCTGCCCAGAATCCAGGTTCCCTTTTTCAAGACCGCCTCCTAACGGCTCCACCCTTCCCGCATCAAGCTGGCAAAGTCACGCTGTGAAAGCACCTGAGAGCAATCCCGCAGTCATTGTCGGGAGGCGTTGTATCTCAGGTCAAAGCCGTTGCAGCTGGGTAACGGGCGGTTAAACTGGGCAACTCTGTGGGCAGTTTTATTTGCGCTTGGAAGAATGAAATGTACCTTAGTACACAGTATGAGACGAGGGCAAAACGACGCTTTGATTTTGGGTGTGTGGCTTTTTAGCCTTGTTTTATAAGGTTTTTCGAGAGGAGAGAGACAAGATAAGACGACATGTACCGAATAATAGTAAGCCCCCCCAAACCGCCGCTGTCACGTAAGCCCGTTGCTGTTAAGCAACGGTGGAAGTTGCTGTAGTGAATCGGGCTTTCCACTGCATGGTGGACCTGCGCTCCAGCACCAACGAGGAACTTCCTGGTATGGTATTATCAGCCCGGGTCTTTAATGACTGGCAAACAGACCAGGGAGACTTGAGTTCGATTATATCGGTTCTCGCTCTCAAGTCTGTAGGTTTTTTTTGCTATTGATTTATTTTTTAATAGTGCCGTAGGATGTAAAAAAGTGGGCTTTTCTGATGGCGAACGTTAGCTGTCGAGATTGGTCAGGGCCTGGTCCAGCTTGCCCATCATATCCTGAATCTGCTGCTGGGCGTCGGTGTTGTTTTCGAACTGACTTTCTTTGAGTTGCAGTAGCTCATAGCTCATATTCAGAGCTGCCATGACCGCAATTCGTTCCAGACCAATCACTTTTCCACCCGACTTGATCTCTTTCATTTTGTCATGAAGTTGGTGTGCTGCTCTCTGCAGTGAAGCTTCTTCTTCACGGGGGCAGCTGATGCGATATTCTTTATCGAGAATTTTTACAGAAGTGGTCGAAGAGTTATCAATCATGCTTTATTGCTCCAATCCTCGTAATCGTTTGATCATGTCCTCGACTTCACCTCTCGCCTGATCTTTTGTTGACATCAAATAGGCACGCTCAAGCTGCCACTTGCGTTCCTCATTCCGCAGCAGCCTGTTTTCTTCCTTTAATTTATTACAGAGACTCACCAGGTATTCTATTTTCTGGCTGAGTGCTGTTAAATCCGGGTCGTTCATAAAATCAAGTAGACCGTTTTATCGAATCCACGAAAAACCCCGTCCTTTCAGTGGGGGGATGTAAGTGAGACTTGCGTAGAGCAAGGCCGTGATCTATCGTACTTCCCGTCTCTTGCAGACCTACCTCTGGGCTAGAGGAATGTTAAGCCTGCGGAGTTCGTGTGAGACTTAGGGAACATGGGTTGGCTCGCCACCGTAAAAGTTCCCACTGTGGAACCTTTATGCGATAACCAAGCTTGTTCCCTGAGCAACGAACTATGAAACAGGAACCTGTTAGGTGACTAACAGTAATCCCCGTCGTTCACGGCGGGGAGGATGTCAATCCCTCTACTATAGCGGCTAGAGAGCGGCTAGGGAATAGCAGAACACCCCGTCTGTTTTGCCTGTTTGCGCATATTGGGAACTTTTTTTGCTATAGGCGAATCTTTTGCTTTGCACGACAGGTTTATTATTTCTCCTGGCAGGGCGATAAGAGCTTCAGCTGTGCGTTACAGACAGTCGGAACTTTGGCACCCTGTCGAGCGGCATGACAAAACCGTCTCCCCCAAAATTTGGGCCATCCTATACTTCTGGAGGTGATTTTGAAACGAAGGCTTCGGTTGCTCGCCTACGGGTGTGCAGGAATGGCAGGTATGTTTGCCTGATGAGGTAAGGTTTTATTCCGGATGAAATTTAAATATTACTTAGGCTTCATATTGCTAATCTCTGTATCGCAAAAAACACCCTGTCACTTATTATCTGAGTCCACCCGCCAATTGTTAATACTGTCCAGACAGCAAGTTCTGGTGGTTGCTGATCAGGGCACAGATAATAATGGGCAGATGTTCTGTTATCAAAAGAACGGAGAGAAGTGGTATAAAGCCTGCTCAGACATTCCTGTTGTATTAGGGCGTAATGGCCTGAACAAACAGAAGGAGGGGGATCAAAAAAGTCCTTCTGGTATTTTTAAACTAACCCGTGCTTTTGGTTATAGCTCTAAGGCTCCCGCAGGAGCCACCATGCCATGGATAGCTTTGAAGAAATCTTCTTTGTGTATTGATGACCCTGACTCAAAGCATTACAACCAGATTATTGACCGTAGCGACGAAGGCATAATCCCTGACTGGGAAAGTGCTGAAAAAATGCGTCGTGACATCTACTACCAGGATAACTTATACGAGTTTGGCCTCATACCGGAAGTCAGTTCGGAAATAGGCTCCTGTGTGTTCTTTCACGTCTGGAGAGGTGAGAACAAGCCAACCGTCGGGTGTACAGCAATGAGTAAAGCAAATATTCTTGAGCTTCTTCAGTGGCTGTCCCCCGACATGAACCCTGTGGTTATTCAGGGAGATAAAAAACAGATTCAAAACATACAGGAAAACGGGTTTCTGCAATACCATAATGCCTTCAACTAAGCGCTTCTCTTTTATCAGAATTGCCCTGCTGGTGCTGTTCAGCGAGGGTGGCAATATCTGTTAAACTGCCTGCATTGATGTATTCAGGTTTTAGAGACATGTCTCACAATGAAATGGGTATCAAGCCCATCCTTTTTGATGAACTGGCAGACAGACTGGTAGAGCTGGGCGGTGGCAGTCACCCATCGGAATTGCATGGTTTGCTGTGTGGCCTGCTGGCAGGCGGAGAACGCCCGGGTGTGGAAGCCTGGCAACGTCAGGTCGCAGGTATGTTGAGCGATGAGCCGCTGGATGAAGTGAGCCTGCAACAATTTGCCGCTATGTATGAGGGTACCCGCTTGCAGCTGGAGCAGGGAGATTTTGGCATTCAGGTACTTTTACCTGATGATGAAGAGTCGATGGAGCAGCGCACTGAAGCGCTGGGTCTTTGGTGCCATGGTTTTCTCTCGGGTTTTGGTGAAAGTGCTGCCAGCAAGAAACTGAGTGAAGACCTGAACGGCATCCTGCACGATTTCTCTGAGATCGCCCAGATTCAGGAATCGGATGAAAGCGATGAAACCGAGCGCTTTTTCCTGGAAGTCAGTGAATATGTGCGCATGGCGCTGCTGAATGTGTTTGCGGAAATGAATTCAGACGAAGAAGCGGCAGCACCGGTGCCAGCCGAAGAAAATAGTCGTCTGCATTAAACAGCCATGAGCGGAAACAGCCATAAGCTGCATTTTCATCGTAAATAATAAATACAAACAGCTATGAATAGCCCTTCATGGCTAATGAAATCGGGGGAGATATGACGGAGAAGCAGTTCGATATCCTGATTATCGGAGGAGGGCTGGTAGGCACCAGTTTTCTGTGTGCGCTGGAACCCATTATAAAAAGTCATCAGCTTAAGGTCGGACTGATTGAAAGCCATGATCTTGATAAGCCAGGGGACACTCCACCCAGCTATGATGCCAGGGCATCGGCGCTTTCATACGGTACCCGTCTTATTTATGAGCAGCTGGGCATCTGGAAAGAACTGTCTGACGATGCAATGCCAATTCTTGATATCCATGTTTCGGACAGAGGGCATTTTGGTCAGGTACACCTTAACCACAATGAAGAACATGTTCCGGCGTTGGGTTATGTGATCGAAAACTTTCGTTTGGGTAAGGTATTGCTCAGGCGTCTTAAAGCTTTTCGTGACCAGCAGTTGATCAAGGTGTTAAGCCCTGCTGAAGTCACTGGCATCAAGCCTGTTCCGGAAGCCCGAATGGCGGTTGAAGTGGTTACGGGGAATGACCAAAGTGACTCTCAAGGTAACTCTCAAGGTAACTCGCAAGGTAGCTATCAAAATAGCTATCAAAATAGCTATCAGGCTGACCTGATCATTCTTGCGGATGGTGGTCGTTCGTCACTGCTGGATAAACTGAACATATCCCGTAAACAGTTTGACTATCAGCAGCATGCCCTGGTGGCGAATGTGTCCCTTGATCGCCCTCACGCGGGCATTGCGTACGAACGGTTTGCCGGTGAAGGCCCAATGGCGTTATTGCCCCTGACAGGCACTGAAGCCGGAGATTACCGATGTGGTCTGGTGTGGACGCTGCCAAACCGACAGATTGATGACTATATGGCACTGGATGAAGAGTCGTTTATGGAGCGACTGCAACAGCTGTTTGGCACGCGTGCCGGGCGGTTTGTCCGGCTGGGTCAGAGAAGCAGCTACCCGTTGTCCTTAAATGTTGCCAGAGAGCAGGTTCGTCCAGGTCTTGTGGTGCTGGGCAATGCTGCCCATGTCATGCACCCTGTTGCCGGGCAGGGATACAATCTGGCGATCAGGGATGCGATGGCACTGGTGAGTAATATATCGGACTCTCTGGCTGCGGGAAAATCGCCCGGTCAGCTGAGTCAGTTATTGCAGTATGTTGAAGGTCAGAAACGGGACCAGACTATGACGCTGGATTTCTGTGACAACCTGGTCAAACTCTTTGCCCGAAAAGAGACTGGAGTGATTCTGGCCCGTAATCTTGGGCTGACCGGATTGAATGTCAGTCGTCGCCTGAAGACCCGTTTTGCCCGAAAAGCCATGGGGCTTTGATCTGATCAGGGAAGGAGTATGTTCCTATGCAAAGCTATGATGTTGTCATCGTTGGTGGTGGAATGGTGGGCGCCGCACTGGCGTTGAGTCTGAGTGAAACCTCCCTGCGAACAGTCGTTATTGACCAGTATCGTCTGAAGCCTGATCTGGTTTCAGAAAGTGACCCTTATTCTCCACGGGTCAGCGCCCTGACAGAAGCTTCAGTGCAATTGTTTAAACGTCTGGGTGTCTGGGACACCCTGTTATCCCAAAGGGTTTGTCCATACCGGCACATGCGGGTCTGGGATGGTGAAGGTACCGGGGAGATAGCCTTTGATGCCGGGTCGACAGGTTATCCACAGCTGGGGTATATCGTTGAGAACCCGGTGATTCGGGCATCTTTGTTAAAAGGGCTGGAGAATACATCGGTTGACCTGCTGGAGGTTTCGGGCGAATTGACATTCAGGCAGCTTGAAGCGGGTTATGAGGTATTAGTTGAAAGCGGGCAGGCATTTCATTGCCGGTTGCTGGTAGGCGCTGACGGTGCCGAGTCTGCGGTAAGAAAATGGGCGGGTATTCCGCAGTCACAAAAAGATTGTCTGCATCATGCCATTGTCACTACAGTTGAGATTGAAAAAAACCATCAGGATACGGCCTGGCAGGTTTTTCTTGATACCGGCCCTCTGGCATTTCTGCCTGTGCCTGATCAAAACGACAGACATTACTGCTCTATTGTCTGGTCACTACTGCCTGAGCGTGCTGATGAGGTGATGTCTCTTGATGAAGAAGCGTTCTGCAAAGTGCTGGGCAACGCTTTTGAACACCGTCTGGGTAAAATTATCCGGGCAGATCAGCGCTACCGTTTTCCCCTCAAACATCGTCATGCCAGGCAATATTACCGGGAAGGCATTGTGCTGGTGGGAGACGCCTGCCATACCATTCATCCTCTGGCGGGGCAGGGTGTGAACCTGGGGCTGCAGGATGTCGAAACGTTAAGCCGGGAATTAATCCGTGCCTGTGAGCGTGGCGATGATATTGCAGGTGAGCATATTCTCGGGCGTTATCAGCGTCATCGCAAAGGTGCCAACATGACCATGTTAGCGGCGATGGATGGCTTTCAGCATTTGTTTCATGCTGACGATCTGGCTATTCGCTGGTTACGTAACACGGGTTTAAAACTGGCTAATAATTCTCATTTAATAAAAGAGTGCATTGTTAAACAGGCAATGGGAATTAGCGAAACTAGGTGAAGACTGGTTAAACCGAAAATTTTTTCTATTCTGTTCGCAAGGTTAATTCTAAAGCGAACAGAATAATGAGTAACTTCTGTAGCTGGAGGGGCTGGAGGGTACTGCTGGCTCTTTTAGCGACCGCTTACCTGCTACCCCATTTTGCAGCTGCTGAGTCTCCGGATCTGGTTATCAGTCTGGTTCGCCATGGTGATCGTTCTCCCCGGGTACCTTTGAATGAAGCCCTCTGGCCTATGGGTAACGGTGAGCTGACATTAAAGGGGGTAAAGCAGTGCTACGAGCTGGGGAAAAAGCTCAGACAACGCTACTTCTCTGATGATTTTCCTGAAACCTGGCACAGTGGTTACAGCCGACATATTGCTAAAAGCCTGAATCGCACCATCCAGTCTGCCAATGCCATCCTTCAGGGCTTTTATCCTGCAGGGGTGGCTGAAACCGGCCTGCCGAACCAGACGCAAACTCCCTCTTTGTTTGTCTATCCTCCGGAATCTGACTTTCTGTTCGGTGCCCATCACATTTGTCCGGGATTTGTGAAACGCATGGAAGCTCTGGAAAACAGTGCGACATGGCGACAGAAAAAAGCGAGCTATGGAGCGCGCTTTTCACACTGGGCAAAAGTGGCTAACCGGCCGAAACAGATTTTTTCCCTGATTCCTCTGATAGATGCCGTTTTCATCCGCAAGCTTTACAACATCCCGTTGCCTGATGATCTGACCCCTGCAGATCAGGAACAACTGATTGGTTTGCTGGACTGGTTTTTCACCGAACTGATTAAAGATAAGCAAATGCTCCAGCTCCTGAGTGCAAATTTTATTCAGGAACTGATCGACACTCTTGATGGCTATCAAGCCCGGAGTCAGGCTTGCAAGCCCGCCCGCCATAAAACCTGTAAAGGGAGTCATTGCGAACGCTTTGTCCTTTATGTGGCCAGTGATCTTAACCTGCTGACATTTCTGGCCATTATGGGGGTTGCACGCACTCAGAATGTCGTCGGCTACGGGTCTCACCTTGATCTTCTTGTGAGCAGCAGTGAGGCAAGAAAGCCCGTCGTTAAATGGTTTCTCGATGATGAGCCTCTAATATTAACTGCCTGTCAGGGGGACTGTTCGCTTGAGCAAGTGCTATCCCTGCTCAGAAAACAGCTACCAGAGAACTGGCAGGCGTTATGTGAATTTGGGTCAGGCGTACAGCTTAAAGGCAGCCGTTTTCAGTACTACGACCATAACAGTGAGACGACAAAAGAAAATGACTGATTTTGTGAACTATATTTACTCAGCTCCGTCAAACGATGGTGAACAAATACTAAATTGAGCCCGTATCATTGGTTCCCGGATGTTTTATATGGTTTTCATATAGATGTTAGGCAATGGTTCTCAGGGTTCAGTCCCCGGAAGGAGAATTGAATGCGTAAAGTTGTTTCGGTAGGTTTTCTGCCCGCAGTGGCTGTATTGGCCATTCTGCAGGGATGCAGCAAGCCCAAAGAATGCCCAAAAGTGACGCCTGTGGTTGACGATAGCCGCCCTGCAGCCGTTGAAGAATCTTACGACTGTTCCATAGTCGACAACAGTGACCCCATGAAACAGACCTGGTGTGAAGCCAGAAGCTTGTTTGATGAGAGCGCTGCGGCAGGTGATCCTGAGGCCTTTGGTCCTTTCCTGAAAGGTTTCCGTCAGGGCATCAACGATGGCAGGCGTGCTGAAGTCAGCAGTGTTGCCCGGGAACCACTTGAAGGACAGAATGAAAAGCCTTTCGAAGCAGGCTACCGTGCAGGCTACAACGGCATGGTTGATAAGCTGGGCATTCTGGAATATGACTGTCGGGACGGCGAGCAGGCCAGTGAATATAAAGATCGCTGGTGTGAAGCTGAAGACGCCTATCGAATTGCCGGTGTAGGCAGCAGTGATAATCCATTTATGAGAGGTCGCTTTGTTGATGGTTATATGGCGGGTGGGCGTGTAGCGCTGACCGTACCAACCTCTATGGAGTCTTTCTTCAGTGGTGAGAATCCGGAAGGTAAGCAACCGGCAATATTCAAGCCTGAGGATAGTGAAAATCTGCAGGGAACCACTCTGGCGTTCTATCGTGGCTTTGATGAAGGTTACAAGGCAATGATTGCCAGTATCCGTGAATCCATTAATCAGGTGATGCAGCAGATGCAGATTCCAAACGATATGCAACTGCCTGAAGGCCTGATGCCTCCTCAACCGGATCAGGGGCAGTAAGATCTGGCTTGACAGAAGAAAGCCCGGATACTGGCTTTCTTCTTCTAATGATTTAAAAAAGGAGTTTTAAACATGCGTAAAAGAATTTACCTGAAATTTGTCATATTATTATTTGCTGTTTTGAATGTTTGCTCATCAAAAGCAGAAGTTATGGCTGTTTTTCATGAAAGCTATCGTTATGACCCGGCTATTGAAGTTGTAATAGATAATTATATTAAAAGTGCTGAAGTTAAAGGTCATAAAATAATAAAAGTATTTGTACCTACGCAGACAATCACTGAACTGGCAGATAGCATTCATATTAATTTGCTTAGTCAGGATGTGGCTTTAAAAGATATTTCAGGTATTAATTTTTATGGTCCTGTATTGTCTGAAAAAGTAACTGTTAATTCGACAGAACTTTCTGGTTACAGTCTGTTCAGACTTCAAAATATTATTTATGAACCTCAGGCATCTGATGATGTGCTTTTAGTTAAAAGTGATCATATGTTTGATATAGTGAGATGGGTCTCTCATCAGTCTTTTAAGTCTAATAAAGAGTTAATTAATCATTTAAACAAATCATCGAAAAATATTGCACCTGATAACTCTGTGAATCTTGGAATTCAGCACCTGAAGGACTTAGAAGAAAATATTTATAAATGTATACCGTATTTCTATGGAGCATATATACAACAGCGAGATGATATCCGTATTCTCTATAAAGGATTATCATGGCTTCTCTTTTACGCAACTCTCTCATTACCACAGCTTGTAGAGCCCAATCTTTCCGGCTTCACCAAAACGGCGAAGGATATAGCAAGATTGTGTAGTTTGGGAGCGATGAGTTACTACATGCTAAGCTTTGTGCCTACCTACACAGACAGGTTGTTGAAAGGAAACGAGATAAATGCTGAAGAGTTTTGCCGTAAATTCATTATCCCTGTCATGAACAATGACGGGTTGTTAAAAACTTTCCAAAAGAACGATCAGTTTTAATAATCGTTTCCAGAATGTTAACCGGGACCGCATTGCCTGAGCCATAAGACAGCAGTGTGATTCAGGCTTCTTCAAAACGGTGTATGCAACACTAACTTTGCAAAAGCGGAAGATAAACTGCTAAATTCTAGTGTGTAAAAGAATCATTTATGGAATGGAGGCAGCATGCACACGGCAGTGTTTTCAATCAGCCTGAACTCTGAGCAGGTTTTGCTCTATTACAAAGGCAAAAAACACCGGGTTCAGGTGCGAACCAGAGAAGGCTTCACCATGAGCCTGCCTTACGACATTCTGCTACAGCATGTCACCCGTGAAGGCATTCACGGAACCTTTGAAATATCCTATAGCGATGATGGCAAGCTGGGTGATTTGCGCCGTCTGAGTTAATACAGCCCTGAGCTAATACAGCCCTGAGCTAATAAACAGCATAGGCAGACACAAAAGAGGCATTGTCAAAAACAATGCCTCTTTTGTATTGAACTGCATTAAGCCGCAGATATTACGCAGCGCTGGTGATGATGGTGTACTTTTCCATCAACTCCTCTTTGGATTCCTGGTGTTCAGGGTTCAGCTCAATGCAGTCGACAGGGCAGACATTCTGACACTGAGGCTCATCGTAATGACCCACGCACTCTGTACACAGAGTCGGGTCAATTTCATAGATTTCATCTCCCGGGGAGATGGCGCTGTTAGGACACTCAGGTTCGCAGACGTCGCAGTTGATGCAATCGTCAACAATGACTAAAGCCATGGGGTCTTCTCCGAAAAGCCTGTTCTGATCAATTCAGTCTTTCTGACCAAATTTTTCAGCCAGAGCCTTGCCAACGCAAGGGTCTACAAAATTCGTTATATCTCCACCCAGAGACGCGATTTCACGCACCAGGGTTGAGGATATATACGAATACTGCTCCGCAGGCGTCAGAAACAGGCTGTCTACAGATGGCGCCAGAACACGGTTCATGTTCGCCATCTGAAATTCATACTCAAAGTCAGAAACAGCACGCAAACCACGCAGAATCACGGTTGCCTGCTGCTCTTCCAGAAATTTTGCCAACAGAGAACTAAAGCCAGTGACCTTGACATTATCAAGGTGAGCAATGCTTTCCTCAGCTAATCGAACCCGCTCGTTCAGGTCGAATAAAGGTTTTTTTGTGGGGCTGGCAGCCACCGCAATAACAACTTCGTCGAAGATGCGAGCGGCGCGCTCGACCAGATCCATATGGCCTTTAGTGATCGGGTCAAAAGTGCCAGGATAGATAACTTTGCTCATCGAAAGTGCTTTTCCTGCTATATCCTCCTAAACGGAGGTTGTGTTGGCAAATCAGGGCGCAATCGTAACGAAATCAGCCTTCAGGCTCAAATTTATCAACCGCAATCGGAGTAAGTAGACAGCCATCAACTCAAGCGGTTGATGGGCTGCGCAGGAAGTTTAATGTCAATCATCGTGTTGCAAGAAACTTCAGAATAGCCTGCTTAAACTTGCTGTTATGGGGGGGGAAGATCAGTTTTACTGAATTTAAGCGCCCCTTGGACAGAACTGATTTCGCTTTGCTGAAGGTCAGGAATCCCTCCTGCCCGTGGTAGTGACCCATGCCTGAAGGCCCGATGCCGCCAAATGGCATATCGTCGATGGCAACGTGCATCAGTGTTTCGTTAATGCAGACACCACCAGAGTGGGTCTGTTGCTGTACCTGATTCTGGCGCTGTTTACTGGATCCGAAATAATACAGTGCCAGAGGGCGGGGGCGCGTCCGAACAAAGTCGATCCCTTCTTCAAGGTTATCAATCGCAATGACCGGCAGCAACGGACCAAAGATTTCCTGTTGCATTACCTTCATGTCGTCTGTGGCATTCAGAATCAGGTGCGGAGGAATACGACGAGAACCGTCAGTGATGGTTTCATCATCCAGAGTTACAACAGTAGCGCCTTTGTCTCTGGCATCCTGAATTAACGACAAAAGTCGTTGATGCTGGCGATTATTAATAATGGCTGAATAGTCACTATTACCGCTGACGGTTGGGTACATTGACCGGAACGTCTTAAAATAGGCGTCGATGAACGCCTGCTGCCGTGACTTGTTGATAAGAATGTAATCTGGTGCCACACAGGTTTGACCGGCATTCAGGGACTTACCATAGCAGATGCGTTCGGCTGCTTCCTGCAATGGAAAGTCATTGTCTATGATCACCGGCGATTTACCACCCAGCTCCAGAGTCACAGGTGTAAGGTTGTCGGCAGCGGCACGCATCACATGCTTGCCAACCGATGTTGAGCCGGTAAACAACAGATGGTCAAAAGGCAGTCTGGAAAAAGCAGCGGCAACATCTGCCTCACCGTTGATCACAGTAACAAGACCGTCCGGAAAGGTTCTGGCAATAATATCAGCCATCAGTTTTGAGGTTTCCGGAGTGAACTCAGACAATTTCAGCATGCAGCGATTTCCGGCTGCCAGTGCGGCAACTAATGGCCCCATAGCCAGAAACAGCGGGTAGTTCCAGGGAACAATAATGCCTACAACCCCCACCGGCTGATAAATGACCCTGGCTGAAGCTGGCTGCAGGTGCAGTGGTACGCGCCGACGGCTGGGCTTCATCCATTTTTTCAGGCGTTTGCTGGCGTAAGCAATATCACTCAGGGAGGACATAAATTCCGCCAGCAATGTTTCATTGCGGGAACGTCCACCAAAGTCGGTATCAATTGCCTGAATAAGGTCTTCCTGATGATTGAGTAAGGCCTGCTTGAGTTGCTGTAGCCATTTGCGCCGCTCAGAGGCGTCAGGGCAAGGGTTTTGAAGGAAGGCTTTCTGCTGTTTGCGCAACTGTCCTGCCAGTGTGTTTTTTATATCAATAGCTGGTATTTCAGTTGCGCTGGTGGTTTGCTTATTATTTTCCAGAACGATCTCACTCATAACCTGCTGCCCTCCGGTGGTAGAGGGTCAGTGTGCCAGAGATTGAATTTAAAGCTCAATGACTTTTTGAAGACTATCAGTAGTCGCTTTCATGCCATTCATTAGAGTTAAGGTATTCGCTTGCAGCTTTGATAATTTCAATGCCTTGCTTTTTGCTCAGTTCCTCGGTGTGTAGCGATGCATCTATTAATTTTGTTTTCAATGAGTCCAGTTGTGCATTGATCGACTCTTCAGGCGTGTCATTGTGACTCTCGCTAGCCAGTTCAGATGAGCGGAATTTCAGGTATGCCTCATCAGTTATTGGCTCTTTCCAATATATGGAATTAATACAGTATTCCGCCGCGCAGATCAGTTCTTTTTCATCTCTGGGGAGTGTTGAAAGGGCAGGCCAGTGCTTTAAAGTTTCGCTCAATTCTGTATAGGCAAGTTCTTTCCGGAGGTCGTGTGTGTTTTTTAAACTATAAGTTGATTCTTTTGATTCAAAAATCAATGGCTCAGAGCGAGGTGATGTTGATGCCGGGATTGAATCTGCAGAGAGCTCTTCTTCGGCAGCGTCAAGTGTCGATGTAGGCAAGTGACTATCAGGCTCAAACTCTTCAAAAAATTCACACGCAGCCAGTATCGTTTTTTCTATGTCGGGATTACCATTTTTATTCATTAAGGATATACCTAAAAGTTCCTGTAAATCCATTAGGCTATTGTTTTTCTTATCTCTAAATTTTTGAGCGTACCCTTTATTGGATCCCTCTATTTCTTCAGACCTGCTACTTCTGTTAGCAAATTTTTCTAAGTCTTTATATATGTATGTTTTTGCGACTAATTCTCTGTGCTGTTTGAGTTGTTCAATGCTTTTTTCGGCGAGATAAATCAGATTTATTTCAGAGCGGGTATTAAGTCTAATTTTGTATTTTTCTTGTAATATTTTTTCTAGTCTGGAGAAGGCTTTTTGTGTTTTTTCTTGCTTTTCTTTACTCCATTTATTTGAGTGCTTCAATTTTTTTCTTATTGGCTTTGGAGTAGTGCCTGCAACTATTCCAAGCAAATCCATATTTTCATTTAGTTCACTGAATTCTTTTTCTGGTAAGGATTCGCTCATTAATAATTTAGCCTTATTATATAAGGCGTTGGCATAATGTTTGTTTCTTTCCTTATCATTGTCATGATAAATCTGTTTAGATATCTTGTTTCTTAAGGTAATTAACTGAACATAAATTTTTTCATCTACAGTAATATGTTTTTTTAGTTTTGTTGTTTTTTGTATTAATTGATTGATATTTTCTATATTTATTTTCAGTTTTCGCTGCTTTTGTTCTTTCTTTAGCTTGTTCTCTAAGTTGAAATCAACAAGGACTTTAGCTAATTCATCAAGTGAATCCTGGCATGAATTGACTATTTCATTATCTTTAGAATCAAGTAGTTTTTTTTCATACTGAGCCAGTTTGTCTGCTGTTTTGTCTGCTGTTTTGTCTTCTTGCTTTAGGCTATCTGTATTAACGCCTTTTGTATTTAGCCATTGTTCAACATATTTTACTGCATCCCTTTTATTAGTTCTAAGAATTCCACTCTCCAGGGGATGTTTAGCATTAGCTTCTTGCCTTTTTTTTTCAGATGTATTCGGCTCTTCAGCTAATTGAACTTTTCGTTTCTTGACAGGCTTTTCTTCCTGATCGTCACAGATGATGGGTGACGAGAGATTTCGCTTAATGGCCTTGTGCGGTATAAGCCTGGGCGTTGATACAGACTCAGAATAAGCGGCGCTGGTTGAAGCCTCGCTATGATAAATAGGTTGTGATGCTCTGTTTATGCTGTCCATAGCTGTTTATTAATCCTCAATGCTGTCAAAAAAGATCGTTCGGTTCTATTTTGATAGCTGATTAGCAGGAAAGTTCCGGTACTAAGATATGATTTGTAGAAGGGAGGGCGTGTCAGCTCCTGGCTGGAGCTGACACGAAAAGCTAATCAGCAGATGCGGTCAGCTTTGTAGTAAGCGGAAGCCGCGTCAATACCATTGTCAAACTGAGTCTGACCGTCGGTAGAGGTCTTCAGGTTCTCGCGGGATTCAGCGGTTTCAGCGGGCAGCAGGTGGTCTACAGCGGCTTTTTCTTCCAGCAGTTCCTGCTCAGTCTTCTTCATCATGGCCTGACCGTATTCGTTGACTTCCAGGTCTTTAATAATCTGGTAGCTGCCGAATTCGCAGATACATGGGAAGGAGTAGTAGATGCCCTTGGCGACGCCATAGCTGCCATCGGAGATGATGCCCATGCTGACAATTTTGCCTTCACTGCCCAGAGCCCAGTCGCGCATGTGGTCCAGACCTGCCTGAGCAGCGGAAGCCGCTGAAGACAGACCGCGCCATTCGATGATTTCAGCACCACGCTTCTGGATACGGGGTGTGAACTCAGTTTTGTACCAGTCTTCGTCGACCTGATCGATAACAGACTCACCACCCAGAACGGTTGCATTGTGCAGATCCGGGTACATGGTTGGGGAGTGGTTACCCCAGACAACAACACCGTCGATGTCTGAAGGGTTCACGCCCAGCTTGTTGCCCAGAATGCCCTGGGAACGGTTGTGGTCCAGACGGGTCATGGCACAGAACTGGGATGGGTTCAGGTCAGGCGCGTTACGGGACAGAATCAGGCAGTTGGTGTTAGCCGGGTTACCGATGACCAGTGCTTTAACATCGCGGTTAGCCACTTCGTTCAGAGCCTTGCCCTGTTCGGAGAAAATAGCCGCATTAGCTTCCAGCAGGTCAGCGCGTTCCATGCCCTTGGAGCGAGGACGGGCGCCTACCAGCATAGCGTAGTGAACGCCTTTAAAACCGTCGAATGGGTTGTCGTGCAGGGTGATGCCGTGAATGAGTGGGAATGAGCAGTCTTCCAGCTCCATGGCTACGCCGCGCAGCTTGTCCATTGCCTGTGGAATTTCAACCAGTTGCAGAATAACTGGCTGGTCAGCCCCCAGCATTTCACCAGCGGCAATCTTGAACAGCAGAGAGTAGCTGATGTTACCGGCTGCGCCAGTCACCGCAATGCGTACAGGTTGTTTCATGAAACCGCTCCTTAGGTTTTATAAATAGTATTAAGTTCAAAATCGCTGTCGTCCGGCATCTTACAATTTTACCGACGATGCTTTTTTTGATCAGGATCAGCGTCGTGAAGGTTACTTAGACAAACGGGGTGTGTCCACTATTTACGCTGTTGAAATGTCGTATGAGGGATTACCATGACACAGCCGGGGCGGTTTTAATGATTACGACCACTTTCAAATCAGGAATGAGCGTATGAAAATCAACTGCGATATGGGAGAAAGCTTTGGTATCTGGAGCCTGGGATGCGACGAAGACATAATGCCTTATCTGGATATGGCAAACATTGCCTGCGGTATGCACGCATCTGATCCGTCAGTCATGACAAAAACCGTGAAAATGGCGAAGCAGTATAAGGTTAGTATTGGCGCTCACCCTGGCTATGCAGACCTTCAGGGATTTGGGCGTCGTTATATTCCCATGAAATCCAGTGATCTTACGGCATTGTTTATTTATCAGGTGGGCGCTTTGCAGGCCATTTGTCAGAGTGAAAATACGACACTGGACTATGTAAAACCTCACGGTGCTTTGTATAACGTCATGATGAAAGACGACAGTGTATTTACTGCGCTGCTCAAAGGCATAAAGAACTATAATGCCAGACTACCTCTGGTGGTGATGGCGGTGCCTGATTTTGCAAACTATCAGGATTTAGCGGCTTCATACGGTGTCGAATTATGGTTTGAAGCGTTTGTTGATCGTGCCTACGATGATAATGGCCGGCTAAAGCCCCGCTCGGAGCCAGATGCTATGCACGCCTCGATTGAGAAGGTTGAGAAGCAGGCACTGCAACTGATTGAGCAGGGCTCTTTGACGACCGCAACCGGCCAGATTATCCCGGTTCATGCTGATACGTTGTGTATTCACGGTGATAGTCCCCTTGCCCTGCCAACAGCAAAGTTGTTACATGACAGGGTCGCCCGCCCATGAAAATATGCCCGGTTAATGAAAACAGTGTCATCATTTATTTTGCTGGCACTCACAATGCAAAACCTACCCCGGAAATAGCTGATGAAATTGCACGGTCTCTGTCGATTATTCAGCAGGAGATGAGTGCCTGCATCATTGATGTTGTGCCATCTTATACGTCAGTTTTTATCAGCTTTGATCTGATGACCATTGGGCATCAATCCTTTGTGCAGCGGCTTCAGTACGTTCTTGATCATTGTCGCAGCCGTCAGGCTGAAGAGGCTGAACTTCCACTGATCGAACTGCCTGTTTATTACGGCCCTGAAGTGGCTCTGGATGCAAAAGTCATCACGGATCACACGGGGCTGAGTTTTGAGGAAGTGATCAATATTCATGCCTCAACACTTTACCGGGTGTATGCCATTGGCTTTGCTCCCGGCTTTGCCTACCTTGGCAATACCGATCAGCGTATTGCCGTTCCCAGAAAAAAAACACCCCGGTTGAGGGTTCCGACATGCAGTGTTGCACTTGCCGAACGACAAACTGCGATTTATCCCAGAGAGTCTCCGGGGGGCTGGCAGATCATTGGTCGTTCTCCGGTCAGCCCCATTGATTATCAGCGTAAAAATCTGTCTTTATTTGAGGTGGGGGCAAAGGTGAAATTTACCCCGGTCAGCAAGGCCGCTTTTCTGGACATGGGAGGTGCTATTTTTCCAGAAGGGCGTTTTCCAGAAGGGCGTTCTCCAGAAAAGCAGCGATTTCAGGAGGGGTTGTGACACTGCGTATTATCGAGCCGGGGCCACTGAGCCTGATTCAGGATCTGGGACGTTTCGGCTATCAGAATATTGGTGTCAGCCCCGGAGGTCCTATGGATGAACACGCTTTCTCCTGGGCAAACCGTTTGCTCGACAACCCGCTTAATGATCCTCAGATTGAAATAAATCTTGGATTATTCCATTGTGAATTCCAGTTACCCACCACCATAGCTATTACGGGTGCCAGTATGTCTGCGGAGCTTAATGGTGTGGCGATTCAACCGTGGCAAAGCTATTTAATCCATACTGGAGATCAGCTGTCGTTTAAAGGGGCGCGCTCGGGGGTAAGGGCTTATCTTGCGGTCAGGGGCGGTCTGGATATTCCTGAAATACTGGGAAGCTGTGCCACTGTCGTACGTGACCAGCTGGGTGGCTTGCACCGTGATGGCAAAAAATTATTAGCGGGTGATTGCCTCCAATACCCGGCTACCAAACCCATGATAACAAAACAGGTGCCTGATGAGTTTATTCCTGAATATTGTCAGGATATCACCCTCGAAGTCATACCCGGCTATCAGTACGAGTGGTTTGACACGCAGGAACGGCAGCGCTTTTTTAACTCGGTCTACTGTGTAACCCCCCAGACAGATCGAATGGGCTACCGCCTTTCAGGAGAAGCTATTTATTGCCAGAGGCAAAACCTCGTTTCGGAAGGCATTGCCCCGGGAGCCATTCAGATTCCGGCCGATGGTCAGCCCGTTATTCTGATGCGGGACCGACAGACCATGGGAGGGTATCCCAAAATGGGCTGTGTGACAGCAGGAAGCCTGAATAGGCTGGCACAATGTCAGCCTGGAGGCACCATCCGGTTTGTTAAGAAAGACCTGTACGAAGCTGAAGCCGGGTATCGGGTTGAGAAACAGTTTTTCTGTGATATGAACCGTTGAATAACCGGCCGTAAACTCAGTGCAATAGAATAGCCGGTTATTTTCTATGGGTCCTGTTCGCTCTGAAGCTTTCTATTATTGATCAGCGTTTCTACAACCTGATTGGGGGGAAAGGTCCATTCTCCGGGAATATCGACTCTGCAATCCGGGCAACTGCGATGGTTATTCATCCAGTCATTAATACAATTACGACAACTTGTATGTCCACATGGTGATACCACAGGTTTTTCAAAGACATCCTGACAAATGCTACAGGTCAGATCATCCTGCAGGTCTTTTTTCTCAACCATATTTCCAGTGTTCAAAATAGAACGGGACCAGCTTTTAATGGTTTCGTAATGCGCTTCATTCGGTTTAAACTGGACAACATAATGAAGGCTCGTAGCCAGTTTCTTAGTCGCTATATAAGCATTGTGCGCGCTACTCTCCCAAAGTTCCTCCGAATTTGTCAGTGTGGCAAGGTAGTGCCCGGTCTGTACTTCAGATAAACCGTCAAGAACTGCGCCGAAATGCTCTGGATATTGTCTGGTCTGCTCTCCCAGGTTAATCATAAGAGAAGTGGAATCCGCTACCGGCAGTGGCTTGATAAGCGTTTTTATACAGCTAAACGGCATTTTTGTAATACCCATCAACAAGAGTCCAGTGACATGCGATGGCTTGATCTCTTTAGAGTTGATCATTGCTGCTGTAGCATCTGTAAGCCATCTGGCCTGATCTTCAGACAACTCAAAGTCTGCCTGCTTCTCAATCAATCTGTCCCTGGGGTTTGCTGATAGCCATTGCAGAAGAGGTGGCATACACGCTTTGCACTGATGGTTGATCACTAATTTAAGAGTCAACACTCCATGCTCGATCTGCATGCGTTTCCAGTTGTCGTTCTTTTTTTCTGGTTTTTGCAAATACTGAAAAACACTTTGGGCTACTGCTTCAGGTTTTGTGTTGTTCAGCAGAAAATCAACACCAGCCGAACCAGCATCTAGCCTTATGGTTATCAGTTCTTTTTGTGTGTCAACAGTCAAATGTTTAAGCCATTCCAGAGCTTTTGCCTTATTGTCAGAGTAATTATTCAAAATATGCTGAAGATATAGTTCGCTACTCACCATGGCAAGCCCGTTATACAATCCCGGGTCGCTTACTTCTAAAGCTTCTTCCATAGCCCTGTACAACATATCAGGAGCTGTCACCAGCTGACTGGCAGCAAGTATGAAGCCGTTTTTTGCCTGCTCTCTTATGAGGAAGGTCAGAAGGTTGTCATTATATTTCGAAGGCGCCAGAAGCACGGTGCTTAATGTTCTCAGAAATTTGTACGACCTGGATGATGGTTCACAGCCCATACTTATATATGACACTAAGTTTATTATGAAGTTTTCCTGTGCAGGCAGGAGACTGAACAGGTTCTGCCATATATCACCCCCTTCTTCTATATATGCGACAATGCTTTTTGCGAGCTTGTCTTGAATAACATTTCCCGGGTAATTAGCCAGATGCTGAAAAACTTTGGTTTTTTTATTCTTTACTATGTAGCTGAAAAGTAGATCCTCCCCTCCATCGAACACATCAATAAGAGAACGAATCAGTTTGTTTTTTGCGTATTCGGGAAGCGCTGAGAGTAAAGCGGTCAGGGTGGCAGAGTGGTATTTTCCAAATTCAAGCGTATCGACCAGCAAATCTGTAAAAGTGTTAACCTGGTTATGATCCATGCGGGAAATGATTTTAGTAATCGTTGTTTCGTCTCCTTTAGAAGCTCGCAGAAAATTCATTTTATCTTGATGAGTAAGCTTTTCAAATGCGGCAAAAAAATGTTCAGGAGACTTATTCAGCTCAATGTCCAGCACATTCCGTTGTACCCGGGGAGGCAAATTGGTCAGAATGGGCCGCAAGGATGCAGAAATTGGGCGAACGCTCTGCCCCCTGTTTGTTGACACAACTTTTGGCTTAAAAAACTCAGACCAGTCAAAACCATTGTTTGTCAACCATGTACAAACCTTACCCATATTGACTTCATGGGGTTTACTTTTCAAAACCCTGAGAATACCTCTCCACTCAACAATGGAATAATTTACCAGGTCATCAGCAACCAGCGCGCTGCTGGATTCAAATAAACTCAGTTCGGCGTTTTCCTGTTGTAGCCAGATAAGCTCCATAACCGAGGAAAAGACTATTTTTTCTAACAATTGAGTCAGCTGTTCTGCCAGATTGATATCCCCTGACTGTGCGAGAGCGGAGTGAAACACGCCTCCATACTGCCTTATGTGTACTGAGTCCGCGAATATAAGTGCCGGTTTGTAGTGGGGGTAAGGCAAGGGGTGCCAGAGCAATTGCAGGAAGGTGTCACAATGAACCTGATCTTCCCGACAGAGGTTTATTTCATAGGGTGATCCGGATTCTGATGGAGAGATAAACGTTAATAACGAGTCGGAGGGGATCAGTACGCTTTCTTCATCTTCAAAAAGCATCAGCTCCATGACCTTCTGGATAACATCTTCTTTAAGCAGACTGAGGACTGGACGATTAACTGAAAGATGTTGTGAATGACTGTCAGGTTCCCACTCGTTATGGAGTAGGGATTCAATACTGGCCGGTAGTCGCTCCCATTTAAACTGATCAACATTGATGATACGGCTCTGTTTATAACCAGCTCCGTTTGTGAAGTTCACTAAAATACCGGTCTTTTGGTCATGCTTAAACCATGAAAGTTCTACGGACACATAGTTCTTTTTCAGGAGGGTTTTATAAAAACTACCCCACAGGTCAAGGGTAGGGGATGGTTGTTGGTTATTTTGACCGGGTTCTGGCCGGGCAATGCTGGCAGGAATCGGAAGCACCTTAAGCACTTCCCCTGTACCAGAAGGATTGTAGGATAATTCAAGATAAAACCGGTTCTGAATATGAGGGCTGTCTATTATGACTTGTTCAGTTACCAGACGCTTGCTCATGTACCAGCTGGCAGAGCTTCGAATCATCAGCGGCAGGGCAGACAGGGTTAACAGAAAGCCTGCATGTTTCAGAAAGGGGCTCGGGGCTAAATTGCTGACCCCACGAGCCACTTGATAGTCTACGTAGCCTGTGAGGAGCATTTGAGTCAGACCACTGAGCAAGGTGTAAACCCCCTCTTTACTTGTCAAATGATAAAGATACCTGCGGTAAGTGATGTCCTTGCCTACACGTATAAAGTATCCAGCACTGCTTTTCTCAACCTGAACCAGACCTGCTTCCTTACCAAAGGAGGGTGCAGCAAAAGTGTATAGCGAGACAGTCAGTAGTACCGATACAAAAGCAGCCAAATAGATATTTTTATATTTTGTTCGCACCATTTATACCTGTGCAATATTTTGCCAGAGCCTTAGCTGGTACGTAAGAATAGATATCAAATCTATCTTGTGGATAATTAACACTGATAAACCCCCGGCTATGCCGGGGAGACTCTCATAGGTTTAACCGTAGCGACAGTAGCTAACCTTCAGTTTCCGACCAAGAAAATTGAAGGTAAAACCAATGAGAGACTACAAGAGTTTGGCTCATACGCGTTGGGATTGTAAGTACCATATTGTCTTTATCCCAAAGAGAAGACGAAAGGTAATCTATGGGAATTTGAGAAAGTTTCTCGGAGAAATATTTCATGAGCTTGCCAGAAGGAAAGGCTGCAAAATTCTCGAAGGGCATTTGATGTCTGATCATGTTCACATGTGCATCAGTATTCCACCCAAATATCCGGTATCTCATGTCGTTGGATATCTGAAAGGAAAGTGTGCAATAGAGATTGCGAAAAATTTCAAAGGCAAGCAGCGTAACTTTAACGGAGAGCATTTTTGGGCAAGAGGTTACTTTGTCTCAACAGTAGGACTTGATGAAGAAGTGGTTCGGGCATATATCCGAGATCAAGAAAAGAATGATGGAAATAGAGATCAGTATGATCTTGACTGGTAAGCGCCCTTGGGCGCAATAAAAGCCCTTAGAGGGCGTAATCTGATAAGCCTCCGGCTATGCCGGAGGTCAGTTAACTTTTTTAACTTTAAACGGACAAAAGGTTAAAACTGACCTGACCCGCCTGTTTTGACTTCAACAGCTGCCAGTCTTGAGGAATCGGCAGAGGGTTCAGTTCTTTCTCGACTTCAATATAAAGAATGGTCTGTTCGTGCAGGTAGCCATTGTCCTGAAGTAAGCGGCAGGTTTCTTCCAGCATTCCCTGGCGAAAGGGTGGATCGAGAAAGATAACATCAAATGGCTCGGGGCAGGGCTTGCTCAGAAACTGCAGGGTATTGGTTCCCATCACCTGACCATTATCGGCTTTCAGTAAGGAGAGGTTGCTCTTCAGGGTTTTGACCGCAGGTGTTGCCATTTCCAGCATAACGGCTTCTTTTGCACCGCGGGACAACGCTTCCAGAGACAGGGCGCCAGTGCCGCTGAAACAGTCCAGAACGCGGGCACCGGGAATGTAAGGTGCCAGCCAGTTAAAAACGGTTTCGCGCACCCGGTCTGATGTTGGACGTAATCCCGGAAGGTCAGCAACAGGCAGTTTTCTGCCACGCCAGTCACCAGCAATGATGCGAATCTGACCACTCCCGCCTCTGGCGGAAGGTTTACCGGATGCTTTTCGAGCCATCGGTACAATCTCTAAACAATTCAAAGGGCGGCGATTGTAACAAAATCACTGCCCAAAGGAGATAACCAGGGGGAGACCCTGAGCAGGTAAGGAAAGTCCGTTTCTTGCAAACGCGATTTAAGATAGGATACGCATTTGATTTATACCCACTGTTTTTTGGCAGTGGCCTATCCCAACTATTTGATGAAGTAGTCTATGTTCGGTTCTCGCAAAAATGATGAGAAAAAGGCCAAGCGACGTTTTTGGCCCTGGGGAAGAAGGGAGGAGAAAACCCAAGCCCCGGAAACCGTGGACAATACCCAGGATAATGTTGAAACAGCAGCAGAGCAGCCCGTTATTGAGCCGGCTGTTGAATCGGTTGTTGAGCCTGTTACAGAAGAAAGCCGTGTAGAGCCGGCTGCCCGGACTGAGCCTGAAGTAACAACTGAGCCTGTTACGGAACAGCCAGAAGTGGCTGAACCGCTTGCAGCGGTCATTACTGAGCCAGAACAAGAAGAAGCACCTCAGGAAGCAGAAACGATTGTTGAAGAGGTAGAGCCGGTTCAGGAAACTCCTGCAGAGCCAGAGCCAGAGCCAGAGCCAGAGCCAGAGCCAGAGCCAGAGCCAGAGCCAGAGCCAGAGCCAGAGCCAGAGCCAGAGCCAGAGCCAGAGCCAGAGCCAGAGCCAGAGCCAGAGCCAGAGCCTGTTCAGGAAGCGGTTGTCGCAGCTGTGCAGCCTGAGCCAAAGGCAGAAAAACTCGGCTTCTTTGCCCGCATGAAGAAAGGACTCAGCAAAACCCGAACGGCTCTGGTCGAGGGTGTGGCTGATATCTTCATCGGTAAAAAAGAGATCGACGATGACCTGCTGGAAGAGCTGGAAACCCAGTTGCTGGTGTCAGACGTTGGTGTGGAAGCCACCACGGAGATCATCAAACACCTGACCCAGCGTGTCAGCCGTAAAGAGCTGAGCGATGCAGATGCCCTGATGGGGGCTCTGAAGCAGGAATTGCAGGGTATTCTGGTTCCGGCTGATAAACCTCTGGTTATTGAGAAGCAAAAAGCACCGTTCGTTATTCTCGTGGTGGGTGTCAATGGTGTGGGTAAAACCACCACCATTGGTAAAGTGGCACGCAAGCTTCAGGCTGAAGGCAAGAGTGTCATGCTGGCAGCGGGTGATACCTTCCGCGCTGCGGCGGTTGAGCAGCTGCAGGTGTGGGGCGAACGTAACAGCATCCCGGTGGTTGCACAGCATACCGGTGCCGACAGTGCTTCGGTTATTTACGATGCTTTCGAAGCCGCTAAAGCCCGTGGTATTGATGTTCTGATCGCTGATACCGCAGGTCGTCTGCATACCAAAGACAACCTGATGGAAGAACTGAAAAAGGTGAAGCGGGTTCTTGGTAAGCTGGACGACAGCGCACCTCATGAAACCCTGCTGGTGCTGGATGCCGGCACCGGGCAGAATGCTTTGAGTCAGGCAAAAATCTTCAACGAAGCGGTTGAGCTGACAGGTCTGGCACTGACCAAACTGGATGGTACGGCAAAAGGTGGCGTCATTTTTGCGCTGTCTAAACAGTTGCAGTTGCCTATTCGTTTTCTGGGTGTGGGTGAGCAGATTGATGATCTGCGACCGTTTGACGCCAGAGAGTTTGTTGAAGCCTTGTTTGACAGAAGGTCTGACACCTAACCAGAGCAGGATGCTGAATGATACGCTTTGACAACGTCTGCAAGCGTTACCCCGGAGGGCATATGGGGCTGGAGAATGTCAGCTTCCACCTGCGCCGGGGTGAAATTGCTTTTCTGACAGGACACTCCGGAGCCGGTAAAAGCACCCTGCTCAAACTGATCATGCGCATGGAACGGGCGAGCAGTGGTCAGGTGCTGGTGGGTGGACATAATGTTAAAGACCTCAATCATGGTCAGGTTCCGTATTTCCGACGGAATATCGGGCTGGTGTTTCAGGATCATCAGTTGCTGTTTGACCGTACGGTTTTCGACAACGTTGCCCTGCCGCTGACCATTGCCGGTGTTTCCCGTGTGGAAGCTGCCGGGCGTGTGCGTGCCGCGCTGGATATGGTCGGCCTGCTCAACAAGGAAAAAATGCTGCCATCTTCCCTTTCCGGCGGACAGCAGCAGCGGGTTGGTCTGGCCCGTGCTGTGGTTAACCGTCCTCCGGTGATTCTGGCAGATGAACCAACGGGTAACCTTGACCCGAACCTGTCTGCAGAAGTGATGAAGCTGTTTGAGAGTTTTAACCAGATTGGTGTCACAGTGCTGATTGCCAGCCATGACCTGGCGCTGGTCGCCCGTATGCGGCACAGGGTGCTGACCCTGGACCAGGGACAGCTGGTGAATGATCAGGAGGTAGCCTGAACGTGTTTCCTAAAAAGGCACTTCCCAGAAATAAAGGCGTGTTTTCCGGAAAGGGCCGCCGTAAAACGTCCGGCAGCCACCTTAACAAGGATGATAAGACCCGCAAGCCAGGCAAAGCCCCTGATATAAGACAGGAAGCTGATGCAGAGCGGGGGGCGGCAAAACATGAATCCGGCAGGTTCAGCTTTACCTACCTCAAGGCACTGCACCGGCAGAATGCCGTTGAGTCGTTCCATCGGTTGATACAGGCACCGGTGTCTACGCTGCTGAACTGTCTGATGATTGGTGTGGCTTTTGCCCTACCTGCACTCATGTATCTGCTGGTGGCTAACCTGCAGGTTCTCGGCAATGGCTGGGAAGGTAACCCCCGCATTTCGGTTTATCTGGACGCAGGACTGAACCGCTCCCAGATCGCCAACATTCGGGCAGAAGTCGCCAATGATCCGGATGTTGACTCTATTGCCTATATCTCGCCTGATCAAGGTCTGCAGCAGTTTCAGCAGAAAACTGATATGCAGGGGGTTGTTAACGCGCTGGGCTTTAATCCTTTGCCGGGCGTGATTGAAGTGTTGCCGGTTCCCGGCCTGACCTATGAAGAAATGGATGCACTGGCAGAACGTTATCAGAACGTTTCCGGCGTTCTGGAGTCCAAACTCGACAGGGAGTGGGTTCAACGGTTGCAATCCATCGTCGACCTGCTGGATCAGTTTGCCCTGTTATTGTCATTACTGCTGGGAATCACCGTTGTTCTGGCGATAGGTAACACAGTACGGCTGGGCATTGAAAGCCGCCGGGATGAGATCAAGGTTATCAAACTGGTGGGGGGAACTGACGGGTTTGTTATGCTGCCATTTCTTTATGCCGGTGTGTGGTATGGACTGGGCGGAGCCCTGCTGGCCTACCTGATTGCCTGGGGGGTGTTGCTGGGTCTGATGTCCAATGTGCTTGAGCTGGCTGGTCTGTATGGCAGTTCATTTGCTCCCAGTGGGCCGGGCAGTAGTATCCTGCTGACACTGTTACTCAGCGGTATTGTATTGGGTATTGCAGGCGCTGCGGTCAGTTGTCGGCGTCATATTCGCAATATTGATATGTCGTAAAGTTGTTCTTTTCCTCTGCTACTTCCCTGATCTGACATTCTCTCCCGCTTGATTTTGGTGGGGGAGACTGTCGAATATTAATATGTGAAATTTTTTTGATGTAAGTTAAGGTAAGTCCTTCCAGTGGTTGTTAAAGTTTTCATTATCGCGACCATTGATGTTCCCAGTTAAGGCATCCCTCGTATCGTTGAACATTTCGCTCCGGATTAATGTATCCGGTGCGTTTACACGACACCTTCGACCTTTTAAAGACTGGCTGTCTGCACCGGGTTGAGCTCGTAACATCTGATTCTTGCCTATCCATTCAATGGTTTGTGTTGCGCTTCATTAAACCGGAAAACTCGTTATGCATGCCATCGGCATCGATATTGGCTCTACTGCTGCCAAGGTGGCAGTTATGGCCGGGCAAACACTGACTGATCATTTTGTAATACCCACCGGCTGGAGCAGCGCAGAAACTGCCAGTGCCATACTCAGCAAACTGGCCAGCAGTGGTATCAATGAAAACAACTCTAAAATTATCGCCACTGGCTATGGTCGGGTGGCTGTTCCCTATGCCCATAAAACCATCACGGAAATAACCTGTCACGGCAGGGGGGCTACCTTCTTTACTGACCAGAACTGTACGGTTGTGGATATAGGCGGTCAGGATACCAAAGTCATTTCCATGGAAAATGGTCGGGTTGTCAATTTCACCATGAATGATAAATGCTCCGCAGGAACTGGCAAATTTATAGAAGTAATGGCCAATACCCTGGGCGTTAGCATTGACAACCTGACTGAGCTGGCTGCCTCTGGCTCTGGAATCAACATCACCTCAATGTGTACGGTGTTTGCCGAATCGGAAGTCACCAGCCTGATAGGTCGTGGTGAAAAAAAAGAGAATATTGCCTACGGCATTGTTGATTCAGTGATCAACAAGGTTAAGTCCCTTTGCATCAAGCATGGAAGGGATCATCACTATCTGCTGACCGGTGGCTTGAGTAGCAATCAATATATTCTTCGCAGCCTTGAAAACAGCCTGCAGGCAACAGTCATTTCCAGCTCTCTGGGGCGCTATGCCGGCGCTATTGGTGCCGCGATGCTGGCACAGGAACGCATTTGTTAAACAATGGGTTGAATATCATGAGTTCTACATTAATCCCTACCCTGCCTGACCAGTTCGAAGAGTTTGCAGAAGCTCGTCGTAACGGCTTTCTTTCGGTCAAGGCGTTTAAAGACCGTGGCGAAAAAGTGGTGGGTACCTTCTGTACTTTTACGCCTAAAGAGCTGATCTATGCAGCGGGAGCTCACCCTGTATCTCTTTGCTCGGTCAGCGAGGAAACGATTCCAGATGCCGAAAAGCACCTGCCAAGAAACCTCTGTCCCCTGATCAAGGCCAGTTATGGTTTTGCCCTGACCGACAAATGCCCGTACATGTACTTTGCCGATATGATCGTGGGTGAAACGACCTGTGACGGCAAAAAGAAAATGTATGAACTGCTGGGTGAAATCAAAGATACCCATGTTATGCAGCTGCCACAAACTCAGGAAAAAGAACATGCTGTGACCTTGTGGCAAGATGAAATGCACAGGCTGATAGGAAAGCTGGAAGATAAGTTTGAGGTGACGATCACCAGAGAAAAACTTAATCAGGCCATTAAAAGCTGCAATAAAGACCGTCGATTGCTGAAGGCCTTTCATCAACTGGGCAAACTCAAGCCTTCTGTTATTTCTGGTATGGATCTGTTTAATGTGCTGAACGGTGCCGATTATACCTTTGACCGTGAAGCCATGCGGCAAAATGTTCAGGACATGATTGATAGCCTTACTGCAAAATATCAGGCAGGCGAAACCGAATTCTCAGCGAATGCCCCCCGAATACTCATTACCGGCTGCCCAATTGGAGGCGTCGCCAGCAAAGTTATTCACGCCATTGAGGATGCTGGTGCCGTCGTTGTTGCTTTGGAAAACTGCCAGGGCTACAAGGAACTTCACCAGGAAGTACAGGAAGATATTGATCCAATAGAGGCTATCACCAGAAAGTATCTGGATATACCCTGCTCAGTAATGACTCCCAATAAAGGCCGTGAGCAATTGCTACAGGAAATGGTGGAGGAGTATCAGGTAGACGGTGTGATTGATATCGTGCTTCAGGCCTGCCACACCTACAATATTGAAAGCTACAATATTCGTAAAATTATCACCGGTGAGAAAAGCATTCCGTGTACAGAACCAAGATATAACTCACTCACTTTCACGATAAAGGCCGGTTATACGCGGTTACCTTAGGTTATAGCTGAATTTGAAGTGGAACCCGTGTTTCATTATATGGGACGGTAAACACGGGCTGTCGTTTAGCTATTTTTCACTCTCTCGCCTGCTGGTTAGTCATCTGCAATTTGAAGTGAGCTTCACGAATCGTGATCTCCTGGTGAAGCCGTTTTCGAAACTGGTCTAGCTGCTCAATCTTAGCCTTTTCTGCCAGGTGAATGTCAGCTGAAGCTTTCCCCAAGAAGATCATCGGAACCGAAGGAGCCATTATAAACAGAGGTGTTGAAATCGTGTTAAACGCGTCAAGGTTGAGAATGACATACCCACCTATCAGCAACATTACTACACCATAAGCCATAGACATCAGTTTTGGCCTGTTGAACTGTTGCCGGTTTGCTGACTGCTTCATGTCGCTACCAGCCTGGTTGTACATCTGTATCAGCTCTTCATAGCTGTACCTCTGCCACTCACTTCTGACCTGATAGTTATTAATATCACGCCCTGCTACCTGCTCTACTGTCTCGTTAAACGTCTGCTGCTGGCTCATACTGCTGAGTCCTTTCTGTTACCTTCCTGACTAAAACCGCTGACTGTCGGCAGTTTTCAGAGCCTGAAATCCTATAAGTGTTTGTTATTACGTCTTTTTATTTTCTGCTTCCGTCGAAAAATAGCGCCGATGTCGTCACTTATGCTATCTCAGCGCTTTGGTGTAGCTGGCTACTTCCTACTTATTTTCTTTGTTGTTAATGTCACGGCCTGCAACTTGCCCAACGGAGCCATGAAAAGATTGGTTAGCAGTGTTTGATGATTGTTGTTTGGTGTTCGATTCATTTATGCGTCTGTTTAGCTCCTCAAGAGCCGTTACTTCTTTTTCTAGCTCTTGATCCAGCTGTTGCTTGTAGAGAGCTATGACACCATCAAGGATCTTCTTGAAGTTTTCGGTTAAATAGTGCTCTGGTATATCTTTGTCTATCCCACTTTCTATTACCAGATTGTATATTTCAGCAGCGTGAGCAGGGGGGTTATCTTCGAATAAAAAGATGAGGCTATCGTGTTTAGGATTGGCACTGAATCGACTGTATATCCATGCCATCAGCCTTACATCTACTCGTGAACGCTTATTATGAGCCTCTTTTCCCAAGAGTAAGTTATCAAGTGATATGTCACTAGAAATTGCAAACTCTATAACTTTTTCATATGGAATTGTTTCTCTCTGCTTCCACTTCGAAAGAGTCTGACGTGTAACTCCTAAGACTTCTGCTAGCTCCGAATCTTTCGTCACCCCAGCTATAGAGGCGACTCTTCCCAAAATTGAATCCAAGTCAAATGAAGACATATCGGCAATATTCCAAATAATTGTTGTCAATAGTTACCATTACGGATACTATATAGTCATTAAGGCTACATAAAGCCTTATAACATCAGCTTTATAGACATAATGGAGAAAACGAGATGATGAGTAAAGAGCTTGAACCAGGCCGTGCCCTGTACTCAAAAGTTCGGGGCCATTTCATGATCCAGGACACCACGCTTTCCAAGTGGTGCAAGCAAAAGGGTATTGCCCTCCAAACAGCAATAGATGTGCTGACTGGCTCCAGAAATGGGCCAAAGTCCAAAGCACTCCGCAATGAGATTGTTGAAGCAAGCGGCATGAATAAGTCCCCCTCGGACGCTGCGTAAAAAGTTCGCAAGTAAAGCTAGGCAGTCTCTGGGAAACCCGACAGGGTCACAATAAAAACAATTTTGGAAGGCCAGACATCATGAATAGACAACAACAGGTCGCCAATGCTGCGGTAGAGCAGGAACTTCAAGAGGCACTTGACCAGATCGCCGCCATTTCTGAAACCAATGCACCTTATATGGCCGGTTTAGCTCGCCGTATTGCTGAAACAGGCAAAGACGTTAAGTCATTAACTGTCGCCGAGCTGCTGGCACTGGATGCCAGGCACAACGCTTATTTCAACTCCCTGCCGCTGTAAACGGGGTTTTAATCATGGCTAAACGAGTCTGGAAACGGGTTTATCCTCGGTCAATTGGGCACGCAATGGAATTGTGTCTGGAGTATGCCAGGGAGAAACAAAACCGCTCCGTTGACCGGGTAGCCGATGAAATGGGGCTGGCCAATCGTTGGACACTGTACAAGTGGATTAAAAACGAGCGCCTGCCTGCGGTGTTGATCAGTGCTTTTGAAGAAGCCTGCGGGATTAACCTGGTAACACGTTATTTAGGTCATGCGGCTCATCAGCTGCTGCTACCAATCCCGAACGGTAAACGCTGTAAAAGCCAGAAGCTTCATAGTCTTCAACAGTCGTTTAATGAAGCGATGGGGCTGTTACTGATATTTCATGAGAAGCAGGTCAACCAGGAACAAACCATTGCAGCCTTAACACAGTTGATGGAGTACGCAGCCTGGCATTTAGGCAATGTCGAACGGTATCAACAGCCAGGGCTGGATTTAACAGGGGGTGATCATGAGCAAGGCTGATGATCTTAAAGAAAGAGAACAGTGGGTGCTGGATGCACTGTATGGGCTTAAGGCGGGGGAGATGCTGAAAGTGTTAAACCATGCCAGCCTGGCCATCCTGAATAAAACCAAGAGTGAGCAGTTCAGAGGTAAGCCAGATACCCAGAAGCATCAGGTACGAAGACGCTTGAGCGAAATTGAAAAAGACCCGGAAGTTGCGGCTTTTATTAAAAGCAATGCCCAGCACAAGGAGCAAGCCAAGCTGTTAAGACAGATGAAAGTCATTTTCAAGGAGCGCTGTCCTTCTCAGTCTGCATTAAGTCGTTACCTGACCAAATGTAGACGACAAAGAGCACAGATAAAAAGGGAGGCTGACTAATGGCCAGGCATCAACAGCCCGCTCTGATCAAGGCTATGGGCGTATGGAAAGCCTTGTCTGAGAATGGCTTCAGGGGAAGAACGGCAACAGAGTTGCGGATTGAGTTCGATATGCCCAAGTCTACCTGCTGGCGCATCCTGAAAACACTGGAGGAAGGTAACTGGGTCGTCCGTAAGCCGGGTGGCCGCCAACGGGAAGACATCTGGCAAATCAGCCCGAGCTTCCTGGAAGTTCTGGCTAAATACCGGCAGTACATGATGGGTCGTGTCCAGGGTGTTAAGGATGAATACAGAGCAGTGACCAAAGAGGATCTGGAAGCATGATCAATAAGAAAGATACTGCTGCAATTGATGACACCAAGACGCTGATCAACCAGTACAAAAGGGCTGAAGCGGCTGAAGAAGATATGAAAGACTTGGAGGCTATTGAAGGTTTTGTCGCTAGAGAGAATTCTGAATCTTTGCAGGAACGTGACCTTGCCAATGAGATTTTTGGTCGCATTCAAGCAATGAAGGCTATGGCCAATTTTGCCGACGTCGTCAGTATTCATCAATTGAAAGAAATTAAAGAAAAGAAGTTATATCAGGCACTTAAAGGAAAAATAGCTTATGACCGTCAGGGTCAAAAACTGCCGACTGTCGGCAGTTGGGAAGGGTTTTGTAAGGCAATTGGTAGTTCAAAATCCAAGGTTGACGAAGATATCCGCTCTTTAGAGACCTTTGGTCAAGAGGCGTTTGAACAGCTTGGCTCTATGGGAGTGAGCTACCGAACTCTTAGAAAGCTCCGCAAATTACCAGAAGAAGAACGAGAGGCTGTCATTAATGGCGAAGCCATCAATTTAGGCGACAAAGATCAGGTTATTGACCTCATTGAAGAGATGTCAGCCAGGCACGCAAGAGAAAAGCAACAGCTTAAGGATAAGAACCAAGAGCTAACAAACCAGCTTGAGACAGATCGTCAATTACTCGCAGACAAAGACCAGAAAATCAATGAGCTGGATCGGGAGATTAATCAGAAACTCTCTCCAGAGCAGCAAAAACAAAAAGAGCTGGAGAAGAACGACCGGCAGATTAACAGCCTCAAGCAGCTTAGTGTTGAGAGCATCAAGAACTTCAGTCAGATGCAGGCTCAGATAGAAGCGATTATTGAGCGCAATGATCTTGCTGAGCATGTGCTGGAAGCCGCCTATAACGAGCTTCGCCTGGTGATTGACCGCGCTATGGGGTTGGTGACGGACTTCAATATTGAACCCAGCCTAATCTTCAACTCTCCAGAGTGGAGAGCCGCCTACAACGCGCATAAGGAATGCGAATATGGAAAGTATTGATCAAGGGGTAACGGAATACCTGCGGGAGCTGATCAAACACCTTGCAGTTGCACCCCGTGGTGACAAAGGCCGGATTGTTGCGGGTGCCTGCGAGTGCCTGGGACGCTCAGAAGACTGGGTTTACCGGCAGTTAAAGAACCTTGGCTATCAGTCCAACCGCAAGCGCCGTAGCGACTCAGGGCAAAGTGAGCTAACAGAGGACGAGTGCAGAAATGTCGCTAACCTGCTGTTGCAGTCTAATCGAGAGAACAACAAGCGACTGATGACCATTGAAAACGCATTGGAGCTTGCCCGATCTAATGCGCTGATCAGTTCTGCCGTTTCAGTTTCAACCGCCACACGACAGATGAAGCGCTATCAAGTGCATCCGGATCAAGTGACCAGACCAGCGCCCTATCAGCCTATGGCCAGCAAGCATCCTAACCATGTGTGGCAGTTTGATGTGTCATATTGCGTATTGTATTACCTGCGCAATAAAGAGGGTTTGCGGGTGATGAATAGACAGGAGTTTTACGATAACAAGCCCCAAAACCTTGAGAAGATCAAAAATGAACGGGTGTTGCGCTATCTGGTCACTGACCATACGACAGGGGCTTTTTACCTTGAGTACTTTGTAGCTCCTGGTGAAAGTACTGATGTGCTGATTCGCTTTCTGATCAACGCTTTTCATCAGCGGGAAGGCAAAGACCCCTTTCATGGTGTGCCGTTTATGCTGGTCTGGGATGCAGGAACCGCCAACATTTCCAGCATGGCGAAGCACTTCCTGGACAACTTGCAGGTTAACCATCAGGTACATACACCAGGAAACCCAAGGGCAAAAGGTCAGGTCGAGCGCACCCATGATCTGGTAGAGCGGCATTTTGAAGCACGACTGTCGTTTATGCAGGTAGATTCTATCGAAGAGCTGAACAGCCAAGCCCAACGCTGGATGCGATGGTTTAACGGCGAGAAGAAGCACACCCGGCACGGGCATACCCGCTATGGCCTGTGGCAAACCATACGACAGGAGCAACTAAGGCTGGCTCCATCCCGCGAAATATGCAAAGAGCTGCTTCGCAAGCATGAACCTGTAACCCGAGTAATACAGGGTGATCTGACCGTCAGTTACACCATGCCCGGTTATGGCTCGATGAAGTACAGCGTTAAAGACCTGGATGGAATCAATGCTGGGGACGAGCTGAAAGTGACGTTTAATCCCTACTACATGCCAAAACTGACTGTAATTATCGACCATGCGGACGGTCGCCAGACTCAGGATCTGGTTGAGCCTCTGAAGTTTGATGAGTATGGCTTTGTGACTGACGCCGCCGTTTATGGCGAGGAGTATAAGAGCAAGCCGGACAAGCAGGTTGACAAAAACCGCAAGCAAATGAACCGCGAGGCCTACGGTGTAGAGACTGACCAGGAAGTAAAAGCCGCACGCAAGAAACGGACTCCCGCCTTTGAAGGCCGTGTTGATCCGATGGCTGATGTGAAACAACAGGAGCCAAACCTGCCGGATTATATGAGCCGCAAGGGAACAGACTTGCCTGTTGAAGCGCCGCGTACTCTGTCGGCCCTGGTAATGAGCGCGACCAAGGCTCAAAAGTTGATACGGGATACTTTCAGCCTCAGTCCAGAGCAGACCAGGGAGATTGGCCAGTTATTGAGAGAGCGTTTCCCGGACGGGATACCAGAGGAGGAGTTAAACCCATTTGTAGAAGAGGTTATACAGAACCATGACCAGAAAAACACAGCCACCGGCTGACAAGAAAAAACGGGCAAAGGCACAAGCCCCTGCCCGCCGGGGAAAGCTGCGGCCACAGCCAGCCCCATTCCAAACCGATGAAGAGATCAATCTGGAGGTTGAAATGTTAACACATCAAACGATCAAGCACTTCAAGCTGTTTCGAAACCCGTTTATGGACGATGTCCGCAGTGTTGAAGATGTCTTTATGAGTCCGGATATACGCTATGTGCTAGCGTCGATCCTAGACTCTGCCAAGCATCAGGGCTTCTCAGCGGTTATCGCTGACAGTGGTGCCGGAAAATCCATTATTCGCCGCCTGGCAATGGAAGAGCTGAAGAAAGACGGCAATATCACCGTGATCATGCCCCGCATCTTTGACAAAACCCGAGTAACTGCCGCAGGTCTCTGTGAGGCGATTATTGCTGATATCAGTAGCGAGAACCCGAAGCGTTCCATGGAGGCCAAGGCTCGTCAGGTTGAGCGCCTGCTACGTCAGGCCAGCCAGAGCGGACAACGGCATGTAATGATTCTGGAAGAAGCCCACGACCTGACAATTCCGGTACTGAAGTATCTCAAGCGATTCTGGGAGATGGAGGACGGTTTTTCCCGCCTTCTGGGTGTGGTGCTGATAGGACAGACCGAGCTGAAAGAGAAGCTTAACCTGAAGCGTCATTACGAAATGCGGGAGGTCATACGCCGGGTCATTATCGCAGAGCTTAACCCTCTGGATAACCAGTTAAAGCCTTACCTGGCGTTCAAGCTGAACCGTACCGGCACCTCAGCAGACAAGGTTTTTGCCAGCGATGTGTACGAAGCTATTCGGGAGCGTCTCTGCCGCCGTATTCGTGGAGGCGGCTTTATCAGCCAGGCTCATCCTCTCGCTGTTCATAACCTGGTAGCTCAGGCAATGAATCTGGCTGCCGAACTGGGCGAGCCAAAAGTAACCGCAGAAATTATCAAGGAGGCATAGGGTTATGGCTACTGTAGATTATAAAAATATTGCTGAAGCCGGAAACTCCATTGATCGCCTGGATTTTGCAATACAGGCCTTGCAGGGATTAAGCAATGTTCTTAACAGCCCAGAGCAAGAGGAAGTGATGCATTCAACTCATGATCTCGGAGCCATGCTCTGTGTTCTGTTGCTGCATCTAGAGCGTTCCCATAATGAAGTTGAGGAAGAGCTGGTCGCACTACGTGAGCAGGTAGCGCAACTGGCACCAGTTAACGGGTTGTAACTCGCCGTTTAACAGATGAATAACGATGATTAATGGCATGAGGAAAATAACAATGACCCGGACACCGATTCATAACTACGTCAATGATGGAACTACCCTGGAGCAGATGGCGCTGGCTCTTGAAGCAATGAGTGCTCTGACAAGCGTATGCAGTGAAGTAAATGAAGATCGCCCGATTCCAATAGATCGCTTTGCTGTTCTGCTGGATGTATTGCTGCTGAGACTGGAACAGGTTTACGAAAAACTGGCTGACGAGGAAGACGCCAGACGTGCACTTGGAATGGAGCCTGTTGAGGGCTAGCAGATCTTAAGAGCAGACTGTATGTTAGTACTAATAGCAGCACCCCTTCACGGGGTGCATATCTTACCAAATGCCCACCCCTCTTTCAGACTCATTTTAAAGCGCTCTAAGGCTTGCTTCTGTCTACCCATGCAATGAGTCAGGTTTGCGCTAAAAGCCTCTCTATCGAAGAGTTAAAGGGGTATTGAAACCCTTGTAATTCGATTTCGAAATTAATTTAGTAGATGATTATTTCAAATTGATTGGTATTATGGTGCTTCCAATCTAATTATTGCCCGCTACCTGTCAGAGGCTATTTTAACTTTTCCCACGATGCGCTAATACGCAGCCCCACTAAAAAAACCAATTCTAAAGGGTTTTAGGGGCTTTTACAGTCCGGTACTTGGCAGAATGAGTTTGTCCTATGACAAACCAAGGTAAGTGCCATGAATTTAGATAACGTAAAACCTGCTTACGAGCAGTTCCGTCAGCTTGAGTCCCAAACAGCTCAGTGCCATGAGCGCATCCAGAAGATGCACGACACTTTAAGCCTGAAACAGGCTGAGTTGGTCGATGCTGAAAATGAGTTCAACGACGTTTATAAAAAACATCAGGAACAAAAACTGTCCAGCCTGGTCGGTGAGCCTCATGATGAGGGACAAAAGAAACTGACTGACCATTCAGACAATTTAAGCAGGCTCAGGCATCAGATCGCTGAATTAAAAGACGATATTGCATTGTTGCAATCCGGTTTGAAGGATTCTGAACCCAACTCTGTTTATCTGAACAACCAGCTCAAGGAAGCCAAAGCTCACTATATCGGGCAGTTGGAAGCAGCGATCATAGACCACTATGAAGCCAGCCTTGCACTGTTCTGTGAAGAAAATCTAAAGCCAATGATTTTACTCAATATGATGGCTTCCTCTAATGGCGTCAGCCTTAAAAGACCCGGATGGAGAAAAAAGAATATAAGCCTGATGTCAGTTGGTGATGCTAACTGGCAGATATGCACCGGGATTTTATCGCCTAAAGTCGATACGCCTGATGTAGAGGCGTGGCAAGAAGCCATAGTTAGTGAACTCGTCAGCGATGACGGCGACGAGGAGGCTTAACCATGATCATTACTCCAAGTTCAGTCAGTGCTTTGTTCACCACCTTTCGGGCTCTTTATGACCTGACTTATAAGGCTACGCCTAGCCACTGGAGGCAAGTTGCTACCCTTATCAACTCAGGTACAAGAAGCAACACCTACGGCTGGTTGGGTCAGTTCCCGGACTTCAGGGAATGGATCGGTGACAGGGAAATTAAAAGCCTTCAGGCGTATGGCTACGAGATTGAAAACAAGAGCTGGGAAAGCACAATTGCCGTAAGCCGGACTGAGATTGAAGACGACAACATTGGTGTTTTCTCACCGATATTTAAAGAAATGGCACGTGCTGCAAAGGTTTTTCCTGATAAACAGGTGTTCCAGCTACTTGAACAGGGCTTCACTGCCCAGTGCTATGACAATAAGCCTTTCTTCGCTTCCGATCACAGCGTTGGTGCAAGCAAGGTCAGCAATATGCAGGCTGGTTCTTCAGAAGCCTGGTTCCTGCTGGATACCTCGCGGCCATTAAAGCCTTTGATCTACCAGGAGAGGGAAAAGCCTCAATTTGTCAGAAGAGACCAGGCTCATGACGACCCTGTGTTCATAAAAAATGAGGCTCAGTATGGGGTGGATATGCGCTGTAATGTTGGCTTTGGACTTTGGCAAACTGCCTTTGGTTCAAAAGCAGAACTCAATACAGACAATTTCAATGATGCCTGGGGAGCTATGACCGCCTTTAAGTCTCCAGAAGGACGGCCTTTGGGGATCACTCCGACATTGCTGGTTGTCCCGCCCAAGCTTCGCACCAGGGCTTTTGAAGTGGTCAAAGCGGAACGCTTGGCCAATGGTGGTAGCAACGTAAACCATAATCTCGTTGAAGTATTGATCTGTCCCTGGCTGGCGTAAGCAGGGGCGCAAAGTTTCCGGCAGGCGGCACTTTCCGTCTATGGCGGGCACTTACCTTAAGGTGTCGTTTGTCGGTTTTTACTCCTGAGTGGGGGAGAAGCAGTATGGGTAAGAGCGAAAAATAAGGGACTGGTTATCCCTTCCTGTATCTCTATTAAACAGTTGCTTTACTCCTTTTGTGTCAACCGTTAAGAGATACAGGCGCTCTCACTCATTTTAATGGCAGTACAAGGAGGCAGCTGTGCAGAAAGTAACAACCAGGCTACTCGCCGAAAAACTCGGCATCAAGGAACTTCTGGAGCCGGATATACAGGCCATTATTGAAGATAAAAACCAGTGGCCAAAAGACTTACATACTGTTGCGCAAGTTGCCATGGGGGAATTAGAAAGACTTGGTACTAATAAACAAGTCAGCAGGCAAATTGTTGAAGCGCTACTGGTTGCTATGGCCTTCAGAGTAGGAGGCAAACAATTTTACTTTCCAAAAGGAAGACAGTTAAAAGGAGCAATAAGGAAGTATTGGATATATAAGGATTCAAAGTCACTCAGTGTTAGAGAACTGGCAAAAAAATACCAGATGACTGAAGCCGCTATATATGACGCTATAAAGCAGCAAAAGGCAATCGAAAAGACCGCTGATGAAATTGACTGATGACTACCGACCGAACCTGTTCAAAGCTTTAAATCTGATTGATGATGAGCTACAGGAACTTGGCTATGAAAGCCGAGCTATAGCGAATACACAAAAGGCAATCCTTTATGCCCTCTGGAGCCAGTCGAACCGGGGGCACCTTTACCTTCCAATGTGTCTAATCCTGACCAAGCGCATCAGGAATGACTTCATCTACAGCCTTTATAATGGAAGAAATAAGCGACAGTTATGCAGGTGTTTTGATTTGCATGAAGTGACGTTAACAGGGCTGCTCAAAAGCGAAAAGCGGAAGCGACTACGGTATTGGCACGTCAATAAAAACGAAGAGCCGCAACATGACCCAATGAGCACCTCATAAACGGAACCGGCAAAGCCAAATCAAGCAATTGCCCGACCCAATCAAGCAAGAGTTACACAGGATGCTCAGGGAAGACCGCATGAGGCAGGCTGATATACTGGCAGCCCTTAATGAGCTTTGTATTGAGGAAGGATTACCTGCCATCTCTCAGATCAGCCTTAGCCGCTACAGTGTCAGAATGCGAAAGATGGGCCAGAAAGTAATAGAGTTAAGGGATGTGTCGGCAATCTGGGTTGAAAAGCTAGGTGAAATGCCAGAAGGCGACGCAGGAAAGCTATTACTGGAAATTATAAGAACGCTGTCGGTTAATATAGTCACAGGTATTAACGAAGACGACGAAGTGTCAATAGAGACACTTAATCAGCTGGCTCTCCTGTCTTAGCGTATTGAAAAAGCAGCGCTGATCAATAAAGAGAGAAAAGCATCCGTAAGGCATTTGCTGAAGAAGCATCAAAAGAAGTTGAGAAGCAAGTTGGAAAGAACAAAGGAATGACAAAAAGGACGGTTGATGACATCAAACGAATGCTATTAGGTATAGCTTGATAAGGCATCTGACCGGACATAAACACAGGCTGACATAGAACCGATGAGAGACTGATACCATGAAGCAATGGGTAAAACTGATACCGGCTGGTGAGTTTCAAAGCCTGGCCAATGGACAAATGCTCAACAACGACACACCATCAACCATAGTCTCAAACTTCAAAGATTCTGGTTGGAGCATTCCTGTAGATCTTCAACACGCCACCATACTCAAAGCACCCAATGGAGAACCAGCCCCAGCTCAAGCCTGGATCGAAGAACTGGAAGACCGGGAAGGGGAAGTATGGGGTCGTATGGACTGGAATAAAGACGGCCTCAAACTGGCAAGAGCGGAAAGGTTCAATAAGCTATTGCCAGCTTTGCAATATGACAAGAACACAGGCCGTATAAAAGGTATAAGGTCGGTGGCGCTAATACGATCTGACGAATTGACCTCACCAGCACTCAACCATGAAATCTGTGACGGAAGTTACAGGTTGGCACTCAACTCTTATGGTGCGAACCTTGACCACTCTGAAGCAGGAGCCACAAAACAAGTATTGACCGCCCAGCAAAAACAAATTTGCGAGATGATGAGCATCTCTGAAGCCGATTTTATTAAGACCCTTAATGAGCTATCACCTGACCAGTAAAGAGTTATAAAACCACCTGAAGAGCGTTTCAAATATGAAACAGCTGTTCCGCTATATGAGAAAAGGCAAAATCGGAATATCATGCAGATGGGGCCGGAATATCATGCGGCGCTACAATTCCGTTCATGACGCTGGAGACCAACTATTCTGAGTCCGATACCGGACAGATAAGAACCCGTATGGAAGCTTTTGTCGAAATGCTGTAGCCCCACCTCCACCCTTTCAATTGAAACACCGGGCAGATTGCCCGGTGTTTTATCAGAACCTTTCCGGAATTCCTGAGTCCAAGCTTGACAGAGAGTGGGTATAGCGGCTGTAATTCATCCGGGCCTGCTGACACTGGTTGTCAGCGTCATATACGAAATCTTGATAGGTCGTAAAGTTGATCCCTGCCGCTGTAAAAGGCGCAAGAATCCTGTAAAGTGGCTGGCTTCAAAAATGATAAACTTTGATATAATGGGAAACGTTGTTTCCTTGTTACATCTGTTCAACAGTCAGAATGTTTAGAAGAGTGCCTGTATTGCACTCCAGTGGAGTTGATTATGGGATCCAGTCTTCAACCAGTTGATATGTTAGTGCCAGGACGCAATATTGAAGCGTACATGCAGGGCGTTAGCAGTATTGCTGTGTTGTCTGCTGAAGAAGAGCGATCCATCGCAGATCGCCTCTACTATAAAAATGATCTTGAAGCTGCCCGTCAGCTGGTAATGTCGCATCTGCGTTTTGTGGTTCATATTGCCAAAAGCTATACCGGTTATGGTCTGCCCATTTCTGACCTGGTTCAGGAAGGCAACGTTGGTCTGATGAAGGCGGTCAAGCGTTTTAATCCTGAAGTGGGTGTACGCCTGGTGTCTTTTGCTGTGCATTGGATCAAAGCGGAAATTCACGAATTTATTCTGAAAAACTGGCGAATTGTTAAGGTCGCCACCACCAAGGCTCAGCGAAAACTGTTCTTTAACCTGCGTAGCTCCAAGAAGCGTCTGTCCTGGTTTACCAACGATGAAGTAAAATCTGTTGCCAGTGATCTGGGTGTAGAAGCCAAGGTCGTGCGGGAAATGGAAAGTCGTATGGCAGGGCAGGACACTGCCTTTGACGGCTATGCAACTGACGACGATGATCAGGCTTATCAGGCTCCGGCTCACTATCTGGAAGACAAAGGCCATGACCCGGCTACTCTGCTGGAAGACAGTGACTGGTCGCAATCATCCGTTAATATGCTGCGCAATGCACTGGCACAGCTTGACGAACGCAGTCAGGATATTTTGCAGCAACGCTGGCTCAGTGAAGAAAAAGCCACATTGCATGAGCTTGCTGATAAATACGGCGTTTCTGCCGAGCGTATTCGTCAGCTTGAAAAGAATGCCATGAAGAAGGTTAAGGTTGCTATTTCAGCCTGAACAATTTCTCTCTTCTTAAAACTGCATTTCCATAGTAAACAGGATGGCAAAAGCCATCCTGTTCTGGTTAAAGCACCTTGATTTCCATTCTGGTTTCTACACCTCTCCCGGAAACCTGCTGTTCTGTCGTGTCAGCATTCAGAATAAAAAGACGTTCAGGGCTTAGCCCCTGTTCTACCAGATAGTTTTTGATGGATTTTGAGCGCTCAATAGCCAGGCCTCTCAGGGCAATTTCATCATAGGGCCATTGGCTGACCAGTTGCTGGTTGATCGCCTTCAGGGTTGAGGCTGATTCGATATTGATGGCCTGAGCTTCAGCCAGCTGTGCCATTAACTCCAGCCTTATGTCTTCGGTCAGAATATCGTTATCCAGGGTGTTTACCGCCTGATAATCCTGCCAGCTCAATTCTATAGCGTCTTCTATTTTTGCTTGAGCGATCAGTGGCCAGTCTTCACGAATCGAAGCAGTCCCCCGAATCTCCAGTTCTACCTCAGGTCGCTCATACAGGGCGACGAATAACTGGTTCAGTGAGTCTGTTTGCTGCAAAGGAATAACTGGCGTACCCGGAGCAAATTGAACGGATGACATTGTTTCAGCATCGCCCCCCACCAGAGAGGCAAGGAAATCGAAAGGAGCGGCAACGATATTGCTCAGCATATTAGTGAGCGCCATACGCATAAATGACCCCAGTTCAAACTCCGGGTTATTCAGGTCGCCACTGACAGGCAGTTGAATATCAATGTGTCCGTTCCGGTCTTTCAAAAGGGCAATGGCGAGCTTAAGGGGAAGTTCAATCGCTTCCTGACTGTCCACTGGTTCCCCCAGGGTCAGGTTGTCCAGCAGCATAGCGTTATGGGCTTTCAGCTGAGCGTCGGTGACCTGGTAATTCAGGTCAAGATCCATGTGACCTTTTTCAATAAGGTACCCTGCAAATCTTCCTGAATAGGGGGTAAGCGTCGTTAGTTCAACATCGTTAAACGACATGCTTATGCTGGTTGTATCCAGAGGTTTTGAAGGTATCAGGCTGGCTTTGATATTAACCGGAGAGTATCGATCAACCTGACCTTTCAACACCAGTGTTGCTGTCTGGTCCGTGGGTAATGCCAGCCCGTTGAGCTGACCATTGAGACGACGGATTGGTGTGGCAAAGCCCGGCTGAAAGGAGTGGTCAGCAAAATCAATGAAGGCATTTTCAATATCAAACTGTCTGATGCTGAAACTTATAGGGGAGTCAGTGTCCTGGTGGGGCTGCTCTGCGGTTAAATCACCCTGTTTCAAACCGCTCTGTTTCAAACCGCTCTGTTTCAAAAGGCTTGCCAGATTGACGTTAAGGCTCTGATCAATGGCGATTTTTACATTCGGCTGTTGCAGTTGAATCTGGTTGATGGTCAGGCTGTTTGAATGTTGATGGTACTCGATAGGCTGGAGGGCAAGACTTTTCCATGCGAGAACATCGGACTGGTCACGGCGGTCGACCAGTTTCAGCTGATCAAGATTGATCTGGGCGAGGGCGGACAAACCGCTTTCCGGCAACCAGTCCAGCTTTGCCGAGAGAGTCAGAAAACCCCGGTTTAAACCAACGTACGAGAAGCTGGTGACGTAGGGTTGAAGGCTGGTGATATCCAACTGACTGATATCAACCTGTGTCGATACTTTCCGGGCGGGTAGCTGTACATTGCCGGATAACGCCAACCTGCCCTGTTCCTGAATGTTGCCCTCAATGGAATAGGTGCTGGTGCTTTCCGGCCAGTTAAAATTCTGGAGTTTAAGGTTGAGGCTATCCAGGGCTACTGTGAATGGTTGGCCTGACTGTTCGGCAATAAGCTGATCCATAAAATGGATGTTGGCATTATTTATTGACAGCGAATCCAGAGTCAGAGAAAAATCGACTGACTCTTGTTCAGATTGAGACTTTTGTTCACGTTTAGACTCTGCTGAAGGTGATAAGTCATTGGAATGGAGCAGATGACTTAAATTAATCTCTCCCTGCTCATCAAGGACAATTCTGGCAACAGGATCATTCAGTTCAATCGCTCTTATATGAGGCGTACCTGACAAGCTGTTCCAGCCTGCCTGAACAGACAGTTCTGAAAAGCCAAGTATGGGGTCCTGAAGGTCGCCAATTTTTAACGATTGCAGGGTTAGCCGCAGAGAAAAAGGGTTTAAATGGATGCCACCCAGATGCAGTGGCTGGTTAATAATGCGCGGAGAGAAAAGATTAATAGCAAGATGTAGTGTTGCGGGTAGTATGGCAAAGCCAAACAGAGCGTAAAAGGTAACGCCGAGGATAACCGCTTTTATAAAACGACGCATGACTTATGTTTCCCTATACTTTTTCCAACAGTTTTTTGCACGGTATGCTTTGGTGTTCATGGCTGCGCAGTGTATTCAGGGAGGGTGGACTACTCAAGATTATTTTTGGGGATGTTCCCGATCCAGCTTCCGGTAATGGATCGCTTCCGCCAGATGATTCTTCTGAATGGACGCCTGTTCATCCAGATCGGCCAGAGTACGCGCTACCCTGAGAATGCGATGTACGGCTCTGGCTGAATACCCAAGCTTGTCACACAGGTTAGTCAGAAAGGTCTGCTGGGCTTTATCCAAAGCACAGTAGCGGTTGATTTCCCGGGCTGATAAACGGGCGTTTGTTTTGCCCTGTCGCTGGAATTGTCGGTTTCTGGCTTTAACCACGGTTTGTCTGATGGATTCAGTGGAGTGTTCTTCGTCAGTCGTGTTGTGCTGGAACAGCGTTGCGGCATTCTGGGAAGCAACTTCAATTTGCAAGTCTATGCGGTTTAGCAGTGGGCCGGATATTTTCCGCTGATAACGACGTACCTGCTCCGGCGAACAGTCGCAGCTTCGCCGGGTATCCCCCAGATAGCCACAGGGGCAGGGGTTCATGGCAGCAACCAGCTGAAAGGCGGCTGGAAAGGTTGCCTGCCCTCTGGCGCGGGCAATCACTACTTCTCCGGTTTCCAGCGGTTCGCGCAATACTTCGAGAGCCAGTCTTTGAAATTCAGGCAATTCGTCCAGAAAAAGAACACCCTGGTGTGCGTAAGAGATTTCACCGGGACGTGGGTGAGAGCCACCGCCTACCAGAGAAACGGCAGAAGACGTATGGTGAGGATTCCTGAAAGGGCGCTGTTTCCAGATAACCGACTGCTGCTGTGATGACAGGGAATGTATCGCTGACACTTCAAGGGCTTCGTCATCAGACAGTTCTGGCAATAGTCCGGGCAAACGGCTGGCCAGCATGGTTTTTCCGGTTCCCGGCGGGCCAAACAGCAATAAATGGTGACCACCGGCAGCCGCAGTTGCCAGCGCTCGTTTTGCCTGCTGCTGTCCTTTTACGTCGGATAAATTCGGGTAGTCAATTGCCTCATTATTGTTGAATTGTGCTGTGACAGGTTCTAACACAGCCTGCCCGGTCAGATGCGCGCAGACCTGCAAAAGGTCTTCTGCCCCGAACACTTTTGCCTCACGACAAAGGCTGGCAATCTGTGCGCTGTCGCCTGGCAGAAGTAGCCGGTGAGATGCCTTCCTGGCGGCTATTGCAGCGGGTAATGAGCCGGTAACCGGACGCAATTTGCCGGTCAGTGCCAGTTCTCCCAGAAATTCATAACCATTCAGAGTGTCCAGAGGCAACTGGCCTGAAGCTGCCAGAATCCCAAGGGCGATAGGTAAATCAAATCGACCGCCTTCCTTTGGTAAATCGGCTGGTGCAAGGTTCACTGTGATCCGGCTGGTTGGAAACTCGTAGCCACTGTTGATTAAGGCGCTGCGTACCCGGTCTTTGCTTTCCCGAACAGCTGTTTCAGGGAGACCCACCATGTTAAGGGCAGGAAGCCCGGCTGAAAGATGAACTTCAACCGTAACAGGCGGAGCTTCCAGTCCGGTTCTGGCACGAGTGTGAACAACCGCAATTTTGGACACGAAAAGAGTTGCCTCTGTTTTGTTGTTAGTCTTGGGGGGGCAGAATGGAGAGAAAGAATAGCAGTGAATCCACCTGCGGGCAGGCGGATTTATTGAGTTTGGATTATTCGGGCTTTTCTGCCAGTGCCGTTTCCAGCTCAGCCACTTTTTTCTCCAGTGCCTCCAGACGTTCACGGGTATGTCGTAAAACAGCCATCTGGGCATCGAATTCGTCCTGGGACACCAGCTCAAACCGGGTCATTGTACTGCTGACCAGGGCTTTTATATTGTGTTCAATATCTTCAGCGGTTTTGCTTTTCTCTGTACTGAGTATCTGGCCTGCCCGGCTGGCAATATTATTGATGATGGCTGCCTTGTCGATCATGGGGGAGTCCTGACTGCTTATTGGTTGGGTATGGTTGGCGCTGTCATGACTGTAAGCAAAGTGATTTCAAGATTCAAGATAAGTACCCGGCTATATGAAATCGAATAGTTCAGACTTATTGGTCAGGTGCTATGTAATACCCTGAAGAAAATGAGAGGAGGGTATTTGCACCTTATTAGTGCGTTTTCCCGATACTTGTAAAAAGGCGATGCACGAAAAGAGTGCAATGACCGGGAATGCTCAGAAAACAGCGCTGACAGCCATGACACTGACTGGAATTTAAGTTGGCACAACATCTGCTTTAACAAGAATAAATTTATGAGGCAGGGCTTAACCGCCCATGGCGAAAGTCGTAGACTTAAGCTCCCTCCTCACTGTTTCAGCTAGTCAGGCTAGCTGTTTATTTTTACCCAAGAGCTAACTAGACCCGGGAGAGATGCATGAAGTTGGTATCAGCCATTATAAAGCCCTTCAAGCTGGATGATGTTCGTGAAGCATTATCAGAAATTGGCGTGCAGGGTATTACCGTAACAGAAGTAAAAGGTTTTGGTCGCCAGAAAGGTCATACCGAGCTGTACCGTGGAGCTGAATATGTCGTTGACTTTCTGCCCAAGGTGAAGATTGAAGTGGGTATTTCCGATGACCTGCTGGATCAGGTGATTGAAGCCATTTCCAAAGCCGCAAACACTGGCAAAATCGGTGACGGCAAAATCTTTGTAACGACGCTGGAGCAGGCGATTCGAATTCGAACCGGCGAAACCGGTGAAGACGCTATCTGACAGGCGTCGTCAGACTACCAATAAATAGCGGTTAATCAATAGCTTTGAATCAGTCTGTAACGGTCGTTGTTTTTCACCTGAAAAATACGTTCACAGCAAAAGAATAATATTGTGAATTCCTTCGGGGAGGGGACTCGTGGAAAATCTTGCTCAGGTGTCGTATGCACTCGATACCTTTTATTTTCTGATGTCGGGCGCACTGGTCATGTGGATGGCGGCTGGTTTTTCCATGCTGGAAGCAGGCCTGGTGCGTTCGAAAAACACCGTAGAAATTCTTACCAAAAACATTGCCCTGTTTGCCATTGCCTGCACCATGTACCTGTTATGTGGTTATGCCATTATGTATCCCGGTGCTAATGAAGGCGGCATTCTGCCAGTACTCGGTACACTGATTGGTGGTGAAAATTCGGTTGAAGCCGTGACTGCCGGTGGCGATGATGCACCTTACTATTCATTGCGTTCAGATTTCTTCTTCCAGGTTGTCTTTGTGGCGACCGCTATGTCCATTGTCTCTGGTGCAGTGGCTGAACGAATGAAACTCTGGTCATTCCTGCTGTTCGCAGTGTTCATGACCGGCTTTATCTATCCCGTTCAGGGTTTCTGGAAGTGGGGCGGAGGTTTCCTTAATGAAGCCGGTTTCCAGGATTTCGCTGGCTCGGGTGTTGTTCATCTGGCGGGTGCTTCTGCTGCGCTGGCAGGCGTTCTGCTTCTGGGGGCTCGTAAGGGCAAGTACGGCAAAGACGGTTCCATTAACCCAATGCCGGGTGCCAACCTGCCTCTGGCGACTCTGGGTACCTTCATCCTGTGGTTGGGCTGGTTTGGCTTTAACGGTGGTTCACAGCTGAAGATTTCTGATGTTGAAAACGCTAACGCTGTCGCCCAGATCTTTGTTAACACTAATGCCGGCGCGGCGGGCGGTGTTATTGCTGCCCTGATTGTTGCACGACTGCTGTTTGGTAAGGCTGATTTGACCATGGCTTTGAATGGCGCTCTGGCTGGCCTGGTTGCGATTACTGCCGAACCTCTGACGCCAACAGCCCTGGCTGCTACGCTGATCGGTGCTGTAGGTGGCTCACTGGTTGTGTTTGCTATCGTTGCCCTCGACAAACTGCGCCTGGACGACCCGGCCGGTGCCATTTCTGTACACGGTATTGTGGGAATCTGGGGACTGCTGGCAGTACCTTTGACTAATGGTGATGCAACACTAGGCGCTCAGCTGTTGGGTATCGCTTCAATCTTTGCCTGGGTCTTCGGTGCCTCACTGGTTGTCTGGGGTGTGGTGAAAGCTGTTATCGGCCTGCGCATTACTGAAGAAGAAGAGTATGAAGGCGCAGATATCACTGAATGCGGTATGGAAGCCTATCCGGAGTTTACCGGAAAGCAGTAATCTGAAGCATCCAGTCACCCTGGTTTGGGCGGGGATGTCGCTACTACCATATCGTGACATAAAAATTTTAGCGATGACATAAAACGACAACTTTGACAAAAAAGACCTTGGCAACAATACTTCAGGTGTTGTTTAACCGAGGTCTTTTTTTATGTACCGCAGAAAGCTCGGGAAGTCCAAGGTCAAAAATATACACCGTTTTGTCAGCCCTAAAAACGGTACTACGCTCCTTATTGAATCAACTCTTGAGTTCCACAGCTGCTACCCCCTTGAGTATAACCGAGAAGTAAAATCCTTTGAGGCTCAGCCAGAAGGCTTTGAATATGTATATGAAAATAAAGTTCACAGATACACTCCTGATCATCTTGCTCGGATGATCAGTGGTCAAGAGCCGTATATAGAGGTAAAGCCATCAAGAATCGCTAATCGAAAGGATTTTCAAGATCGTTTTTCCTGCCAGAGAGAAGCGGCAAAGGGCTTGGGAAGAGATCTTTTATTATGGACTGAAGAGTTCATCCGTAGGCAGCCCTACTTTGATAACCTCCAGATAATCCATAAATACAGAACGCAAGGTCCCATAACTGCTGAGCATAGGCACATTCTAGCTACTGCTTCTTCATATGCGAATCATGTAGTAACCATTCAGGAGCTTGCTTGTTTTGCAGATATGAATGAACCTCATTTTTTTCCTCTTGCATATGACCTGATCGCCAGAAACCATTTGGTCACAGATCTGAATACATCACATTTGACCAAAAATTCCTTAGTAGGTATCAATCATGGCCATTATCCAAAGATTTACTGAAGGAACTGTATTCAAGCTGCTTCCAGGGGCAGAAACTGAAGAGGAGTTACTGTTAAGGATAGAGAGTCGGAGTAGTGATAAGCTTGATCTCACAAACCTTTTGCAAGGTGGCTCTACGTTAAGTCGAAGTATTGATGAGATAGAGTTGAGCCTTGCTGAAGGAAGAGTTGAGTTTGTGATCAGTAGCCCGGACAGTCAGAAAGAGGACTCTCTCTCCGAGGACTTAGCTTCTCTGCCCAAAAAGCAGAGAGAAGAGGTTGTTCGTCGGTTCACGTATGTGACTAAATTACGGCAAAAAGTCAAAACCTGGACAGAAAAATCCCTCACACCCTTAATCTCCGAAATAGCCAAAGAGTTAAACGACGATAGACCACCAAATTGGAGAACACTTGCACGCTGGAATGAGTCATATAGTTCAAATGGTCAAACTGTTAAGGCGCTATTTACAGATCAGATGAAACAAGGAAACCGAACAAAAAGGCTTTCTGATGAGGTTGAAGGATACATACGAGATGCAATAGAGACATACAAAACTAAAGAAAGCTCAGGTTTAGAGTTCTTAAAACATGAACGTTCGGTAAAATATTTAGCGTCGGCGCAGCCAACCCCGTCAGGCACACAATTTAAACCTGCCTGAACCGTTTAAATCATTGGTTCTGAGTTCATTTATGTCGTTTTTCCAAAAAAACTATCCGAACGTTCGTTTTTATCCGGCAATTTCAGCTCTAATTTTTGCTCATATCGGTTCCAGCAGCCACGAATTCGAAACTGCGGAATAATCCAAAACAGCGCGCGCCTAAGCATTCCGGCCGTGACTGTATGGGGGTTCCTCCAGGCAGTTTTGGCCAACGCAATGGCCGCAGGATTTTGACAAATGGTCAGCAATTGCACCAGCGCATACCCTGCCATTTTAATGTGCATCCATCGTAACAGCGTTCTGAGTTTCTGCTGCCATAAATGCTTGCATCCAAACTCGTGTTTAAGTTGCTGGAACATAGGCTCTATAGGCCACCTGAGCGAGTAGGCTAATAGCACTTCATCGGCTTTCAGGTCAGGATTTGTGGACAGAAATAGTTTGGTTTCTGTTTCTCCCTTGTCGTTTTCAAAACGACTCCAGACGACTCGGACAATACGGCCTTTCAAAAAACGAGCCCGGCAAATACAGGAACGAAAAGAGACAGTCCGGTTCTTTCTGTAAAGCCAGAGAGTCATCTTGGTCTCTGGTAATTTCTCTACTTCCTCAGGTGTCATTTTGACACCATACTTACGCTTGCGGCCTTTCCTTTTGAAAGGAGAGGGAGGAAGTGCATCGACTGGAAGCGCATAAAGTGCCCGGTTTTTGGGTATATGACCAATGACCTCATACCCAAGCTCAAGCGCGGGCTGCATCATGGTGTGATTCATAAACCAGCAGTCAGTGAGTAGCCGAAAAGCTCGCCCCTGAAGAGTCTGCCGTACAGATTTCAGCATGGCCTTTGCAATTTTAAGTTTACTGATATTGCCTGATTTAGGTGATGGAAATGCCATCACTGGAACCGCAGTATGCACCTTGTCTGATGGTCTCTGGAAAGGAATAGCCAGAAAGACCCAGCATTGACCAAGAAGATAAGTACACCGGTTCTTTTTCTTGCTGTGTTGGTGATGTATTCGGCATGCCGGTGCTTTGTCAGAGCAACGTTCGAGTGTCAGGTCGTCAAGAATCAGGGGAATGGTCTGACCGTCAGGCACTTTAGAACTGACCAGCAATATCAGACGATGCGCCAGGTTTCGCCAACGCCACTTACCTTGAGAGACCCAATGATGGTAGCTGTTCCAGAAATTCTCGTAGTGGATCGTCAGGAGAGCCTGTGTAACAAAGCCTTCGCCAGAAAGCATGCCACCCAGAAGTAACTCACAGAACGTTGGTGCCGCAAGTGGTGATAGCGCTTTTGCAAGAAATGTCGTATATAAAGAAAGCTCTCGAAGGATTACTTTCTGATCTGAAGTGAGCATGGCAACCGCTTTTTCCTGGTAGATGAAGCGGTTGCTTAACCTATTTCGGCATCAAAAAATACAAAACGTTAGTACTTATAATTCTCTAAACTCGAGTAAAGAAAGAACCTGAATTCGTATCATAAGTGCATAACCTCTGTAACCAGAGGATTGTTTCAGAACCTTTGAAGTGAATCAGAACTCAGGGGTATTCTGTAAAGCAACCAAACCATACAGAGGAAGCCAAGGATGGCCTATACACACCTGAGCTCTGAAGAGAGATATTATATCGAAACTGAACTCAAAAATGGGACTTCACAAAACAAAATTGCTAAAAAGCTTGGCCGTTCACAGCCTACCGTGTCGCGAGAAGTAAACCGCAATAAAGGGCAAAGAGGGTACAGGCACCAACAGGCTAATCGCACAGCTCGGCAGCGGCACAAAGATAAGCCAAAAGCTATTAAGCTGACAGACGACATTAAACAACGTATTTCAAACGATATCCGTTCAGATTGGAGTCCTGAACAAGTGGCTGGAAGGCTTGAAAAGGACGGTGTAATCAAGCTGCATCATGAGACGATTTATCAATTTGTAGCGGATGATAAACGGCGCGGAGGCTCGCTCTATAAGCACTTGAGGCACCAGAAAAAAACTTATCGAAAGCGATACGGTTCAGCTCATAACCGAACCGGTATACCAAATCGGGTTGGCATTGAAGAACGCCCCGAAGTGGTCAACAACAGAGAGCGAGTTGGTGACTGGGAAGCTGATACTGTAATAGGTAAAAATCATAAAGGAGCCATCGCTACATTAGATGAACGAAAAACCAAGCTTCGCCTTGCTGTCCCTCTACCAGGCAAGAAGGCAAAAGCGGTTAAACAGGGAATAATTGACGTACTCAAGCCTCTGAAAAGGTTTGTAAAGACAATAACATACGACAATGGAAAGGAGTTTGTTCAGCATGAATCAATTGCCAAAGCTTTAAAATGTGACAGCTACTTTGCTGCCCCCTACCATTCTTGGGAAAGAGGCCAGAATGAGAATGCTAATGGTTTGCTAAGGCAGTATTTCCCCAAGTCGATGGAGCTTAATGGCGTGACAGAAAAAGATGTCATCATTGCAGTGGATAAGCTGAACAACAGGCCAAGAAAGTGCCTGGGCTACAAGACTCCTTATGAGGCATTTAAAGAGTCAACTGGAATAGATGCAAGAAAAGTCATGGGTTATGCACTTATGACTTGAATTCAGGGAATATCAATTTATGAGGCTTGGGATAATCTTGATGGTTATATTACGAATGCAAATAAAAAAAGACCTGAAGGTGATAAGCTAAAAACGCCGTGCTACGACATATTAAGGAAAAGGATTAAGGCAGAGTCTCCTTATGAAATAATGGTTGCCAGAGAAGGAAAAAGAAAAGCTGATATTGAGTTTGCTTCTGTTGGTATGTCTTTAAAACTCGAAAGGGCAATGCAGCGAGTAGAGGTTGATCATACAAAATTGGACGTATTTGTTGTCGATGATGAAAATTATCTGCCGTTGGGAAGGCCTTGGCTAACCACTTCAATTGATGCCTTGTCGAGATCAATTACTGGGTTCTATGTTGGTTTTCATCCCCCAAGCTTTTTAACATTAACAAAGCTTCTTAAGTCCATAATTATTCCTAAAAATTATATCAAGGAACGCTATCCAGAAATAAGAAATCCATGGGTTTGTTCCGGAGTTCCAGAACTTTTTGTGTTTGATAATGGAAAAGAATTCTGGTCAAAAGACCTTGAGGTTGTTTTGGCAGAACTAAATATTCAAACTCAATATAACCCGGTACAAAAACCATGGTTAAAAGGGAAGATTGAGCGATTATACGGAACCATCAACAAAAAGCTTCTTATTGATTTACCAGGAAAGACTTTCAGCAATATATTTGAAAAAGGCGATTATGACCCTGAAAAGAATGCTGTTATTACTTTCAGTACCTTCCTTGAAATTCTTTATACTTGGGTTGTTGATGTCTATCAGCAGCAGCCTGTTGCTAAAGGTACGATTATTCCTGATCTTGCCTGGAAAGAAGGTATCCTTGATTTTCCTCCACGCCATGTCGACCCGAAGCGATTGGATATCATTCTGGGTAGAACGAAGTACAGCAAGCTTCGTCGTGGCGGCGTCCAATATTCGAACCTGAGATATGATTCGAATGATCTTGCCAAGCTGAGAGGCAGGATTGGAAGTGTTCAGGTTATGTATAAGATTGATCCTGATGATCTTGGTTATATTCATGTGTTCAATGAATCTGAACGTCGTTACTTAAAGGTTCATGCGGTAGATTTTGAGTATGCCGATGGTCTTTCAGAGTGGCAGCATAAAGTACATAAAAAATACGCCCGAAAATATATTCGCAAAAAGTATCGGCATGACGATGTGGTAGCAGCTCGTGATGCTATCAAAGAACTAGTCAAGCGCGAGATTGAACGCTGGGAAACCCATGGGAAAGCTGGGAAGAACAGTACCTCTGTAAGAGCTGCCAGATATGCCAAGGTTGCTGATAACTCAACTGGTTCTTTGACTAGTGTCATCAAGGGGCCAGAGAACAATGCAGTGAGCATCAATTCAGGTGATTCGTCAGAGAAAAAAGATGATTGGTATGTTCCTATTGACCGAACAGCGTGGAGTTCTTCTGGAGGTGAAGAGTAATGGAATTAGTACTGTCAGACTGGCAAAAAAAGAGAAGTGCTCACGTCAGAGATATGCGTATCTGGATGGAGATTCATAACCTTATTTTTAGCGACATGGAAGAATGTAAGGAGTTAGCAAAGTACGGTGGAGAACCTCCATGCATGTTATGTTACGGAGACACTGGCTCTGGAAAATCTGCACAAATTGAAAAATTCAGAAATGATCATAAGCGCTATGAGAAGGCAGATCGATCAGTGATACCTGTCGTGTATAGTGTGTTACCGACGAAACTGTCAGAGAGAGGCCTTTTGATCAAACTACTAAAAGCCATTGGTCAAGAGATTGAAGATTATAAGGAACTGGATGAAGATGATCTGCTGCAATTAATAGTGAAATATGTGGATCAGCTTGGTATTGAACTTTTCATTATTGATGAAGCTCAGGGGTTTCTGGAACATGAGAGTAGAAGATTGGTTTATGACGCCACAGAGTGCCTTAAAAGGTTAATTATAGAAACAAAAAGACCTTTTATCCTTTTTGGGATGCCTTGGTGCCTGTATGCTATTGAACAGAACTCTCAGCTAGCAAGCCGTTTTCTTCGTAGAAGATATCTGTCCCCATTTATCATCTCAGAGCTATCAAAAAAAGCGGTTTATCTCAATTTTCTGGATGAGTTGGATGAAAGACTGGGGTTTGAAGAGAAAGCTGATCTGAAGAGTCGAGAAATCTCTCTTCGGTTGTTTGTAGTGAGCCGGGGCAATTTACGGGTCTTGAGGAATGTTATCGATCAGGCTGCATTTCTTGCAATTAAAGAAAATGCTCGACAAATTACTTATGACCATTTTCTGAAAGCTTGTGAGGCATTCTTTCCAGGAGATGAAAATCCATTCCGTATGCAGAACCTTGATAAGCTAGAATTTTTTGAGCTAGAGAAGCCATCATACTGGGATCAAAATGCAAAGAGGGGTGTTAACCCTGTTGTTGAGCAAACGTTTACAGAAGTGAAAACCCTGTCTGAGATCGTTTAGAGTGATCTTGTAGTCCAGTTGTTATCTGGGCTACACAAAAATACATTTTTTTTCACCACCTACGCTGCTGCCAAATCTACCCTTATTCCGTAACCTCAACCCTGCCTCCAGACGAGGCTCGAAACATGGCCCACGGTGGGTTGTGTAGAATGCTTGAGGGTTTTCTCATGGCTAAGTCCAAGACCAGTACTCCTATGACTCCCAGTGCAGCTGCACGTATCCAGAGCAGTGAAGCAAAAGCTAATGGGGGTAAAGTCTCCAGTGATAGCTTTGCAGCTCGTGCACAGGGGGCGGCTGCCAGAAATGAAGGAAAATCAAAAAAATAAAAACTGATCAAAGCAGGTATGCCTTAGCGCATACCTGCTATCAAGGATGTTGAAACATGCGAAAGTTCAGCAGTTGTAAGGAGATCGGCGCACTGGTTTCCATGAAAGTCAGCCAGGGCTGGTTATTTCAGAACGGTAAAAGACATGGAAAGCTTATTTCCCCATTCGGTCCATTTCTTACGGTACCATGCTCGCCAAGTGACAGAAGAGCGTTTCAAAACTTCAGACGAGATATGAAGGCTATAGAGAGGGAGTATCTGAAACATGGCGGCTAACAAAATACCAGAACGCCCATATCTGACTGTGGGAGAGATATATCGCAGTATCTCTGTGGCTTTCGGAACCAAGAACCGGAACTCTGAGGTAGATCAGATGGCTCGCCGAGGCGACTACGACTATCGGCTGAGAGATAAATTGCTTACAGAATTGTTCTATGAACCAATTAAGAAGCAAGCGGGTGATAAGTTTGCCTTATTTGTGTGTCAGGCAATTGATCATTTGATCAATGAGTACATAAACCTCGTCAAGAAAATCCCATTGGATGCTATGACAAGAAAAGAGTCTCTTCCAGTGTTATTTGAGTTCTTTTTCTCTCGTCAGGTTGCAGGCATTGCTACTCAGTTTTTCAAAAAATTCGGCGGCCCCAACCCAATACACTATTTCTGTGCCGACACTCCCGCCAAGCTAGGGATAACCTGTAGGTGGCTGGAAGAAAATAACACTTCTTTTTCAGAGCTTGTGAACTCACTGGATGACAAACAGGCACAAGATCAATATCGAAAGTGGAAGCAGGGAAAAGAGCTACCCAAAGTGAGTTCGCTCTCTGTATTTCTTGACAGTTTGTCATTACCAGATAAGCAGACGGTATGCCTCCATCTTATTGTTGGAAGGCTTATTCAACATTATGTGAATAACCACTCTCAATTTGCTATTTGCAGGAATGTGAGCCAAGTCCTCTGGGAAGCAGAACACTTTGACATTGGTATGGCATTATCCTTTGCGCATATTGATGCAGCTGAAAAATTCGCACCATTACAACATGCGGTTATTCCTGTGTTTGAAGCACTGGATAGAAAAAGTAAGAAAAGCCAGCAGGCGAAAGATGAAAGTTGGGCTCTTCTGGAAAAGTTTGAGCAGGAAACAAACCGGCTAGATCCCGTCGGTATTACCCGTCATGTACTGGAGTGGCAAAAAGCACGTTGGTATGTATTCTCCGGAGATTATAAGACTTCGTGTAAGAAGTATGAAAGAGCGTTTGAGTACTCTTTATACCGAGCATCGAATACACCTGAAATTTTACAAGAATCTCTGGCTATTGCCGCTAAAGAACGTAATAGAAGCCTGCTGAAACGACTTAAAAATCAGGCCATTGCATTTGGTTATTACGAGATTCCTGGTGACCATGACAGCCTCTCCCAGGCTAACAAAAAATCCAAAAGTCATGTTGTTGAAGATTGGGAAGTAGAGCAGTGGGATAGTGCTTTTGCCTACCTTTTCAAGCCTGAATGCTGCTTCCCACAATGGATTGATGAATCAAAACATAAAATACAGCTTCCATTCCTTCACCACGTTGAAGAAAAGTACTTTAAGCGTAAACCTGACTTGTCCCGTCCAGACAGAAGAATCGATGTTGGTATTTCCATCGGAGGAGAAAAACGAAAATATCCACAATTGATATGGCATGCGGACTTAAATCATCCACACCATGTGAAGTCTCTTCTTGACGCTGGTGCGAATGTAGATCAGTTATCAGACACGTCGGATTCAGCACTATTGCTGGCAACCATAGAAATTGTGAATACCGGTGACCGTCGTTGCTTTGACTTAATTAAACAGCAACCGCACAGTCATGAAACCATGAATGTGAGAACCGACAAAAAGAAGCTGACGCTTCTTCTGGAGGCCGTTGATACTGGGCAACCAGATGTCGTCGAGACAATTTTGGATATGGGCGCAGAGGTAGACAGGCGTGGTCATACAGATCATTCAACAGCCCTCAACCAGTGCATTAAATATATTGGCAATGTCAAAAATCCAGAAAAGGCCCTTGCTAATATGTTGAACTTTAACCTCGATGACCCGGTGCTTATAGATACAATTCGCAGAAACTCTCATGGAGCAATGGGCTTAACTGAAGCAGAAGTCAGAAAGAGCTTATCTCGATTTGAAAAAGACGAAACAGCAGTTGCTTGCCGGATAGCTGCTGTTGAGTACTTGCATAAGCAACAGCAAAAGCGGTTTGAGTATGGAAAACTTCTTAAAATAGCCAAGCTGTTACTGCAGAGAGGTGCTAACCCGGATGCAGTGCATACAAGCCCTCTTCCTGGATATACACCACTGATGTTGGCAGTAGAGCTGGATGAACCTGAGCTGGTACAGCTAATGTTGCAGAATGGTGGTAACCCACACAGAACATACCAGCATGGCTCGCACCCTATTGACTGCTGGATGATTGCCAGAGGATTTCGCTCATACAGGGCTCTCTCTGTACTTGGCAGAAGTAGCTGAGCCCTGCACCTCTCAGACTCTCCCGATTGACCGCTCTTGCTGGCTTATAAAATCTGCGAAAGCTCCATATTCAGTAACCTCTGAAGTTCGGGCATGAACCATACTGAAACGAATAATTTCACCCTGATGATCATGCCCGTTAGCCCACTCAAGCTGTACCCGATATGGTGCAGACTGATGCTCAAGTAGTGATTCATAGGCGGCGAGGGCATCAGGGAAGCGGTTAAACAGCTTCTTGCAGACAACCTCTGTGTAAAACTGAGCAAGCCCTTCAACAATAGCAAGATCAGCCTGAGCGAATTTCTGGGTGTTCCAGCTCTTGGCGTCAATATCTTTTCCCAGATGGGTGTAGGCATGTGCCAGCTCATGAGCAAGAACGACAGTAGTCAGAGCTGGGACAGGGATTCCGTAAAGCAGTGACACGACACCAATGGCCATCCAGTAAATTTCTACTCTGGACTCTCTGAAATAGTAAGCACCAAGAATATCCTGATCAATATTTGCAAGCTGTTTGGTTATATCGGTTTTATTGAGCTCCCGGATAACTCTATGGAACCATTGGCCTACTTTTGAAAGTTCAACATCATCAAAATTGGGCTCTACCAGCGCGGACAGTTGTTCAAAATGACGACGGGCTATTTCGATCCCATGTTCAGTTTGTTCCAGTGTTCGCTTATGAAGCAGTAATGGAGCCAGCCTATCGTGACCGCCTAGAACGTCTGCAAGAGGGTATGGAAAGCCATCTTCAACCCTGACAGCAACTTGAGATGTATCAGTGCCAATGGAGAGCCTGAGAGCTGTTTCATTGCGTAGGTGATCCCTGACCTGCAAATTCCATTGCTTCACTGTCCGCTGTACTTCTTCCTTTAGAACCGGATACTTCTGACGCAGTAGCTCAGCCCATCTTTCCAGCTTGCTTGTGTTGCTTTTTTCGGAGTAGTAAGCATTACCCCAAGCATTAAAATTTGGCACAAAATTCTCCTTTCTGGCATTCAGGCATAATCTGAATGCCAATAACCACTTTTCATTCTGTTATTTCGCATCCCTGTTGCGGATGTCGCCATAAACCCGGTGCAACAGATGATCCGTTGCCACATCACGAAACTCTTTGTCGGTCATCAGGCGATTAAAGATATCTTCATTGCCTTCCATCCGGTCAATTACCAGATTCTCAAAGGCTTTTTCAAATACCTGCCGGAAGTCGTCCACATTGTTGACCGCTGCCGCCTGCTGCAAAGGCTCACTGGTGATGGCTTCTTCTTGTATCTGGTCAAAGAACAGCTGATCGGCCGGGGTGAACTCGGTGCCAAAGCGGTCGTTGAGAATCTCAATCAGTTCTGAGAGAAAGACCTCTTCATCTTCATTGCGGCCTCCACCTGTATGGTTCGGCCCCTTGAGCGGATCGGCCTGTCCATCGTTCAGGTCAATACTGCCCTCACTGATTTTTTGCAGCCGGTAATACTGAAGCTGAACATCATCCTCAATATCGTAACCCGCCCCCGAAGCTCGACGAGGCAGCTTGGTCAGCAGGAAACGCAGGTAGGTGTACAGTTTTTCAAGGTCAGTATCCTGATAAGGGATGACCTGAGACAGAAAGGCATACAAATTCCGGAAAGCAACAATCTTGCTTTTCACTTCATCCTGCTCATCCTCCTCCAGTGCCTTAAAGCGCTCTACGGCCTGGTCAAGAATGCCATTCATTTTGGCATGATCCTGAACACTCTCTTTCTTGCGGGGCAGGAAGTAGATTTTTGTGAAGTCCAGTACTTCGTCGTCAAAGATAATATTCGTTTCTTCCACTTCATCCTGAAGCTCGTAAAGCCTGTGGGCATCAGTCAACGGCTCGACCGGGGTGTCTTCGTAAAATGGCTTGAACGCTTTAAAGATATCTTCCGGCGTGTTGACAAAATCCAGTACAAAAGTGTCGTCTTTTCCGGCGCAGATACGGTTCAGCCGGGACAGGGTTTGCACCGCCTGAATGCCGGACAGCTTTTTATCCACATACATGGTATGCAACAACGGCTGGTCAAAACCGGTCTGGTACTTTTCGGCCACCAGAAGCACCTGGTAATCATCGCTGTCAAAGCGGGCAGGAAGCTCGGATTCCTTTACCCCTTCGTTCATGGATACTTCCGTCCATGACTTCTCGGGAAACTTGGGATCATTGACCGTACCGGAAAACGCCACCAGTGACTTTATATCGTCATACCCCATCTCTGAGATATAGCCGTCAAAGCTCTCCTTGTACCTCACCGCGTGAAGACGTGAACCGGTAACAACCATCGCCTTGGCCCGACCACCAATCTTGTGGCGTACCTGATTGCGGAAGTGCTCCACCATCATTTCGGTTTTCTGGCGGATGTTGTAATCATGCAGGTTCAGGAAACGCCCCAGGGCTTTGGCAGTTTTCTTGCGCTCGACCTGTGGATCATCTTCGGCGGTATGCAGCAGCTTGAAATAAGTATCAATATGAGTGAAGTTCTTCAGCACATCATGGATGAACTTTTCCTCAATGGCCTGTTTCATGGTGTATTGATGGAACGGAGCCTCACCCATTGGCCCCGGCTCATCAAAGACTTTTTTGGTCTTGTATTTGGGGGTGGCCGTAAAAGCAAAAAAGCTGATGTTTGGTTGACGACTGCGTTTCAGCATCTCTCTGGCAATCTCTTCCAAAGCCGTTTCGTCCATATCGTCATCGGCGTTGTCAACGGCGTACTGTGCCGCTTCTTCCGCAATGCCATCCTTGTTCAGCACATGTTTCAGCTCCATGGCGTTTTCGCCGGACTGGGAGCTGTGGGCTTCATCGACAATCACCGCAAAGCGTTTGCCCTGGGTGGAAATGGCCAGTTCACTGTCACTCTCAACCCCTTCGTTCAGCTTTTCCAGGGTCTCTGCCACAAAGGGAAATTTCTGTAAGGTGGTGATGATAATCGGCGTATCCGTAGACAGCGCCTTTGCCAGCTGGCGGGTATCCTCATCAATTTTTTCGACAACGCCTTTCTTGTGCTCAAACTGGTAGATGGTGTTCTGCAATTGCTGGTCCAGCACCCGGCGGTCGGTCACCACAATCACGGAATCATAAATCTTGTTGTCGTTATCATCGTGCAGGCAGGACAAACGATGGGCCAGCCAGGCAATGGAGTTGGACTTGCCCGACCCAGCTGAATGCTGCACCAGATAGTTACGGCCAGAACCGTGCTTCTGGGTGTGGCTAATCAGGCTTCTCACCGCGCTCAGCTGATGGTAGCGGGGAAAGATCATGGTCTCTTTACGGATTTTCCTGATGCCCTTGTCGGTAGGAATCCGTTTGTCTTCGACCTGTAAATGCATAAACCGACCCAGGATATCCAGCAAACTGTCCCGCTGCCAGACTTCCCGCCAAAGGTAGCTGGTTCGATAACCGCCATCCGCAGCAGGCGGGTTTCCTGCACCGCCATTGCAACCTAGGTTAAAGGGCAGGAAGAAGGTTTTGTTGCCCGACAGTCGGGTGGTCATAAACACCAGATCCTGATCCACCGCAAAGTGAACCAGAGCCCGTTTTTTAAACTGAAACAACAGTTCACGGTGATCACGGTCGTTTTTGTATTGATACTTGGCGTTCTCTACCGTCTGGCCGGAGTTGGGATTCTTCAGTTCTACCGTCACCACGGGCAGGCCGTTCACCGACAACACCAGGTCAGGCTTATTACCGGCCTTGTCGTATTTCACCTGTCGGGTCACCGTCAGGCGATTGTCACGGTAGAGCTTCAGGCTGTCAGGGTTTTTCCGGTTGCCGGGCGCAAAAAATGCCACCCGCAGTTTTTTACCAAAGCATTTAAAGCCGTTGCGCAGCACCTTGAGCATGCCGGAACTGTTCAGGGTTTTGCACAGGTCATCGAGCACGACCTTTTCGGTATCACTTTTGTGGATAGCCCGCAAAGCCTGCCAGGGCTTCGGCTGCGTAGTCTGGATAAACGACAGCACCTGCTGCGGGAACAGCGCCCGCTCCCTGTCATACTCTTCGGCTGAGCCCTGTTGGTAACCGCCCTGATGAATCAGTTCGTATTCTATGGTATCTTCCAGCCGGTCTTCCGTGTGCTTTTTTTTCATTTGCTGATGAACCTGTAGGCTATGCTTTGCCCTGAATAAGAAGTAATAACGACTCTTTACAATGAATAAAAATCAGCGTGAAAGCCTGTCAAAAATGTGGTTTGATCTGGTCAAAGTGCCGCTGGCCCTTTGTGTACTGGGGCCATTGGTAACAGGTGTAGACCAGTTGTTCGAAATAGAAATATTCGGTTTGTCTTTAGTCATACTCTTTACCTACATGGGGTACATAACAGGAGAAAAGTTATGAATATGGGTGATATTTACCTGCTTATGACCTTCATCGCATTCCTTGTAGCCATCCCCCTTATTCTCTGGATCAAGCGGGAAAACAGGAAGCCCTGACCCTTTTCGCGAAGTCACGAAAAGGGTGCCTGATGATTCCATGAAAATCATCAGGCTGTATCCTCTAGCCTGATCTGGCGTACGTCGATTTTGCCGGTGACGGCAGCGGTGATCAGAGCTGTTCGGTATTCGTTGAGTTTATCAATCATTCTCTGCTTTTCGGCAATCAGAGTGTCCAGCTGGCTGATTTTGTGGTCAAGGAAGTCGACTACTCTCTTTTGCTCAGAATAGTCATCAGGATAAGTAACAGGCAGGCATACCAAATCAGTAGCATTAATGGCAGGATAACTTACACCAACAGATTCTGAGACAACCGCATCAACAAACCCCTGATTCTCTAAGGCGTAAGCCAGAAATCTTGGGTGGATGTCTTCTGAAGGTCGGATTACAGCAAATCCAGTAGATGCAATCAGGTTATCTGGTGCATTTTCTATGTGTGCGATAGCTTTCAGATAGGTTCGAACTGTTGAAATTACAGTGTCGCCATTTTGCACTACTCGCCTGGCGCGAGAAGGTGCATCTTCGAAGAACATTACTTCTGTGTACTTAATGCCTTCAACCGAGCTCACACTTGAAATATCAATGTATTCAATTTCGTAGTCAGGCTCGGTTGTATCTGGTAAAGCCTCATCATTGTAGGAAGCTACAAACTTTAACCTCCTCACATTCCACCCCGATGGAACCTCCCCCAACCACTCAACCCCGGAATCCTTCATCGGCACAGAAGCATCCAGCCCCTTGGTCACGGCCTGGGTAATCAGAGCAATCCGCTTTTCATTAAGCTTGTCGATCAGTCGCTGTTTTTCAGCGATCAGGGTGTCCAACTGGCTGGTTTTGTGGTCGAGGAAGTCTGCGATTAGCTGTTGCTCATCAGTCGATGGCGCAGGTGCTCTAAGCTGTTTTAAATCATCTTGACTTAAATTTGGTTGTCCGCCACCAACAGACTGGGATAGCAAATAGGGTCTTGCCATCCATAGCCAATAGAAGAAGAATTTTGTATGGAACTGTTCAGGCTCAGAAAATACGCAACAGGCTTGGTTTACGGTTGCATCAACTCCTAATATCCCCAAGCGTCCGATTGTTGCTCCATACATTGCAATTGCAAGGCTCCCAGCAGGGTACAGCTTTAAAGTGCTGTAATCTTCTAATGCTTCTCCAGTTAATCTCTGCTTGGTTAGCTTAACAGTATTCTCACGAAGTTCAGAAGTCGTTATCCAAGGGATATCCCCACCGTAATAAGCAGTGTTTTCACTTTTTGGTGTTGTACCACTCCCAATTGAATTGAAGCCATGAGTAGCCTTCCAAGTTACCCAGTGAGAAGGAACCTCCCCCAACCATTCAACCCCGGAATCCCGGTACTCCGGATACTTCGGATAGCGCATCACACCACCTCCGCCAGCATCTTCACAATACGATCTTCCAACCCTTTGATATCGGCCTCAATATCAGACAGAGGTCTTGGCGGCTGGTACTGGTAAAAATGGCGGTTAAAGGGAATCTCGTAACCCACCTTGGTTTTGCTGTGGTCGATCCAGGCATCGTCACGATAAGGCAGCACTTCGTCTTTCAGGTACTGTTCGCAGTGATCTTTGACCAGTTCCAGCAGCTCGGTATTATCAATCTTGCCTTTGTTTTTCTTGTCCGGATAAGTCAGTGGTAGCGGCAGGGCAATATCCATTGGCAGGTCCACATTCTCTGTATCCCTAAGTTTCGGATCAGGCACCAGCTCACCCTTGGCGTTGTGGAAGGGTTCAGCGGTTTTGTCTTCCTCAGCAAAGGCGTCAATCAGTGTATCCCGGAGCTTGGCAGACCACTTCTCGGTGCTTCCTTTGAACGCTTCCTTAAGCATATTTTCAAAGGGAGTACGGGACTTGTAGAGGGTGTCATCGGTGATAGCTTCTACTACCCGCAGAATTTCCTGTTGGCGCAAGCGACCGGCGGCTTCTTCCTGTTCGGCCTGTTCCCGGTTCTTGCGTTTTTTGGAAATAGCCAGCTCCAAAAACCAGGCAGTGCGCCTCAGGCAGCCAATGCGCTGCTCATTAACCTGGAAGTTAAACCGCTTCGGGCGCTCTACGGTCATTTTCAGATAACCAAATTCATGGTTATCAAAAATCTTGCTGTGTTCGGTCTCTGTAAATTCTCCGTACATTCGGGTGATTTTGGCGATATGGTTGGGCTTGCCATCGTCCCCGTCACCGATTTCGTTACGCTTGTCCCCCAGACTTTTCTTCATTTTAACGAAGTAGTCCGTGGCATTAATCAGCTGCACCTTGCCTTTTCGTTCAGCCGACTTGCGGTTGGTGACAATCCAGACATAAGTGTAAATGCCGGTGTTGTAGAACAGCTGGTCGGGCAGGGCGACCACGGTTTCCAGATAGTCCTTTTCAATAATCCAGCGACGGATATTGCTCTCGCCACTGCCTGCGTCACCGGTAAACAACGGCGAACCGTTAAAAACAATGGCGATACGGGAGCCTGTGCCTTTTTGCTCAGGGGTGGGCTGCATCTTGGACATCATATGCAGCAGAAACAATAACGCACCGTCGTTTATTCGAGGAAGGCCGGGGCCAAAACGCCCTCTGAACCCCAGTTCATTATGCTCGCTGGTCACTTCGTTTTTTTCCGGCTTCCACTCCACGCCAAAGGGCGGATTAGCCAGCATGTAATGGAACTTGTGATCGGGCAGACCGTCGTCAGTTTTGCCATCCCCGAGGGTGTCACCAAAAACGATGTTATCGACGTTTTCCCCTTTAATCAGCAGGTCTGAACCACAGATGGCGTAGGACTCTGGGTTATATTCCTGCCCGTACAGTTCCAGATTGGCATCAGGGTTGTGCTCGTTGATGTATTCTTCAGAGACTGACAACATACCACCCGTACCACAGGTGGGGTCATAGATTTTTCGGGCAATGCCTTTTTTATAGATGTCCTCGTCTTTGGTGTAGAGCAAATGCACCATCAGTTTGATGACTTCACGGGGGGTAAAGTGATCCCCGGCTTCTTCGTTGGCCTGTTCATTGAAACGGCGTACAAGGTCTTCAAAGATATAGCCCATGGCCATATTGGGAATACGGTCAGGGTGCAGGTCAACATCCTTGAATTTTTTGACCAGCTCAAATAACCGGTTTGCTTCGTCGAGCTTTTCGATCTCTTCCTCAAATTTGAACTTCTGCAAAATATCGCGAGCCTTGCTGGAGAAACCGGCTATGTAATTGCCCAGGTTTCTAGCCAGCTCATTAGGATCATTCAACAGATTGTTAAATGTGAACTCACTGGTATTGTGAAAGTTGAGGTTGAAGTCGTGGTCGATCTTTTTCTCAATCACCGCACTGAGGAGTCCTTGTTCCTTCAGCTCAAGGTATTTCTTTCTGACCTCCTTGCTGTGTGGCTCCAGTACTGAATCCAGACGACGGAGTACAATCATTGGTAACATAACCCGGCGATACTGGGGCGGACGATAGGGGCCGCGTAGCAGGTTGGCTATTTCCCAGATCAGGTCAATATGCTTTTTGTACTTTTGGTACAGTTCCTGTGTTTTCATTCTGTCTTGATCCTCAGAGTCTTCCTCCCTTTCTGGTAGCGGGTCAGAAGTAACTCGTGACTGATAATGGCTAAGGTGTTTGATGGGAGTACGGAGGCTTGTACCTGCTACTCAAGGGCTTTCAGAGCTTTGCCCCTTTTGGTCGCTGACAGGGCATACAGTGTTTTGATCGCTTTGGCCAGCCAGTCTTCTTCGCAGTAGAAATAACTGGTTGGCACATCAAGCACTTCAGCCAGCCGCTTCAGGGTAGCGAAATCCGGAGCGTGTTTGCCTTTTTCGTACTGGTTCATCCTCGAACTGGCGGAGAACTCATCAATACCGGCGATTATACCCAAGTTTTTCTGTGATAGCCCTTTTGCCAGCCTTGCTTCCTTGAGCCGAACAGGGAACGGTGAATGGGCTTCCGAGCTTCGGTTGCTCATAATTATCCTAGCTATAAAAGCTAAGATATTCTGAGTTTTGATTGTGGTACGATACTAAGGAATACTTAGCTATCGTGATGTAGGGCAATGAACAGTCACAAACGTAAAACTTATTCTCTCGCCTTTAAGATTGAGGCTGTAGAGCGGTATCTTGAAAATGATCGAAATCTGAAAACCACTGCGGAGGAGCTTGGCGTACATCCGGCTACGATGAAGCACTGGGTGAAAAAAGGTATTAATGAGCTGAGGGAGCAGCGTAACAGCCCTGATACCTCATTGGAGACAAAGATTAAGAGGCTGGAAAACGAGCTTCGTCGTCTGACTGAGGAAAATGAAATCTTGAGAAAGGCTGCAAGAATGTTTGCGGCGCAGACCTAAAGAACAACTCCAAATATTGATGGTGCATATTTAGAGAAAACGGCTACATTGAATACTCAGTAATCCTTAGCATGTAGTCTTATGTTTCTGCTTCGTCCTGATCCTGAACAAGATGAGTCCCTTGAGAGTTATCTGATACGACTGTCTGAATTGAACCACTTCAGGATCAGGAATCTGTTTCCGCATTTCGGCAAGCTTCTCAAGAAACAGCATGGACAGCTTGCTGGTTCAATGCCTTCAGAGCTTGGCCGGTTCAACTTGTACCACGCTTATTCTTCGTCGAGTAAGAGATATTGGGCGCTTCACCTTCTGTCAGAACGGTGTTGTAAAGACCGTTTGCCTATGCTGGAACTGGCTGTGCTTAAAACTGACCGGCGGTTTGCGGGTCATCATACAGCACTGATTTGGAAGGGGATTGAAATACCCAGATTATTTTTTCGGTCAAAGAATATTCCTGTGTGTCCTCAGTGCTTGCAGGAAAAACCTTATATCCCCGTTTTCTGGCACATCTCTCTGGTGAGGGCCTGCCCAAGACATCAATCATCCCTGGTTTTTAAATGCCCTCAATGCGGTCTTGACGTGGACTATATTCGAGATGAGGCTGTGCTCTTATGTCAGTGTGGTTTTGATTTATCCACGGCAACGTCTGAACCGGGAGACCCAAAGCTGATTAAGCTGGCTGAACAGGTATATGGTTTCGAGCCTGAGAGTAGCGAAGCAGACAATCTGCTTTTTAGAAAATTAACGACTGAAGCCGTTTTTGGTGCTGTGCTCTGGTTCATGCAATGGGTAGATGAAGAAGGTTGTCATTCATCACAGGTTAGTGAAGGCGTTCTGTTTCGATGCACTGATTACTTTGACAATTGGCCTGCCAGGCTGTTCGCTCAACTGGACGAACTGGCACATGACGGTCTTGAGTACTCTGTGAGATCAATGCGCGAAACCGCGTTTCACTCCATCTTTGGGTCTTTGTTGAAGGTGAGTCGTAATCTGCCAGATAGCAGACTGGCAACTAACGCAATACTCAAGGCAGTTTTTTCATTTCTTGACCGAATTACTTTTCAGGAAGGTCATCAATACGCTGAGATTTCCCAGACCTTGCTCGATAGTTTTGAAGCTTGTGTGATTTTAGGTACAGGCACCAGACAGGTGGCCAGACTGGTCGAGGAAGGGTTGCTGCATCCCTGTAAGCAGCAAAAGGATAAAAAGCCGATCAGCGCTGGCATGCCGTTATTCAGGCTGAGGGACGTTTTCGTCTTATGGTCAGTTGGTTTTCAGTCAAGACATTCTAACCGTAGCCTCTATCTACCGAGGTGGTAGCAATGATGATATTGGGTGACCTCCTAAAGGCAGAGAGTGAACAAGAACTCAATACAACGCTAAAAAGAGCATTTTTCTCCGACATCCCTGTGGTCATTGATGATCATGTTTCTGAAGCCCTGACCATTCTGACAAACCTGACTCGCTCAACATCAGAAAGTGCTGATCTGCTTGACGTTGCAGCAGCAAAAGAGCTTTATATGGATGAGGTCTGGCATAAAGGTATTATCGTTACAGTTCCGTGGGTTGCTACTCATTACCTTAAAGACCCGAACAGTCGTGCGACAGGCTGTGCCCGATGGTTTCCTGAAAACTATGGTGAAGATGGACAAAAACATCTTGGTTGGTCCCACAACAGTAACAAAGTATCCAGAAGTCATTTTTTGGCAACCGAGTTCTGCTGGAATAACCGAGTAACTTCTCTATATGAACAGTTTTCGAAAGAGGAAAAAAGTTCGTTAATAGATGCGCTCCTAACCCTTGGGTTTCCATTAAACAGAGTCCAGCAGTTACAAAAGCCTTGTAATGGGGGCATGTCCAACTCTTTACCAGATTTTGTCAGTCCTCACAGTAAGGTTGTTCTGTTCCCTGATGGAAGCGGTGACTATGTGGCTGTTACCCCACTGGTTTCAGCGGGTTTTCAAAGATGGGTTCACAACCTTATAGGTCATCCCGACATCAGCTGTCGTCCGGTATTTTATTCCAAACCATTTCAGGTAAGCAGTTTTTTAGGTACTTGCGGTGGAAGGCTTTACTGCCTCTACTATCCTCCGAAGCTTGGGAGGCATGACTATAATCTGAACTATTTGCTGAACCATTGGCGATACAAGAAAAACCTATTAAATGCAGGAGGCATTTTTCATAAGAAGAGCCTGAATTTTCTGCTGCAACTGGCTTCTGGTAAAGCGTTTGTTGAGTCAGAAAAGCAGAAGGAAGGACGGTTGAAGCATGAAGCTTTTCGGCTTGAGAACATCGTCGAAGAAGCATTTTTATTCTTATTTGTAATGAGGGTTCATTATCTGGCTGAGCAAAGTCAGATTGACAACGCTTTGGGAAAAACCTTCGAGTTGGCTCTCATTCAGGGAGACCTGAGTGAAGCAGGTAAAGCGGTTGAATATTTTTTATCTCAGCTAAACGGCATACTTGAGCGATCTCATTACTCAGCCCAACTCGCCTACAACCCTGTGCTGCTGCCATTGTTTGAAAAAGCAATAAAGAAAATCTTGAATAAAATCACTCAGTCTGTTTAGGCTTCTCATGAGCCAGGGCAATTTCTTCATTTCAAAAGATTATTAGCTTATAACGCAAACGCCAGAAGTAACCCATATGTTGTAGGTCTGCCCTCGTTGACAGCCTGGGCGGGGCTAGTGCATGCCCTTTTATGTAACCTGGGATACAAGAGTGACCGGACAGATTTCCGGTTTGCTGTAGTGCTAGGGAAGTATGCCTTGAATGAGGGTCATCCCCTTCCAGCTCAAGAAATAAAGAATGGGAAACTATCAAATAGCCCTGTGATTGACCACAGGAGCTGTGATCTTGAGTTTGATTTGATTGTGCAGCTACCGAAGACCCGAGAAGAGATAGACCTGAGTGAAGACAACCTGTTTAGCTGTCTACCCCCAAGGCTTGCCGGCGGAACTTTAACGCACCCAATGGAGGGGAGTTATGGTCAATGTAAGCTTTACAGGCAGTGTGATCGTTATGGAGCTATGGAAGAAGTTTCAGCATCACTGATGCAACTGCCCGGTTATGGGAGAGTGATTACCGCTGTATGTAATGCTCCCGAGAGGGGCGAGCTACTGGGGAGGCTGTCTGAAGGTAAGAGTTTTCCCATGGGTGCCGGGTTTCGATTCCTGGGTAAACCGAAAACAAGAGTGGGTGCTGGAGATTGCCCTCATGCTTTTGCCACCCCTGTCTTATCCGTTGTTGCACTGCGCCCGGTGCATCAAATAAATCCTCTTGATCGTGCTTTTTGGTCTATGAATTACAGCAGCTTTGGTATTGAGGTTTTGGTAAAGGAGGTCTCAGGTGATGAAGCTGTGTAGTCAGCACGCTCAACAACGATCAATCTATCTTGGGAAGGGGTTGTTTTTCTGGGTTGATGGTGAATCCAGAGAGCATCCATTGTCTCCCGAGACAACCACTATCGCAGCAACCAAAGACAATTACTCAGAAGCCTACGCAAAAGGAGAAGTCAAGGAAAGTTGTAAGCCGTCGTCTTTATCCTATGCAAATCCTCAAACTATTCAAGAGGTCTATATGCCTCCAGAAGCACAGGCCTTGATTATTCGATTCTCCGTAACTATCAGGTCTCACTCTGGACAATTGCACAGATGTGATAGTGCTGAAATGAAGAATGTTGTGGCAAGGTTGGCAGAATCTTATAAAAATGTAGGCGGATATCGGGTGTTGGCTCGAAGATATTTAGAGAACTTTTTGTTGGGCAACTGGCTATGGGAAAACCAATGTACGCTCGGAACTGAAATTCGCCTCAAAGATTATAAATCGAAAGAGCAGCTTGTTGTCGATAATGTGGAAACAAGGCGCTGGAGCAGAGACCTGGATGATCTTGAAGAGACGATAGGGTCGTGGGTTGATAGATTTGAAAAAGCTCTGACATCTCCGAAAGAATGTTGCTCCGTATTGGTCGAGGCTAAACTCATTTTACCCCTCTGTGCAGAAGTGTGGCCGAGCCAAAAGTTTACTGACGGAGAGGAAAAAAATAAGCTTCTGTCAACCTGTGATTTTAATGGAGAGGAGCAGGTTATTTTTACAAGACACAAGCTGGGGGCCGCGATGCATCAGATTGATGACTGGTATCCGGGGGCAGACACTCGAAAAAAAATTAGCGCATATTGCGCAGATAGAGAAAATCTAACAGCACATCGTCATCCAGTTACAGGAAAGGACTATTTCTCTTTATTGAAAAAAGCTGATGAGTATATTGAATTTCTGGAATCCGAACCTGATATGAATGATCCGATGATGGATGATGCTAATTTCATTATGGCCTGTCATATTTGTGGGGGTATGAGATTGGAGAGCAAAGGATGACACGCCATGCCTTTGGTATTCAGTTTGAGGCTGGATCAAATAATGAGCTGTTAGTTGGAAGGTGCTTAAAAATCCTTCATGGATTCCAGTGTAGGCACAGTATCAACAGCATTGGTGTTACGTTTCCGGAAAATAGTCATGAAACTATTGGTGCAATAATCGCATTTGTTTCATTAGATCAATCATTTTTACTGCAACTAATGGCTCAAGAATACTACCAACAAATGCAGAGGCTCCAGAAATTTTTAATTCACGACATAGTAGCGGTCCCTGACAACGTCTTAGAGGTGCGTTACTCACGAGACAGTAAACGTGACAAACAATGCGCGGGAGGTCGGCAACGCAGCATAAGACGTGGGCAGCGAATAGCAGAGAATGCAGGTTATCAATATCAACCTCGAAGAAATACAGTGGTTTCAGAACGGCAAAATCATTTTTTTTATAATATTCCTATAACCAGCTCTAGCAATTGTTCTCAAGTCTATTATCTGCGAATACAACGACATATAGCTGAAGATTTTGTGTGTAATAGCTATACGAGTTATGGCTTGGGAAATAAAACTGATAAGCGAGGATCGGTGCCTGACCGACTTCCTTTCAAAAAATAATGAAGGTTTGTAACTGGTTGTTTTCACTAAAAAATATATGGAGCTTTAAAGAAAGGGCATTAGAGGGGAATTTTGATCTATCCTCTTGTCATACGCACTCTAGCGGTATTTTGACTTCAGGTGACCTGCCGGGTAGGCAGTTGAGAATATCTCAATGAAAAGAACTTCCCACATGTCTTCGTGACCTGCCGGGTAGGCAGTTGATAAAGAGTGGGGCATCGAAGCTTATTCTGATTTCACATAACCTACCGTGCAGGTAGATAACTATCAGTGTAAACAAATGTCATGACATGGGCGTAAAGTTAATTATTTGCCACAATATGGTTGTTTTTGTTATGACAAATGAAGTTGCAAGACCGTCATAGCCCTTGGTATATCGGAATTGAAATTGTCACGATATGGTAGTACCGACAGGGGATGTGTTGTTTGAAGCAAAAGCTAACAATATAAAGAATATACTGACAATAGCAGAAAAATAAGCCGACAATATATTTGAAGCAAAACTTGACAACATACGACTCTGGTCTAACTTTTAAGCAGTTAACCAGAGTTGTATGGTTATGAAATGTCGTAAACTTCATAAATCTCGATCTAAGCAGATTTTTGGATTCAATAGCATCAAATCTGGCAAGTACTTTCGAGTGGAATCCCCTATCGAATTTGATGCATGCTACGATCTTGAATCTCGTCAGGATATAGCCTCTTTTGAAGCTCAGCCAACAGGGTATGAGTATGATAACTTCGGCAAAAAAGGAAAATATACCCCTGATTTTGGGGCTACCTACACAGAGTCAGACAAGGAAGGAAGAATTGAGGTTAAATCTGATGAAGAAGCAGATAGTCGAAAGTTCAAAGAGGTTTTTATCCAAAAGCAGGCCGCTGCCGATAGATTGAACACCCCTCTTCAGCTATTGAAAGCGTCCGATATAAGAAAAGAACCTCTACTCAGCAATCTAAAACTTCTCTACAAATACCAAACAGCAGAAGAACTTAATGATCATCATTATGCTCTTCTTGACCTGATAAACGCACAAGGCCCCTTAGCGATCAAAGATTTGCCTGACATTTCCGGCATAGAAAAAATGTATTGTTATCCAGTGGTATATGACCTTCTGGCAAGAGGCGCATTGGTCACTGAGTCACCTTTGGAATCAACCCCTCTCAATAGTCAGGCAGTCGTTAGGTGCAGTCATGAGCAGATTTATTGAAGGCACTAAAATCAGACTGGAAGCACTCGATGGTGACAAACATGAATATGTACTTGCTGCTCGGGAAGGAGAAAATATCAGACTTGAAAGCCTTTTGGAGGAAGACAGAAGCACCACACTTTCATTGTCAGGGCTTCAGGATGCACTAAAGAGTGGGCGAATAGAGTTTATAAGTTCTTCCGGTGACGAAGAAAAAAAAATGTCGGAAGATTTGATGGTTTTTACAGAAGAAGAGCGTAATGAAACCCTTAAAAAATATAAATATCTCATGGGGCTGATTGATAGAGGCATTCAATACTGGAGCCCACAGTATATAGAGGATCTACTACCTGAAGTAGCTGCTGAGCTAGGGGACAAAAAGCCTCCCAGCTGGCGAACAATATGTCGATGGCATAGCAACTATGTTAAAGCTGGCTATTCCATTAGAGGGCTGTATTCCGCGACTTTCAAAAAAGGGAATCGGAAAAGCCGGCTGAAAGAAGAAGTTGAAAAGTGCGTTAAGAAAGCTGTTGATTATTACTCCAGCGAGCATAGACCGACAAAGAAAGCCGCTTATAAAAGGCTCGAAAACGCCCTTGAAGAAGTTAATGGATTAAGAAGAAGTAAAGATATTAAGGAACTGCCGGTTCCAAGCTATCGAGCATTTCTTGATAGGCTGGAAAAATTAACACCCTATGAAAAAAAATCGGCCAGATACGGAAAGAGAAAGGCCAAAATAGAATTTTCTCCTATTGCTGAAGGTGTGAAAACAACTAGAGTAATGGAGAGGGTATGCGTTGACCACACCAAGCTTGATCTGTTTGTGGTTGATTCAGAAACACTAATGCCCATAGGCAGGCCTTGGCTCACACTTGCTATAGATGAATATTCTCGATCCATTGTTGGCTTCTACATTTCTTTTCGTGATCCCGATTTTATAGTTCTAATCAAACTAATAAGAAACATCATACAACAAAAAAGCAGTATATTAGAGCAATACTCATTCCTTGAAAATGAGTGGCTTTGCTACGGAGTTCCTGAGTTATTTATTTTTGATAATGGCAAAGAGTTCTGGTGTGATGACCTTGAAGTGGTTTTGGCTGAATTAAATATACAATATGCATTCAACCCAGTTCAGCATCCTTGGTTCAAAGGAAAAGTCGAAAGAAAATTCGGAACTGTAAACACACAACTTCTATCTCAGATGGAAGGCAAAACATTCTCATCACTAGCAGAAAGGGATGACTATAACCCTAAAGAAAATGCAGTTATTCGGTTTAACACTTTTGTCGAAATTTTTTATAAGTGGGTAGTTGATGAATACCAAATAGCACAAACTACAGAAGGAAAAATCATTCCAAATTTATATTGGAAGAAATCAGTGGAAGAGTTTCCTCCAAAGTTAGTTGAGGCCGACAGGCTGAATATTGTTCTTGGCCGAACAGAGGAAAGTAAATTAAGAAAAGGTGGCATTTTTTACAAAAAAATCCGTTATGATTCTGAGCAACTTGCTAGCTATAGAGCTAGGGCAGGTAGTGTAATGACTAGCTATAAGGTTGATCCTGACGACTTAAGTTCAATATATGTCTTCAATAAACTCGACCGAAAATATATCAGAGTTGAAGCGATTGATCAGGATTATGCTTGTCGGTTCAATGAAGTACAGCATGACGTTCATATGACTTATGCCAGGAAGAATACTGAGGGAAGTTATAACCATCAGGATGTTGTAAGGGCCAGTCTGGAAATTGAACGCAGAATTCAGGAAGAAGCGAATAGCTGGAATATTAGCTCAACAGCTCCTGTCAGCTCCACCACCGCATTAGCGAAATATTTGGACATTGCACAAGATGCAAATTCAAGTCTGAACGAAGGTCTGAAAGCTATATCTTCTCCCCCCAAAAAAAACAAAGAGCAGGAACCCCCTACTGCTTCAGCTGCTGACTTTGAATTAGAAGACGATGAGGAGATTGATACAACTGGATGGCGGAGCAATGTGTGATGAATGAACTCTATGATCGGTATGACAACATAACAGCTGAACAAGATGAAAAACGCCTCAAAGTAAAGAATTGCTACATCAGTTCTCCCAATCTGGCTCGTATTCTGGCAGACATACATCGATGCAGGAATATGTCGAAAGGAAGTGAATACCCAGAGTGCATGCTGGTGCTTGGAGAACCCGGTTCAGGAAAAACTACCCTTATAAGGGAATATTTACGACTAAACCCCAATAGAGAGGAATCCGAGCGGTCTATTATCAATGTTTTTTCCAGTGAATTCCCTGACAAAACGGTTCCAAGGGAAGCCGCTATCTGCTTTTTGCAGGACCTTGGTCACGAACTCTCATCCAGAGGGCTTACAGAACCAGAGCTAACAAGATTATTGACCAATTTGATGACTCATTGCGGCGTTCAGATCAGCCTGTTAGATGAATTTCAACATCTGATCGAGACAAAATCTTATGAGGTGCTTGAAGATGTGGCGAAGTGGATAAAAATCCTGATTAATAGATCAAACCTTCCTGTTGTCCTCTTTGGTATGCCTTACAGTAATATTATTCTTAACTGTGATGACGCTCTTGCTGGTCGATTTATGATCCAGAGGAAGATCGAGCCGTTTCGGATTATAAATAAAGAACAGCGACAAGAATTCCGAGCATTCTTGAAAGTATTTAACGACAGTTTGCCATTTTCAAAAAAGCCTGGACTACATAAGCTGGAGTTTTATTCTCGGCTTTTCGCTTTCTCTAAAGGTAATATGAGAAGGTTGAGAGTTCTAATAAATTATGCCGCCGAAGAAGCAATCTTGAATCAGGATGATGAGCTAAATATGGAGCACTTTAAGGCGGGCTATCACTACTATATGCAGAATATTACTGAAAAGGATCAGATTGATTCTACTGAAAAAATAGAAAGCCAGCCTAACCCATTTGATGTACCTGTTGAGGAACTGGAGTTCAAGCAAATGGAGTCTGCATCTTACTGGAAAATGGATGCACGCAAGGGGGAACCTCGTATAGCCCAAGCAAAGTATACTCGAGCCGTACCGCTGCGTTCTATTGAACCACTGCGATCTTTATTGAAACGCAGATAATCATCCGTCCTTTCATTCCCTGTTACTCCTTACCCTAAAGGCATAAAATACCGGACAACTTACCGTTTCACCCTCCCTGATGGCTTATTGCTCTAGGGATAAACAGGTTTCACATGTCCGATTTTAAACTAATCCAGCAACTGGAAACACGACTCTGGTCAGCTGCCGATAACCTTCGCGCTAACAGCGGTCTTACGGCTCAAGAGTATTCCCGGCCGGTGCTGGGGCTGATCTTTTTGCGTTATGCTGAGTACCGGTTCTCGGAAGCTAAAAAGCGGTTGGAAGCGAAGGCTTCAACCCGTCGGCGTCGCAGTGGTGGGGATATCCGTACCTTGATCCAGGCTGAAGGGGCGATGTTTGTTCCTGATGAGGCTTTGTACTCCAGTCTGCTTGAATTGCCGGAAGATCGTTCTGTGGGGCTGGCTGTTAATGCGGCTATGAAAGCTCTGGAAGCTGAGAACGAAGCCATCAAGGATGCTCTGCCAAAAACCTATACCCGCTTTGAAGACGATATTCTGAAAGACCTGCTAAAAACCTTTGCCGGTATCCGCTTTGATCTGGGTACTGATGTGTTTGGTCGTATTTATGAATACTTCCTCAATGAATTCGCCAAAAGCGAAGGTCAGGGTGGCGGTGAGTTCTTCACACCTTCCCCACTGGTACGTTTGATTACTCAAGTTCTTGAGCCTTACCATGGCAAAGTGTTTGATCCTGCCTGTGGTTCTGGCGGTATGTTTGTGTCCAGTGCGGCGTTTGTGGAAGAGCATAACCGTAACGCGTCCGATGAGCTTTCCATTTTTGGTCAGGAAAAAACCGGTGACACCGTGCGGCTGTCAAAGATGAACTTGGCAGTACATGGTTTGCAGGGCGATGTTCGGGAAGGTAACTCCTACTATGAAGATATCCACAGATGTGCCGGAGCCTTTGATTATGTGATGGCGAATCCTCCATTTAATGTGGATAAGATTCAGAAAGAGCGGCTGGAAGACGATAAAAAGCGTTTCCCCTTTGGTATGCCCCGCAATGATAACGGTAACTATATCTGGATTCAGATGTTCTATGCAGCTCTGAACAAAACAGGTCGCGCTGGTTTTGTTATGGCAAACTCTGCCAGTGATGCCCGTGGTTCGGAGCTGGAAATTCGACAGAAGCTGATTGAGACCGGGGCTGTGGATGTGATGGTGGCTGTATCCAGTAACTTCTTTTACACCGTAACCCTGCCCTGTACGCTCTGGTTTTTTGATAAGAACAAGCAGGAACAGAATACGGACGCCAAGGATGGCGGAAGTACTGACAATGCAGGAGCAATTGCCAGTAAAGATAACGTTCTGTTTATTGATGCCCGCCATATTTTCCGTCAGGTGACTCGTGCTGTACGGGATTACACCTCCGAACAACTGACGTTTATTGCCAATATCGTCAAGCTTTATCGGGGTGAGCAGCCAGATCATACTTTCGTTGAAAATCACCCTGATGATAACAATGATGGCAGCTGGTCTCTCGACTCGTATTTTCCTGAAGGAAAATACAAGGATATTGCCGGACTCTGTAAGGTGGCCACGCTTGATGAAATTGAAGCTCAGGGGTGGAGTTTAAATGCTGGGCGTTATGTAGGTGTTGCTCAGGGTGAAGAGGAGCACGATGAAGACTTTGCTGCCAAGCTGGAGGCTTTGCAGGAAGAACTGGAAGTGCTCAATGCAAGCGCTCGTCAACTTGAACAGAAAATCGGACTGAATCTCTCCAAAATACTGGAGGCAGTATGAAATTTGGTGATTTTGTTGAAGTTAACCCTTTGGTTTCTTTAGGCAGAAAAAAAGAATATTCATTTGTTGAAATGGCTAATGTTGCTCCCGGCTACCGGTTTGTAGAGCCCGGTCAGAAAAGGGTGCTCAAAGGAAGTGGTGCAAAATTTGAAGATGGAGATACTCTGTTCGCAAGAATAACGCCTTGTCTTGAAAATGGAAAAATAGCTCAAGTTGAAAGACTTGAAGGCGCTGTGGGGTTTGGTTCCACAGAGTTTTTCGTTTTTCGTGGTAAAGAAGGTGTATCTGACTCTGACTTTGTGTATTACTTATCGCTATCTGATGCAATTCGCTTACCAGCTCAGAAGAGTATGACCGGCGCATCAGGAAGACAGAGAGCAGACATAGAGGCAATCAAAAATATTGATCTTTCCTTTCTTGATAATCTCTCTTTGCCAAATCAAAAGCAATTAGCCTCTGTGCTCTCAAACTATGATTTCTTTCTTAAAAACAACAGTCGTCGTATAGCCATTCTGGAAGAAATGGCCCAGTCCCTTTATCGAGAGTGGTTTGTTCACTTTCGCTTTCCTGGGCATGAGCAGGCAAAATTTATTGATTCTATGATGGGTCAAGTACCCTATGGTTGGCAGATTATCTCTGCATCAAAAGCAATTCAAGTCAACCCAAAAACAAAGCTTGCCAAGGAAGGTGAAAAGCCATTTGTACCTATGAGTGGATTATCTGAAGACTCTATGCTGATTGGGGATATTCAGATGAAGTCAGGCAACAGCGGGGCAAAATACATGAATGGTGACACGCTGTTCTCCCGGATTACCCCTTGTCTGCAAAACGGTAAAATTGGCTATGTTCAGTATCTTGATGAAGTAAATCCTGTCGGTTTCGGTTCCACAGAATTTATTGTTCTGAGAGAAACAGAGCTTTTAACCTCCGAATTTATTTACTTGCTAGCCCGTTCCATGCCCTTCAGAGAAAACGCAATCAAAAGTATGACAGGAGCGACAGGCCGGCAAAGGGTTCAGAATGCCTGCTTTGATAGCTTTAAGTTAGCTTTGCCACCAAAAGCGCTACTGGAAAAGTTCACAGAGTCTGTACAGCCGATGTTCAAGAGCATTTTTAACCTGACTCGACGGAACGAAAACCTCAAGCAACAACGAGACATGCTCCTCCCCAAACTCATCTCAGGTCAAATACAGCTGTAAGGAAGCCAAATGAAAGCCACGGAAACGCGACTATTCAAGTTTTTGCAAAAATCTGCCCAGTTCATTATTCCCATCTACCAGCGTCAGTACAGCTGGAATTCAGCCCAGTGTGAGCAGTTGTGGAACGATATTTATCGTGCCGGATCTTCGGAGCTTGAAGGTCACTTTATCGGCTCTGTCGTTTATGTTGAGCGCAGTCTATACAGCCACAGTGATGTGCCTGAGCTGTTGGTGATTGATGGTCAGCAACGTCTGACTTCTAACAGCCTATTGATTGCGGCCCTGTCACACGAGATCGATCGCCGTAACCAGAATGCTGAGCAAAAAATTGTTATTGAAGGCACTAATCCCAAAAAGCTGAAAAATTACTATCTCTGCAACGTTGAGGAAGACGGTGAGCTGTACTACAAGCTGGTACTGACCAAAAGTGACAATGAGGCTCTGCACCAGATTGTTGATGGTAAGACAGAGATAAAAGAGGAATCGAGGCATCGGGTCGAGCTGAATTATCGCTTCTTCGCCAACAAGCTGGCAAACCTTAGCCAGGAAGAACTCGGCTTTATCTATAAAGGACTGCAAAAGCTGATTATTGTCGATATCGCTCTGGACAAAGACAAGGACGATCCGCAGCTGATTTTTGAAAGTCTGAACTCTACCGGTCTGGCACTCAGCCAGGCGGATCTGATTCGCAACTATGTGTTGATGAAGCAGGATATAAAGGAGCAGAACCGCCTTTACAAAGATTACTGGTTCCCCATGGAGAGGAACTTTGGCCATGGTGAGCATAGCTCGCAATTTAATGCTTTTATGCGTGACTTCCTCACCATAAAAACCGGTAATACACCACGCCAGGATGCGGTGTATGAAGGCTTTAAAAGCTATGTAGCACAGAGTGTCGAAAGTATTCAGGATATTGTGGCGGATGTTTATCGCTATTCCTCCTACTACGTGGCTTTTGCACTGGGTACAGAGGAAGAACCAGCCCTGAAACAGGCATTTAAAGATTTGAATGCTTACAAGGTGGATGTGGCGTATCCGCTGGTTCTGGAGATGTATAACGACTATGACCACAAAGTCCTGAGTCTGGATGAATTTGTGGAGTGCGTTCGCTATATCGAAAGCTATGCCTTCCGTCGGCTGGTGTGCTTGATTCCAACGAATTCCATGAATAAAACCTTTGCCCGGTTCAGTAAGGATTTAAAGAAAGATCGCTATGTGGAAAGCTTTAAGGCAGCTTTCCTGCTATTGACGGGCAACCGTCGTATGCCACTGGATGAAGAGTTCAAGCGCTGTTTGCAAACCAAAGATATGTATAACATGCGCAGCAAGGCTTACTGGCTGCGTCGACTGGAAAATTATAAGCGCAAGGAAACAGTTCAGGTATCGAACTACACCATTGAGCATGTAATGCCCCAGAATCCGGAGTTGTCACAAACCTGGCAGGCTGAGCTGGGGGCAAACTGGCAGGAAGTTCACGAAACTTATCTGCACACTCTGGGCAACCTGACCCTGACAGGCTACAACTCCGAATTGAGCGACAAGCCTTTTCAGGAAAAGCAAAGCATGGAAGGTGGTTTTGCCGACAGTCCGCTGCGGCTGAACAAGTTCCTGGCAAAGTGTTCGACATGGAATGAGGCCGCAATTCTTGACCGAGCCAAAGAACTGAGTGAAACCATGGTAAAGGTTTGGCCCTGCCCTGTGCTGGATGACGAAATCCTTGCCACCTATCGACAGCCGGAAGTGAAGTCGGCTTATAGCCTTGAAGATCACCCTTACCTCAATAAAGAGCCAGTGAAATCCCTGTATCAGAAGCTCAGAACCCAGGTACTGGAACTGGATGAGGATGTGAAGGAAGAGTTTCTGAAAAAGTATGTTGCCTTTAAGCTGGACACCAATTTTGTTGATGTGGTGCCACAGGCTTCTGGCTTGCGCCTCTCCCTGAATATGAAGTTTGACCAGGTTATCGATCCGCATCGGCGTTGCAGGGATATCAGCAACGTAGGACGCTGGGGTAATGGTGAGGTAGAAATCAAAATGTCGGAAGTGAGTGAGCTGGATTATGTTATAGAGCTGGTTCAGCAGGCTTTGGATTTGCAGGTTGGGGAGTAAGAATTAAGTGAGTATACAAGTTGACCTTCTACGAGTATCAGGCTTTCGTGGTATTCAGAATTTAGAAATGACTTTACCACGAGTAGCTGTGCTAATTGGCACTAATAACTCTGGCAAAACGTCAGTAATAAAAGCTTTGCAGCTCGCCCTGGGGGACTACAGCAGATATCTTTCTGATGAAGATTTTCATATTGATGCAGATGAAAAAGTAGCGTCAAAAGTTTTGGTAGATATAAGAATAATTGCCGTAGATAGCGGTGGAAATCGCACAGAAAAGTTCGAAGATGAATGGGTACAGGAATTTGGTGATAAAATTCAGCAAGAAGCGGACGGAAAGCAATTTTTTGCACTCAGAACAGAAAGCCAAAGTGATCCAATTAAAGGGGGCTATAACACAAATCGATATGCTTTGAGCCGTTGGCCTGCCTTTGATGAGTGGCAACAAGAAAGAACAAACAAGAAAAATAGTATTCCGGGACGACTGGATGCTCTGCCATTTATTGGTATAGAGGCACAGCGAGACATCCACCAAGAGCTAAAAGAGAAGTCCTCTTTAATAGGTCGAGTTTTAGCCAGTGTCGATTATGATTCTGAACAAGTTTCGCAGCTGGAGTCAATGGTTCAAGAGATTAATGAGCTTGCGGTAAAAAATAGTGAATCTCTCACGAATTTGAAGCAGCACCTTGGTAAGCTTAACCAGTCTTTCCAAGGCTCTGGAAGGGCGGAAATAACCCCATTTCCAAAAAAAATGCGTGATCTCTCCAAACAGTTTACGGTTCATTTTGGTGAGCAGGAGAGTTCCTCTTTTTCCATGGAATATCATGGTATGGGAACCCGCAGTTGGGCATCCATGCTAACAGTCAAAGCATTTACTGAAATGCTATCTCAGAAGTATGAGGAAGAAGCAGAGCCATTTTTTCCAGTAGTTGCAGCCGAAGAACCTGAAGCTCATTTGCACCCAAACGCCCAGAGAACCTTGTATCGTCAGCTAGTAAATTCAGTAGGTCAGATTATTGTTAGTACACATTCGCCTTATTTGGCAGCCTTGGCGAACCAGAATGAGTTACGATACTTGGTATCAGCTAATGGAAATGTCTCTGTCAGCCAATTGGATGAAACTTTGTCACCTGAAGATAAACGAAAGTTGCAAAGAGAAGTAGTTCATTCCAGAGGTGAGCTTATATTTTCAAAGGCGTTAGTTCTTTCCGAAGGAGAGACTGAAGAGCAAGCTTTACCGCAAATGTTTGAGAGATACTTTGGGCATGAAAGTTTTGAGCTTGGCATCAACTTTATTGGTGTTGGTGGCTCTGGGGCGAAATATCGACCATTCCTGAACTTTGCCCACAGTTTTGGTATACCTGTCTTTATTTTCAGTGACGGTGAAGAAAAAACAGTTAAGGAACTCTCAAAGCAGTATCAGAAGGTATTTGGAGAAGTTGATATTCACAACAATGGAAATATCACTATTCTGGATAAAACAGACTTCGAAGGTTATTTGTTAGAAGCTGGCTTTGCTACACAGATAGAAACCGCAATAATTGAAATTGACGGGCAAGGGTATATAGAAAGCCAAATCGAAAAAAAACAAGGGACACCCCTGAAGCCTAAGCGTACAAACTTGCCTAACTGTAAGGCGTGCAAGCAGCCAATTTTTGAATCTCCACTGCGAGACTACTCTGGTGATGACGGCAGAAACAAAGCTATCCTTGAGATAGTTGATGCAAAAAAACCTATGTATGCTCAAGCTATCACCGAAGAACTATGCAAGCTTGAAGCCTCGCAGCTACCAGAAAAAGTGATAGATATTTTTGAAAAAATTAAGGCAGGGCTTCACTTATGATTCACTTATCAGAGAGCCAAAGACAGGTAGTTCAATCCCCTATAGGCAATGCTATGCAGGTTTTAGCATCCGCTGGCTCAGGTAAAACCAGAGTTCTCACCGAACGTGTACGCTATATCCTTGAGCAAACAAAAAAAGACTGTGTAATTGCCTTAACGTTTACAAATAAGGCCGCTGATGAGATGCGGCAAAGGCTGGATGACACTGATAGCATGGAAGATCGTGCCTGGATCTCCACTATTCACTCAATTGCTCAAAGAGTCATTGAGCAGTATGGGCATACCATCGGTCTGCCAGCAGAGCTGCATATTTATGAACGTGATAAAGATCGAATGGAGGTATTCCTTCAGTCATTGCGCGACCATGGCGTCAACATTGATGAATATCTACAGGTAGATGATGCACGGGAACGGCGCAATCGTGAGCGCGTTATGCAAAAGTACATGGATGCGTTTTCAAATATAAAGCGTGAGTTAGCCACCACGGAAGAAGAAGTGTCTGCGCTATATCCAGATGATTCAGAGCGGATTTGGAGAATTTATCAGGACTATCAGGGTGCGTTACTGGATAGCGGTGGTATTGATTTTGATGACATCCTGATCAGAGCCTACGAAATATTGCAGACCCAAGAATGGGTTGGGGATGTGTACAGAGCTAAATATAAGCATATTTGTATTGATGAAGCTCAGGACCTCAATAAAGCTCAATATGAGTTCATCAAAATTTTTTGCGGTGATAAATTAAAAAGTATCTTGATGGTTGGTGACCCAAACCAGATGATTTATGGCTTTAACGGTTCTTCATCAAAATACATGTGTAGTATGTTTGTTGAAGATTTTCAGCCATCAGAATACAGGCTTACAGAGAACTATCGCAGCACCACTAAAATAATTGAGACGGCTAATAAGCTGAAACCGGGTTCCCAGAAGGAACATGATGCAGCCCTTCAAGGTTTTGTTGAAGTGGTTCCTCAAAATGATGAATTTTTCGAAGCTGCCTGGGTTGTAAGGCAAATTCAAGCCCTCATAAAACTTGGAACCCATGATGAAATAGAAGGTAATATTTCGTTATCTAATATGGCTGTCATTGCCAGAAACAGGTTCATCTTCCCGGCACTAGAAAAAGCTCTGGAAAACGCTAAGATTCCCTTTCATATGAAGAAAGGGGAGCGAGCAGCTGAGCCAGACTCTTTGTTTGGTAGGGTTCTTGATTTAGGTATAAGAGTAAAGCTCAATCCAAGAAGCTGGGTTGATGGAAAGAAACTTTGCCAGCTTCTGCAAATTACAGCACCATCCAAATGGGATGACGGTGAAATACTTCTCGCACTGGCGGATCAAACAACTGCTTCAGAAGTGATTAACTCGGAACTTCTTTCTGGTCTGTTGACTGAAATCCATAAGCTAGACTCGGATGCCCCTAACATCAGAAAGTTCAAACGAACATTCGAGCAGAGATTGGAGGCGATAGCTAAATCCTCCGAAAATACATCTGATCCCGAGTTGGCGACCAGCATTTCTGAATTAAATGAGTTTTTCAGTAGCTGGACGAAGTTCAGACAAAAAGGATTGGGAGAATCTCTTCAGTCTTATCGAAATGCAAAGGCCCTGGGGCAATTGGAGGGTGAAACTAATACTGACGGGTTAACCCTGAGCACAGTTCACACCATGAAAGGGCTGGAAAAGGATATCGTTTTTCTTATCGGTATGTGTGAAGGTGTTTTTCCTGACTACCGAGCAAAATCGAAGCGTGAGTTAGAAGAAGAAAGAAACAGTGCTTTTGTCGCAGTGACTAGAGCAAAGCGCTGGTTGTATGTTACTTATCCAAATCAGCGCACAATGCCCTGGGGAGACGTGAGACCTCAGACTAGATCTCGTTTTGTAGGGTCTATGCTGAGTTAGACCCATATCGCCATCCCACTACTATCTGTCGTACAATCCAGCCTATTCTCACCCTTAACTGGATTGTACAAGGATGAATTACACCGAAGACCTCCTGGTAGAACAACCTGCAATAAACCTTTTCGAGTCAATGGACTGGGAAACGGCTATCTGCTGGGAGGAGGTCTTTGGTGGTGAGGGAAGCTTTGGCCGTGAAAACCGGTCAGATGTCGTGCTTTTCAAGCGCCTTTCAGAAGTGTTGCAAAAGCTCAATCCTAATGTTGACCCATCTATTCTCCAGAACGCCATTGATGAAATAGCCCGTGACCGAAGCGTAATGAGTCCCATTGCGGCGAACGAAGAGGTTTACCTGCTAATAAAGCAGGGCTATAAACATGTTGATCATTCTGGCGATGGAGATGATGTTGTTATCCGTTATATTGACTGGAATGAGCCGGGCAACAATGACTTCCTGTTGTGCAGCCAGATGTTTATCAGTGGTGAGATAGAGACCCGTCGCCCGGATTTGCTTGGTTTTGTGAACGGGCTGCCACTGGTGTTCATCGAACTGAAAGCCAGCCATAAACAGTTGATCAATGCCTACAAAGACAACCTTAAGGATTACCGAAACACTGTTCCCCAGCTTTTCCATTACAACCAGTTGATCATTCTTTCAAACGGCATTCAGTCCCGTATAGGAACGGTATCCAGCCAATGGGAGCACTTTGCTGAGTGGAAAAAAATTGCCAGTGAGGATGAAGAGCGAAAGGTCAGCCTTGAAGTCGCGATTAGGGGAACCTGCGATAAAAAACGGCTACTGGACCTTGTGGAAAACTTCACGCTGTTCGTCAAAAGTAAGCAGACCATCAAAATTCTGTCGAAGTATCATCAATACTTGGGTGTGAACGAGAGTCTGTCTGGTCTGGAGAATATTGAACAGCGCAATGGTCAGCTTGGGGTGTTCTGGCACACTCAGGGTAGTGGCAAGAGTTTCTCCATGGTTTTTTTCACTCAGAAGGCCTTCCGTAAATACCCTGGAAATTGGACTTTTGTGGTGGTAACAGATCGAACCGATCTGGATGAGCAAATTTATAAAACATTCAACTCCACCGGAATGTTGAACGAAATTTGTCAGGCTAATTCTGGAGCTGAACTGAGGCAGTTATTGAGTGAGGACCATCGTTTTGTCTTTACTCTCATTCAGAAGTTCAAGGCTGACAAAGGCAGCGATTATCCAGTTTTATCTAAACGTAGTGACATCATCGTTATTACCGATGAAGCTCATCGCAGTCAATATGATACTTTGGCGATGAACATGCGCAAAGCCATGCCTAATGCCGGGTTTATGGCTTTTACAGGGACACCTCTTCTGGGTGAAGGAGAGCAGAAGACCCGTGAGGTATTTGGTGATTATGTCAGTATTTACAATTTTGCTGATGCTGTCGATGATGGGGCAACCCTGCCGCTGTATTATGAAAACCGTGTTCCTGAGGTTAGCCTGAATCGGGATGATCTGGGTGATGATATTCTGGAACTGCTTGATAATGCAGATCTGACTGATGAACAGCAGACAAAGCTTGAAACCGAGTTCGGTCGAGCCTACCACGTTATTACCCGCGATGACCGGCTGGATACTATTGCCAAAGATCTTGTGAATTACCACATCAACCGGGAACCGTTTTCCGGAGGGCTGTGGGGCAAGGCCATGATGGTATCCATCGATAAGGCCACTGCTATCAAAATGTACGACAAGGTTCAGTACCACTGGCAGCAGATTCTTGAAAGCCTGCGTACACGCCTAAAATATGCCTCTGGCAGTACAAAAAGCAAGCTTCAGGATCAAGTTGCTTACATGGAAAGCACCGATATGGCGGTAGTGGTTTCCGGTGGGCAAAATGATTATGAACGGTTGGAGAAGAAGGGACTTGATTACCGCTTCCACCGTGAACGAATGGTAAAAGAAGACTTGGATGATAAGTTTAAAGATCCTGATGACCCACTGCGTATTGTTTTTGTATGCGCTATGTGGCTAACGGGCTTCGACGCTCCCAGTGTCTCTACTCTTTATCTGGATAAGCCCCTTAAAAATCACACGCTGATGCAAACCATTGCCAGAGCTAACCGTGTTTTTCCGGGTAAGCCCTGTGGGCAGATTGTTGATTACATCAATATCTTCGGAGCCCTTCAGAAAGCTCTGGGGCTATACAGTGGTGGCGTCGCAGAAGATGTACCCATTTACGACGTACCTGACAATGTCAATACGCCAGCAGACGAAAAGCAGAAACTACTGAATGCTTTGACACAGGCTGTGGTGGAGCTGAAGTTGTTTCTTACCGAGCGCAAAATTGATTTGCAGGCGATTATAGATGCCCCACCGACTGACTTCAGCAAATTGCAGTTATTGGATGAGGCCAGTGACATTCTTCTGGAACCCGCAAATAAAGAGGCTTTTACCTCGTTTGTTCGTCAGATAAATCGTATTTTTAAGGCCATACTCCCAGATAGTAGTGCTGATACTTATGTTCAGGAACGTGTTGCTATCAATGTCATCTATAAACAAATGCGTGAAAAATCCGGACTCAGTGTTGATGATGATGACGTTCTGGACGTGGTGCGTCAACAGGTGAATGAGCTTCTGGATGAATCCATAGAAACCATCAAGATTGATTCAAACCTACCTGACCCCGTGAACATTGCTGGAATAGATTTTGATGCCCTGGCAGAAATGGTCAGCAAAGTAACAGCGCCAAGAGTTTCTGACGCAGAAAAGCTTAAAAACCTTATTGCCCGCAAGTTGGCACCAATGGTTGCCAGAAACAAAAGCAGACAAGACTTGCAGCAAAAATTTAAAGAACTTGTGGAAGAGTACAACCTCGGTGCCTATACCGCTGAAGAATTCTTTGGCCAGCTTCAGAATTTTATCAAAACCCTGAGTGAAGAAGAGACCCGCACTGTCAGAGAAGGACTGAGCGAGGAGGAAATGGCAATATTTGACCTGCTCAGTAAAGATGTTCAGCTATCGGAGAAAGAGCGCAGGGAAGTCAAAAAAATTGCTAGAGACCTGACGGATAAAATGCAGGGAGTACTGGTGCTTGACTGGCGTAAGAAGCAGCGCACCAAAGCCAGAGTGCGCAATTTTATTGAGGAAACACTTGATCAGCTACCCGAGGTGTATGATGACAACCTATGGCCCCAGGCTTGTGATGATGTGTTCTTGCACGTTTATGATAAGTATCCTGGGCAGGGGGTTAGTCTTTATCATTGATATCTCAAGAAGCCAAATGTAGTAGACAGGGGATATTTTATGGTTCCATAAATTCCAGAGTCCTTCCTGAGTTGAGAACGATGATATTGTAAGGCAAAGTACCGGATTTAAACTTGCTACTCATTGCTTTGCCTGGTCCAACATAAAGAACGAACCAATCAGGCATTTTAGTACTCAGCTCCTGATAAAATTCAAGTTCAGGCAATGGTTTTTCTAGCCCCCGCGCCACGACATCAATAGTATTGAATGACGTTTGCGACAGGGCAGAGGTGTACCAGGTTTTCTCACCGATACCCAATCCGATGAAATCCGGTTTGGGCTTGTTGTAAAAGTACTTACTTGCGTTCAGGTAGATGACCAGAACACAGTTGTTCGCACTTTCAACGCAACCATAATCCTCATTGACCAGTGACCATTGGAGTACCGGAACCCCATCATTTAGGATTTTTTTATCTATCTTCTTAAGTTTGAATCCCTGTCCGTTCAAAACTTCTGCAGAATGGCTCAGGAGCTTATCCTCAAGAAGCTTCCGGGCTTCGGCTTGGTTATGAGCCTGATTTTGAGGTACATAGGCAAAGAACCTGTTGGCGCTCCATTGATCTGAGTCGGACACTGCCCATACACCGTGAGCCGCATTGAATGCCGCTGATCCGGCACCACTCATGCCCAGCACACCGCCTTCAAAAGCACCGACTCCCACATTGGCAATGGCGATCAGGTCACCAAGACCGACACCGGGGCCGGAGTAAAGAGCTTTGGCTTCACTGGCAGGCCTGTCCTTAATGCCCATCATCAGGCCGCCTGCATTGGCCAGGTTGCGAGCTTCTGACCAGTTATCTTTATAGGAAGGAGCTTTCGCAGAACACCCTTGCAAAAAGATCACACAAGTAAGCAGGCCGCACACAAACACATTTTTTTTCATTTTTATACCTTGTGTTTTGATGGCTTTTTTCTCACCCCGAGTATTAGCCGTGATTTACGGTAAAGTTAACTGACTGTCAAACAAAGAGGCGTGAGAATAAAAGTTCTACCATATTTTCAACATTAAGCTTATAGCTCCCAGTCAAAAAAATCCCTGATATTAACTCCTAAAGCTTTCGCCAGCCTTTTCATGCTGACAAGAGTAAGGTTTTTCTCTCCCCTTTCAATATCACCGACATAGGTGCGATTCAGCCCAGCTCTATGTGCCAGCTCTTCCTGAGTAAAGCACTGCTCTTGCCTGATTTCTCGTAAACGGTTTCCAAACTCTCTCTGGACTGTAGTCAAACTCAGTATCCCTCTCTATGAGGAAGAAATACTGATTTGCACCACGCTTTTCGCTCTACCGTCTATAATAGTCATTTTGTAAGTAGATTAGAAAACTCCGTAGCAATGCTTCGGTAGGAGTGGCTGAAATGGCCAGGAAAACAACCACTAAAGCCTTTCGGGAACGTGCGATCTCTATGGTTCTTGCGGGTAAAACAACTGAGCAGGTTGCAGCAGAATTAGGTGTTGAGCATCACAAAGTACGACGGTGGTTTAATAATGCGGTAAGTAATTCTGCCTGTATGAACCCGGGTATCTTTGATATTCCTGCCAGCAATACAAGCTCGGACAAGACTTCAGGGGAGGCGAGGACAACAGTAGATAAGGAAAAACGCAGGCTAGGAGCCTGACCGAGAATAGCTTAGGCAGTCCTCCTAAAGGTTTCGCAAAATTCAAAATGAGCAAAAAACAACCACTTTTTGAGGTTGATTTGCTCATTTTTGCCAATTTACAGCTTTTCTTTACCTTTATGCCGCTTTTTCAACCTTTTTTAAATCCTCAAGACGGAGTGACCCCGTTAAAGCTTTCTTCACAATTTTTTTGAAATTATGCACTGTGCATACCAGTGAAAACTCTGCTTCCACTTTCTCTTTCCCGCGCAGACTGAAACTCCTGAATCCAGAGTTTTTTATCTGACCAAACGGCGGTTCCGCTATTACTTTGCGACGTTCGTATACCGCTTTCGCTTCGCTTGTTTCCATTTTTTTATTCATGGCTTGTCGTGCAGTTTCAAACTTGTCTGTGCGAATTACCTTGCCTGCACTTTTCTTGGAGCCACTGCATCTGGAGCGGTAAGCGCACTCTCGGCATACTTCCTTGTTTGCCCGGTAGCCTTTCCTCTTAGCTTTACTGGCTGGATTGGTAACCAATTTTTCCCCAGCCGGACAGATGAAGACGTCAGCTTCAATATTGTATGTAAAATCCGCTTTGACAAATTTTCGATCAGTATTTTCAAGGTCCGTAACAGCCGGTTTTTCTTCCTTGTCAGTAGCGATATAACCGTCTATTCCATGTTTATCCAAGGTGTGCAGATTTGGCCCTGAAAAATAGCCGTTGTCCATACTCCATTTATCCACAGCCGCGCCATCGGTAGATTCTGACAAAGCCTGAAGAGCAGGCTCTACTTCCTGTACGTCGTTGGCGCGTTGACTGATGTGTTGGCCGACAATGATCTGGTGATCCGCATCTACATTAATTTGAGCATTGTAGCTGTATTCGCAGTACCCCTTCTTGCTCATCATCCGGGCATCATGGTCTGCAAAGCTAATCTGTTTCTTGTCGTCTATTGGCTCGTCCGGATTGAGGGCTTTCTCACGCTCTTCCAGTGCTTTTTTAGCAGCCTTAATTTTCTTCAGCCGTTCTTCTTTAAACAGGAGGTCTTCAGGAATACTGTAGCCATTGGTTTCTTTGTAGGCGTCGTCTTCTTCCTGATCGCACTGGCTGGCTTTTTTGATCAGTTCATCAACCTCAGCGCTGAGTTCTGCCTCTTTGGCTTTAAGCCGGCCGTAGCTCATGGCCTTATGCTTTGAACTGTTGGCTTTGAATTTCGAACCATCCAGGCTGATATGCCCAAGCGATGCCAGTTTCAGCTCCATCGCCAGCTTGACGGACTGTTTGAAACAGTCATGAAAAAACGACAGGTTGTTTTTGCGGAAGTCCCCCAGGACCCGAAAGTTTGGGCAATTCATCTGAGAGATGTACATGAATGCCAAGTCCTGCCGACACCGTTTTTCTATTTCACGGGAGCTGAATACACCATGACTGTAGGCGTAGATCAGGATACCTACGATCAGCTTGGGTGGGTAGGCATGCTGTCCAAGGTGATGGTACTGCTTTTCAACTTCCGAGGTATCAATGTTCTGGAAGATGGTCTCATAGATGTAGCAGTCATGATCTTTGGGAAGAAGATCAAAGATGTTGGTTGGAAACAGCAGGTGCTGGTCGAACTCAACAGGGCTATCCTTGAATTTTGGTGGTGGCGACATCAGGCTTCATCAGGGCTGCGTTTTGAACGCTATTATATCAGATAAATCCTATTCTCGGTCAGGCTCCTAGGAGCCTGTCGGACTTGTAACAAGTCCAGAAAAGAAGGCGGCATCATAACCCTGCTGCCTGTTTAAGCTACTGTGCAAGCTGTTCTCACAACCGCCACTCTTACCCGTAAATAGTAAAACATCGCCCAAAAAGCTCTGTATGCAGCCAGAAGTTGAATCATAAATAACCAATTTTCAATGTCCGCCATCGCCATGGCAAACATTTTCTTCAGATTGAAGCCTGTGCAGAGCAGATCCCATTCAGCAGACACCTCTGCAAAGCCTCGAACCAGAAATTGGCGATACCCCATCACTTCTTTCTGTATTCCAAAGGTTGGTTCAATCGTACTTTTCCGCAAGGCATAAACAGCCCGACCTTCTTTTGTCTGCAGCCGCCAACGCATCAGGTCTAATGCTGTTACATCGTCGCCTTCCGGCATAGGATCATCAGGTTTAAAGCGCTCCATCAAAGGTTTATTGTGGGCATCACGCTTCTCTGCGATATACGCAGTTGCGCCATAGTTATCCACAGCTGACACATTACTCTCACTGAAGTAGCCTGTGTCTGCCAGGATCGCTTCGGGCTTGCCAAGTTCGTCTTCACGAGTTGCCAGTTCTTCAAGGGCTGGCTCTACCTGCTGTTTGTCGTTTGTTGCCTGAGTAATGTGTTTTTCTACGATCAGTCCGCTTTCAACATCAACTGCAGCCTGCGCATTATAAGCTTGTTCATAACTGCCGCCTGATGTTGGCATGATGCGGGAATCACGATCTGTCAGATTGACCTGGTCTTTGTCTCTTGGGTCTGCCTCTGGGGCTTTGGGTTCTCTACCCCTCGGCTTTTTTCCAGACTCCCTGATCGCTTCCCTGCGAGCCACTTTTTCCTCATATTCTTCCAGCTCGTATTGGTATCGCTCCTCAGCGCGACGCTCTATTTCTGCTTTTGCTTCGGCAATAACAGCAAGGCGATCTTCCCTACGCTTGAGCTCCTCTGGAATAGAAAGCTCTTCAGGCTGCTCTTCTGCATCGGCTTTCTCTGCCATTTTCAGGAGCTCATCCACCTCAGACTTGAGCTGTTTTTCCAGCTTGCAGGCATACTCGTAGCTGAGGGCTTTGTGTTTGCTGGCATTCGCTTTCATTTTGGTGCCATCCAGACTGATGGTTCCCATTTTTAACCACTGGGCTTCTTTAGCGATCATTAGAATCTGGGTAAACAGGTTGCTGATTTCCTTGCGAAACCGCTTCCGGAAAGCATTAATACTGTCATGATCTGGGTGTTCATTGGCACAGATATAGCGGAAAGCAATAGAGTCGTGAGTAGCCTTCTCCAGCTTTCGGCTGGAAAAGACACCTGTCGCATAGCCATAAAATAACAGCGAGAGCATGAGCGATGGATGCCAGGCTTTGGAACCTCTACCGCTGTAGGACTTGATGAACGGATCAAGATCGAGCTGCTCGACGACCTCTACAACAAAACGGGCGAGATGACGTTCCGGCAAATAATCATCGACACTGGCGGGAAACATGTCTGGAATACTGCGGTCAACGGGTCTGAAAGTCCATCTCTTCATTTGTCAGAGGTTGCTTGCTTGAAAAGTGATTATTGGCAATTATGCCAGATTTTTGCTCTAAGTCCGACAGGCTCCTAGAACAAGAAAATAAGCACTTGCGTGAACTGGTACACCTCAGCACTCAATGGATTTCAGCTTATATTGCAATGCAGGCTGAATACCGTGCCGGACATTGAGATATAACGATGTTACTGCGTCCTAAATCCTTGCGTTCAGAGGCACTGGAAAGCTACATGATTCGGTTGGCTGATTTGTACGGATATACATCTCAGCAGCTGATAGAGCGATTTCATATAATTCTGGACGAAGAAGATCAGAAGTTGTCTGGCGCATTACCTGGGAACCTTTGGCAGCTCAATATTTATCATGCCAACACTTCATCTTCCTTTCGTGTTGAGTGCCTGGAAGTACTGGCAGAAAAGATGGGTAGGGGTCGCTTGCCCATTATGGAGCTGGCTGTTTACCGATCCAGAACAAAGTATGGATTAAGGCATCATTCTCTTTTTTGGCAGGGACTGGATATCCCTCGTTTTTATGTTCGTAAGGAATGCATCCCTGTCTGCCCCCTATGTTTTCAGGAAGACGAGAAACCGTTTATGCCTTTTTACTGGCATTTACATCTCGTAAGAGCCTGTAGCAAGCATGGTTGTAAACTCATCGAGCAATGCCCGGACTGCATGGAGAGCCTCAACTATATTCATACAGGCAATTTGAAAGGCTGCTCATGTGGTAAAGAGTACAAAAGCATGCCTGCAGAAATCGCACCGGAGCCACTCATTCATCTTGCAGCCAAGGTTCAGGAAGAAAAAGTTACCGCTGAGAATTTCGATAATCTACTCTTCGAACTTGAAGATATACATCAGCTATTCGGAATGATTTTGTGGTTTTACTCTTATGTGGCAGAGCGTGGAAGCAAGAGAAGTTTTACAGATGAAACGTTGTTAGATTGCATTGCTTTTTTTGATAAATGGCCTCAAAATCTCCACACATTACTCAAAGAAAAAATAGAAACAGCCATTGTACTTGCTGACCGGCGTTTTTCAGAAACATCTTTCCAGTCTATTTTTAGAAATCTTCTGTTTGCAAGCAAGCGACTTCCAAGTAATGTTCTTAGCTCCAATCCAGTACTCAAAGAAGTTTTTACGTATTTAGATCAATGCATTCATGCAGATAATGAACTGTCTGAAATAGGCTATAGCCTGCTTAATGGATATGAAGTAGCAACACTTCTTGATACTGATGACGAACAGGTAGCCAGACTTCTGGATGAAGGGAAATTACCCGTTTCAAAAAGGCTGAAAGACAGCACTGCATTCAACCCCAAGATCCCACTATTCCCTTTAAAAAGCACATTTAATGTCTGGCTGGCCGGATTTCAGTCTCGTCTTTCTAATCGTCATATTTATATGTCCAGGTGGTGACATGGTTGTATTAGATGAGCTGATAAAAGAGACGGAAAGCAAGAGGCTGGATAAAACGTTGAAAAAGGCATTTTCTGCTCTTGCTGATCCAGTCATCATAGATGGAAAAGAAAACGAAACCCTGCTTTTCTTGATAAACCGTACAATAAAAGGCAACAAGAAGTTTCTGGATGAAAACTCCCTGAAGCTTCTCAGGGATGAGCCTTGGCGTAATGATGTCCTTAAAGTTACGGAATGGATACATACCCATAATCTCAAGTACCCATACAGTAAAGCAGACGGATGCATCTTCTATTATGAAAAAAACCTGCGTTTCCGGAAAAACAAAATACTTGGCTATGCAAAAGATTCAAAACAGATCAATAAGTGCCAGTTTTTGGTAACAGAGTTTTTCTGGAAGGGTAGTGTAACCAGCTTGGTTGAGCAGTTTGCCTTTTATGGTGAAGATGACTGTAGTCTTGTGGATCAGTTGATAGAGCTTGGACTCTCACAGGAGTGTATCCCAGCATTCCAGAAAAAATGTTCAGAAGCAATAAAAATCAGATTGCCTGATTCTGTACACCAACACTGTAAGCAGGTGCGTTTTTTTCAAGCGGATGGCAAATCTATTGCCGTCACCCCTGTTGTTAGTACCGGGATACAGCGAACTATTCATAAACTGACTAGGAGCCTGACCGAGAATAGGATTTATCTGATATAATAGCGTTCAAAACGCAGCCCTGATGAAGCCTGATGTCGCCACCACCAAAATTCAAGGATAGCCCTGTTGAGTTCGACCAGCACCTGCTGTTTCCAACCAACATCTTTGATCTTCTTCCCAAAGATCATGACTGCTACATCTATGAGACCATCTTCCAGAACATTGATACCTCGGAAGTTGAAAAGCAGTACCATCACCTTGGACAGCATGCCTACCCACCCAAGCTGATCGTAGGTATCCTGATCTACGCCTACAGTCATGGTGTATTCAGCTCCCGTGAAATAGAAAAACGGTGTCGGCAGGACTTGGCATTCATGTATATCTCTCAGATGAATTGCCCAAACTTTCGGGTCCTGGGGGACTTCCGCAAAAACAACCTGTCGTTTTTTCATGACTGTTTCAAACAGTCCGTCAAGCTGGCGATGGAGCTGAAACTGGCATCGCTTGGGCATATCAGCCTGGATGGTTCGAAATTCAAAGCCAACAGTTCAAAGCATAAGGCCATGAGCTACGGCCGGCTTAAAGCCAAAGAGGCAGAACTCAGCGCTGAGGTTGATGAACTGATCAAAAAAGCCAGCCAGTGCGATCAGGAAGAAGACGACGCCTACAAAGAAACCAATGGCTACAGTATTCCTGAAGACCTCCTGTTTAAAGAAGAACGGCTGAAGAAAATTAAGGCTGCTAAAAAAGCACTGGAAGAGCGTGAGAAAGCCCTCAATCCGGACGAGCCAATAGACGACAAGAAACAGATTAGCTTTGCAGACCATGATGCCCGGATGATGAGCAAGAAGGGGTACTGCGAATACAGCTACAATGCTCAAATTAATGTAGATGCGGATCACCAGATCATTGTCGGCCAACACATCAGTCAACGCGCCAACGACGTACAGGAAGTAGAGCCTGCTCTTCAGGCTTTGTCAGAATCTACCGATAGCGCGGCTGTGGATAAATGGAGTATGGACAACGGCTATTTTTCAGGGCCAAATCTGCACACCTTGGATAAACATGGAATAGACGGTTATATCGCTACTGACAAGGAAGAAAAACCGGCTGTTACGGACCTTGAAAATACTGATCGAAAATTTGTCAAAGCGGATTTTACATACAATATTGAAGCTGACGTCTTCATCTGTCCGGCTGGGGAAAAATTGGTTACCAATCCAGCCAGTAAAGCTAAGAGGAAAGGCTACCGGGCAAACAAGGAAGTATGCCGAGAGTGCGCTTACCGCTCCAGATGCAGTGGCTCCAAGAAAAGTGCAGGCAAGGTAATTCGCACAGACAAGTTTGAAACTGCACGACAAGCCATGAATAAAAAAATGGAAACAAGCGAAGCGAAAGCGGTATACGAACGTCGCAAAGTAATAGCGGAACCGCCGTTTGGTCAGATAAAAAACTCTGGATTCAGGAGTTTCAGTCTGCGCGGGAAAGAGAAAGTGGAAGCAGAGTTTTCACTGGTATGCACAGTGCATAATTTCAAAAAAATTGTGAAGAAAGCTTTAACGGGGTCACTCCGTCTTGAGGATTTAAAAAAGGTTGAAAAAGCGGCATAAAGGTAAAGAAAAGCTGTAAATTGGCAAAAATGAGCAAATCAACCTCAAAAAGTGGTTGTTTTTTGCTCATTTTGAATTTTGCGAAACCTTTAGGAGGACTGCCTAAGCTATTCTCGGTCAGGCTCCTAGAGACCCGGACATATTCGGAACAACTATTTTTCATGACCGTCCTTCCTCTCTGGGAACCTTTGTCAGCGCTTGCGGTGGGAGGGTCAGATGCTTGAACTATCCACCAAGACTCGGAAGTAACGATCGTTCAACAGATCACTTAATCAAGCAATGGAGCTATAAGCATCATTTATTGAATGAAAAAGTATTATTCAGCAAACAAGCAATCAATCTTCTTTTTGGAATGCTCAAGAAAGATAAAGCGTTCTCAACTTATCAGGCTGCAAAAGTTAGAAGAGAGGAAAGGGAGCAACGCCTGAAACATCTGGTAGAAGAACTCTTTTCTGATATTTTAATCCTCCAATCCAAACCCCTAACAGAGTACCCAAGGCTATCGAGAGAAATCGATGGAAGTCTGGAGAAAAGCGTGATCATGGGTGATTTCGACCATGAACAAGCAATCAATCATTTCACTCGCCAGATTCATGAGCAGCTAGAAAGAGGTAAATATAGTCAGGATTTAGCTTACCAGCCAGTCCTGATAGAAGCTGTTGCTAATGGGGTCAAATCCTTCTTCAAGAAGGGAAGTTCAAGAAAGCTACCTGAAGATTCTATCTACTTACATTTCGAGAGACTGTTAGCGTACGGCTCCAATTGTCAAAGCTCCCCTTACCTGATTGGTCTTCCCAGCCTGACTGCCTTTGCAGGTCTTGTTGATGCATTTTTATTGAAGCTGGGAGTGGCAAAAAAAGTAGGGTTTGCGATAGGGCTTCGCCGCTTTGCCCGAAGAAAGGGGCATCCACTGGCAAAACAAATTTGCAAAAATCATGTTGTCAGAAATGATACAGTCATCGACAGCCAGCACTGCGACATAGAGTTTGATTTGATTGTTCAACTGGATGAAGCATACTCAGAGCTTGATTGCAGTAGTCGTAATTTATATAGATGCCTTCCCAGACGCTTTGCAGGTGGTGTACTGTCATCTCCCATTATTGGTACTTGTCAGAAATCTTCTTTGTTCAAACGTTGCAATGTATATCGCAGCAATGATGAATTGACTAAAGGCTTATGCCTAGTTCCAAGCTTTACAAGGTTCATTGCAGATGCAAGTCCAGAGACCGGCTACAACAGCCTGAGTGATTTGCCTGATATCTTAAAAATATCCCCAACACTGCTTCCAGTAAATAAAGGATTTAAATTCCTTGGAAGTTTATGCCAACGAGAAGGCGCAATTGCTGATCAGCATGCTTTTGCCGAACATATACTTGGTCTGGTCAGGCTGCAATCACCAGGGTCTGTAATAGCTTCCCCTGAAATCAGAAAGCAAATTTCTTGGAACATACACGTATCAAAGTATGCAATAGAGCTACTTTCAGGTGAACCAAATGATTGAACTTTGTAATCAGTTGTCTCAAATCCGGTCGCTCTTTTTCAGCCCTGCATTTTTCAAATGGGTGCATAAGAAAACACAAGAAGAGATACCGCTTGAATGCCGTACCAGAACAATCTTGGGACTCAGGGATGGCTATTCTAAAGCCTACAAAAAAGACGGTCAGGTAAAGAATGATTTAACAAGACTAGAGCTGTCTTATGGCAACCCTCAAACTATTGACGAGTGCTTTCTATCTCCAGAAGCAGAGCATGTGATTGTAAGCTTTTCACTTCAGATTTGCGCTCTCACTCAAGAGCTTCACACATGTAGTGACCCCGAAGTGCGCAGGGTTCTTTTGGAGTTTGCCGTTGCCTGCAAAAAAATTGGTGTTTACGAAGAACTAGCTAAACGTTATTTGCTTAACATCTTTATGGGGCGTTGGCTGTGGATGAATCAGAGGACAAGAAGCACAGAAATCAGCTTAACGGATATGGATGATGAATGCCTATATACGGTTTCGGATGTTCAAAGGAGACGCTGGACAGGAGATATGTCAGGGTTTGAAGAAAATTATCAAAAATTAATTGACCGATTCGCACTTGCTCTCACAGATGAGCAGCAATACTGGGATATAGTGGTCGAGGCCAAGCTGAAATTTCGTCCAATGGCCGAAATATTTCCTAGCCAGACTTTTTCGTCTGGCTCAGAGAAAGATAGAAGTCGAATTTATGCAACATTTCGCCTTGGGGAGAGAGAACAGCTAATATTTACCTCCCACAAAACAAGTGCCGCAATTCATACTATTGACGACTGGTTCCCCGGAGCTGAAGAATGGCTGCGTGTTTCAGCATTTGGTTCGGATAGAAGCAATGCAACAGCCCACCGCCATCCAGAAACAGGGCATGATGTGTATTCTATTATGCGCTTGGCTGATGAGCTGACAGAGTTTATTAATAGCGGCAAAAAGATCGACACAAAAAACATGAACAAGATTTATTATCTTGCGGCTATGTTTGTATGCGGCGGTATGCGACAGGTAGGGGAGGAGTAAAATGCGTTATGCATTTTTAGTGCAGTTCTGCGATCCAAGATCTGATGTTTTTCTGCTTGCATCTCGCTGTCATCAGGTTCTTCATGGCTTTCAGTGTCATAATAATCTGCGAGCCATCGGAGTGGCATATCCTCGCTGGAATCTGAGAACTTTAGGAGACAGTATTGCTTTTATTTGCCACGATAAGGGCTTATTACAACAATTTTCTCAACAGCCGCTGTTTCCTCAAATGAAAAAAATAAACAAGTTTGCTTGGGGAGATATTGCTCTGATTCAGGAAGGTGGCCCTGAAGTACAGTACTTTCGCACCCAGAAGCCGGATAAGTACACACAGGCATGGTTGGAGAAAGACAGCCGTAGAAGGGAGAAGCGTGGAGTTGAATCAAGAAAATACATTCCCCAAATACAGCTTTTAGAACACTACCACTCTGTTAAGAAAAGAAATGGCTACTTACATATCCATCGTAGTTTTGCCAATCAGGTGACCCAAGGACAGTTTAGTAGCTACGGCCTTTCTGGTGAAATGAATTCTGGTACTGTACCGTTACTGTAGATGAGCTTCAGAAGCTTTAGGTGCTTTTACCCTTTTTTCATATAAGAAAATAAGGCTCTTCCTCAATTTGAGTGGGTGATTTATTATATTCTGAAGCACTCAATGCAAGGATGCACCGATGCGTGATAAGCAACTCTATTCTCAAATACTGGGTATTGAGTCTCCTTGGTTCGTTTCTGAAGTTGAATTGTCATTACAGGATCAACAGGTTCGGGTATTCATTGAACACAATGGTAAAAAGGCCTGCAAATGCAGTGTTTGCGATAAGCCCTGCTCTGGCTACGACCACATCACTCAGAAGTGGCGTCATCTGGATACCTGTCAGTTTCAGACTATTCTAGTTGCCAGGGTTCCACGGACCCAGTGCCCTGAGCATAAGGTGTTAGCCATCAATGTGCCCTGGGCTGAATCTGACTCTCGATATACAGCTCTGTTTGAAGCCCTTGTTATTGACTGGCTAAAGGAGGCAACTACGAAGGCAGTTGCACGACAAATGAAGCTTGGTTGGAATGCCATAGACGGTATTCAGCAGCGTGCAGTGAAGAGAGGACTGGCTCGTCGTGATGCTAAGCCACCAAAACGAATCGCTGTTGATGAAACCTCATTTCAAAAGCATCATGAATACGTCACAGTGGTCACTGACCACGACCAAGGCGTTGTTATTCACGTTTCTGATGACCGTAAAAGTGACAGTCTCAACGAGTACTTTGACACACTGCCCTATGACCATAAAGAGGGGATCGAATGCGTGACGATGGACATGTCCAAGGCTTACATCAAGTCAGTCAGTGAGAATGTTCCAGACGCAGATCAGAAGATTGCATTTGATAAGTTTCACGTTGCTCAGTCTCTGGGTAAAGCTGTCAACAAGGTTCGGATAGAAGAGAACAAAGCCCTTGTAAACCAAGGTGTAGAGCTGCTTAAGGGGACTCGCTACGACTGGCTGACTAACCCTGAAAACATGTCTGAAGAGCAGTGGGATAACTTCGAACCACTGAGAAACTCGACACTTAAAACAGCTCGCGCCTGGGCCATCCGGCAAATGGCAATGAGCTTATGGAATTACAAGTCCAGAGCTTGGGCAATCAAGGCCTGGAAGAGGTGGCTATGCTGGGCGCAGAGATGTCGGCTTGAGCCCATAAAAGAAGTTGCCAGAACGGTCAAAGAGCACTTGTGGGGTATCATCAACGCTATTGTCCTTGAGGCTAATAACGGTCGAGCAGAGGGAGTGAACAGCAAGATTCAGAGTTTGAAGAATCGGGCTTGTGGCTTTCGAAACCGTGAAAGATATAAGACAGCGATCTACTTTCATCTTGGAGGCTTGGACTTGTACCCCACTGGCGTACGTCGTTGAAAACTACCCACTTAAAACAGGGAAGAACCGAAAATAAACTTCAGCCATATCAATGGCCTACATGTAGTTGAAAAAATATAGGGTTTTCAGCAGAGTTTGATGTAACCTATTAATACCGGACTGGATTCTGTGAATTTCGTTCAGTGTTCTACCGGGTAGGCAGCTGAGTATAATAGGTGACAGTCGACAGGACAATGGCAGCAGTGTTCTGCCGGGTAGGCAGCTGAGCATGTCAGTCCATTCTGCAGAGCAAGAGTCAGAGTGTGTTCTGCCGGTTAGGCAGCTGAGCATAGTCGAATCCACCTATGTCCTGAGTCATGGAAGTGTTCTGCCGGGTAGGCAGCTGAGCATTCATCATTCGAGCAGGATCAGAGCTTGCCGTTGTATTCTGCCGGGTAGGCAGCTGAGCATCGCTTAAACTTGGCATAAAGCTTTTGTGCCGCGTGTTCTGCCGGATAGGCAGTTGAATAAGAATGAGGCATGGAAGCGTACCCTGAATTATCTACTCTGCCGGACAGGCAGCTCTATCGCTGGGGTAATGGAATCCCCAGCGCTTATTGTCATGATACTCTTCAATTTCCATTAAAAATTGTCACTTTATACTTTAAAACATAATTGCCACTTTATTCTTTATAGTCTCATTTGCCTGTAGGTGAAATGGTTTCATTGTCGATTTATGCTTCAAACAACAGGATGACTGGGTGCTTATGATTAGTGAAATGTTAACCAAGAGTACTGGAGATCATCATTAAAGCACTCAGAGTGATCAGAATGAGAGTCAGCCTGTGCAGCGCTTTGTCAGATACTAATTTAGTGTTAATCCATCTACCGCTTTTAGTAGTGTTGGCATAACGTCCAGGAACGTCATTGCTACTGTACGTGGGTGTTGCATTTGGTCTTGTGAGCCGAACGTCTTGATTACTGTCTTAGTTGCTGGCTCACCTACTGTTACCTGACCAGATACACCTACGAACGCGATGAAGCGGCGACCGTCTACGTTAAGTACGCGAATTTGGTCTTTATACCAAGCGTCTGCTAGTAGTGCAGAGAAGCCATCGTGTTTCCAGGCGCTCTTAACTTCGTCGTTACCTTCGATTAGATCATCAATGAACTTCTTAGGTACTACTTGTTCGCCCTTACGGTTCTTACCGTCGTTCATCAGGAGATCCATTAGCTTTGCACCGTCACGCGCTGTAACGTGGTGGCCACCTGAGGCAACAGCCTCACCGTTACGGTTTGTCATCATTTCAGCGTCATATTCCGCGCCCATTGGTTTAAACAGGCGTTCTTCCAGGATTTCAACGTAACGCTTGCCTTCTAAGCGTTCCATTAGCATCGCTAGCATTTCAGTGTTCATACATAGGTATTCGAACGCTTCACCACGTTTAACGTCACTACGCTGACCTAGTGTTTGAGCTACTTCAATGATGTTTTTGTAGTCGTACTTAGATGGACCATTCCAGTCTTGTGTTTCACTCTGTCTTTCATCGACCATCTTCCCTGGCGTTTTGATTACTTCGATACCAGAGCGCATATCCGCAACTTGCTCAACGGTCGCACCATCCCAACCAGTACCTTTAAGCTCTGGAAGGTATTTAGTTAACTGGTCTTTCATGTTTACGCGACCTTCCGCTACGAATGTAGATAGAAGAATGCCTGTGTAAGACTTACCCGCTGACATTTCCAGGTGCGTTTTAGCCTTGTGCATACCGTTCCAGTATTGTTCGTGTACTAGCTTGCCGTCTTTAAGAACTACCAGCGCTTCCATTTTCAAGCGGAACGGGATAATTGTGCTTAGTGGGTATTCGCCGTCGAAGTCGTTACCAGTTAGCTTGTCCAGGTCAAGAAGTTGTTTGGTTTCGCCCAGGTTCCAAACGTAATCACCAGTGTGCATTTTTACGTAGTGAGTGAATTTGTAGGCTTGTTGGTAAGTAAGAGATTCGTTCTCTTCTTCCCAGTTGTCTTGAGTGATGCCAACCACACCAACTTGTTCAAGGAACGCCGCATCTGGCTTATGGATTTCTAGCGCCTGTGCGCCGAACGAGGTCGTTGCTGCCACAGCCATAGCAATAATGGTCTTTTTCATTTTAATATCTCTTTGAAGTAGGGTCGCACCTTGGCGCGGCATACATTAGAAATTAGTAGTTCTTAATGTGAACTTCTTTGTGTTCGTCGTCGGTACGCATGTACATATCGACTTTTTTACCGTTCGCTGTCTTCATAAACTCTTGCGCCGCTTTTAAGCGCTCAAGGGTATGAGAGCCGAACTCTTGTGATTTCTGCGCTTCGTAGATTTCCCAACCTAAATGCAGTGATGGCGTAGAGTCCTTTTCGATAATTTCACCACCGTCTAATTGACGTGCAGTACCCTCATCAGCAAACAGCTACATTAAACAAAAAATGGATATAAGCAACACTAATAAATAGTATTTTTGATTATAATCAATGATTTATGGGCTATGGCATTTACGATGTTGTTTGCCAGAAATGAAATGAAAACATACTGTGAATTTTTCCTGAGCTGAGCAGCTTCATTCTGTAAACTACCATGCTCAATGCAGGCTTTTTAAGATCGCTGCTTGACCACAAGGCACCACTTAAAAGTGTTGATACTGCTGTGAATGCCATAACAAGGCCTGTGGAGGTGGCAATGACGGAGGAATCGCTATGTCAATGAGGTTACTCACACATGCTTACTCCGGAAATCATTCCGAAACCCGTCGCGAAACCGTTGTTCAGGTAGTAGTGGTTATTCAGGTGTTCTACCATCCCCTTTAGAAAGCTCGGTTCATCATGGGAACGGAATAAACCAAAGTTTGGATCAAAAAAATCATAGACTCCATTTTCAGATCGTCCGCCCAGTGTATGGTAACCACCGTCTTTATGCTTTAGGACTATTATGCAATACCCCTTACTCCTGGCCACATAGGCAGTAGCTTGAACCGGATTAAACCCTGTACTCAGTTGTATGTGTGGTGATACTGCACGTAGCCCTTGACTCGCCAGCAGAACGGAAACAGCTTCACGCAGGCTGTTTACCTCTTTCATGCCGTATTCTCTACCGTACATGGTTTTTTTGAAGAGACTTGAGTTCACAATAGCCATCAAATGCTGTGAACCCAGATCAACAGCTGACTTGATCTCACCGTATGAAGCTATACTTTTTTTAAACCAAACCATCAGCATGGCGCTACATATTCCCAGTGGTTTTTTCACTCCTCCAATATGGCTGGCTTTGATATTGCCAGATGGATCTATTTTCCAGTGACAAAAAGCGGATTCGATATTTACTATCGGGAAAATCTTAGTAAACATCGCTAACAACCTCCACGCGCTCAGGTTCACTGAGAGCAAAAGTATTTCTGGTCATTGGCATACAGTAGCCCAGTAGCCCAAATTTCTGCAAATGGTTGAAACAATGAAGTCATTTGGGATGATGGCAACCAGTCGTAAAACAAAAACACAGCGGAACCATTAAGGAACAGCTGTGTTGTCAGGCTTGAGCTGAGCTACGGTTTAGGCTATTGCATCGCCAGATAAAAAGCATCGAAATTACGCAACGTTTTACCCGTGTTTTTAGCAATAGCAAAATTCGTGATCAAAGGGATACGCTGTTCAGAAATGCCACCATGAGAACGCAGGGTTCCGTGCAGGCGTCCCAGGTCGTGATGAGCTTGCGATTTACCCAGTACAAAATCAGGTTCCGCCAGTAAAATCAGGTTGCCAATTCGTTCGGGGTCCAGCTCAAATCGTTCTGCCGCTTCTTGTCGGGTGAGTACTGCTGCAATGCCTTTCTGCTCGTTCAGGATTTTTCCGATATCCTGCGCCAGCGCCTGATCTTCAACATAAATAGCAGCAAAAGAACCCAGTGCGCTGTGGTGGGCAACATACGGGTCAGTGATTGGCAAAATGGTGCGGTACGAATTCGCTGGAAAGAGTTCTTCGAGTACTTCGTCAATAAATACGATGTTGGCTTTGCCATGCTCATCCGTTTTGGCGTTCATGCCATGATCAGCAGTGATCACCATTCTGGCACCCAGCGTGTGGAGTTTGGCAAAGTAGCTATCCAGCATTTCATAAAAACTCAGGGCGCCTTCCTGTTCGGGCGCAAACGTATGCTGAATAAAGTCGGTGGTTGTCAGGTACATTAAGTCCGGTTGTTCCTGCTCCAGCAGTTTAACCCCCGCTTTGAAAACAAATTCACTGAGTTCCGGGCTATAAACGTCAGGGGTTGGCATACCGACAACCGATTCAGCATTGTCAATGCCATGCTCTTTTAGTGTGGTTTGACTGGCCAGTTCTGAAGAAAAGCAGATAGCATTACCTTTGCTGAAGTCCAGCCCATGGCTCAACATGGCTCTCAGTTTGTCTTTGGCTGTTACAGCAATTACTTTTGCACCAGCCTGGTTAAACCTTTCAAGAATGGTTGGTGCTTTCAGCAGGTCAGGATTGGTCATCATGACATCCTGAGAGCCATTAAAATAATAATTGCCACAAATGCCATGGTGTGCCGGCGCTACGCCGGTAACAATGGACATATTATTTGGGTTGGTAAAACTTGGGATTACACAGTCCGATTCATGCTGATGACCCTGCTCGATAAGCTGTTTGATAAATGGCATTCGCCCCTTCTCAACAGCTGATGAAAAATATTCTGGTGCATTGCCATCAATGCAGATAACGACAACAGGCTGTAATGGTTTTTTGTACAAACGACCGTTGATGTTTTGTTCAGTGTTGTTCATTTTGTTTACCAATAGTTCTATTAAAAAAGTCCAATCGCATTATAAGGGCAGCAGTTATGACTGAATTCAGCAGTCGTTAATCGTTTAAGACATAATTTTCTTGCGCAGGAAATTGCTCACCTGTTCAACAATAACAACCAGAAGGAAAATCATCAGGATAATAGTAGCCGCTGTACTGTAGTTGAACATATCCATGGCTACTTTCAGCTCGATACCAATTCCTCCAGCACCCACAAGACCCAGAATAACCGATGAACGGGTGGCTTTTTCCAGGGCAAACAGGGAGTCGTTAATAAACGACGGTATAGCATTTGGAATAACCGAAGTAAATGTCACATCAAGCGTGGAACCTCCGATCGTTCTGATGGCTTCCTGGGAGCCTTTGTCCTGTTCTTCCATTGACTCAGCAAAAAATTTACCAAGAAAACCAATTGTATCAACGGCGATCGTGAGTACACCAGCCACTGGCCCCAGGCCAACCGTAATGACGAATACCAGAGCCCAGATAAGGTCGGGGACTGTTCGAAAGAATGAGATAAGATTGCGCATCACCCAGCGCACCAACGGGTGAGGTGACAGGTTACGGGCAGACAGTATTGCCATTGGCAGGCTTAGGGCTATGCCCAGGGCTGTACCACTGACCGCCATCAGAAATGTTTCCCACAGCAGCTCTGCCTGCATTTCTAACCGTGACAGGTTGGGCGGAAACATTTGCTCTGCCAGCCGTCCGATGCGTGGCACACCCTCTATTAATGTCTGGACAGAGAACCCCGTCTCAACAAAAGCGGTATACAGCAGTGCCAGTGTTGAAATCATCAAAACAAATGATAATGCAGAAGGTGGTTTCACCCTGTGAGGGATATCATGCGTAGTCATAGATACTTCCTAATTCTTCTACCGTGGTATTGGAAGCAGCAACATCCAGATTGATGGTTCCCTGTTTCAAACCAATGATACGGTCGGCGTACTTTACGGCATGAGATAAATGGTGAGAGATAAAAACCAGAGTGACGCCGGTTTCATCGGATAACTCAGAGAAAAGTGCCATAACTTCATTGCCTGCCACCGGATCAAGGCTGGCCACTGGCTCATCCGCAATAATCAGCGATGGCTTTTGCATAAGCGCCCTGGCGATGGCGACTCGCTGTGACTGGCCTCCCGATAATGAACTGGCAGGTCTGGAGGCCAGACTGGTCAGCCCAACCCGATCCAGGCATTCCATTGCTTCTTCACGCAGTTGTTTGGGTGCCAGGGCCTGGTTCCAGCACAGGCATCGAAAACGGGCTCTGCCCAGGGCGCCATGCAGAACATTGGAAAGCACAGAGAGGCGTTCCATAATGTTGTGCTTTTGATGCACAAAGCCAACCTTTGCCAGAACGTTACGCTTCTGTCGTCTACTGGTGCGGTTATCCACAGGCTGGTCAAAGAAATGGACAGACTCTGACTGGCTCGGAATAATGCCAAGGCAGGCTCGCATCAGTGTGGATTTACCTGCGCCATTAGAACCAATAATCGCCAGTTTTTGCCCGTCAGGAATATCAAGGTCCAGATTACGGTAAAGATAGCTATTGCCATCAAAGGAAACATTGAGTTTTCTCACCTTTAACGCAATGTTATGACAAGGTTCAATGATTTTTGATAGCGCGTTGAAATTTTGTTCCAGTGCGACAGCTGATGACATGGTATCCGCTCCCAAAATGCTAAACATTATTTTTTAAAGCTCATCAGACCGGTCGATTCATACATATCACGGATGCGATCATAGTCACTGTCGTCGATCCGGGTGAGAAAGTGGCCATCTGCGTATTTTTTATTCATTTCGCTGGTCATAATGGCTTCCAGCATTTCTTTCTGGTTATCAGCAAACGCCTGACGAACCCGCTTAATGTCGTTATCCGACACATGTTTTCCTGCCACAATCTGATCATTCGGCAAATCGGCACCACGCCCAATGACTTTGAAGCTTTCATCAGGATACATCTTTCGAATGCCGTCCATATAAGCGCTACTGATTGCCACTGCATCAATATCACCCCGTAGCATGGCTTCCACAGATACATTGCGATGAATATTAACAGCGTGGTAGTCCCTGCCCTGCTCTAAACCAAAGTCAGATAACAGTTGAACCGGTGCCAGGTGCTGAGAGGTTGAGCCGATATCGCCAAAAGCAATGGTTTTACTGGTAAGACCTTTAAGGTTGTTAATTGTTGAGTCAGCGCGAGTAAACACAATGGTGTAGTAATTCATCCGCTGCCAGCCAACAACAGGCTGAACATCAGCACGACTGCGGAAAATAACGTATTCAGCAGGACCCACCAGAGCAAAATCCAGTAATCCCGAGTCTAGTGCTTCAACGGCTGCATTGCGGCTGCTAACCGGGAAAAACTCCACATTTTTGCCGGTCAATTCTTCCAGCTTGTCTTTAAATGGGCCAAAGTTGGTCTGCAACGCTTCCAGACCTGCCACTTCAGTGGCTGCAAACCGAATAGGGTCTGACGCTATTGCCTGCCCTGCTAACAGAAGTGCCGGAAGTGCCAGAACTTTTAGAATATTTTTTACTATCAACATGTTATTTTTCTCTTATTAGTTTAATTGCTTGTAAATAAAAAACGACTTGTGCCTGCAATACAGATTGATGAATAGAGTAGCGAAAAGATATGACAGAAAAGAAACAAGATTATGACTAATGTATGACTAATGTATGACTAATGTATGAATTTTTTAAGCAGCCAGCTGGAGGGTGGTCTTCTCGTTATGGTTGAGAGCGTATGGCACGGAAGTCGAGTAAGCTAGCAGCGTTGGATTTACATCCGTATAGAACAGCTCGATCGCGTGGGGTGCTACCATCAAGAGCCTTGACATTAACATCGGCTCCTGCCTTGATCAGAGCATCAAGAGCCCAGTTAAAATTATCCCGGACGGCAACCAAATGAAGGGCAGTTTCACCTTTAATGTTAGTGGCATCAAGGTCAACCCCCAGACTGACAACCTTTTTGATTAGTCTCCCCCCCCCTTCTCTGGCTGCTATGTGTAACGCAGTCTCTCCGTTTTTGTCTTTTAAACTTAGGTCAACACCTTTTTTAGCCAGTATTTCAAAAGTAAATGTATGGGGTTCCATGGCCGGCGTCGCCGCCCGGTGGTAAAGGGTGGAGAGATTGTCTTGAGTTAACAGATCAACGTTAATAACCCTGTTACGAATCAGGTTATAGATCTCATGAAGTGCGAGATGACTGACAGCCCAATCAAGGATTGTCACCTTTTCATTAATACTGGCAGGCATCAGTAAATTAGCGCCTGCATTCATCAGCTTTTTGGTGACAGTCCAGCGTTGTGATTCTAATGCATGGTAAAGCAATGTTGAGCCTTTCTGGTCAACAGGTGCATTAATATCCCGCACGCTCGAAAAAGGGTTCTTTTCGGGTAAGCTATCGAACAGCTCGTTTGCCGGAAATATATCGAACAGTGTTTTGTTATTTTGCATACGGGTAGTGATGTCTTCACCTCTGGAAAGCAGGTATTGAACTGTCTCCAGATCTTCAGTTTCAGCGGCCAGCTCAAGGGGAAGGGTTCCTAAGGCATGAAGGTTTGCACCGCAGTTTATAAGAGTTTCAGCTATGTCAGTCTTTCCTTTTTGGAGTGCCACATCGAGACAGGCTGTTAGTGTATTAGCGTCGATATCTGTGCATTCCAGGACATCACACAATTCATGACGGCTTAGTTCTGTCAGGTAGTGAGTTATATGGCGAGTTATATGGCGAGCATCAGTGTCGTCGCAAGGGGTATCAGGGCCAATACTCTTTTTGATAAGAACTTTGGCCAGGTAGCAGCGCACATCCGGTCTTTGAGCCATGTCAAAAGCGGTTTTATTGTTTTTGGTGCAGATGGAAAGGTCGGCGCCGTGGTTAATCAGGGTTTTAACAATATCCAGATTTCCTTTTCTGGCAGCCAGCATCAGTGCCGTTTCACCTTGCTTGTTAAGTGCATCAACATCAACAGAAACTTTATTAATGAACAACTTAACCGCAGGCATTGATCCTTTTTCGGCCGCTTCGTGAAAACTTATGGAGAGTGGTACAACATTTTCGGGATTGATCTCGGAACGGCAGTTGGGGCAGAGATGGTTATGTGCCATATTTTTTGTCAGGCATTCACTGTGATAATAATGTTCGCACGGAGTTAAACTAACGGTTCGTGATTTAAATTTACCTTTGCCCTCAAGAGGGTCCAGGCAAATAGAACATTCACCTAAATCCGTTAAATCCAGAGGCTGATTGGCTTCGTTGCCTGATACCGGGCGTGACATTGTAAGTCCCATAATACGAATATCCTGTATGTATATGCGACTCTTTGACCTGTTCTGATGGAAAGAGTTCCCAGTCAAAACTGTTCAAATTTGCCGGGGCAGGTAAGAAACCGGGTTTGAGAATAGAAGGGTAATGGCTGAATAATCTCACAATTATCCGTATTATAGAGCGCCAGTGATCCCCGGGAGTTTGAAATAACCGGGCCTTTGCGTTTAAGGATAGTTTGTTGATTAACCGTATTTTAATAGTAAGAAGCATCAGGAAGCTGCTGACGCTGAAACCACTGGCGCTGAAGCTGCTAATGATGGTGTTGCCATTGTTTATGGTGCCGGTCTGGGCAGCAACCTGGACGCAGGTTGAAAAGCAGGCAAAAGAACAGACGGTCTATTTCTATGGCTGGGGTGGGCATCCCCAAATAAACGACTATATCCAATGGGCAGCCCGGGAAATTAAACGACTAAACAATGTTAATCTGGTGCATGTCAAAGTAGGCGACATCAGCGAAGCGGTCACGCTCATTCTGTCAGAGAAAAGTGCAGAGAGGCATTCTCAGGGTCGGGTAGACCTGCTCTGGGTGAATGGTGAGAATTTTGCCGCCCTGAAGCGTGCTGAACTTCTGTATGGCCCATTTACCGATCAGCTACCTAATTATTCACTCGTCGATAAACGACTTCCTGTTGATATTGATTTTGCCACGCCGGTTGACGGGCTCGAAGCGCCCTGGGGCGTAGGGCAGATGGTGATGATGTTCGACAGGGCGGTCACACCCCGGGTGCCAGCATCTGCCAGCGAACTGCTGCACTATGCCAGAAAGCACCCTGGTAGAATCAGCTATCCACAACCCCCGCAGTTTCATGGCGTCACTTTCCTTAAGCAACTGTTGTCTGAGCTGGTGGAAGACGCTCAGGTATTGCAGAAGCCTGTTGATACCATTGATTTTGATAAAGTCACTGAACCTCTGTGGCACTATCTTGACCAGTTGCACAAAGTAGGCTGGTACAGCGGTCGTCGTTTTCCCCAGAGTGACCAGCACATGATGCAGTTACTGGATGACCGGGAATTGCACATGGCGATCAGTTTTAACCCGGCTGAAGCCGCTGCGGCAGTGAATCGTGGCAGTCTTGTCCATTCCGTTTCCAGTCACGCTTTTCAACAGGGGGCGTTGACCAATATCCATTTTCTCGCCATTCCCTATAACAGCAGCGCAAAAGAGGGCGCACAGGTGGTCATTAACTTTCTGATGTCGCCACAGGCTCAGCAACGCAAGGCTGATTTGGCGGTATGGGGTGATCCACCGGTTCTGCAATCGTCATTGCTGGATGTCAGCCCTGAAGCAACGGCACGGTTTGATGCCATTCCCGAGCCGCATTTCAGCTGGCATGGCGCACTGGTGGATGGCTGGCTAAAACGGTATGGGTACCAGTGATGTCAGACGTTAACCGATCTGTTTTTTCAGTTCAGGCAGTATTAAAAGCAGGCACGTTTATGGTAGTGCTGTGCTGTCTGGTGCCTCTGTTTGCGGGTGTTGCCGGTCTTGTTCTGCCCGCAATGGGTTATTATCCGGCACTGGGCTTTGACGCCTTTTCAACGACAATGTTACACCAGGTGTGGCAACAGCTGTTTGGCTGGCCCGGGTTGTCACAATCGGTCTGGCTGAGCCTGTTTACCGGGCTGACGGCTACGTTTCTGGCACTGGTGATTACTCTCACCCTCATAAGCCTGCTGTGGGGCGGGCGCTTCTGGAACTGGGTTACGTTGTACATTGCGCCAGCACTGGCGTTGCCGCATGTGGCTTTTGCCATTGGTCTGGGCTTTCTGATTGCTCCCAGCGGCTGGCTGGTCAGGGTCATGGTTCCTTTCACGGGCTGGAGTGAACCGCCACTGTGGCTAACGGTGAATGACCCGCAGGGATTTTCACTGATTCTGATGCTGCTGATTAAAAGCGTGCCTTTTCTGCTGCTAATGTGCGTGGGTATTCTTCAGCAGTTACAGCCTCAAAGACAGCTGATGATGGCGCAAAGCCTGGGGTATGACCGGATTCAGGCGTGGTGGAAAGTGCTGGTGCCACAACTGTATAAGCAATTAAAACTGCCTTTATATGCAGTGCTGGTTTACGGCGTGACCGTTGTCGATGCCACCCTGATTATCGGTCCCCAGTTACCGGCACCACTGGCTGTACTGGTATTGCGCTGGTTCCAGAATCCTGACCTGAACTTTCGACTGTTAGCCAGTGCTGGTGCGATATTACTGCTGCTGGTAACGCTGGGCGGTTTGTTTTTCTGGGCAATGGTTGAACGCCTGCTGGCACCTGTTGCACACCGGGTGTGGCTCAATGGGCGCAAGCAGGTTCGGCACCCGGTACTCTGGCTGGCGTTTTCAACCCTGCCGGTTCTTGCACTGTTATCGATTGGAGCAAACAGTGTTTTGTTGATCTGGTCGTTTGCAGGGCGATGGCGTTTTCCCGATATTTTGCCTTCTGTCACTACGTTGCAATACTGGCAACATCATTTCGCTATGCTGGCTGATCCGTTGCTGCTGGCCCTGAAACTGGGACTGGTCAGCAGTCTTACGGCGGTAGTCGCCAGTCTGGTGACGCTGGAATATCAAAACCATCGAGGACGCTTCTGGCCCCTGATGCTGCCCTGTATCGCCCTTTTGATTCCACAGATGACGCTGTTTGCCGGTTTGCCTGCGGCAGGTGAATCGCTGTTTGGGGCAGGCATTTACCATTACCCTTTTCTTCTGGTCAGCTTTGGGCACCTGTTGATGGTCTTTCCCTATGTTTATCTGGGCTTGCATGGTGCTTTCAGGACGTTTGATGATCGCTATCAGACGGTTGCCCTGACATTTGGTGTGTCCCGGTCGCGTGCCTGGTGGCAGGTGAAGTGGCCGATGCTGAAACCAGCGATTATTTCCGCATGGGCCGTAGGCTTTTCTGTCAGTGTCGTTCAATATCTACCCACGTTATTATTAGGGGGTGGTCGTGTTTTGACTGTTACAACAGAAGCGGTTGCTGTTGGTGCCGGTTATGACCGTCGTCTGGCTGCCATTTATGGGTTGGCTCAGGCGCTATTGCCACTGCTTGGCTTTCTGTTTGCCCGTTTCATTAACCGTAAAAAACAATGGCAGGGATGATCAGGTATGAACCTTGAACTGAAGCAGGTCGTTATTGGTCTGGACAACCGGAAGCTGTTTGAACCAGTCTGCCTGACGGTGTCTGCTGGCGAGGTCTTCAGCCTGATGGGACCCAGCGGCTGTGGAAAATCGACCCTGCTGTCGTTTGTTGCCGGAACACTGGGTGAGCAGTTTGATGCCAGTGGCGATGTATTGCTGAACAACCAGTCTCTGCGAGCTGAACCTGTGGAAAACAGAAGGGTGGGCATTCTGTTTCAGGATCCTCTGCTGTTTCCTCATATGACGGTAGTGGAAAATTTGATGTTTGCGGCTTCCGCAGGCAGTCTGGCTGAAAAGCGGCAGCAGACCCTGACGTCACTTGCCGACATTGGGCTGGAACATTGTGCTGACTTTTATCCACGACAGTTGTCTGGCGGTCAGGCGGCCAGAGTCAGCCTGATGCGGACACTGGCGGCAAAACCCCGGGCGTTATTGCTGGACGAACCCTTTTCGAAACTCGACCGTGAGACCCGGGAGCATTTCCGGACACTGGTTTTTACTACCGTTGCCCGACGCAACATACCCGCTATTCTTGTCACCCACGATGAAGACGATGTTGCTGACAGAAACAGGGTTTTGCGTTTAAACAATTAAACGATACGTTTTTAGAGGCACAGTTAGAGATATGCTAGATCGCTGGAGTTCTGCGCTGGTCAGACCTGCGTTACACATTGTTGCCACAAGGCTGAATACCTTTGGTGTTACGCCCAACCAGATAACGGTGTCAGGCTTTTTTATTGGCCTTCTGGCTCTGCCTGCCCTGGCTGTTCACAGTTATATGCTGGCACTGCTGTTTATTTGCATAAACCGGACGATGGACGGGCTGGATGGTTCGCTGGCACGCATACAGGGAACAACCGATGTGGGTGGCTTTCTGGACATTGTGCTGGACTTTATATTTTATGCGGCCATTATCGCTGGTTTTGCGCTGGCTTCACCGGATACCAATGCGTTAATGGCCTGCATGTTATTGTTCGGTTTTATGGCAACGGGCAGTAGTTTTCTGGCATTTGCCGCCATTGCTGCCAAGCAGAATATTGATAACCCGGTTTACCGGAATAAATCCATGTATTATCTGGGTGGGCTGGCGGAAGGCACCGAAACCATCCTTTTCTTTATTGCCATGTGCCTGCTGCCGGGTTATTTCCCCCAGATTGCCATGGTGTTCACCATACTGTGTGTGATAACCGCAGTGACCCGTGTGCTGGCAGGTGTGCATACTTTCCGGCAGGTTCCTTGTCAGAATAAATAACAGGCTGGTTAGTGATTGCCACCCCCCGTCAGTGTTTTACTCATTGGCAGTAGCAGAGACAGTACTTATGGGGGAATTGGGTATGATGCAATCAATCAGGCAGGAAGATATTTGCCGGGATCTGTGGAGCGAATCCGGTAACTCAGGTTTTAGCGATGAGCTTGAGGGAACGTTCAGCGCCAGAAAGGTAGTTGTTGGCAGAGATGGAAACCGTCATTTCGGTCTTTTCGATAATGTCGATTCAAAAACCGCCAGCGGAGCCCTTAAAAAATTCGGCAAAATAAAAACCATGAAGCAGATCGGGGTTTATATAAAAGAGCTACTTAAAACAAGAAGCTTCAGGCAGGCCCGGATTGCTGTGAAAGACTGTCGCCTATCCGCAGTGAATAGTTCGATAGAAGTGTCCTCAAAAAAACTTAAGGACAGGAAAACTGAGGCTTTTGCAGCTTATTGCCACATCAACGGTACGCCTGATGATGGAACAGAGGCACCCATAAAGGCATTAGAGCGTCTCAGAAACATGGTTGAAACAGTGAACCAGCTAGACGTCGATCATGGGGTAGTCGATGAGACTGTTCAGAAGTACGAACACTATTTGCAGGCCAGAAAAGAGATGGACGAGCTGCTGGCAGCCAGGACCTTGCTGGAGAGTTCAATAAAAGAATAACGCGAAGACCGACTTTTTTGACTTTTGATGAGGCATGACTACACCAAAATCTGAGTATTTGCAGATTGGCAAAAGTCCGGTGACAGCCATGCCTGAAGAAGAGTTTATCATCAATGTTTATTGTCTGGTCGATGATTTGTTCAAAAAGCTTTTCCCTGACCCCATACGCAACCGTGGTTTTGAACCGCAGACACCTTTTAAGAAAAACATGAAAGACAAGCGTCCTAAACAGTTTGTACGACTGATCATGAGAGTAAGGCGCAGGGTTGAAACGGTCATCGGGCAGTTAGCGCATTATTTCGATATGGAATATAGCGGCTGTCGTAACATGTTGCACATGACTGCAAGGATGGCTCGCAAGCTGCTTGCTTACAATGTGGGCGTATTTCTTAATGTACAGGCGAGCAAACCTGCTACCCAGTTTGAGAACTTGATAGCAGCCTGAAAAAAAGATGTATGACTATGGCAGGCGAGCTGAGGAATCAATAACTTACTGGACGACCGCAAAGTTTAAATTCTTGTCCATTTAGTTAAAAGTCGGTCTTCGCGTGCAGTTCACCATGACCTATACAAGCTGCTCCAATAACGGGATCAGCTTGCGTTTCCGTTTATGCACAACCATTAAATGCTGAAGGTAGGTTTGCCACTCTTCGCTCTGGTTCTGTAAGAGGCAGAGTTCCTTAACATGCTTGAGTATATCGACAGCACCCGGATAGGCATCGACCCTGGTTATGCCAATAGCGTCCTCAGCTTGTTGTTTGGCAAAGGCTTTTACCCACTCTGGCCTTTCCCGCTTCAGAGTTTCAAGCATATCCATTGAGCTCTGTTCAATGCGATCAAACCAGAACCCTCGCTTTTCCAGACTGCCACAGGCCATGTCATATTCGCCTGCGTAAATCATGACGTCCTCACAGTTATAACCAGACTGGCAATGACCCAGATAACGAGAACGAATATCAGGCCATAGCTCAGAAGCAGTATGCTTTTCCCTGCGTTTAAACAGTGATAGGTTCGGGGATGCCTGCATGGCCAGATCTGTCGCTTCAAAAAAAGGTTTTTCTTCGCTGGTATCATCAGGGTTTAAATGCTCTGACAGCCATTTATAGCAATGCCCGGTTCGGTAACGATCAAGGGCTGGTTTTTTCAGGGCAAACTCAGCCACTTGTAAAGCCTCTGTCCGGTGGTGCTCAAACAGAGACTGAATCAGAGTAAGGCAGTCATCAAGGTTGTCCAGGTACTCTGGGTATTGCTCCATGACCTGAGCAACTTTTCCCTGTTTTACCAGGTTCAGCAGGTATTCTTTGTGGAATCCGAAACGATTTGCCAGATCAAGGTAATCCTGATGCTGTCCCCAGCGGTCATAAATCTCGAGGTAGGTCGGGATAAGAAACTCAACATTCTCTGATTCAAACGTCCAGTAGTCCTCCAGTACCCGTAAAGTGTGATCCAGCCGGTATCCCTCATCACCCAGATAGTCTTCAGCCTCACCACCACAGGCATCAGCCGGGCTGGCAAGGTTTTCTATTTCTGCGCACAATTTGTCGATTTCCGGCTCTTTTAGCTCAGCCATTAAAACCGCTTTCGCCAGATATTGGTCCATAAACATAACAAAGGTTGAATAGTCCTCAACCTCTTTAGGCGGGTCTTCCCAGTGCCGATTGAACCAGTATTCATCCTCAGGCTCTTGCCAGTCCTTAATGAACATCCGTGTTAACGTCATCAGAAAATCAAGACCCTGCCGGTACTGTTCATCTTGCCAGAATGACTCCAGCATGCTGACAACGCCGTCTGTTTGATGGTTCACAATGCTGTTGATGTACAGCTGAAAGTGAATTTCGGGCTTTATATCTTGCTGATCGGAGGTTTTCCTGAGATGCAGGGCGACAAAACGACGAATGTCCTTCAGGGACAATGTTCCGTTATCAACCTGTTGTTCTATAAACTCAGCCAGAACCTCTTTTTTAAGCGGTTCCAGTAATGTACGCACAGTATCCATTGGTCTATCGTTCACTCTTTCAGTCATTCCGGAAGGGCAAAATGTCATGATGGTAAATATCGAGCTGACTCCTTACGAAGGCGAACCCGATTGCAAAGAACGTTTACGCAGTATGGCAAAAGACCTGACCACACACAGAAAGAGTGTTCGTGTCGATAGTGATGATGAAGTTAACCGCATCACAACAGTATTTGAATTTCGGGATATGCCTCAGGGAACAGCTGTAAGCCAGATACACAAAGCGTTAAAGCATGCCGTTTGGGAAGGCTGGGAGGATTTTTGTATCAGTTTTGGTGGGAGATAATTCCCCCTGTAAAAGGTATTTCATATGTAATACATTAGATGGAAAGCCCACTCCGTAGTAGAAATGCTCAGACAAACTCATTTTACAAAAGCGGACGAGTATTATAAAAACGAGTGTTTTAAACGCTGCTTTAGCAGGGATGAGGAGTTAAACCTGTTGGAACCTCTTGTTCAGATAGAAGAAGTACTCACAGAACTAAAGCAGGGTTACAGCGGTGTTTTCCGCTGCCTTGGAGCTGATCAGCAGTATTACTACGTCAAGGGTCATAATGTGGGCAGGGATGATCAGGCTCGGGAATGGATCTGTGGCAAGCTTGCCCAGGCCTTTGGGCTGCCAATAGCAGATTTCTGCCTGGCTGAAATCGATGAGTGTTTGCATCAGTACCTACCGGACTCAATGAAAAAAATTGGTAGTGGCGTCTGCTTTGCCTCACGAGAAGTGAAGCATGCTGAGTGGTTGCAGCCGAACTTAATTGCTCACAAAGTGTCAGCTGAGTTGCAAAGCGACTTGCTTGTATTTGACTGGTGGGTAAAAAATGGTGACAGAAATTATGGGAACCCTAATCTGCTTTGGGTCTCTAATGAAGAAAAGCTTGCGGTAATTGATCACAATCTTGCGTTTGATTCCGAAGTCACCGAAGAATCATTCTTCGAGCACCATATATTTTCTGAGGCAAAGCACAGGATTTTTACTGATTTGGCACATATTGCCGAGTATCGCGATAAGATAGCGCAGGCAATATCAGAATTTCAGCCTGCTGTTGATGTTATTAAGGAGGTCTGGCCCTGGCGCGATCTTGAGGAGACACGCCCCTTTGAGCTAGACTCTGCCGCCCTTTTAGCCATACTTGAAGAGTATAAGAACAATGACTTTTGGAGCATGAAATGAATAAGTACGCTTGCCGGTACGCCATAGTACAGTTCATGCCCTACCCCGAAACAGGAGAGTTTGCGAATGTAGGGGTAGTGCTGGCTATTCCCCAGAAAAATATATTTGCTTTCAGGCTTGAAACCAGTAAAACCACCCGATTAACACACTTTTTTAACCATCTGGAACGAAATGTGTACCTGAGCGCCATAAAGGGGCTGGAAGAAGAGTTAGGCTATTACGTACAAGCAATAAGAGATGCTCAAATAACGGCACAGGTAGCTTTTGACAGCCTGGTAAGGCCTCTGGAAACCATTCTGAGGTTCAGTGACGAGCGAGTTAAAATGGTTAATACATTCGACCAGGTTGAAGATGGTCTTTTTGGTCGTTTTGTCATGCACGATTTTGCTAAAGCTCCTGACTATGAGGGCGAGCTACAGCGTAAGATTGGTCAGATGCTGCGAGAAATAAACCTGGAGCATAAATTTAAAAAGCGAACCCTGGGTACTGATGCTTACAGAGTCACAATGCCTTTAGTCCAGAAAAAAGAGGCCAGGTACCGGGCGGTGCAGCCTTTGTTCTTTAACCAGAACAAACCTCAGGCGATCATTGAGCACGGGAACAGGTGGGCCAGCAAACTGGACACCCTGAAGGATTTTGGAGCCCTACCTGAAGAAATTTTGATCCCGGTTAAAAAACCGCTCAAAAAGAGCAGCGACTTTAACCTTGCCTGGAAACTGGTGGAGAAAAAGCTAAAAAATTTCGGTGACCTGATTCAGGCTGGCGATATTGGCATCATAAAATCTTTTGCAAAATCCTGACCCTTCCTCTTCACATGAAGGGGAAACCCCGACTTTTTACCCCGGCCTCGCAATGGTACAAATGTACGGAATAAATGCTTTTGTATTCCGGAGCCGGGGATGTCGAACTTTTCTTTCTTGGATGTTGTTGCTGACCAGTGGGGTGAGCTGCAGGAACTTGCCCAGCAAGCAGAAAGCCAGATCCGGTTAAACCCAAGAGGCGCCTGTTTTTTTGCCCGCTACGCACTTGAGAGAACCGTGCGGGAAATGTACCGCATTGATAAGTGGCTGAAAAAGCCGTACGAAAGCACTCTTAGAATTACAACACCTGATCGATCGACGCTCAGGGCGTTTATCCATCGAAAGCGCTCTGGTCAACAAAGAGATTGCCGGGCGTTACTACCAGGAAGCGGCACTAAAGAACATTGCCACCACCTTCGAGACTCATAATCAGCGCAAATCACTGCTGGTTATGGCCACCGGAACCGGCAAAACCCGTACCTCGATAGCTCTGGTTGAAAAAGTCAAAAAAGTCGGTCTTCGCGTAGGAATAATGATTTTTAACACACAACCACTTCTGTCTGCCCCTGTTTCAGCTGATCCATCAGTGGAGCAGGTGGCTGCACATCGGTAAACAGTGTATCAATGTCTTCTACATGCCCCAGCCGGATCATGGCAGTGCGACCAAACTTGCTGTGGTCTGCGATGGTAAAGGTTTTCTGGGCATTTTCCATCATCGCCTGAGCAACACGTACTTCGTGGTAGTCAAAATCCAGTAATGTACCGTCCAGGTCAATGCCGCTGATGCCGGTGATGGCAAAGTCCATGCGGAACTGACTGATAAAATCCCGGGTGGCCTCTCCCATAATGCCACCATCGCGATTACGGACTTCGCCACCGGCAATGATGACCGTGAAATCATCCCGAGCCAGAAGAATAGAGGCGACGTGCAAATTATTGGTGACAACTTTCAGGTGGTTGTGGTTCAGAAGCGCTCGGGCGACGGATTCAGTGGAAGTGCCAATATCAATAAAAAGCGAAGAACCGTCAGGAATGCGTTTAACCAGCTCGCTGGCAATGCGGTCTTTTTCTGAACTCAGCTGCTTCTTTCGTTCGCTGTACTGAGTGTTTTCAGTGCTGCTGTTGGTCAGTCCGGCGCCGCCATGGTGACGACTGATTTGTCCGAGCCGGTCCAGCTCATTCAAATCCCGTCGTATGGTTTGTGGCGTCACGCTGAAATGCTGAACCAATCCTTCCGTGGTAACAAAGCCTTCCTGCTTTATCAGGTTAATGATCATTTCATGACGGCGGCTTTGTGGCAGTTGGGTAGAAGGTCGGTTGGTTTTCTCGGCATCCATAAGCATTTAATACATGGTCAATGGCAGAAATAATAAACATAAAAGGTCAGCAGACCTGAAAGCATAAAAAAAGCGGGTTTCTAATACTGCTTTTGAAAGCCCGCTTCAGGATCATACTGTCACCATTGATCCTTTTGTTTGGCTCAGGTCAAAGATTGAGCCAAAAGCGTCAATGGATGTAAAACGGTGTGACCTGTATTCATTTCAACCTGCATTTTGCAGGACTCACAGTCGGTAACGACATAATCCACGCCCAGTGCTTCAATCTGGTCAAAAATACCCTGACCAATGCTTTGGGAAGTGTTGTAGTTCTCTTTCTTGAAGCCATAGGTGCCGGACATTCCGCAGCACTTCTGGTCCAGCATAATCACTTCCAGCCCCGGAATGCTGCTCAGCAGTTCCATGGTATGAATCACACCACCGGCTTTAATCAGGTGACATGGGCTGTGATACGCCACGCGCAGCTTCAAAGGCTTCATATCCGGTTGATTGCCCCGGGCAAACTCACGGGCGATAAAGGCTGCGGCAAAGAAAATCCGGTCTTTCACATCGCTGTTATCGACATCCAGCACTTCCGGATATTCATCCCGCAGTGTCATGGTGCAGCTTGGCTCGGTGGCAATCACACATTCGGTTTCTGTGAGTGACCGGGCGAACTGGTTCATATTCAGCTCAGCGTTTTTACGAGCCTTGTCAAAGAAGCCGTTGGCGATCAAAGGCACACCACAGCATTTCTCTTTTTTCATCAGGCTGACGCCAATGTTCATGGCGTTGAGAACGCTGACCAGATGCTTACCCACGGTTGGGTCGTTGTAGTTGGTAAAGCAGCCATGGAAGAAGCTGATTTTCCGTTTGAATTGTTCCTGAGTGCCAGATTGTTTATTAAACCAGCTGCGGAAAGTCTGACCTGTGTACTTTGGCAGTGTACGACGTTCGTCAATTCCCAGGGTTTTATCCAGCAGTTTTTTCACCGGCTTCAGTTTTGTCACCGTATTGACGATGGGCGCTGCCGGTGAAGACAGGCTGCCCATCAGGTCGGTGTGACTCAGCATGAACTCCCTCGGCCCTTTCTTAAAACCACCATGCTTTGCTTTTGCCAGCTGAATAACGGTACCGACGTGAACACCGGAAGGGCAGGCCACCTCGCAGCGCTTGCAATTAGTGCAGTGCTTCAGGGCTTCGTCGTACAGTTCCGGGTTTTTGATTCGCAGTCGCTCACCATCCGGCCCCGCCTGTTTTGGACCCGGATAATCGGGATTAGCTTCTGCCACCGGGCAACGGGTGGTACACGCAGTACACTTGATGCAGTTGTCAAAACTGGTATTAATAAGATTTAACATAACTGCCTCTTACTTCGCTGTCCCGGATGAGTCGCTTCTATGCGCAATAATCTGGTTCGCGGCAAACCATCCCGTACTGATGGCAACACCACCGGCGCTGGCTTCGGCTACCGGGTTGAAACCGCCCAGTACACCACCGGCGCAGTACAGGTTAGTGATTGCGTTGCCGTTCTGATAAGGATTGAACCGTTCGCTGGTTTCAATACCAAAGTAACTGAACCCATGTTGACTGCCATTGAGGAACCGTTCGTTTGACCATTGTTCACGCTGACCGGTTTCCACGACATCCAGGTTGAACGTTTTATCGGTCAGGCTGGACGGATTGCTGTCGAGACCACGGCTGAAAAAGCTGCCGGTTGCCAGAACAAAATGATCAGCCTCCAGCGGCATAGAAGGGTTTAGTCGTGTTTTGATTGAACGCAGCTGATTGTTGTCAAAATAACCCGACAGAACTTCATCGCCCTCCAGCAGCAAGCCTCCGAGTTCACGATAACGCTGCCTCAGGGCGCTCGCCATTCGCATGCCCGGCAGGGAAGGGGGCAGGGTGGCAAGCTCGCAGACAGGCAGTCCGGTATGAGCTTCAAGCTGGCTGATCAGTTCGTTGCCGTTTTCAACCGCCAGTACCGATGGCAGAACCACCAGGTCAGCGTTGCCCGCTGCTTTCTGGATTGCTGACGCAAAAATAGTCAGGCCTTTTGGCTGGCTGAACAGATCACGCTTAAGCAGGCGAGCCATTTCCAGAGAACGCAGTTCGTAGGCATTTCTGGCATCAATTTTGATGGTTTCGGCACTAATGTCTGCCACGGTAAATTCAACACCGGTAAATTCAGGATGCTTTTTCATACCTGCCGCCACCAGTGCTGGCTGAAAATCGCGGAAGCCTGCAATGTTAATAATGGCGACACGACGCAGACCTGCCGCTGGCGCTGCAATAGACAGTGCTTTAGTACCCGGCTGGCTCAGCCAGGCCGGACGAATGGCACCCAGAGCGGTTAAGCGACTGTGGTTTTGTTGTCCATGGCTGGACATCTGGATACCGGCTTTAGCCATTTGCTCAGTAAAAAAGTGCAGGCTCTGTTTAACCTGAGCAGCACCCAGCTTCCGGTAGGGATGGTCTGATGGCAGATGACTGATCTCTTCAAATGGGTATTGCACCAGTGAGTTATTTTGACGAATACCCAGAACATCAATTGAACCGGAAGCGAAGGTCAGGGCGCTGTCACCGGCGCTGATGAGGGCTGTTTTCAGACCCGCTTCGGCACAGCGGATAGCGCTGGTCAGCCCGGCGAGGCCGCCGCCAATAATAATGCTGTTGTATTTCATACGGCCTCCACAGCGACGTGGTCGTTTTGTTCTGAGACAGGGGTTGGAAGGGATTGCAGCTGGTTATAACCCAGAAGATTGTCGTATACCCAATAGCTGAAGTCAGCTTCACGCATGGCATCACCCCAGAGAATGGGTCGAACACCTTTCCAGCGTTCCTGCAGAAACTCTCCAATACTGTCCAGAGCATTTTCTGAGTTGTCAGCGTGTGTCATTTCGCTGACGATGCCTGCCGCACGACAGGAACACATCTCGCCCTGGCAGGGACCCATACCAATACGGGTTCGACGACGAAGGTCTACCAGATCTTTCGCGTTCAGATTGTTAACGGCGTATTCAATTTCACCGCGGGTCACCATTTCACACTCGCAGATAATGGCGTTCTGCTTTTTATCGTCAGACAGGAATTTAGCGGCTCGTTCACCGTGACGGTATTTCGCAGAACCGGAAACCGGGATAGACACCTGGGGTGCATGCACATCTGCATCTTTTCCTTTGGCTCCGGGCAGTGGGGTTTCTGCGGTTTCGCAGCGTTTGGTGATACCAAGATTTTTTGCCACAGCGTCGGTGGCCATTTCTGCCATCAGGCGATAGGTCATCAACTTACCGCCGGTGATGGTGATCAGACCGGGTAGAGCGTCGGCTTCACCGTGATTAACCAGAACAATCCCGCGGCTGATGTTTCGACCGGATGGATCGTCACCCAGAGACACCAGCGGGCGGACACCGCAATAAGCACGCAATACACGGGTTTTCGCCATAATCGGGCAAAGCTTCTCACCTTCTGCCAGAAGGGTTTCGACTTCGTTTGGAGTGACGCGGATATTTTCGATATCGCTGTAAGGAATTTTTTCTGATGTGGTACCAATCAGGGAAATGGTGTCGCCCGGAACCAGAATGTCGGCATCCGCTGGTTTACGACAACGGTTAATCACCATGCTGTTAATGCGATAATCAACAATCAGCAGAGAGCCTTTAGCGGGGAACATTCGAATGGACAGGTCTGCGTATTCGGTAATCTGCTGTCCCCAGATACCCGCAGCATTTACTACCTGCAGGGCTCGGATATCAATGAGTTCGCCGGTTTTAATATTCATGCAGTGGACACCACATACACGACCATTTTCAATAATAAGACCCGTTACCCTGGTGTAATTCATCAGGCGACCGCCGTGTTCTTCAGCATCCAGAATGTTAGAGGCCGTCAGGCGAAAAGGGTCAATGGTGCCATCCGGAACCCGTACCGCACCCAGCAGTTGTGGGTTGACGTTAGGTTCTATACGCAGGGCTTCTTTTGGTGTCAGGGCTTCTGCACGGATGCCAGCGGTATGACATGAGTTGATGAATTTGTCCTGAAAAGAGAGTTCGTCTTCCGGCAGAGTAATAAACAGACCGTCGGTTTCTTCAATGCAGTGACCGGCGATCTTTCTCAGGATCTGGTTTTCTTTGATGCATTCAACCGCTGAGTGCTGGTCTGTTACGGCATAGCGAGCACCTGAATGAAGCAAACCGTGGTTGCGACCTGTTGTACCATTCGCAATATCGTCCTTTTCTACCAGAATGGCACGCATACCACGCTGTGCGCAGTCTCGCAAGACTCCAGCGCCTGTTGCGCCACCGCCAATAATTACGACATCGGTCTCTATTTGTCTCATTCGGTACTCTTTCGATAACGTTTAACGGTGAGGTGTCTTTTAATGTTCGTTTATGATCGTTGGTGCGCACTATAAATAAGCAACTGAAATTAAAAAATGATCTGGATCAATGTTCGTACTTGTTCGTTTGATGTTCTATTGGATGCACTAATGATTACATTGTTAATGTTTGAAGTTTTTTTATGAAAAAATAAGAACTTTCTATCAACGAGAGCTCATTCGATTGGTAAATAATGTTATTTTAATGCCCTTTTTTGTGAGTGATTTCCGAAAAAGCGCACATTTCCTGAACATTGATTGATTTAGATCAATTTTGAAGTATTGATAAGGTTTGTTGCTGTTTGTAAAAATACACCCCGTATTAAGACCACTTTGAATTTATTAGAAGACAGGTCTGAATTAACCAATGTCATAACCTGGATGGGTGGAACTTATTATTATGCGTAAATCACTGTTAGGAGAATGCCTTGCCGAATTTATTGGTGCAGGGCTTCTGATTTTCTTTGGTGTTGGTTGTGTGGCCGCACTGGTTCTGGCTGGCGTTGATTTTGGTCAGTGGGAAGTATCCATTGTCTGGGGTCTGGGGGTTGCCATTGCCATTTATGTGACCGGTGGCGTTTCCGGCGCTCATCTTAACCCTGCTGTTACTCTCGCTTTGACCGCATTCAAAGGCTTTGAGAAGCATAAAGTTCTGCCTTATATTCTGGCCCAGGTACTGGGTGCGTTCTGTTCCGCTGCTCTGGTTTATTTCCTCTATAGCAGCCTGTTTGCAGACTATGAACTGGCTAACGGTATTATTCGTGGCTCTGAAGAAAGTCTGGCAACGGCTGGTATATTCTCTACTTACGCTCACGCTTCCCTGAGCAATATGCAGGCATTTGCAGTTGAGTTCATGATTACTGCCGTATTGATGGCTGGCATTCTGGCTATTGGTGATGATAACAACGGTGCTGTCAACGGCGCCCTGTCTGCCCTGCTGATTGGTCTTTTGATTGCTGTTATTGGCGCTTCTTTCGGCCCTCTGACCGGTTTCGCCATGAACCCTGCCCGTGACTTTGGTCCCAAGCTGTTTGCCTTTTTGGCTGGCTGGGGCGAGGTGGCTCTGACCGGCGCTCGTTCTAACCCTTACTTCTGGGTTCCAATTGTTGCTCCAATCGCTGGCGCAATGGCCGGTGCATGGACCTACATCAACCTGCTGGGTAAACAGGTTGAGCCGGTTGAGTGTGCAACGCCGGGCTGTGAAATCAAGACAGCCTGAATCAATAAATAAAATGAGCGCTGCCTTTCTCAACCCCTGAATAACAGTGTGTTGAATGTGGCGCGCTCCCTGATTAGCCCGAAGTTTGATTATTCAGGGCTGAACAATAAGGAATTAAGATTATGACCAATGAAAAAAAATACGTTGTTTCTCTGGATCAGGGTACAACCAGCTCCCGCGCCATCATTTTCAACCACGATGGTGATATTGTAGGGTCTTCCCAGCGCGAATTTACTCAGTACTACCCTCAGCCAGGCTGGGTTGAGCACGACCCGATGGAAATCTGGGCGACTCAAAGCTCGGTTCTGACAGAAGTGCTGGCTAAAACGGGTATCCCTTCTGATGAAGTGGCTGCTCTGGGCATCACCAACCAGCGTGAGACAACCGTCGTCTGGGACAAGAACACGGGGCGTCCGGTTTATAACGCGATTGTATGGCAGTGCCGTCGTACGACAGATATCTGTGAACAACTGAAGAAAGCGGGTCTGGAAAGTCATATTCGTGAAACCACTGGCCTGGTACTGGATGCTTACTTCTCCGGCACCAAGATCAAGTGGATTCTGGATAATGTGGAAGGCGCTCGCGAAAGTGCCGAGAAAGGTGATCTGCTGTTCGGTACTATTGACACCTGGCTGACCTGGAAGCTGACCAATGGTCGTGCGCATGTCACCGATTACTCCAATGCTTCCCGTACCATGCTGTTTGATATTAACAAGCTGGACTGGGACGAAACCATGCTGGACGCTCTGGGTATTCCCCGCAGTATGCTGCCGGAAGTGAAGTCCAGCTCTGAAGTGTACGGACAGACCAACATCGGCGGTAAAGGCGGTACCCGTATTCCTGTTGCCGGTATGGCTGGTGATCAGCAGGCAGCCCTGTTCGGTCAGATGTGTCATGAAAAGGGTATGGCCAAGAACACATACGGCACTGGTTGCTTCCTGCTGATGAACACTGGTGAGGAGCCGGTTAAATCTGAAAATGGTCTGCTGACCACCATTGCTTTCGGCCTTGATGGCAAAGTTCAGTACGCCCTGGAAGGTTCTGTATTTATGGGCGGCGCTTCTGTTCAGTGGCTGCGTGACGAGCTGGGTCTGGTACGTGATGCGTCTGATACTGAATACTTTGCCAGCAAGGTAAAAGACACTAACGGCGTTTATGTGGTACCTGCTTTTGTCGGTCTGGGTGCGCCTTACTGGGATCCTTATGCCCGTGGTTCCATTTTCGGCCTGACCCGTGGTTCCAACCGCAACCATATTGTGCGTGCAACGCTTGAATCGATTGCTTATCAGTCCCGTGACCTGCTGGAAGCGATGCAACAGGATTCTGGTATCGAAATGAAGCAGCTGCGTGTTGACGGTGGTGCGGTTGCCAACAACTTCCTGATGCAGTTCCAGGCTGACATTCTGAAGACAGAAGTGGTTCGTCCAACCGTCACTGAATCCACAGCAGCCGGCTCTGCTTATCTGGCTGGTTTGGCAGTTGGCTTCTGGGAAAGTACTGACGAACTGAAAGACAAGGTGTCTGTTGACCGCACTTATGCGCCTGTCATGGAAGAAGAACAGCGTGCAGACCTGTATAAAGGCTGGAAGAAGGCTGTTGAGCGCAGCCTGAAGTGGGAAGAACAGGAGTAATAGCCGACGACAGACTAACGATAAAGTGTAGAGTTAAAACTCTGATGAAGTGAGTGGGAACCGGGTCGCAGTGGCATCAGTCATTGTGGCCCGTTTTTTACTGGTCTTTGAAAGATCGATTGGCATTATCATTCATCATGAATACTCCTTTATGTGGCAAAAAAAACCGGCAGACCGCCGGTTTCATAAAATTTTGCACAAATGATTGGAAACGCTCCGTATCAAAACCGTTTTGTGGTTTATGACACCGGGTCAGAATCAGGACTTCTCCTTAGGCTTTACATAAAGCACAAGATTGTGATCCACAATTTCATAGCCATGCTGGTCGGCAATCTCTTTCTGCCGACGTTCAATTTCTTCATCAATAAACTCGATGATCTCTCCGCTTTCCACGCACACCATGTGGTCATGGTGTTCTCCACGAGCCAGCTCAAACACGGAGTGGCCGCTGTCGAAGTTGTGGCGCACCACCAGGCCAGCGCCTTCAAACTGGGTTAATACCCGATAGACCGTAGCAAGGCCTACATCCTCTTCTGCCTCCAGCAAAGCCTTGTAGACATCTTCGGCACTCATATGAAGACCCTGGGAGCCTTCCAGAATCTGCAGGATTTTAACTCGCGGAAGCGTTACTTTCAGACCCGCTTTGCGCAATTCTTGATTTTCCAACACGTTTCCCTAACCTTTAACAGGTGAACCCTGCTATTATCACATTTTCGTGTAAGTATTTCATTTTGTGCAAGAAGATAGTGGAAGTCTGATACCGATGCAAAAAACTCTGGCTCTGACCGCAGCACTCCTATCTGCCGCCCTTCTGGCTGGATGCGCCAGCTCCACAGACAGCGGCTCAAGGCTGATTAGTTTTCCAGGCGCCTACAAAATCGACATTCAGCAAGGCACAGTGATCACCCAGGAAATGGTGGATCAGCTGCGTCCCGGCATGACTCGCAATCAGGTGCAGTTCGTTATGGGTACTCCCCTGCTGGAAGATGCCTTCAACCGGGATCGCTGGGATTATGTCTACAGCATGCAGCCCGGAGGCAAAAAGCGTACTCAGCAGACCGTGACTATCTTCTTTAAAAACGATCAGCTGGTGTCTGTTAAGGGCGACCTTCGCCCAACACCTCAATAATATCCATTGCAACAATAATATCGCGCTTAATTTCTTCAAGAATCACGACAGAAAAATCAGGCGGAAGCCTCTTTCTTCTGTTTTGCTTCAGCCGCACGACGCTTTCGCACCTCTTTCGGGTCAGCAACCAGGGCACGATAGATTTCTATCCGGTCTCCTTCACGAACAGCCTGTTCGGTCGGTTTGGGAACAACCTTGCCAAAAAGCCCCAGTTTCGGGGCATCAAGGTCGATCTCCGGAAAAAATGACTGAATTCCGGATTGTCTGACCGCTTCCAGCAGGCTGGTTCCTTCTTCGACCTGAATGTGCAGGATTTTCTGTTCGTAAGGTTTGGCATACGCCACTTCTACCCGGATCCGAGGCTTAGAGTTTTCACCGGTCATTATTCAGAACCTTTATCCGCTCCATACAACACATGAGCACGCAGGCAAAAAGCATCTATCATTTTGTCCATAGCCTGCTCAAACACAGCACCGACGGTTGCCTTCAGAACAGGATTAGACAGTTCAAACATCAGCTCCAGAGACACCTTGCAACCATCATCCATCAGAGCCTTGAATGTCCAGACGCCCTGAAGGCGAGAGAAAGGGCCACTCAACAACTGTATTTCTATGGACTCATTCCGGGTCATCAGGTTCCGTGTAGTAAAATCACAACTTAAACCACCCATGGCAAGACTGAGTGATGCATCGATCACATTCTCTTCAGAGGAGAAAATGTGAGCCCTCTGACACCAGGGTAAAAATTCGGGATAAGACCCCACATCAGCAATCAGATCATACATCTGTTCAGCAGAGTGCATAATCAGTGCAGAACGAGACACCTTAGACATAGCTTTCCTCATGCCATCAGCTGATTAAATAAACAAAGGCCGGATAGAATAACCCAATCCGGCCTTTCAGGAACAGTCACATTAGTGCTAGTCCTGTCAGACCAGCCCCTGATGCATTGTTATGTCAGTGCAGAGATCAGCACCAACAGCACACTGACAGGCACAACGATTCGAATCAATGCCAGCCAGATGTTGAACATTCCAGAATCCATAGTCAGTTCGTTCACCAGTATAGAGCGTTTCATGACCCAGCCCGCAAAGATCGCCGTCAACGCACCGCCCAGAGGCAGCAGAATCAGGTCAGTCGCATCTGCAAACAGGTCAAAGAATCCGCGTCCCAGAATCTTCACTTCCGACCAGTGGTTGAAGGACAGAACGTTGGCCAGACCTACGAACCACACCAGACCGCCAATCAGGACAGTCGCAGCCGCACGGCTCATAGAGAAACGCTCAGTCACCCAGGCCAGACTTGGCTCAAGCAGGGAAATAGCAGAACTCAGCGCCGCAATACCCACCAGAACAAAGAAAATAAAGCCCACCACAGAACCACCGGACATGCTGGCAAAGGCTGAAGTCAGGGATACAAACAACAGTCCTGGCCCCGCAGAAGGCTCCATGCCATGAGCGTAAACAATCGGGAATACGATCAGGCCGGAAATAATCGCCATCAGCGTATCCAGGAATGCAACATTCAGAGCGGTACGGGGAATGGAGTTATTCGCTGGCATGTAGGCACCGTAAGCCATCAGGGCACACATCCCCAGACTCAGGGTAAAGAACGCCTGCCCCATGGCAGCCATCACCGCTTTACCGGTCAGGTTGCTGAGATTGAAGTCAAACATAAAGTGGAAACCGCGCATGAACTCGCCAGTGGCAAACATGCTGTAGCCCATCATCACAATCAGCAACAGGAACAGGGTTGGCATCATCACCTGCAGGCCTTTCTCCAGACCTTTGTGAATACCACGGGCGGTAACAAAAATAGTGATTCCCATAAAGACGGTATGCCAGAAAGTCTGGCGCGAAGCAGACATCACCAGACCATCAAACTCAGAACCGACTTCAGCGGGCGACATACCGACAAAATGCCCCGTCAGCAATTCAAAAGCATAAGACAGGGTCCAGCCTGCGATCACACTATAAAACGTCAGGACAACAAAGCTGGTCAGCATACCCAGCCAGGCAATACCGTTCCAGGCAGGACTGATACCCAGATCACTGGTCAGCTTGCGCATGGCATTCAGCGGGCTCAGTCGTGCGCTACGACCAATGACGGTTTCAGCCATCAGCAGCGGAACGCCAATCAAGACAATAAACAACATATACATCAGAACGAATGCGCCACCGCCATACTGACCGGCGATGTAGGGAAACTTCCAGATATTACCCAGACCAATAGCGGAGCCAGCGGCTGCGAGAATAAAGGTCCAGCGACTATTCCATGTGTTTTTCGATGTAGTTGGATTTTTTCCTGACATAAGATTCCTCAAAAACGTGCAGCAATTATCGTCTTTTTGAATGTATCGCCCCGAGCCGGGCCTGAAAGGAAGTCACAGTCTGTTCGCAGATAGTGGGAAACTTTTCAAATCGTACGCAGTATAAATACGGAGCAAGTACAGCATTCTATAGGCCTAAACGCAACGTGCAAGATTTTTTTTCTGCACACTCAAACAAAAACATGTCTTTCATAGGTTTTTCAAACAAAAACATGAAATTCAACTACATGCGAACACAAAACAGCAACATTGACTCACGCAACTGGTTTTATCAGTAAGTAACGTTATAATCCGCCCATGGCTAAGAAATCGAAAAAGGGCGGTAAGAGCGACTCCTCTATCGTCGTTAACAAAAAAGCTCGCCACGATTATCACCTGGATGAATCGTTTGAGGCGGGTCTCTCTCTCTCAGGCTGGGAAGTTAAAAGTCTCCGGCAGGGTAAAGTGCAGCTGGTCGACAGCTATGTACTGCTGAAAGACGGCGAAGCCTGGTTAATTGGTGCCCAGATCACACCGTTGAACACGGCGTCCACACATGTGATTGCCGACCCTCTGCGCGACCGGAAACTACTGCTGAACAAACGTGAGCTGGCAAAGCTGTTCGCTGAAACCCAGCAAAAAGGTTACACCTGTGTGGCTGTAAAACTGTACTGGAAACAACATCTGATCAAATGCCAGATTGCTCTGGCACGAGGCAAGAAAGAGTTCGACAAACGCGCTGCCAGCAAAGAGCGTGAGTGGAATATAGAGAAGCAGCGAGTCATGCATCGCGGCTAAACCTTCTGCCCATAAACAGCCATGAGCGCAAGAAACATTTTTTCGTCACCCTCGGTGATGAAAAAATTTTCACGGTAAAAAAAACCACTCATAGCAATAAAGCCTGAGTGGTTTTTTATAAAGCATCTCACATCACCGTTTACGCAAATTATTCAGCCTGTTCTGCAATTCAACAAACCCAGACTTGTTCATGGTCACTTTGGAAGAAATGACCTTTCGTCTGAAGGTATCAGGAATCATTTTCCTGAGATGAACGTCAGAGATCTGATCAGCCTGCTCAGGATCTTTTGAAACTTTTACCAACATACTCACACAGCGATCTTTGAGCAGCGACAGTTCCAGGCTCGAAATTTCACCTTTAATACCTTTGGTCGTCAAGGCATTCCAGGTTTCCAGCAGATCCTTTGTTTTAGTAATTTTACCAATATAGTCAGACAGACCACGGAAAGATGAAGGCAGTATTATCGCTTTCGCATCAGCTTTCATCATGCCTGATGAACGACTGTTGCCTTTTGGTTCATGGGTTGGTGGCGAAGGAAGATTTGCTAAATCCTGTTCCAGCTTTTTTTGACGAGCGTCGTTTTGTCGACGCATCTGTTTCAAAGCGGCGGGCTCATCCATTGATTTTTTCTGAGCCTGGGTCTGACGCGCCCCGGGACGAGGCAATCCGGGAGAGGCCTTCCTTTGAGGTAAAGCACCCACTCTTCTTTTATTTAACGGTGAAGCCTTAAAGGCTTTTCGATTGAGCCCTGCCCTGACAACAGGCTTACCCGCTAAAGCAGAAACATTACGATGTTGAAACCGATCCGTAGCCTTTCTGCCAGTTTTACCAATCCTGTCATTAGTCGACTGTGGCTGAAAATTTGAAGTTCCTGTGTTTCCGACGCCGCCTGCCTGTGCCATAAATGAACTCCTGTACCAAATTCAATTAAGTATACAAAAGCACCATACAGCTGAAATTTTGTACCGCTAAAGCACTATTCATGTCGCACATATATATCAATTAGAAATTATTTATTGACTTTTACCCTACAAAATAGAATAGAATGGCGGCAGGTTTTTCCGGGGGCGATTAGGATTCGACGACGGTTACAAAACCTGAGGTGCATGTCGAGCGCGTAGCTGCTCTCGTTAAACCAATAGCTACAACTTTTTAGTTGCAAACGAAGACAACTACCAAGGAGCTATGGCAGCTTAAACCCTGCCTCCTCCCGATCACTCTGGCTTGCCTGTTGGCTGGTACTGATCGCAAATGCAAACTGGATCGCCATGAAGTATGCCTGAGGCGGATTGGTTAAAACTTTTCAGGATCGCGTAGTGTCACCCTGACCGTTGGGTCGTTCTGCGTTAACCTAAAGACGGAATCTAAACATGTAGAGCCGAAGGCGGAGAATCGGCGGACGCGGGTTCAAATCCCGCCGCCTCCACCATTTCCTTAAACCATCTCAAAAAGAAACAGACAGCCTGACTCTCAGACACAAAAAGCTGATCTGATTTCTTCAAACCTCACGAATGCTACCCCTTGCCTCTCTGCGTCTCGTGACCCTGAATAGCGGGTCACAGCGTTTACGAAAAATGATGCACAGCGACACAAAAAACACAATCCCGGCACCACCAATAATCATACCCAGTTCCGGTTCCAGACAACTCTTCTTATCAACCCCACGACACACCGAATAGGCATAGGCACCACCTATCAGCATTGTGACAAAACTAATGATCAGTGACGCAAACACTCCGTAAGAACTCCCCCATAGCGTTAACCTATGCATCTCCTGAAGACTGGAAGCTCCTCTTGAAATGGCCTCCATCTGACCAATCATACCTTCCAATTGTGCAAGCAAGCCTAAAAGGTCGTTAATTTGTGGCTGAGTAAGGTTCCGGACCGCCTCATAGGAAAAGCCATTAAGTAGCTCTATCAAATTCTGGTTATGCTTCAGTACTAAAGAGCCTCTTAAATATACGCATCGGTACACCTGGCTGATCACATGGTGCGCACGAAAAAAAAACTCGTGAAGATTCGTCCGCGATGCTGCCTCCGCAACCTGATCGCTTCTCATAAATTCAGTGGACTCGTCATGGAAGACCACATCGTATGATGCACACGCCCCGTATGACCTGACTGATTCGGACAGCCTGTTTGGTTGTGTCCGCTCATGCCGACCCAATAAAGGGGGCGGCTTACACTCAATACTCATCATCACACGATCCAACATCTGATCCCGATTGATAACCAGCGAGTGTCTATTCCAGAAATCAATGATACTCTGCTCTCCATCAGGTCCCAGTCTCAATGCATCCGCGCACTGCTCACACAAAATTTTCAGAGGAATCATAAACACCTCCATAGTAAATAAGCACCGGTGACCTTCAAAACGAACACTTTAACCACATCTGAAAACTCTCCGTTTTGAAATGAGATTTCTTCCACCGGTTTGGAATGACACATTTTCACTGTACTTTTTACCTCAGCTCAACAGTTAAGGTATGTCACAACAACTCCTGCATTGACCATACGGCAGTTAGCATGAAACATATTTAATAACTCTGCCAGCCCTGGAGAACTGCCGCATTTACTGCCTGATCGTCCAGATGTATATGGGACTTTCTTATCAACTGCTTACTAACTCTTACGCAAACACCCTCATATCCGATTTCTGTCCGACAATTCACAGCTTTGCTCTACACTGCCTCCGGGCTGTGCAACAGCCTTTCATCGCACCAGAACCAGATGATCAATCGTAAACGGTTGACTACTGTCGGATAGCAGATGCAGGCTTTGTATCCGGATGCCATTCACCACAGCCAGTTCAGACAACCACTCAACCAGCTGTTCAGGCTCGCCCTGCAATACACTGACTTCAGCTTTCTGCCAGTTCGACTTCGTTATTACGACACCTACCCCATAACTGGCAGCCTGACGACTGATCAGTTCATTCAGCGGTTCATCATAACTTTCAGAAAGAATCGAGTGCGTCTGCTGTTTAGCATTTATTTGCTCCTGCAGTGCATTATTAAACGACTCAGTATTTATAGCAGAGTGGGGAGCCGTTTCTTCCACTGAAGTTGAATAAAAGAAAAAGATAAAAACAGCAACAGCTGCCAGAACCAGGATAATAAGACGTGAACGAAGCACAGACATACCCGTCAGCTCATACAAAGGAAAACAGCGAGTATGCCGACTCTTTCGTTTAACCGCCAGTGATACTCCCCGCCTTGTCAAGGGTTTACGGCATCTGTTTAACAGAGCGCTGAAGGCTTCACCCCTGTCACAGTAATGTAACAAAAATTGATCAAACTTGAGCTTTTCTTGACTTATCTCATGACTATTTTTTTAGCAATCGTGTACCATAAATTATGTACCAACGTGTGGTTTTACCCTCACTCAGCAAGTTTGAAGGGTACAGACTGATAGCAAATGAGTGTCCATGCCCATCGCATTTAAGAAAAACAAGCCTTCTGAATCAATATCTACAATGGCTTCCAAACTGACCCGGTCGTTTAATATTTCCGGGCTCGGTTATCACAAGCTGATCCTTCTGAGCGAGGTATTCCTGGTCATTCTGCTGGCTCACCAGCTGGCAAAAGCCACCTGGCAGCTTATTCCTGTCGAAAACAGAGACTCTGGCAGCTGGAAAAGTCAGTCATTGTCGTCTCAGCAGCAGGTTAACGGCAGTCAGGCTTACCCGGAACTGGCCAACTTACACCTGTTTGGAACACCACCGGCACCAGAGGCCGAAACCGATAACACCATTGATCCGGATTCAGTGCCACGTTCCAGACTCAGCGCCCGTATTACCGGCATTGTTGCCAGCAGCATTCCAGAACGTTCTCTGGCCATTATCAATTTCCGTTCAGCAGACAAAACCTATCGCATTGGGGATCGTCTGGCGGGTGCCAATGCCGAAGTGGTGGACATTTACCCGGACCGGGTGATTGTCAGGAACAATGGACAACATGAAGCCCTGCTGCTTTACCCGAACAGCCCTGACCAGAAGACGGCAGCTCGCCCAACCACAACGCCCACCAAGCCTTCAGAAAACCTTCAGCAGCTGAGTGCAGAGCTCCGAAACAACCCCACATCCATTGCTGAGCTGATCAGCATTTCACCGGTACACAGAGAGGGAAAACTGGCAGGCTATCGAATAAATCCCACGTCACGCCCTGATCTGTTCAGAGCCGCAGGTCTGCAAAATAACGATATTGCCCTGTCCATTAACGGCATCGACCTGACCAACAATACGGAAGCCATGAAGCTGATGCTGGAACTGCCAGACCTCGAACAGATTTCGCTGACCATTGAGCGCCAGGGACAGATTTACCAGATCGACTTATCATCATGAAGAACAACACAGCAATTTCCAGGGGAGCAAACGTCTTACGTCGTTCACTGCGCCCAATCGCAGCCGGTATCCTATTGAGCGCTGGTACTCTTGTCATTAACACGGCACTGGCAGAGCAGGCGTTTGCTGGTGAATACTCCGCAAGCTTTCAGAACGCCAAAGTTGAAGAGTTCGTCAACACCGTCAGCGCCAACCTCAACAAAACCATTATCATCGACCCGTCGGTGCAGGGTTCCATCACCGTTCGTTCCTACGAAACCCTGAATGAAGAACAGTACTACCAGTTTTTCCTGAGCGTGCTGGAAGTCCACGGTTTTGCTGTGGTTGAACAACCCAGTGGCATTCTGAAAGTCATTCGGGACAAAGAAGCCAAAACCTCAGCGATCCGGGTGCTCGATTCCGGCCAGCCAGGGGCCGGTGATGAAATGATCAGCTGGGTTATGCCCGTCAAGAATGTCCCTGTACGTGAACTGTCGCCCATTCTGCGGCAACTGAACGACACTGCCGGTAATGTGGTGCACTACGATCCGTCCAATATCCTGTTGATGACCGGGCGGGCTGCCAATGTCGAAAGGCTGGTTAAAATTGTTCAGCGCATTGATAACGCCGGTGGCAAAACCGTTGAAATTATTAATATGAAATACGGCTCTGCCAATGAAATGGCCCGTATTCTCAAAGCGTTGAGTGCCGAGTCAGGGGGCAAAAGCCGTCTGTCTGGCAAGCCTGCCGTTGTCGCCGATGAAGTGAGCAACCGCCTGATTGTCTCGGGTGAAGCGTCTCAGGTGCTGCGGGTTAAACATCTGGTATCCCGTCTGGATGCCGAGCAGGAAAGTACCGGCAACACCCGGGTCTTCTACCTGCGCTATGCCGTTGCTGAAGACCTGAAAGAAGTCCTTGAAGGCGTTGGACAAACCGTTCTTGCCGAGCAGACCAGCTCCCAGAACCGCACAACTCCCGGCACCAACTTCAGCATCAATGTTCATGAGCAGACCAACGCCCTGGTGGTCACCGCACAGCCCGATATGATGGGTGTGCTGGAAAGCGTTATCCAGCAGCTTGATATCCGCCGCGCCCAGGTACTGGTTGAAGCCATTATCGTTGAAGTGGCAGACGGAGATGGCATCAACCTGTCGTTTCAGCTGGGCAGTGAAAAAGGTGGTCTGATGCAGTTCCAGAATGGTCAGACCGTGCCTATCGGTCAGATCATGCACGGCTTCAAGAAGGCGGAAGGGGAGAAAGGCTCAGTCATTATAGACAAAGATGGTCGTAAAATTACCAACCCCGACAAACCCGGTGACTGGTCGGTTCTGGCAAAAGCCCTTTCCGGAGTATCCGGCGCGGCATTCACAGCAACATCAGGGGACTGGACCGCTCTGCTTCAGGCCGTTACCTCGTCGTCTGAATCCAACGTACTGGCAACACCGAGCCTGATGACGCTGGATAATGAAGAAGCGTCGTTTATTGTCGGTGATGAAGTACCCACGCTGACCGGTGCCACTTCCAGCGCCAACAACGATAATCCATTCCAGACCATTGAGCGTCGGGAAGTGGGTATCAAGCTAAGCATCAAACCCCAGGTCAACGAAGGTAATGCCGTCAAACTGAACATTGAACAGGAGGTGTCCAATATCAACGGTACGACACCGGTCGATATCACCTTTGCCACCCGTCAGGTAAAAACCTCGGTCATGGTGGGCAGTGGTGACACTGTGGTCATTGGTGGCCTGATCGACGATAACGTTCAGGAAAGCGAATCCAAAGTGCCGCTGCTGGGCGATATTCCTTTTATCGGCCGTCTGTTCCGCTCAACCTCCAACACCGTCAGCAAACGCAACCTGATGGTATTTATCCGCCCGACCATTATTCGCGACGACCACACCCTGACTGAAATCAGCGGCAGAAAATACAATTATATGCGTGCCCGTCAGCTGGATCGTGCCGCCAGAGGCATAGACCTGATGCCCAACGCACGTATTCCGATACTGTCTGAAGATATGTCACCACAGGACATTCTGAAAGAAACCCGCCGCCAGATGGACGAAGGCAACAGCGTTAAACAAGCGCGCCGACTGGAAGAGGCCCGCAAGCTGATTGAGCAGGCGGAAGCCGAGCAGCTTAAGAAGAGCGCACAGAAGAAGGGCGAAGGTCATGACGCACAGTCCAACGGCTGAAGCCCCGGAGCAGTCCGCCGGGCTGACAGAGAAGGTCACTTTGCCCTTTTACTTTGCCCAGAAGTTCGGCGTACTGCTGGAGCGTAATGAAACCGGTGGTTACCACCTGCTTTATCACAGTTTGCCTGAACGCCGTGCATTAAGCGAAGTACGTCGTTTAACAGCTAAACCGTTCACCGTTGAAAAGCTGGCAAATAGCGACTTTGATATACGCCTTGCGGCTTTTTACCAGAAGGATTCATCCGCTGCCCGTCAGCTGATGCAGGATATTGGCAACGATGAAGGTCTGCAATCGCTGGCTGAAGAACTGCCCGACAATGAAGACCTGCTGGAAGCCGACGACGGTGCGCCGATCATCCGCATGATTAACGCCATGCTGGGTGAAGCCATCAAGGATGGTGCGTCAGATATTCATATCGAAACCTTTGAAAACAGACTGGTCATCCGTTTCCGGATAGACGGTGTATTGCGGGAAATTCTGCGGCCACAGCGCAAGCTGGCCGCCTTGCTGGTGTCCCGTATTAAGGTCATGGCGAAACTCGACATTGCTGAAAAACGTGTACCCCAGGATGGTCGTATATCTCTGCGCCTCGGGGGTCGGGCCATTGACGTGCGTGTTTCTACCCTGCCCTCCCGCCATGGAGAACGAATCGTACTGCGTCTGCTGGACCGGAGTAGCGTTCAGCTGGATATGACCAGCCTGGGCATGACGGCATCCATTCGTGACACAGTCAGCGAGCTGTTGCTTAAGCCTCATGGCATTCTACTGGTAACGGGGCCCACGGGATCCGGTAAGAGTACGACACTGTATGCCGGTCTCAGCTCTATTAACAGCACCGAGCGCAACATCCTGACCGTTGAAGACCCGGTAGAATTCGATATAGAAGGCGTTGGTCAGACACAGGTTAACCCGAAAGTGGATATGACCTTCGCCCGTGGCCTCCGTGCCATTCTCCGACAGGACCCTGATGTAGTCATGGTGGGTGAGATTCGGGACCTGGAAACCGCAGAAATCAGTATTCAGGCGTCCCTGACCGGTCACCTGGTGCTCAGCACTTTGCACACCAATACCGCCATTGGCGCTGTCACCCGAATGCGGGATATGGGGATTGAACCCTTCCTGCTGTCGTCCAGTCTGCTGGGCGTTCTGGCGCAGCGACTGGTACGAACCCTGTGTCCGGATTGCCGTCAGCCCCGTGAACCCTCTGCCAGCGAGCGAGCCATGATGAGGCTGGCTGACCATTCCCCGGCAACGGTTTGGGATGCTAAAGGCTGTGATGAGTGCAGCCAGCTTGGCTACCGGGGACGAACCGGTATCCACGAACTGTTCCTGATCGACGACAAAATACGAAACCTGATTCACGACAGTGCCGGCGAACAGGCTATTGAGGCAGAAATCCGCAAGCATACTCCGAGCATTCAACAGGACGGTTTCAGCAAAGTGCTGAAAGGTATTACCTCCATGGAAGAAGTGCTCAGGGTGACCAGAGAGGAGTAAGATATGGCTGTTTTTGCTTATGAAGCTCTGGATGCCAAAGGCCGGAAGAAAAAAGGTGTTCTGGAAGCAGACTCGCCCAGACTATTACGCCAGCAATTGCGTTCAGACGGTCTGGCCCCGGTATCCATTGAGCCAGCTACCGAAAAAACAAACACCGGACGTCGTTCATTCTCCATCAATCTGTTTGCAAAGAATGCGACACCGGCTGAAGTTGCACTACTGACACGTCAACTGGCGACTCTGGTCGCCGCCGCCATTCCGCTGGAAGAGTGCTTACAGGCACTGGCTAAACAGTTATCGAAAAGCCACCTGAAAGCCATGATCACGGCGATCCGCTCAAGAGTACTGGAAGGTCAGACGCTGGCCGACAGCCTTGCCAGCTACCCCAAAGCCTTTGATCGCCTGTACCGGTCCATGGTCGCTGCCGGTGAAAAGTCCGGTCATCTGGATGTAGTGCTGGAACGCCTGGCTGACTACAGCGAACAGCAGCAGCAGATTAAAAGCAAACTGATTCAGGCCATGATCTATCCGGTCATTCTGACTGTGGTAGCCATTGGTGTCGTCGCTGCCCTGCTGGCAACGGTGGTTCCTACTGTGGTTGATCAGTTCGCCCACATGGGTCAGGAACTGCCGGATATGACACTGGCTCTGATTGCCATGAGTGATTTTGTACGGGGCTATGGCCTGCATGTTCTGATCACCATTATGGTGTTGCTGGTTATACGACAAAGGCTTCTCAAAAAACCAAATCTGCGCTTGGCACACGACAGACTATTTCTAAAAATACCGGTAGCGGGTGATGTCTCTGCGGGCGTAGATACGGCACGTTTTGCCCGAACCCTGAGCATCCTCACCACCAGCTCGGTCCCTTTGCTGGAAGGTATGAAGGTCGCCAGCGATGTACTGATTAATGCGCATATCCGTCAGGCACTGCAAGAAGCCTCTGAACGGGTACGGGAAGGCTCCAGCCTCTGGACCGCACTGGATAAAACACAATTATTCCCCCCGATGATGCTGCATATTATCGCCAGTGGTGAAAAATCCGGCGAGCTGGAACAGATGCTGGCGCGTGCAGCCGATGCACAGGACAGACAGTTTGAGTCTCAGGTAAACATTGCTTTAGGTGTTTTCGCCCCGTTCCTGATTCTGCTTATGGCGGGCATGGTGCTGTTTATTGTGCTGGCGATTCTGACGCCAATGCTGGATCTTAACTCGCTTGTCAGTGGTTAAAGCAAGCGATTATAAACAACTATCGTCTTATAAAATGGACTAAGGAAAAAATTATGCGTTCAAAAATCCAACGACAAGGACCGGTGCATAAAAAACAGTCCGGTTTCACCCTGCTGGAAATCATGGTGGTGATTGTGATTCTGGGGGTTTTAGCCAGCTTTGTTGCGCCTAATGTTATCGGCAACAAGGAAAAGGCGGATAAGCAGAAGGCGGTTAGCGATATTGTCGCTCTGGAAAACGCTCTGGATATGTACCGACTGGACAACAACCACTACCCGACCACCCAACAGGGACTGGAAGCGTTGATTTCCAAACCAACGGGTTCTCCGGAGCCTACCGGCTACCGTTCCAATGGCTACATCCGTCGTCTGCCAAAAGACCCATGGGGTAACGAGTACTATTTGCAGAACCCGGGTCAGTACGGTGAGATTGATATTTTCTCCGCCGGCCCTGATGGTCAACCAGGCACCGACTCTGATATCGGTAACTGGGATCTACCTTCCTGATACGAGCAATGACTGTAAGGCATCCCCACAAAGGCTTCACACTGCTGGAAATTATGCTGGTTCTGCTATTGCTGGGACTGGCGACCTCGGTGGTGGTGCCCAGGATCACCTTTAACAATGGCAGTGCAGAACTGCAAAGAGCCGCAGAACGTTTTGCCGCCCTGATTGAAACCGCCCATGAAGAAGCCATTATCAGTGGTCGTGATCTGGGCGTGGTGATTAACGACAACGACTATGAATTTGTGCAGTTTGGCGAGGACGGCTGGGTCGCAATAACCCATGATCGCCTGCTGCGTCAGACCACGCTTGAAGACAGCTTCCGAATGCGTTTTACGCCGGGTGAAACCATCTGGCACTCGTCGCTGCAACAGCAGCAACAGGACACTCTGCTGGAAGACTGGTTCTCCAAACCTGAAAAGATGAAAGAACCCGACCTTTATATCTGGTCATCGGGCGATATGACACCGGCAGAGATTGTTTTCAGCCTCCAGTCTTCCCGCTCAGGCAGCCGGTCAGAACGTTCAGAACGTTCAGAACGTTCAGAAAGAGTGACATCCAGTCGGCTTCCGTCGTTTACCATTCAGGTTGAAGAAACCGGCGACGTGCATTTTTCCGGTGACAATCAGCTTTCCGGAGACAGACCGTCGTGACAAATCAAAAAGGCTTTACCCTGCTGGAAGTGATGATGGCACTCGCCATTCTTGCCATTGTCGGCATCAGTATTACCCGGGCTGTTGGTGCGAATGTCAGCAATACGCTTTATATGCGACAGAAAACCATCGCCCGCTGGGTGGCGGATAACGAACTGACGACGATTCGTCTGGAGCATCAGTGGCCTAAGGAGAGTTGGGAGTCCTATACCGTTAATATGGCAAACACTGAATGGCATATCCGTAAACGCAGTGTCAAAACCACTAACGACAATTTCCGCATGGTTCAGGTCGAAGTCAGGAACCAGAAAGACGACAAGGTTGCACCTCTGGAAACCCTGCAAACGTATATGGTGCGTCAGTGAGTTTTTCCGTTGTCCGTTGTCCGCTGTCCGTTCCCCGAAGGGCTATAAAGCGTCAGAAAGGCTTTACCCTGCTGGAAATTCTGGTAGCTATCGCTATTTTCAGTCTGCTGACTCTGAGTGCCCGTCAGTTATTTGTGAGCGTTATCGACGCCAAAGAGATTACCCGTTCAAATCTGCAACGACTGAAAGAAGTGGAATACACCATGCTGGTTCTGGAGCAGGATTTCCGGCAAGTGGTTGACCGCGGTGTCCGTACCGATGGTTATGTATCGACTCAAAGCCTGTTTTCCGATGACACGATGCTGAACACCGATGATCAGGCCATTGCTTTTGTTCGCAGTAACTGGCGCAACCCTGCACAACAACTGCCCCGCTCTGAATTACAGCGGGTTTCCTATCGCCTGAAAAGCAACACACTGGAACGTATGCACCACCCGGTACTCGACCCGTTAGAAAATGCCGAACCAGCAAACCGGGAACTGCTGAATGGTGTGAACAGTCTCAAGTTTCGCTTTTTCTATAACAGCAAATGGCACAATGCATTACAAGACAGTGGACAGCTGCCTGAAGGTCTGCTGATTGAAATGGATCTACAGGATCTGGGTCGGATTGAACGTCGCTTCCTGCTACCTGAGCAGTGGGAGAGTGCCTGATGAAGCTGCCATTAATTACCAGGCATAAGCAACAACAGGGGGTTGCTCTGTTGAGTATCATGCTAATCCTCACGCTAATGACCCTGATAGTGGCGGAAGTAACCTTTTCTTACCGCAACCAGCTGCGTAAAACCACCGGACGACAGCAGTTAGAGCAAGCCCGCTGGTACGCACTGTCGGCTGAAGAGTTAGCCATTCGGGTTCTGAAACAGAGTTTTGACGACGATGATGGTGTTATTCATCTTGGTCAGTACTGGGCAAAGGAAGGCATGGTGTTCCCGGTTGAGAATGGCAGCATTTCTGGTGAGATTCGCGATTCTCAGGGCTGCTTTAATGTAAACGCCATGAATGTCGCCGACAATACGGATGGTTCAACGCCTCTGGTCGTGGAGAGTTTTTCTTACCTGCTGGAACAGCTGGGGATCAGTGCCAGTGAAGCCATAAACATCAGCTGGGCGACCAGGGACTGGGTTTACAATGGCGAAAACTACACCCAGTACGGCGATGACCACTATATGTCCCGCCCGGTGCCTCATCTTGCCGGAAAGACAGCCATGCGGGACATCAGTGAATGGCGAGCGGTAGCAGGTGTTTCCCGGGGCGTCGCCTTGCGGGTGTTGCCTTATCTCTGTGCCACACCATCCAGCGAACTGAAAGTTAATGTTAATACCATTCCCGCAGATCAGCCTGAACTCCTGACAGCGCTGTATAAAGGCGACCTTCCCGTTGACCAGGCACGCAACATGCTGGAACAACGCCCTGTTAATGGCTGGGATACAGTGGATGAATTTCTGAGCAGTTCCCTTCTGGCCAATTACAACAGCAGCAATGTACGATCTTTGCTGACTGTTAACAGTTCTTATTTTGAATTACGTGCTAACAGCGAGTTTGCCGGAACACGTACAGGCTTACACAGTTTGCTAAGACGCAATGACGACAACAGGCTATCGGTTGTCCGTCGTAAATTCGGTGCTTTTTTATGACAAGCGACCCTTTGAACAGTAATACCATAAAACAACCGTCAACAGGCGGCACCGCTAAAAACCTGCTGGTTATTCGTCTGCCTCTGTCAACAGACGACGCTGTTTACTGGTCCACAGACAATGATTTCGGTATGACATCGGTTGCAGAGCTTAGTGAACTGAAGCAGCTGACCAGCACCCATCGCTGTAAAATTCTGGTTCCCGGTGAAGCCGTTGGCCTTCACGCTCTGGAGCATTCCGGCAAACTGAACCGGACGGTGCTGCAAACCCTGCCATGGCATCTGGAAGATGACTTAGCCGCTGAAGTGGAAGATATGCATTTTGCTCTGCTAAGCCACAGCGATGGTAAAGCTTATATGGCGGTTGTCGCCAAATCCTTAATGGATCAGTGGCAGGCATGGCTAATTGATGCGGATATCAATAGTCGGCAATGGCTACCTGATAGTCTGTCTCTGTCGTTTACTGACGGTGAATGTACGGTATTGCAATTAAATGGCCAGTATCTGGTTCGTACCGGAGAGTGGCAGGCTACCGTTTGTGATCCGTCCTGGCTGCCGCTTTATCTGGAAAGCCTGCATTCCGAATCCGATGACGTAAAGGTTCGGGCTCTCAGCCCAATGCCGGATGACACAGAGATTCAAGCCGATACGCTTCATCATGAAAATGCTTTACAACCTCTGCTTGAGCCCGCAGCCCGGAGTTCCCTGAACCTGCTGCAAGGTGACTACCAGCCGGAATCTATGATTATCCGCCACCTGAAGCCCTGGCGAACCGCTGCCGCCCTGTTACTCACCACCTGTACTTTTATGCTGGGCGTCAATATGGTCAGCACTGCCAGACTGGAAAGCCAGGCAGATGCCCTGAGAGCCGAGGCTTACGCCATTTATAACGATCTGTTCCCCGGTGAACGGGTGGTTCGCCTGGAGTATTCCCTTCAGCAGAAACTCAGTGCTTTAAAACAGCCCGGTGACCAGAAGAAAACGGGGCTGCCAGCCTTGCTGAATGAACTGGCCCCGACGTTTAAATCGGAACCAGCCTTAAAGCCTGTGCAAATGGATTACGACCACAGTCGTCAGGAGTTGCGCATGAGCGCGGAGTCAGATTCCTTCAATACGTTTAGCCGTTTTCGTGAAAAAGCGCCTGCCTCCGTTTCCGTTACTGTGCAAACGGTTGAGCAACAGGAAAAGGTTGTAACCGGTGCGCTGGTGATCAGGAGTAACGACCAATGAGTCAACCAGGTATTCAACAACTGAACCAACTGTCACAGCAGGCAAAAGCCTACTGGAGTGGTATTTCAGCCCGGGAACGTCAGCTGATTGCCATTGCGGCTCCCTTATTGCTGGTGTGGATTGTGTGGATGGTTATTGTCCAGCCCGTGCAGGACCAGCATGAGCAGGCACAACAGGATGTTTTGAAGAATCAGCAAATGCTGAACCGGGTAAAAGGCACGGCCGCCGAAATTCTGCGGTTGCAGGAAAAAGGTGCAGTGATCACTGAACGCCCGAATGGTCCGCTGGATCAGTTAATTAATCGTAGCGCCAGTGAGTATGGTTTGCGCGTGACGGGTGTTCGCACACAGCAGAACCGTTTGCAGGTCAGCCTGGCTAATGCCTCTTTTGATCAGCTGATGGCCTGGCTGGTTGAGCTTGAACAGGGCAGCAGCGTGGTCATTGAGCAACTGCGTATTGAACAGACCCAACTACCCGGCATTGTCAGCATTGAACGTCTGGAGCTGAGTGAAGGATGAAGATTAAAAAGATTGTTGGATTAACCTTCACGGGTCTGCTGGCCTGGGCGTTCTTTCTGGTGGTCAACCTGCCCGCTGCTTTTGTTTACCAGATGGCTCCGGTGCCGGACAACGTCAGTGCCAGTAATATCAGCGGTACGCTCTGGTCCGGGCAGGCAGGGGAAGTGACGGTGAACAACGTTACCCTGACCTCAGTGAACTGGGACATCAAGCCATCGGCTTTGCTGGGACAGGCGATTGAAGCTGACATCACGGTGGGAGATTTGCAATCACCGGTGTCAGCAGAAGCCACGGTTCGGGCGACCACCTCTGAAGTCAGCCTGACTGACACCACGGTTGACGTGAGCGCGCAATGGTTGCAGTCCCGGTTCCCCATGCCTGATTTTGTGGCTGTGGACGTACTGGGCAACATCAATCTGGACGTTCAGGCAATGAGCTTTACCGAAGAGGGTTGCCAGAACCTGAATGGTCTGGTCGCTTTGCAGCGCAGCAGGCTGAACAGCCCGTTTGGCGGTGTTCGTCTTGGTGATGCTGGCGCACGCCTGAGCTGTGAAGCCGGTACTCTGACCGCTTCGGTTAATCAGTCTTCCAGCGATATCGCCACAGAAGGGCAGTTTACCCTGCGCCCGAATATGAGTTTTAACCTGGCTGCCACCCTGACGCCGGGTGAAGAGCTGCCAGACCAGATGAAACAGGGACTGGCTTTTCTGGGTCAGCCTGAAGGCGATAATGCTTACTCTCTGCGTTTTTCTGGCAGACTCTGATTGCGATTCGCCTCTGTCTGCTCTATAAATAGGGGACGGGGGCGATTCGGATTCGACGACGGTATCAAACCCTGAGGTGCATGCCGAGGACGTAGTGGTTCTCGTTAATCAAAACACTACAACCTAACTAGTTGCCAATAGCGACAAGTTCGAAGTCGCAGCTAGCGAACCTAAGTTCGCCTTTGCTGCTTAATCGTAACTAAACACTACGAGACTTCCAGTCTGTCCGGTTCGTTCGCTGGCCGGTTTTTCAGACTGTCACCGTAAGCGGACTCGCCACGTTCAGCAGTTCTCTGGCTGACGGGCTAAAACCAGTGAGAATCGCTTTGTAAAACCCCGACCACTGGGTCGTTACGGAGTTAAATTTAAAGGTGGATCTAAGCATGTAGAGCCAAAGGCCGCGAATCGGCGGACGCGGGTTCAAATCCCGCCGCCTCCACCAATACGATCAAAGAGGGTTGAAGAGATTCAACCCTCTTTTTTTGTGCGTGAAAAAGATAGCCTCAACATTAACGTATAAAAAAAAATACGACATCTTCTATAAAGTCGTATGATAAAGTATGAAAATAAGAAAAAGTCCTATAATAATTGCAAGTCACTAGTGCTGGCAAGCGTTTATATCCATACAGCCGTCATTCCCGCGTAGGCGGCTCTTGTAAAGGAGAGAGTACCACGGTAGTGGATCCCCGCCTTCGCGGGGATGACGAAGGTTTTGCGTGCATGGTTTTTAGCGCTTAGCTGCACTAGTATAGGCATTTATGGAAAGATTGCTGACAGAACATCTGACTAACTGGAAGCAGAAGTCAGAACGAAAACCTCTCTTAGTTGACGGTGCTCGCCAGGTTGGTAAGTCCTTCCTGATAGAATATGAGTTTGGCAGGCAGCAGTTTAACCGGGTGCTGAAACTGGACTTTCTGGCCAATCCAAAACTGTCACAGCTGTTTGTAGACAGCCTGATTCCGGCAGATATCCTCCTGAATATCGAACTCGAACTAGGGGTAGATATTGACGCCAGTACCGACCTTATCTTTTTTGATGAGATAGGCGAATCCCCCAGAGCTTTGAGGTCACTTAAATTTTTTGCAGAACAACGGCCTGATCTATACCTCTGCGCTTCTGGTTCCAATATCGGACTACTGGACTCTTTTCCGGTGGGCAAGGTGGAAATTCTGGAGCTGTTCCCCATGACATTTGAAGAATTTCTTATGGCATCTGATAGCCCAAAAATTCTTCAGCTTTTTCGGGAAGGCAGGCAGCTTCAGGCCGCCCATAACAAATTGTGGAACCTGTTACTCGACTACCACTTTGTTGGAGGAATGCCGGAAGCAGTCGCAGCATGGTTTAGGAAACAGGGCGCGCCTGACCAGGCATCAGGAATTAATGAACGCTGCGCAACCGTCCGCAGTATTCATGGAGAACTTATCGCCGGCTACTTGAGGGACTTTGGTAAATACAGTGGTAAAACCAATGCTCAGCACATTGAAAGAGTTTTTCGCAATGTCCCACTGCAACTATCCAAAAATATCGACACCTCTGTTAAACGTTACCGGTTTAACGACGTTATCGAGAAAAAGCGAAGCTATCTTGATCTGAGCGGCCCGATAGAATGGCTGGAAAAAACCAAACTGATATCACGCTGCTATCCCATTCAATGCGAACCCCAGTCACCACTGGCGGCCTACCGTAAAGAAAATTTCTTCAAACTTTTTTTGTCTGATATCGGTTTGCTAGGGTATATGCTGGATATCAGCTATCAGGAACACCGTCAGCAAAATTTTGAATGCAAAGGCTACCTTGCCGAAAACTTTGTTCAAAATGAATTAAGAGCTACAGGGTACTACCCCACTTACTCCTGGGAGTTCAGGCAGGCAGGAATCGAATTTTTGTTTAAAACACCTTCGGGTGAAATCGTTCCTGTTGAAGTGAAATCAGGCCGCCGGACACAGGCCAAAAGCTTGCGTTCGTACAAAGAACGATACAATCCCGGGCGGACAGTAAAACTGGCAGGCACTGTGGGCAGCAGTGAGGCAGAAAAGACCGATATAGTCTGGCCTTTATACTACGCAGCCCGCTTAATGAGTTTGTGATTGTTCTACCGGGCTGCCAGGCAGCGCTCCTAAATCTACAACTGCATCAGGCCAGCATACCCATCGGTGTGTTAATTTTTCCACAGGGATAAAGACACCAAAAATGACTGTAAAGATTAAAAAACAGTTCAATAAACTCCACAAGGTTCTTGTTATATCCCGGGCGAACAGCATTTAATTGATTTAAATAATTACTTATTTATCAACATGTTAATCAGCAAGACTACAGCCCAAAGCATCACTGCTCATTTTTTAACCAATAAAACAATAGTACTAGATGGAGTGGGATCTGCAGGACTATCCCAAAAATGACCACAAGGTTATCCACAGAAGCTGTGAATAACCTTGGAAGAGAAAGTTATGAACAGCTTGTTATCTCGCCGAAACCAGATGGTAACGAAGCAATCCCCGATGCTGCATCCAGCGAATAAACCAGACCAGAAGACGAAGACGAATCCAGACCTTTGAACGGGTTACCGAAGACAAGTGTCCGTAATGCTGGGAAAACCAGAAGCAGAAGCCCGAAAGGACATCTTCACTGATGTCAGTCATCTGAACATCTTCAAAGCCACAAGTGTTCAGCATGGATTCATAAACCTGTTTCACATACAACCCTGTTACAGGGATACCACAGGTTCTTGCCATCAGGGTCACCAGCCGCTGTTCAAAGCGGTCTTTAAAAGGCCGGGCCAGCATCATATCGGTTAACGTCACTGAACCACCCTGGCGCAGCACCCGTCGAGCCTGTTGAAAAAACGCTTTCTTGCTTTTCATGTGGTAAGCGCAGTCCAGTGCCAGAACCTTATCGAAGCATCCATCTTCAAGGCGCTGCATAACCGGGACACTGCCACGCTCCAGATGTAACTGGCTGAAGTGACCACAGTAGTCATGTGCGTCGACAAGAATTTGCTCTGATTCTGTAGCCGCTGTGAGCGCTTCGACCTGATAGTAGTCGAGCCAGACCAGTAACTGGTCATAACTGGTAAAGCCCATATCCAGAACTTTGTCCTGATTCGACAGGCAGGCTTTATCAGCCAGTAAACCTGCCAGTTCTGAACAGGCCTGGCGATAACTGGAAGTGTCGTGCCAGTATCCCAGCAGACGCCAGCGGGAAGACGTGGAAACACCACTGTTGAGAAGCCACTGATCATCAATGACTCCCTTTTCAGAGCGAGAAGAAGGAATCCAGATACGAACCAGCAGCATGATAATCTGGGACAATAAACCGGACATCACCAGCCAGGTGATACCAATACCCAGAAAAAACGAAAGTATCGCCATAAGATGAAATTATTATTTCCTTGATTTATACATGACAGCGACGAACAAAGCAGTATTCGCACGACCATTCACGACTAAATCATAGAGAGATCAACAGGCGAATTCCAGCGCATTATCATGACACTAAACCATTTCTTCCCTTTGCTGACGCTTTCCAGAGACCTTAAGAATAAACAGCAGACCAGCAGTCAGGGCAACCAGTACACCAGCAGGCCAGGCAACTGATGAGGACAACGCAAGGCCTTCAGGCGCCATCAGAATATAGGTTGAACACACTCCAGTCATAAACACAGCCGGAGCCAGAGGAATCCAGAAGTTTCTGTCCTGAGTGACCATATAAACGGCTGCTGTCCATAAAACAACGGTAGCCAGTGCCTGGTTGGAAAAGGCGAAGTAGCGCCAGATAATTGAAAAGTCGACCAGCGTCAGCAGGTAACCCGCCAAAAAAACCGGAACTGCGAGAACCAGTCGGTGAAAGATATGAATTTGGCATATGTTCAGCATATCAGCAAAAATCAGCCTCAGGCTTCTGAACGCCGTATCGCCTGAGGTAATCGGACAGGCAATAACTCCGAGGATAGCCAGCATGCCACCAAGGCTTCCCATCAATCCAATTGCCACTTCATTGACCACCAGTGACGGGCCGCCTTTATCCAACACTTCTGACAGCCCTTCAATGCCGTTCGGGAAAAATGCCATGGCCGCAGCTGCCCATATCAGCGTCACGATGCCTTCAGCAACCATTGCACCATAAAACACTCGCCGACCAATAGTTTCATTGGGAATACACCGTGCCATTAAAGGTGACTGGGTCGCATGAAAACCACTGATGGCCCCGCAAGCTATGGTGATACACAGCATCGGCCATACCGGCAAACCGGCAGGATGGTTGGAAACTGCTCCGACCTCCGGTACCGGCAGGTCATTGATGACCAGCATGACAGCAATCCCCACCGCCATAAATAACAACGCCAGTGCAAACAGTGGGTAGATTCTGGCAATCAGCTTATCGACCGGCAAAATGGTGGCAACGAAATAGTAACCAATAATGACCGCCAGCCAGAATGACTTGTCAGCGAACACACCTCCAAAGCCCAGATTACTCAGCAGTGACGCAGGCCCCACCATAAAGACCACTCCGACCAGCAGCAGCAATATAATGGACATAACCCTCATAAACTGCCGGACGTGTGAGCCAAGATAAATGCCTACGACTTCCGGAATGCTTTTGCCTTCATGACGAAGCGACATCATGCCAGAGAAATAGTCGTGAACCGCACCGGCAAAAATGCAGCCAAAGACAATCCAGATAAACGCTGCCGGACCGTACAGCGCTCCCAGAATGGCACCAAATATTGGACCAAGCCCGGCAATATTAAGAAACTGAATCAGAAAGATTTTTGGCCAGCTTAAAGGAACAAAGTCAACACCGTCTGTTAGCTTGTAAGCCGGTGTTGTGCGGGTAGAGTCGGCACCAAACGCTTTTTCCACCACCGCCCCATACAATAAATAACCCGTTAACAATGCCAGTAAGGCACAGAAAAAACTCATCATAACCAGAACCTCCGGAATACATAAATGGAGGCTCGGGTTCTCTGATTCCGGCACTTCCACTCGCCACGGTCTTCAAAGATACCAATGCCTTCAGCTCCGGATTCTGGATGAAATGGCTTCCAGTAATCTCAGGCTAATAACGAAAGCATGGTCTCAATCAGCATGCGTATTAATAGTTTGTCGTGTAAAAATAGTCGTTTAAACGGTGAGGTCTGATAAAAATTAGGAACTAGAAATAGACAATTAATAATCGTTTGCTATTAATCCGCGTAGCTTTTCAACTCACTGGAACAATCGGTCAAATTCTATCTGCTAAGCTTCTCGGGTGTTGAAATATCGGGATACATTCATGAGCGGTATGATTGATGCCATCACATCAGTACTCTGGGGCTACCTTCTTATCTATCTGCTACTGGGTGCAGGTGTCTATTTTACACTGCGTAGCCGCTTTGTTCAGATTCGCTACTTCATTCACGCCTGGAAAATCATGTTTGCTTCCAGGCGGACCGAAAAAAACGAAGTTTCCTCCTTTCAGGCATTATGTACGAGCCTTGCAGCTCACGTAGGTACCGGTAATCTTGCCGGGGTGGCTATTGCTATTTATATCGGGGGGCCGGGTGCTGTTTTCTGGATGTGGGTGGTGGCTCTGCTGGGCATGTCTTCCAGCTATATAGAAAATACGCTCGCCCAGCTTTATAAGACCAATAACAATGATGGTACTTTCCGTGGTGGTCCCGCCTACTACATCCAAAAGGCTCTGGGGCTGCGCTGGCTGGGTATGCTGTTTTCATCCCTGCTACTGATTACTTTTGGCTTTGTCTTTAATATGGTGCATGCAAACTCGGTGGCTGCATCCGTTTCTGTTTACACCGATATCAGCATCGAGTACATCGGGCTGTTTTTTGCCTTGATAACCTGCCTGATTATCTTCAGGGGCATTCATACCATCACCCGATTTGCCGAGATAGTGGTGCCATTTATGGCACTGGGTTATTTCCTGATCGCAATGGTCGTCGTCCTGATGCGTCTGGAAGATATCCCTGCCGTGCTTTCCCTGATTATCAGCCATGCCTTTGGTCTTGAGCAGGCTGTTGGTGGGGGGATTGGCTACTCCGTTGCCCAGGCCGTTATGCAGGGGGTAAAGCGGGGGCTGTTCTCCAACGAAGCAGGTATGGGCAGCGGCCCAAACGCTGCTGCAACAGCAACACCCTGGCCACATCACCCGGCAGCTCAGGGTATTATTTCCATGACCAGCGTGTTTATCGACACCATTGTCATCTGCACTGCAACAGCTGCCATCGTATTGTTATCGGGACAACTGGAAACAGGCAATACTCTGAATGGTATTCAACTCACTCAGGCTTCACTGGGCAGTATCGTCGGCCCCTGGGGTGCATGGTTTATTACCGGTGCTGTTATTCTGTTTGGTTTTACATCGGTTGTCGCCAATTATTACTACGGTGAATCCAACCTGCTGTTCATGAAGAACAACCGGAAACTGTTATTTTTATACCGCCTGGCTGTAGTAACACTGGTTTATCTGGGCGCTGTCAGCAGTCTGGAATCTGTATGGATTCTGGCAGACCTTTCCATGGGGCTTATGGCATTAATTAATCTGGTGGTTATTGTTTTACTGTCAGGTCCCGCACTGCAAGTGCTGAAAGATTACGACCAGCAGTTACAGGCAGGAAAAACACCGGTTTTTAATCGTAAGCACTTTCCCTTCCTGAATCAGACAATAGATAGCGATGTCTGGACTTCCGGCTCTGATGAGCCAGATGACCTGGACGAAGGAAGCGACAGCACGTCATCCGAAGCGACTCCACCCGAAACAGCTTTACCCAAAGCTGCCGATGACACAAACCAGCTTCCTGACCGTTCCTGAATAATTGACAAGACAACAAATAAAAACCATTCCTGCGACACATGTTAACAAGGTGCCACAGTAATGGTTTCCATCTGTATTTTTTTTATTCTCAATGGTTTATTGTGGCTCAGTCACTAAATGCAGTTTTTTTAACCAGAAATTACTCAAAAGCATAATTTATTGCTCTGTACAGTTAATATACACACCTTGTCTACCCCGCCTGCATTACTTACATCTCTAGGCATATATACCGATACAGGCAACAATTGACGTATAAATATTTTTTGCTGTTCAAACCGCATTACCTGCAGCATACCCCGTTTTCATTAATAAAAATCCATGCGACCACCCGGTAAGTATCTTCACTAAGATGCTCGCGGTTATTCCCTAATGTTTTAAAAAGCTATTTGAAATAAAACTCTGAGGTTATTAATAACTCCGAGAACCTTATGAACGAATTTATTGCACCAATCATCGATTCGCTGAATAACTTGCTTTACGGCAGCGTGCTGATCTACCTGCTGGTGGGTGGTGGTATTTTCTTCACTGTTCGCACCCGATTTGTTCAGTTCCGTCGCTTTGGCCTTGCCATCAAAACCATGATGGGGAGCCGAACCACCGCTAACAAATCCCAGATCTCTCCTTTCCAGGCTTTCTGTACCAGTCTCGCAGCCCGTATCGGTACCGGTAACATGGCCGGTGTAGCCGTAGCAATCTATCTCGGTGGCGCAGGTGCAGTATTCTGGATGTGGTTCATTGCGCTGCTGGGCATGGCAACCAGTCTGGCAGAAAACGTTCTGGCACAGATTTACAAAACTAACAATGGCGACGGCACCTATCGTGGCGGCCCGGCTTATTACATTGAAAAAGCCCTGGGCCAGCGCTGGCTGGGTGTCACTTTCTCCATTTCCCTGATCATTGCGTTCGGCTTTGCATTCAACAGTGTTCAGTCTAACTCCATCGCTGCAGCATTCAGCAGTTACGGCATTGAGCCAAGTCTGATTGGTATTGCTCTGGCTGTTGTCAGCGCACTGATCATCTTCGGTGGTATTCGTTCTATCTCAAAAGTAGCCGAAATGATCGTTCCTGTGATGGCCCTGAGTTATCTTGCCATTGCCCTGATTGTTGTTCTGATGAACGTCACTGAACTGCCAAGTGTATTCAAGCTGATTTTCTCCAGTGCTTTTGACTTTACCTCCGCGACCGGTGGTGCCATTGGTGCAGCAGTGGTGAACGGTATCAAACGCGGCCTGTTCTCCAACGAAGCGGGTATGGGTAGTTCTCCAAACGCTGCTGCTGCCGCGCATTCGACGCACCCGGTTAACCAGGGTCTGATGGGCATGCTGGGTGTATTCGTCGATACCATCGTCGTATGTACTGCAACCGCTGCTATCATCCTGATGTCCGGAATGCTGGACAGCGGACTGACCGGTATCGAACTGACTCAGGCAGCCCTGTCTTCTCAGGTGGGTTCCTGGGGTGGCCATCTGGTAGCACTGGCTATCCTGCTGTTTGCCTTCACGTCTATCATTGCTAACTACTACTACGGCGAATCCAACCTGCGCTTCATCAACGACAACAAAGGTATCCTGATCGCTTACCGCGTTGCGGTGCTGGCTATGGTAATATGGGGTTCTGTCAGCAGTCTGCCCACCGTGTGGAACTTCGCTGACGTCGCCATGGGTGTTATGGCACTGATCAACATGGTCGCTATCTGCGTTCTGTCCAGTATCGTGATCCAGGTTCTGAAAGACTACGACGAACAGCTGGACAACGGTATGACTCCGGTTTTCAACCGCCGCAAGTTCCCGTTCCTGGATAAAACCATGGATAAGGATGTCTGGCAGGAACATAACAACGGTTCTACAACTGACTCTGAAGCAATTGACGTAAAACCTGCTTTCATCACTGACTGACAGAATCGTTTAATTCGTGACGTTTGAAAAAAGAAAAGGGTGCCATTGCACCCTTTTCTTTTGCCTTTTAAAAAGCGACTACTTTCGTACAGCTCTGACCGAGAACTTCGCTTTACTGAGATCCACATCCGCAATCGTCAGCTCTTCGTACTCCTGGGTGACCGAAGCCCGGATGCGCAGATGCTCAAATCTTAGCTCGCCCAGTGAACAGGGTATCCTCAGCCGAATCGAGCCATCTGCACGAATCTCAGCCCTTGCATCATACGGATCGTACTCCAGCGCCTGAAAACCATCGGCCGTCGTCAGTGAGTTAATCAGAGGTGCGATAAGCCGGGTAAGCTGATCCGTCCCTTGTATCGCTTCATCCGAATCATCTTCACCCTGTAGCCCGGCCAGTGACTGCAACGGTTGCAGCAGGGCAATAGCCAGAGACGACGCAAAACGAATCCGGGTCTGGTTGGAAAGCGCCCTGCGTAACTGAAAAAGGGAAATATCCTTCATCTCAAGCAATACCTCTCCCAGCCGCTGCCCGGTCTGTTTCTGCAGTTCAGTAGCCTTTTTCAGCTGCGCCTCCGAAACATAACCCCGTTTTAACAGAATCCGCCCAAGCCTTGATTTGTGGTATGCTTCTGCACGATTTACATTATCCATAACTGATGCAAACTCCCGTTTTTGCAAGAATACGGAAAAGTTATCGACCAACCGGGTGACAACTGTTGTCATCCGGTTGACTGCCGGAACGACGAACAGGCTCTCAGCATGCCAGAAAAAAACCAGGGCTTTGCCTTCGAAAAATCGCTCAGTGAGCTGGAATCTTTGGTTCAACAGATGGAGTCCGGAGACCTGACACTGGAACAGTCACTCAAAGCTTTTGAAAAAGGCGTCAGGCTTACCAGAGAATGCCAGCAGGCTTTAACCGAGGCAGAACAGACGGTTCAACAACTGCTGGACAATAACGGTCAACTGGAAACCCGTCCTTTCGAACCTCTTGAAGGAGGGGTAGGACAGGGGGAAGAGAAATAAGCCATGACGCTTAAGGATTACATGGCTCGCTGCCAGCAGCGGGTCGATGACAAACTGCGACAGGTCATTCCTGCCAGCAGTGATATCAGCCTGCAACTGGTTGAAGCCATGGCCTACTCGGTCTTCAATGGCGGCAAGCGGATTCGTCCGGTGTTAGTCTATGCAGCCAACCGGGCAGTGGGGGGCGATCACTCGTCTGCCGACGCGCCCGCCTGTGCGGTTGAATTGATTCATGCTTATTCACTGGTTCACGATGACCTGCCCGCCATGGACGACGATGACCTGCGCCGTGGCAAACCCACCTGCCATAAAGCCTTTGATGAAGCCACTGCGATTCTTGCCGGTGATGCTCTGCAGACCCTGGCGTTTGAAACCCTGTGCAACCCTCTTCTGATACCGGAAGACGACTATTCGGCCGAATCCAGGCTGAAACAACTGCGCTGTCTGGCAGAAGCCTCTGGCTACGCGGGCATGGCGGGTGGCCAGTCGAAAGACCTTCACTCTGTTGGCAAACCTCTGACTGCCGATCAGCTGCAGCACATGCACAACCACAAAACCGGCGCCCTGATTCGCGCCAGCGTGCAAATGGGCGCCCTGAGCCATCGCTTTACACCTGTGGACCAGCTGGAACAACTGGATCACTACGCCAAAGCCATTGGCCTGGCTTTTCAGGTACAGGACGACATTCTGGATGTTATTGCTGATACCAGAACCCTGGGAAAACAACAGGGTGCAGACCTGGCACTCGACAAGCCCACTTACGTTTCCCTCATGGGACTTGAAGAAGCTCAGGCTTATGCCCGGTCACTGTATGACAGCGCCATTGATGCCATCAAAGACTTCGACGAACGGGCTTTGGTGCTTCGTCAGTTGGCGGAGTATATTATCCACCGCTCTCATTAGTGCATGAACCCAAACCGATGTAGCAGATTTCTGCTCCTGATCTGAGAGTGCCTTATCGACAAAGGTTCAGGTACAATCGACAGTAATGAGCTATAAAAATCGGATTCAACCGATTTTTTCAATTTCCTGAGCAGGAAGTTTATTCATACCAGCTCTTCCCCAAACCCTACCTACAGGCGTATGGTGGATACATAGAAGGGGTATCTAAGCCAGAATGAACTCAGGAAAAAACTGACTGATGTTCAACTGGCAGCCACCCCCTGTTAGGCAGAAGAAGTCCGAAGAAGCCCGAATCGCAAACGACAACATGTTTCACGAAATACCCAAGACCAGGCCCGAAACGCCCTTACTGGACAACATCGACACGCCCGAGCAACTTCGCGCTCTGAATGTGTCCGACCTGCCTGCGCTGACCCGGGAACTGCGTGAGTTCCTGCTCTACTCGGTCGGTCAGACCGGAGGACACTTTGGTGCAGGCCTCGGTGTTGTGGAGCTGACTGTAGCTCTGCATTACCTGTTCAACACACCGGAAGACCGTCTGGTCTGGGATGTAGGTCATCAGACTTACCCCCACAAAATCCTTACCGGTCGTAAAGGGCGCATGGATACCCTGCGCCAGAAAGACGGCCTGGCCGCCTTTCCCAAACGCAGTGAAAGCCCTTACGATACCTTCGGTGTTGGACATTCCAGTACCTCCATCAGTGCAGCCCTGGGCATGGCGATTGCTGCCAAGCTCAAGGGGGATCATCGTCGTACTGTAGCGGTTATTGGTGACGGTTCGATGACAGCCGGTATGGCGTATGAAGCCATGAACCATGCTGCTGACGAGAAGGCCAATGTACTGGTGATACTGAACGACAACGATATGTCCATCTCACACAGCGTGGGTGGGTTGTCCAATTATCTGACCAAGATACTGTCCAGCAAAACCTATCACCATATCCGTGAAGGCAGCAAAAAGGTACTGAACTCCATCCCCCATGCCTGGGAACTGGCCCGCCGTACCGAAGAACACGTTAAAGGAATGATCATTCCCGGCACGCTCTTCGAGGAAATGGGCTTTAACTATTTTGGCCCTATCGATGGCCATGACCTGCCCATGCTGCTGCATACGCTGGAAAACCTGAGAGATCTGGAAGGTCCGCAATTTCTGCATGTAGTAACACGCAAGGGTAAAGGGTTTAACCCGGCAGAACAGGACCCCATTGGCTACCACGCCATTACCAAGCTGGAACCTCAGAAGCAGCAAGCCCTCTCTCCAAAACCCGCTGTTCCGAAAAAGCCCAAGTACGCCAATGTATTCGGGCAGTGGCTGTTTGATATGGCAGGGCAGGATGACAAACTGGTTGGCATTACGCCTGCCATGTGCGAAGGCTCGGACCTGCTCCGCTTTGCCGAACACTATCCGGATCGTTACTTTGATGTCGCCATTGCCGAGCAACACGCTGTCACACTGGCAGCAGGCATGGCCTGTGAAGGCATGAAACCGGTGGTGGCTATTTATTCCACCTTTCTGCAACGGGGTTATGACCAGCTGGTACACGATGTTGCTGTTCAGAACCTGGATGTACTGTTTGCCATTGACCGCGCTGGCATGGTAGGAGAAGACGGCCCGACCCATGGTGGTTGCTACGACATTGCCTATCTGCGCTGCATCCCCAAGATGCTGATCATGGCACCCGGTGATGAGGATGAAACCCGCCGGATGCTCACCACTGGTCATCAATATAACGGCCCGGCATCGGTTCGTTATCCTCGTGGTACGGGGCCAGGCGCAGTAATCAGTAAAGCCCTGGAACCACTGGAAATCGGTAAGGGTGAAATTCGCCGTCAGGGTAAACGCGTGGCCATTCTCGCGTTTGGTACCGTTCTGACCAACGCGCTTAAAGCCGCCGAGCAAACAGGTGCAACTGTCGCCAATATGCGCTTTATCAAGCCTATGGACACCGGGCTGATTAATGAACTGGTGAAAAACCATGAGCTGCTGGTCACCGTTGAAGAAGGCTGCATCAGTGGCGGGGCAGGTTCTGCGGTAAACGAATACCTGAATGAACAGGCGATGAATGTACCGGTGCTGAACCTGGGTATTCCTGATCGTTACATTGAGGCTGCCAGCCATGCACAACAACTGGAAGAGTGTGGGCTTGATCCTCAGGGTATCGTCAATTCAATTAATGACCGCCTGAGCAGGGACGTTCGTCAGACTGTCGCACTGGCACAGGTTGCCAGATCTTAGAATCTGGTGCGCTTTCCAGAACGAAACAACCACCAGCTTTAGCCGGTGGTTTCACATTCAGACCAGAAAATCCGCCTATAAATCCCCCAAACACTTTTCTCTATCTCAACTGAAATTCAGTCATCCCTGTCTCCTGAATTGCAAAAAATGAAAATTTTGAAAACATTTTCATCATTGATATAAGTCAAATTACCGGACACGGCTCTCCGCTACGATATTCACAATATTAAACAGGCACGGACAATAATGAGATGAGTATTCTGGTCACAGGTGGAGCCGGTTATATTGGCAGCCATACATGCCTTGAGCTGCTGAAGGCTGGCTATGATGTTGTTGTCGTTGATAATTTATGTAACGCCAAGGAAGAATCCCTGAAACGGGTGTCACATCTTGCCGGTCGAGAAGTCGCTTTCAGAAACGTTGACATTCGGAATATTTCAGAACTGAGAAAAGTCTTTTCAGCATTTTCTATTGATGCTGTCGTCCATTTTGCTGGCTTGAAAGCTGTAGGCGAGTCAACAAAGGTGCCAATGAAGTACTACGACAACAATGTCAATGGTACCCGTTGCCTGCTGGAAGTCATGAATGAATTCGATGTACGTCACCTTGTGTTCAGCTCATCAGCCACCGTGTACGGAGATCCTGAAACCGTTCCTGTCCGCGAAGACTTTCCTACCGGCACACCCACAAACCCTTACGGCCGCACCAAGCTGGTTATAGAGGAAATGCTGAAGGATTTGTCTGCTTCGGATGAGCGCTGGAACTTCAGCCTGCTGCGCTACTTTAACCCGGTCGGCGCTCATGAAAGCGGCATCATTGGCGAAGACCCTAACGGCATTCCCAACAACCTGATGCCCTTCATTGCCCAGGTCGCCGTTGGCAAACGGGAAAAGCTGAATGTGTACGGCGGTGACTATCCAACCGAAGACGGCACTGGCATCCGTGACTATATCCATGTCGTGGATCTGGCCGAGGGACATCTGGCAGCCCTGAAAACCCACTGGAACGATACCGGCGTTCATACCTACAACCTGGGAACCGGAAACGGCAGCAGCGTTCTGGAAATGCTGAGTGCTTTTGAAGTCGCCTGTGGTCACAGCATTCCTTACGAAATCGTTGCACGCCGACCAGGCGATATAGCGGAATGTTTCGCAGACCCATCGTATGCCAACGAAAAGCTGGGCTGGACAGCCACCCGGACGATTGCCGAAATGACCGCTGATACCTGGAAATGGCAAACCGCAAACCCGGAAGGCTACAGCGAATAAATAGCTACTACGAAAAAATAGCTACTGCGAAAAAATAGCTACTGCGAATAAAGGAAGTAAAGAGTGAGTTCTATGGAATTTAATCCGGTCGATCATCCACATCGCCGTTACAACCCACTGACCGGTGACTGGATTCTGGTTTCCCCTCATCGTGCTAAACGACCATGGCAGGGACAGGTAGAAAAGACCGCCACCGACAATCGTCCAACCCGCGACCCGAGCTGCTATCTCTGTCCGGGCAATGAGCGAATTACCGGTGACAGCAACCCGGACTACACCCGGCCTTATGTGTTTGCCAATGATTTTCCGGCCCTGCTGACCGATACGCCAGACGCTGCCGGTGACTCTGACCTGTTCAGGTCTTCCGGAGCCCGTGGCGAGGCAAGAGTGATCTGTTTTTCTCCGGATCACAGTAAAACTCTGCCACAGTTAAGTGTCGAAGACATTCGTCAGGTGGTGGATGTCTGGTCTGAACAGGTGACCGAGCTGGGCAGTAAATACCCATGGGTGCAGCTGTTCGAAAACAAGGGTGCGGTAATGGGTTGCTCCAATCCACACCCCCATGGACAGGTATGGGCCAGCAGTTTTCTGCCCAATGAAGCCCGTAAGGAAGACGACAACCAGAGGCAATGGCTGACCGACAAGCACAGCAATATGCTGGTTGAATACGCCCGCCAGGAATCAGAGTCCGGTGAACGGACAGTGGTGGAAAATGATGACTGGATTGCAGTTGTTCCGTACTGGGCAGCCTGGCCATTTGAAACCCTGTTACTGCCTAAGCGGCATATTCTGAGAATGCCGGATTTGAAAGACAGTGAACGTACGACACTGGCAGATATTATCAAACGCCTGACGACCAAATACGACAACCTGTTCCAGACTTCTTTCCCATACTCCATGGGCTGGCATGGTGCGCCTACAGACGACGATAATCGAGAGCACTGGCAACTGCACGCGCACTTCTATCCGCCACTGCTGCGCTCAGCCACTGTGCGTAAATTTATGGTGGGCTTTGAAATGCTGGCAGAGTCCCAGCGGGATCTGACGGCTGAACAGGCTGCTGAACGGCTGCGCAACTTATCCGAAACACACTATCTGAACGCCTGATAGAACGATTGGATTAAACGATTGGATTGAAATAAAAGTCATGGAAATGAAACAACAACTGATTGCCCTGTTTGAAAAAACCTTTGGAGAACAGCCTGAGTTATTCTTTCAGGCACCCGGTCGGGTTAACCTGATTGGCGAACATACCGACTACAACGACGGTTTTGTATTGCCCTGCGCCATCGACTACCAGGCGATCATTGCAGCAACCCCAAGAGATGATCAGAAGGTTGTTGTAACCGCAGCGGCATTTGATGGACAAACCACCGAGTTTGAACTGGCTCTGCCTGTAGAACCCAGCGAAGATGCTACCTGGAGCAACTATGTCAGAGGTGTGGCAACCGCTCTGCTGGAACGCGGACTGACACTGAAAGGTGCCAACATGGCTATCATCGGCAATGTGCCACAGGGTGCTGGTCTCTCGTCGTCAGCCTGTCTGGAGGTTTGCACCGGCCTGGCACTGACCCGTATGTCTGGTCACGATATCAGCCTGAAAGACCTGGCTTTAATTGGTCAGGAGGCTGAAAACAAGTACGTTGGCGTTAACTGCGGCATTATGGATCAGATGGTGTCAGCCCGTGGCGAGGAAGGCCATGCCATGCTGCTGGACTGCCGCAGTCTGGATACCCGCTCCATTGCCATTCCACAAGGCGCTGCGGTGGTGATTATCAACTCCAATAAAAAGCGCGGTCTTGTTGATTCAGAATACAACACTCGTCGTCAGCAATGTGAGGCAGTGGCTAAACACTTTGACGTGAAGGCATTGAGGGATATCACCGTTGAGATGCTGGAAGCCCGTAAAGATGAGCTTGATGAAGTGGCTTATCGCCGGGCTCGCCATGTGGTAACAGAAGACGTACGAACTCTGGAAGCCGCTGAAGTGATGCCACAGGGCAACCTGAAGCGTATGGGTGAATTAATGGCAGCGTCTCACATCTCCATGCGTGATGACTTTGAAATTACCGTACCGGAAATTGACACCATTGTTGATATCGTCAAGGACGTTATTGGTGCAGAAGGCGGCGTTCGTATGACAGGCGGAGGTTTTGGTGGCTGTGTTGTTGCGCTTGCTCCTGAAAGCAAGGTGGAAGCGATCAGGCAGGCGATTGACAACCAGTATAAAACCGCAACCGGGCTGGTTGCTGATATTTATGTGTGCAAAGCCAGTCAGGGTGCCTCGGTACTGTAAGGTCAGCTGACAACTTCCCACAATTAACGCCGGTTCTGACCGGCGTTTTTCTCTGTTTACTTTTTTGCTCGTTATGACAATAGCTATGACAATGACAATCAAGCAAGAGCCCTTCGGTCAAACCTCACAGGGTGAGACCGTCACCCGTTACACACTGACAAACGCTCAGGGTACTGAAGTATCCATCCTGAACCTGGGCGGCATTATCCAAAGCTTGAAAACAGCGGACAAAAACGGCCATTTTGCTGATATTGTGCTGGGCTGCGATAACGTTGCTGACTACGAAAATCAGTCGGCTTACCTGGGCGCCCTGTGCGGTCGTTACGCTAACCGTATCAGGGAAGGTCAGTTAGTGATCGACGGCAGGCATTATCAGCTGGCCTGCAATAATGGCCCAAACCATTTGCATGGTGGCAACCGGGGGTACAATCAGCGTATCTGGTCAGTCAGCGCAGAACATAACGATACTGAAGCCCGGTTGACTCTGCGTTATCAATCACCGGACGGTGAAGAAGGTTATCCGGGCAACCTTGATATACAGGTAACCTACTGCCTGAACAGCCAGAATGAGCTGACTGTCAGCTACTGTGCAACTACCGATAAGACAACTGTCGTCAACCTTACAAATCACTCTTATTTTAACCTTAAAGGCTCAGGGAGCTGTCTCGAACATGAGTTGCAGTTAGTTGCCGATTCGTTCGTGCCAACCAATGCATCGGCAATACCTTTTGGCGATATCAAACCTGTTGCAGGGACACCCATGGATTTCAGAGAGCCAAGGGTGATCGGGCAGGATATTGATGCGGATAACCAACAACTGCTACAGGCTCTTGGATACGATCATAGCTGGGTAATCAATCAAGGGGATTCGCGACTGAAAGAATGCGCAGTGGTCATCGAGCCGGAAACAGGGCGAAGCATGACGGTAAAAACAACCCAGCCCGCTGTACAGTTTTATACGGGCAACTTTCTGGATGACCTGCCCGGAAAAGCGGGGCGTCGCTATAACAAGCGAGATGGTTTCTGTCTGGAAACCCAGCATTTCCCGGATTCTCCCAACCAGGCTGACTTTCCCTCAACCGAACTGAAGCCCGGCGAGGTATACGATCACACAACCGTATTTGCTTTTGGTTTAAGTGAATAATTGAGCAAGACAAGGCACTGTATGCCCAGTGCCTTTAATTATGATGAATATCAGGAACTCTTCCCTTAATACACAGTCCAAAGGCTAACTATAAGAAATAGAGGAAGAAAAATGTTTTATAGAATATTCAAAAAAATAATGCCCGTTTTAGCCGTAACAGTTCCCTTGTGGTGCTCTACAACGCTGGCTGATGATCAGATAAACGAACAATTGATCACTCGTATTAAGGAAAAAATCAGTTTTTCCGAAAAAGCCGGTTATCATGTCCCAACGGAAGAGACCATAATTGAGCACATTAAGCCGTTGCTTTCCCAAGGAGCTGACATTAATTACCAGGAAGAAAACATTGCGGTTCCCAGAACCTATTCCAGCTTTATTCAATACCTGGGTTATATTGAATGGTTAATGAGCAAAACTTGCATGTGGATAGACTACATATCATTTGGAGACGGCTCCGAATGTACGCCATCTCAAAAAACAAACGAACCCTCTTCAGCCTGGACTGCTCTTATGTACGCTTCCTATAAGGGGCTGCCTGATGTGGTAAGTTTTCTTTTAAAACAGGGTGCCAACCCTGATTTCACAGGAGCTCAAGGCTGGAATGCCTATACGCTGGCAGAATATTATCGTGACCGATATGAGCAAAGTAATGATGAATCCCAGAAAGAACATGCTAATAAATATAACCGGATTGTCTGCGAACTGGAGCCATTGACAACAAATACTGCAATGCCACCCTCGTTATACATAGGAAAAACACAAGCGCGTTGCAAACCCTGAGCCAAGGGCACCCCGGAAGCTGGTCAGCACAACCCAAACTCCAGAGTGCCATCAATACAAGCCGCTGCCATGGCATCGCTATAGAGAACTCAGGCAGTTTCCAGCAGATGCCCCAGCTTCCACACTTTGGTGGTTAAATACTTTTCATTATGAGGATTCTGACCCGTCTGGTGCTGCTGCCGCTCCACCACCTCAATACCCTGTTTCGTCAGGGCATCCACTTTGCGGGGGTTATTAGTCATTAGAATCAACTGGCTGACACCCAGGTGATCCAGCATGGTTTTGCACATATCGTATTTGCGCATATCCGCCGCAAAGCCTAACTCTTCGTTGGCCTCTACGGTATCACGCCCTTCATCCTGAAGATGATAAGCCCGAACCTTGTTCATCAGGCCGATACCACGCCCCTCCTGACGCAGATACAGAATAACGCCACGACCTTTCTCAGCAATCTTGCGCATGGCAGCCTCCAGCTGAGGGCCACAATCACAACGCATACTGAACAGGGCATCGCCCGTCAGACACTCCGAATGAACCCGCGCAAGAACGGGATCGCCCTGACTCACATCACCCATGGTGAGAGCCAGATGCTCTTTGCCAGTGCCACTCTCCTCAAATCCATGCATGATGAATTCACCAAAAGGGGTGGGCAGGCGAGACTCTGCGACAAACCTTACAGACACTCACTACTCCTTAAAACAGTCGTGCGGGCAGATTGTAACAGTCCTTGGCAATACAGGCGAGTAACCATAGAGGATCAGCTGACAAACAGCCATGAGCCGGTTTTTATAGCATAAGCGCAGCTCACCACAAGCATGAAAATAGGGACAAATGCCGGAAGGTCAGGTTTTTCGCAAGAAGAAGGTAAGAAATGCCCTCATTACGTAGTGCCTGCCGTTCAGATTGACGATTACCGGAGTGTTCTCTATTTTTCAAGGCGGTATCACTCTATCGATACGATGTCGTACTAACAAAATACATCCTCAAGTGTACAGGGGACGAATGAAACTGGAATTAATTATTAAACCAGCACTTATAAGTGTTCTTCTGCTTTGCCTGTTGCCAGTATCCGGCATTGCTGCCGAATGGAAAACAGGCGACTTAAATACGGGCGAACTTAATGATGTACACCGTAAGTTCATCCAACAGGTTCTTGATAAAGGTTACTTTGCTATTCACGGGAACCGTATTTACTCTGGACAACAAGAGTTACCTGGAGCGGTTATGAGGGCACTACCCACCCCACCGTTACCTGAAGGAGTTGTTCTGGGTTACCAGCCTGACGGCGAACAGATACAGCTCATAAGCTTCCATGCACCGGATCACTTTCAGAGCAGGCTGAACAACATTTCATTACTGGCTCAAGGCAATACCAGGCTTATCAGGCACGAAGGCCTTCGTCAACAGATTGATCAGTTATTACAAAGGCCGTCACAAGTTGTTATAGACAGGCGTTTTTATTACACATCGTCTACCGAAGTACCTGTAACAACACAGCAAATTCAAAATGCACTTATAAACAACCTTCAACATCCCCCCAATAACAACTCAGCCCTCAGAGTTGCCACTGTTAACTCAGGCCAGCTTACTCCTTTTGTATTAGTCGACACGCCCGGAAACCATAACGCAGATCAATTTATTAATGCTTATGAGCCACTAAACGACAACTCAGATGCTAATTACTCAACAGAGGGCGGCCAGTATTTTTATCATGGATACACACAAGAGATCACAAACCCAGTTGCCCGATGGTTTATTGAAAGTCTGCTTAATACCGGTTACGTAGTCATCTATGACAGGACTGCTTACTTCTCCAATGCAGTTGCTGACCCGCAGCAACTGCTGAGTATGATCAATGAAGGTTCAATTCGACCGCTAGCTACCCGGGACCACGTAAGGGTTTTGACATTAAATGACCACAGCCAGATAGCCTGGTTAAATCTGGCAGTGCCTGCCATTATGCATAGCTCATACAATAATTATGGCCAACTGACAGTTACTGCTGACAACATTCTGAATTTGCAGAGCACTTACGCCCTCGCTGCTGAAGTGATTCAGAATTACCTTAACCAGGGATATATGGTGATTTTTCAGGGCAGGCTTTACTCACTGACAGACCTGGTGCTTAATCCGCAGTACATTTACCAACTATACGCAAACGCCGTACATGCCAGCGGGATGATTAACACTGAAAATACTCTATGGGTATTCATGCATAATGGTTCTATCGTCACGCATTACGTAGTACTCGATCTTTTTGAACAACTGCCCTGGCCTCGTATCACTCAATTACCAACATCTACCACTCAAAGGTCATCGTCAGGATTTGATGCGGCTTACCAGCCTTCCTCTATGCAACTCTCTCCCCTGCAAACACAGGCGCTACTCCCGACAACGCATCAATCCTCCCCATCCCTTCCATCAAATTCAGATTATGAAACGACAGAACCGGATCATGCGAGATTAGTGAATGACGCTCAGGCTGCACTATCTCGACTAAGCGCCAGCTTTAACGAATATCCTGTTATTATCCCTTCCGCAGTTTCCGGGCAGCCTGGCGAGGAGCAGGATCACTTTAAACAACCCAGGCCGTCTACTGATTCTTCCGAAAAAAAAACATCTGACGAAGAAGATCCAAATAACCAGGATAATTCTAACGAGCCAGACAGCGCTGAAAAATCTGCGAAACAAAAAGAAGCTAAATTAACCAAACGAACCCGTAAAAAATCAAAAAAAAATAATTCAGCCACACCTACTGACAAAGCTTACCCGGCAAACTCGTGGCCACATTTTAAGTATTATCTAGTGCCTGCTGTAATTACTGTATTTTCTGCAATAGGTGCTCCGCTGTTTTACGCTATCACGAACTATCTGCAACAAAATAAACCAGTCGAAGAAAAACCACCAACATCTGCTGATAATACTCAGCAAGAAAGGCAGTTAAACAAAAAAACGCTCCCTGTAACATTCAAAAACAATAACCATGAACAAGTTGATAATACACTTAAAAACGAACTGGATTTTATTAAATCCCTTATGATACAGAAAGAGAAAATCAAGCAAGAACTTTCAGACCCTGTGCTATCAGAACTCACAGAAAAGCTATTTGATCACATGCCTGCCATCCTGAAACCTGTTATTCACCGCAAGGGGGAGCTATTTGATGCCGGTCTGTTTAAAACCAATGTAAAGACCTATCGCAACCAAGATTACAAAAAACCAGACAAGGCTCTCCACTTCATTCCGCTTAAAAAAATCAATACTTTCGAACAGCTCACCCTTAAAGAAAAAAAAGAAATTATTGAATTGACAGGTGCTTTAATAAATCAATCCTTAGGCAAATCCGGTCTCGATATTTTCACCACATTTCAGTGGCATATGGCTCTATGTGGTAAACCAGAAAAACTAAGCGGTTTACCCTGCCATAAAAGAGTATCAAAACTATTAATTGACCAATGGCATAACAAGCCATCCTCTGAGGCTTTACTGGTCAGTTATACGAAAATATCTGATCACGAAAACAAGCCATACTGGTTAACGGTTGCAGCCTGGCCTGTATCCGGGATAAATAAACTTGAAAGCGAACCCCTTATCTTACCCGTTCTGAATGATAAACGTAATCTCAGGCTCATTGAGCGATCAACATTGTCACAAGATGCAATACGAAGTCTGGATTTAAGTCTGAAGCTTCAGATAGAACCTGAAAGGGAGCTTTTAAACCCGTCGCTTACCTGGCAAAAAGTAAGGCCGATGGATTTACTGGGGTCTTTTTTTAACTATGAGACCCTCGCCACAAGGTTGCTTCTGAGCGATGGTCGTATTCGCTACAACGTATTATACAAAGGAGATATCGTACCGCCACATAAAGCCCTGATTCCTTATGTAACAGAGTCTAAAGCAGAAATACCATGCTATTTACTGGGTGACAAGGCAGCAGAACTCTGTGTCAAAATATCCGGGAATCTGATCAGGGGAAATGCATTCTTTGATTTACTGAGCAAATTCCCGGATTTTAAAATCCCCCAGTACCAACTCGTGACAGAGGATAATAACGGCAATATAAAGCTAACGAGTTCTAGCAAAGATATTTCTGAACGTATACAGGACTTACATAACAAACCAAACAAATCATTATTTTTTGCTTTTAAGTCTCTGACGAGGCTTGATGAAGTTCCTGCATCCCGTATAGAAACGATTTTAAAGACCTACACAACAGAAAGCATAATTCAAAACAGGCAAAACAGTCTGGAAGAATCTTTAACTGTTTTATCCATTTGCGGTTATATCCCCCTGGCAGGTTTATTAGAGCAGTGCTATAAGCAAAATTATAATGGATTGCATGAAACAAATTCTGGCGTAGAACAAATCGCCTTCCAGTATCTTAAAGACGGACTTCCAGTTCATTATTCTGACCTGGAAGGTCACCATGTCCGCTATCTTCCTCTTATTATTACCTCTTCTGAAGGATTTTTCTTTTTTCCCGTCGGACAACTTATTGTCAACGGACGGCCTGCGAACTTTATATGGGATAACAAGGCAGGGACTGACAAAGTTATTCACCTGCCTTTTAACCCATCTTTACCAGTCGATCACCATCAGTATGTCGTCATTAACGCCCCTGATGTCTTCCAAAGTTTTCACATTGGCCAGCCCCAGGAGTTTTTGCATGACCAGGTTGGCTTAAAGGAGATACCTGAAACCGCTACGTACCTGACAATGTTTCCTGGAACCAGTAGGGTTACGATGACCAGTTACTTTAAAGGTCAGCGGATCAGAGAGCTTGGACAACAGGATAATTGAACGCTGATCTAACCCCAGACCGCCGCCAGAACCTGCATACAGACTAGTGCGAACAGCCCGGCAATCACATCATCAATCATAATGCCAAAGCCACCTTTTACCTTTTTATCCAGTACACGAATAGGCCAGGGCTTGATGATGTCGAAAAAGCGGAACAGGACGAAACCCGTTATGACCCACAGCCAGCCAGCGGGCGCAGCCATCATGGTAATCCAGTACCCCACAAATTCATCCCAGACAATACCCGGATGGTCGTGTACTCCCAGGTCTCTGGAAGTGCGGTCGCAAATCCAGATTCCCAGAATCATACTGACGACCAGCACCAGCAGATAGTTCCACATGGGCAAGTACTGCAGCAGCAGGTAAAAAGGCACCGCCGCCAGTGTGCCAAAGGTACCCGGTGCTTTAGGAGCCAGACCACTGCCAAGCCCGAAAGCCAGAAAATGAACAGGGTTAGACCAGACGGAAGGAGATCGGCTCATAACTTATCAATGTCGAATTCATTAAACGTTTAGAAATGCCGGTAAGCGGCAGCGGATAAGGGTTGCCCTGTTGCACGATCACAAATGCCTTCAGCATCCGTAATACGACCAATACAGGTGACAGAACATTCTGCCCGAATCTCTTCGGGTAATTCCAGCGTTTTGTGGGCAGGCCAGGTAAAACAGAGTTCGTAATCATCGCCACCACTGAGCGCATAGCCCTGTGCTTTTTGCTTTCCGGCAACGTTTAACAACTGCGGCGACAGCGGTAGCTGTTCAAGATTCAGCTCTGCCCCCACCTGACTGGCTTTCAGGGTATGCCCCAGATCGCCCAGCAAACCGTCAGAAATATCCAGCGCAGACGTAGCGCCGTTTGCCGCCAGCCATTGCCCAAGCTTCACTCTTGGAGACGGCTGGTAGTAACGCTGAAGCAGGTATTGAACAGAAGCATCTTCACAATTCTGTGGATACAGCCCTTCCAATACAGCCGGTAAAGCCCCTGCTGCATCTCCAAGACTTCCACTGACGTATATTAAGTCACCCTCTTTCGCACCATTTCGTCGAAGCGCCTGACCTGAGGGAACCAGTCCCTGAACCTGAATGGAAATGGTCAGGGGCCCCCGGGTAGTATCGCCACCAATCAGAGCCAGCCCTGAAGGTTGCGCCAGTGCCACCAGCCCGTCAGAAAATGCCTGTAACCAGTCAGTGTCGGATTCAGGCAGTGTCAGGCCCAGGGTAAAACTGTGCGGCTCGGCTCCCATAGCGGCAATGTCGCTGATGTTCGTTGCCAGTGCGCGGTAGCCAAGCAGAAAAGGATCGCAGTGTTCAGGAAAGTGAACACCAGACACCAGCGTGTCCAGCGATTGCGCCAGCTGCATACCCTCAGGCACCGACAGCAGGGCGCAGTCGTCACCAATGCCAAGCACATCAGGCCGGGAAGATCGCAGTTCCGGACGATCAAAGAAATGTCGGATTAAATCAAACTCTCCAAGTGACATTCCGGAACCTCAGCTTCTAACGCTTGCGATAACTGCGAACTTCGTCCGCTCTTACGCGGGGAGCCAGCTTATCCAGAATGCCGTTGATGTAGCGGTGAGAATCCTGAGCACCAAAGCGCTTCACCAGCTCAATGGCTTCATTGATCACAACACGGTAAGGGACGTCGGAGCGATTCATCAGCTCATAGCAGCCAATACGCAGAGCAGCCACTTCCACCGGATCCAGCTGACTGATGGGGCGATCCAGCAGCGGGTTCATCGTTTCGTCCAGCGTACTCATTTCACGGGGGATACCGTGCAACAGGGAGTGGAAGTAACCGTCGTCCACCTTGCTGAAATCATTGTCTGCACGGAACTGCATTTCAATATCAGTCAGGGACGATTTGGACATCTGCCACTGGTACAAAGCCTGCAGCGCCAGCTGACGGGCGCGACGACGCTCGGAAGGCTTTGGACGCTGGGCGTCCTTACGCCCGGCTTCCTGGTTCAGAGAAGTCAATTCAGGCCTCCAGCTTTTTCAGCAGAGACACCATTTCAAAAGCGGCCATGGCAGCCTCTTCACCTTTGTTGCCAGCCTTGGTGCCTGAGCGTTCAATCGCCTGTTCAATGGTGTCAACCGTCAGTACGCCAAAGCTCACCGGAATTTCGTATTCCAGATTGACATGGGACAGGCCTTTCACACATTCGTTGGCAACAAACTCAAAGTGTGGCGTACCACCACGGATAACAGCGCCCAGGGCAACGATGGCGTCGTACTGGCCGGTTTTAGCGACTTTCTTGACTGCCAGCGGGATTTCAACAGCACCCGGACAACGCACAACAGTGATATCCTCTTCCGGAATACCATGACGGGTCAGGCTGTCCACCGCACCACTCAGCAGACTTTCTACAACAAAAGCGTTCCAGCGACCAACCACGATGGCGTACTTACCGCCATTAGGTTCCAGAGTGCCTTCAATAGTTTTTAAAGACATTTATTTTCCTCTCAATAATCCTGCGAAGGACTTAACCTTCACAGGGAATATATTCGACAATTTCCAGATCAAAGCCGGACAGCGCACCAAACTTCACCGGAGAACTCAGCAGGCGCATCTTGCCAACACCCAGCTCACGCAGAATTTGGGAACCGGTACCAATGGTTCGGTAAGCACCCGAAATACCACCAACACCTGTGCGTCCTTCACTGAAACGATTAAGGGCAGTACCCAGATCCAGCTTCTGTTCATTATCCAGCAGAACAATAACGCCCCGGGATTCCTGGGCGATTTCTGCCATTGCCTTGTTCAGGGACCAGCTGCAGGCACCTTCACCGGCATGAGCAGACAGCAAGTCACGGAAAGGTTCCATGGCATGCACACGAACCATAACCGGCGTATCGGGAGTAATATAGCCCTTGCTCAACGCCAGGTGGGTATTTCCGCTGATGGTGTCTTTGTAGACCGTCATATCAAACTGACCGAAATCGGTGTCCAGTTTGCGCTTCTCAACCTGCTCCACGGTCTTTTCGTTCATGATCCGGTAATGGATCAGGTCCGCGATGGTGCCAATCTTCAGATCGTGCTTTTCAGCAAAAAGCTCCAGATCCGGGCGACGGGACATGGAGCCATCTTCGTTCATGATCTCAATGATCGCTGCCGCCGGGGTCACACCCGCCAGACGCGCCAGGTCACAACCGGCTTCAGTATGGCCAGCACGACTCAACACACCACCCGGACGAGCACGCAGTGGGAAGACATGCCCTGGCTGAACAATATCTTCCGGACGGGACAGGGAGTCCACTGCCACGCGAATGGTTCGCGCCCGGTCATGGGCAGAAATGCCGGTGGTGACGCCTTCAGCCGCCTCAATGGAGACAGTAAACGGCGTACCATAACCTGACTGGTTGTCGTCTGAGCTGACCATCGGTGGCAGACCCAGAAAACCGCAGCGTTCTCCGGTCAGCGTCAGGCACAGCAGTCCACGCGCCTCACGGGTCATGAAGTTAACGATCTCAGGAGTGATTTTTTCCGCAGCGATAATCAGGTCGCCTTCATTTTCACGATCTTCGTCATCCATCAGGATTACAGGCTTACCGAGACGGATGTCTTCGATAATTTCTTCGATGGAATTCAGTTGCATAACGCCCCCGGGAAAAGATTCAGCCATAAGGATTGTCCGGCTTGCAAAAATGCGCCCATTCTAACGGTTTACAAGCGTTAACAGAAGTCAGTCACGAAGCCTCAGGATAAATAAGCCTCAGGATAAATAAGCCTCAGGATAAATAAGCCTCAGGATAAATAAGCCTCAGGATAAATAAGCCTCAGCGCATAAATCCGTGTTCTGCCAGAAAACCTGCTGTCAGACTGGAAGCGGGTTCGGCCTGATCGTCTTTCAGAGACGGGTCTAACAAGCGCTCCAGATAACGAGCCAGCAGATCAACCTCCAGATTCACTCTGGTTCCGGGTCGGTAGTGCGAGATAATGGTTTCCTGCTGGGTATGCGGCACAATATTCAGGGCAAAACGGCAACCATCGACCTTGTTGACCGTCAGGCTGACACCATCAATCGTCACCGAGCCTTTGTGCGCAATATATCGAGCCAGTGCTTTCGGTGCTTCCAGCCAGAACACGCTGGAACGGGCAGCGGATTCTACAGAAACCACGCACCCAACGCCATCCACATGACCACTGACCAGATGCCCCCCCAGTCTTGTAGTGGGTGTCAGTGCTTTTTCCAGGTTCAGGGGGCTGCCAGCAGGCAGTTTATCCAACGTTGTATATTCCAGGGTTTCCAGTGACACATCAGCCACATAACCGGAACCTGTCAGTTCAACAACCGTCAGGCAGACTCCATTGGTGGCAATGCTGTCGCCCAGCTGTACATCAGACAGATCCAGCTGGCCAGAATCGACCGTCATACGCAGGTCGCCCTGACGTTTTTCCGACGAATTCAAACGCCCTACTGCTTCAATAATTCCGGTAAACATTACTTACTCCTTAAATAGCTACTTTTTAAATAGCTACTTTGATAGCTCCTTAGGGAAGTAGCAGATAAAAATATCCCATCGTCATCCCCGCGAAGGCGGGGATCCACTACCGTGGTAGATTCCCGCCTTCGCGGGAATGACGCAGGCGCTGGTATGTTATTGAGTGCCACTTCCCTTAATCGTTTTTTGGAAAGGCAGTGATTTTCCAGTCATTACCCACCGCCCGGATATCGGTAATGTTCAGGTTCCGTTTTTCCGACATGCTGGTGAAAGGCATTTCCATCAGTGGGCGGGCATCAGAACCCATCAGTGTCGGTGCCATAAAGACAATCAGTTCATCCACCAGCCCCTGCTGCATCATGGCACCCGCCAGCGTAGCACCGGTTTCCAGCAATACATCATTGATATCCTTTGTGACCAGGATTTCCAGCATTTGCTCAAGGTTGATTCGCCCATCGTGAGAGTCGAGCATCAACACTTCGGCACCTGCTTCCTCCAGCGCCCGTTTACGGGCTTTCTCTGCCTGTACCGAGCAGAAGATCATTACATCTCCCGGACCGGTCACCACCCTGGCATCGACCGGTGTCTGCAAACGGGAATCCAGCACCACTCGCAGAGGTTGTGTCTGCAGCAGCTCAGCGGCTTCCGGTAAATTCAGCTCGGTTTCTCTCAGTGTGAGTGCTGAGTCATCAAGAAGAATTGATCCAATCCCTGTCACAATAGCGCCACTGAGCGCGCGCAGACGCTGCACCTCACTGCGAGCCTGAGGCCCTGTAACCCACTTGGACTCACCGCTGGCCATAGCCGTGCGCCCATCCAGGCTCATGGCCAGTTTGGTGCGCACATAAGGACGACCGGTTCGCATACGTTTGATAAAGCCTGAGTTCAAGGCTCTGGCTTCAGCCTCCATGACACCCAGCCGGGTTTTTATGCCTTTTTCTTTGAGCATGCTGATCCCACGGCCAGCCACCTGCGGATTCGGGTCCTGCATCGCAATCACCACCTCAGCCACTCCGGCTTTAACCAGCGCTTCGGCACAGGGCGGTGTACGCCCAAAATGACTGCAAGGCTCAAGCGTTACGTAAACCGTTGCCCCTTTTGTCTGCGTACCTGCCATTGCCAGTGCATGAACCTCGGCATGGGGTTCTCCTGCACGCTGGTGATAACCCTCACCCACCACCTGGTCTCCCTGCACAATAACGCAACCAACACAGGGATTGGGCCGGGCGGTATAAAGCCCTTTACGCGCCAGCTCTATAGCCCGGGTCATATACAGGTGATCGGAAGCAGAGGCCATGTGTAACTCCGGCAAACAGGTTTAAAAGTGAGCCATCATAACGTCTGACGACGATGATCTCGATAGTTTGCTCTTAAAGATGACATGAACTTTCTGCTGAACAGGCAGTCAGATCCCACAAAAATAGCAGCAAACACTCTTTATGCAGGAGTGCAAAATATCTGAAGAACTGCACAAGCAGATAGGCCAAAATGGGAGCATGAGAGAGTAGTCAGCTTTTAATCACATCGATAGCCAATCATTGCCGAAGATGATTAAAAGTGGTTGCGTCAACATCATCAAGCCCACAGGCTGTGGCGTAACCGGCACAGAATCAATTCCTGCCGTCTGATGAGACCCGGGCAATGACACTGGTCACGAGGGCCCGGTGTGGTTGTCCGTGTCTGTATGCCCTCTGAGTTTGTCTAAATGCTATCTACCGCCACCCACCTTCTGGCTATCGCACTCGGGTTTGTTGCCCTTAGTCAAAGTGCCGACCGCCTTGTTGAGGTGTCATCCACCCTGGCTTTCAGGCTGGGTATGTCGACGCTGACCATTGGTATGACCATTGTCGCCTTTGGTACATCGGCACCAGAACTGGCCGTTTCCGCTGATGGCTGACCGAATGCTGACGCGCTTCGACGGTTACGTACTCACAATGGGCCTTATTGCCTATGGTATCTACGTCAATGTCGTACATAGGACAGTAGTTCGCAGGTATAACCTGAACCTTGAGACACCTCCCGATGCTCAACAGGCTCATAGTGAACTCAATGCCACATTTCGTGACTAATCGATAAAATTCATCATCGAAGTTTGTAACTTGTGCTAGACCTATTAAAAAGTTGGTGATTTGGAGGTGTTCATCATGCCCATATTTCGCTCTAAACCCAAAGTAAATAAAGTGTGTCTGTCCAACGGCGTAGAATTACTTACCTGCAGAACTGGTGGCCGCAAAGTTCAAAGTGTGGCTATTCGGTGCCATGGCAGTTACCAACTGAAGAGCCCCGGTTTATTGACAAAGTCAGACATTGTCAGAGTGCCACCGGGAAAAACTTTCTACTTCTACGCACCACATGCGTCTGTTCTCTTTTCCAATATAAGAAGGTTCATGGAGGGAGAGTACGAACCTTTAGATACATTAAGGGCAGGGCAAAAGTGTGCTAATTATAAGTTGTATCCAGCAACCGAGGCACAGAAATTTTTGGATGAAAGTTATTTATCACAATGCATAGTGTGGGATCGGCTCAGTCCAAACAAAAAAGCAGACAAGCACCCGCTTCGGGAATACGATATTCTTCGTATCAATTACCCCATACTTCTGAGTTTGGTGATTAGAAAAATTTGCTGTTTGACTGAGTATCTCCATATTCATTGCATGTTCTGTCGTAGTTCTATACGTGCGGTACGTCCGCAAGAAAATTGCCATTATGACCCGGCACTAGAGCTTCCTCCCAATGTTTATTGGGGCGATCTGGGCAGATGGCATGTCCTTTAGTCCGGACTGCGATGCTTTTTGATGGATGTGAATGAAGAAGTTCATCATGCGGTTATTGCCATATAGCCGCTACAAAATGAAGATGCCGGTAAATAATTGGATTCAGACACTATCACAGTGATATGGCGAGGATTCACACGGTTAGTGTCGTGTACAGGGCAGCGGGTTCTATTCATCCACCAGTTGGGTAAACGCCGAAATAGCATCGGGATAACCTTTTTTAACTTTATTGGCAATAACGTGGTGAAAGAAATAGCGGAAGTTTTCATGATCCTGGGCAGCCCCTCTGGAAAAGACGACGACTTCGGGGGTTTAATGGAATAAACACCCGAAGTCGTCCAAAGCCAGTCTAGCTTTTGGATCGCTCAACGGTTTCCAGTCTTTCGATTTCTTCCCGGAACTCATTGAGGTCTTTGAAATGACGATAAACAGAGGCAAATCGAATGTAAGCAATTTCATCCAGCTGCTGCAGCTCACGCATCACCTCTTCGCCCAATACCAGCGATTTAACTTCACGCTCGCCTGTTGCCCGCAGCCGGTGCTTAATACGACTGATGGCTTCTTCCAGCTGCTCAACACTGACGGGGCGTTTTTCCAGAGCCCGGGCCATTCCCGCCCGTAATTTATCTTCATGGAAAGGTTCCCGGGAACCGTCCCGTTTAACCAGGCGGGGAATCAGCAACTCCGCGGTTTCATACGTTGTAAAACGTTCGGAGCAAGTCAGACATTCACGACGACGACGAATCTGGTTTCCATCTGCGACCAGTCTCGAATCGATAACTTTAGTGTCTTGCGCACTACAATAAGGACAATGCATTGTCAGAACTGACTCGAAAATTATTGGTTCGGTCATCATAAACCGATGTTGGCTAAATACAAGCACGGGCAAAGATGTAAAAAAACGCCGGAGCTTAACCCGGCGCTTTTTACACAATAAAAAGCGGTTGCAGCAATCAGCTATAAACTGGCAGGCGCTGGCAAATATCCAGCACCTTGGCTTTTACTTCATTTTCAACCTGTTCATTGCCGATATTTTCCAGCACATCACAAATCCAGCCAGCCAGATCAGCCGCATCGTTTTCATTGAAACCGCGTCGTGTAATGGCCGGTGTGCCAATACGCAAACCGCTGGTAATAAATGGAGAGCGCGGGTCGTTTGGTACGGCGTTCTTGTTAACCGTAATGTTGGTGCGACCCAGGGCTTCTTCAGCATCTTTACCGGTGTACTCTTTGCCAATCAGATCCATCAGGAACAAGTGGTCGTCAGTACCGCCGGAAACGATGTTGATGCCACGCCCCTGCATAACGGTCGTCATCGCCTGTGCATTTTTGACGACCTGCTGCTGGTAAGTTTTAAACTCGTCAGCCATTGCTTCTTTAAAGCAGATAGCCTTAGCCGCAATCACATGACACAGCGGGCCACCCTGTGATTCAGGGAATACTGCAAAGTTCAGCTTTTTGTTCAGATCTTCGTCATCATTGGCAAGAATCAGACCACCGCGAGGACCACCCAGGGTTTTATGGGTGGTCGTGGTGACCACGTCTGCGATACCGATTGGAGACGGATACACACCGGCTGCTACCAGACCTGCAATGTGTGCCATATCCACCAACAGGTAAGCACCTGCCTTATCGGCAATATCGCGGAAACGCTGCCAGTCAACCACCCGGGAATAGGCAGAGAAACCAGCAACAATCATTTTGGGCTTGTGTTCTTCAGCCAGACGCTCGACTTCTTCGTAATCAATTTCACCGGTTTCAGCGTTCAGGCCATACTGGACTGCATCGTAAATACGACCAGAGAAGCTCACCTTAGCACCATGAGTCAGATGGCCGCCGTGGGCCAGGCTCATACCCAGCACTTTATCGCCTGGATTAACCAGTGCCATATAAACGGCTGCGTTTGCCTGAGAGCCGGAATGTGGCTGTACGTTAGCGTAGGCTGCTCCAAACAGGGCTTTGGCACGATCAATGGCCAGCTGCTCAGTAACATCTACATGCTCACACCCACCGTAGTAGCGTTTGCCTGGATAACCTTCAGCGTACTTATTCGTTAGGACAGACCCCTGAGCTTCCATCACCATAGGGCTGGTGTAGTTTTCAGAGGCAATCAGTTCGATATGCTCTTCCTGACGGAGGGTTTCAGCATCAATGGCGGCTTTGAGTTCCGGGTCGAACTCAGCTATGGACATGTCCTTTTTGAACATTTAAGACCTCTGTGTTGCCTGTCTTCATAGAAGACCGCCTATTCTAATACAGAATGAAAGGGATCTGCATGAAAATACTGCTTCAAAACGTCTGGCGATAACTGAATATCAATGCGTCACTGCCACTTTTCTTACCTGATGTTCCGGCATATTCCAGACCAATTATTTTATCCAGATCAGCTCCGAACTGTCGGTTAACGGCAAGGCTGTAATACATAGCCGTATCACGGTTTTCTGCTTTTGGTGTCTTGGCCCACATGCTGGAACTGCTCTTTTCCTTGTCTTCCCAGCCATGGGTTTTCTGGACACCCAGCTTAACCATAATGTCTGTCGGCTGGCTTAAATCAGGAAGCATATAACCTATACCAGTACCCAGACGAGTGGTTAAACCCTTGTGCTTCGAATCGGTGACCGGGTTTCTGAGATTTTCGCTTTTCTCTGTGTATTTCTCTATGGTTCCGAGACGGTAGCCCACATAAGCTTCCGGAATCAGGCTTAACCCCATGGTCCACTCATCAAGTGGAATCCGGTAACTTGTCTGCAGATGGGCAGCCCATTCAGAACCTTTCGGGGAAGCTTTCCAGCGATTACTCAACAGGTCCCGCCGATCGGTATCGAGAGACACCCAGCCGTAGGTCAGCATGGAATCAACGGTCCAGCGGTCGTTATTCCAGGACACAAATGGACCGAGTCGGTAGATCTGGGCATCTGACTCCATATTGCCGGAGATTCCTGCGTTTGCTTCCATACGCACTTTCTGCAGGCCAAACATGCCGCCCAATAAAAGGCCGTTCCCCATGTAACGGAAAGTACCGAACTCAGCACCTTCCCCTTTGTATTCCTGCTTCAGCCCTGCTTCTGGCTCCCAGTGCCCACGGAAGACATACGCCTGACCGTATGCATACCAGTGATCGTCTTCCAGACCATTGAACAAGCCCTGAGAATTGCTGATGTCTGCCACCATTGGTGCGTCGTCACCGAGTTCAACGCCTTGTTTCAGAAGGTTATTCATACGCCAGATCTGGCTGATGGACTTGGTATGGGTTTTCCAGTGCTGATCAGCTGTTTTCGTCAGATAGGACTGGTTTTTAATGAAGTCAGGATCACCCAGCACACTGCCGACCTGCCCCTTCCGGCATAAGTCTTCCACTTCACCAAGCACCCTCATCATGACCATATAATTGCTATCATCCAGGCTGATCTTCGACCCCTTGGGAAGCGCTGTATGGTTTTGCACACTTAAAAAACGCGCTGCGACAAGATGACCTAACATGGGTGAATTTTTTCCGGCATGATCTTTATACGCCTTGATTGCCTTGTCGTAAGCCGAGCTCAGCATACCCTTTTTTATTTTGCTTAGTTTACTGACATCGTAGGGCTTACGAGCAACAAAATCCGAATGAGAGATTGATGACGGTTCAGTACCTCTGTACATCGATTCGCTCTCAGAGTGTGAATGAGAATCTTTTTTCTCAATACTAAGCCCCAGAGGTGGTGAAAACCTCACTTTGGTACTTCCTCCACCGCCGCCTCCACAGCCCTGAATCAACGTCATCACCAGAGCAGCGGTCAAGCCATGTATTTTTCTTGGAATCATCACCCTACAACCTTTGCGTATCTTGAAAAAGTCCCTCCTGTACCATGCAGCAGAGGAAAATAAGGGATGAAATATAGACAATATTTTACAGATGTGTATTTTGTTGCCCGAACCAAGGGGGCATTTCTCTCAAATCCGCTTCATAAAACCTTGCTATTCACACCATAAATCCGTCATTCACCACCCTATTCAGGAATAAATTTCTTGGTACGTTGAGCCCAAAATAAAAATGATCGTCGATTGCCTCTCCGATATTCCAACCATGTGTTTCTCCGTCCCGTTAACCGACAGCACATGAATCCCATCAAAGCACAGGAAAACCCATCTGCCCGTTGGGTTCTGGGCTGGTTTCTTCTTCATGTCCGGGAACGTTCGGCTCTGCCTTTTCAGTTCATAGCGGATTCGATGCTGAATTGCAGCATAGACCATAAGGCAGAGTGTCATCACCATTAACAGGGCCTCAATACGCTCAGGTTTTTTGAGATACAGTGAAGACACCAGAAAATCAGGGCTCTTCAGGAAGCGAAAACCTCTCTCAACCTGCTGCTGGGATTTATACGTCCTCAGTAGTTCGCCAGCGTCAAGCCGGGCTGTATCTGTATCGTTGGTTGCCAGAACAAAACAACCCAACGATGCTTCTGCATCACGACGAGTCTGTACAGCAACCGCGCAGGAGCCTGTCACATAATATTCATAGTGGTCGGGAACTGTCCCATCAGCAGGACGGCCTTTGGTTTTATAGCAGGGACTCTCGATGATCTCAGGTTCAGCCTGGCAGTATACGGACTGTTTTTGCCATAGCTTGAAAGCTTCCATGGCATCCGATTCGCAACAGAATGGCTTCTTGCCCAATTTCTCAAGTTCCTTGAATTCCTTCAGGGACTTTTTCTGCATACGCCTTGTCAGTGTCTTCTGTTCTGTTTTCTGGCTTTGATTATTTCGAAACAGTACCCAACGTTGTACGACACCTGCATAGTCAGACAGAGTTTCTGCAGATTCGTAATGCTCAAACCCTTCAACCTCAACCATTGAGCGCAATGGCGCACTTTGAACCAGTTCTTTGGCTGCACCAATGTTGAGAGGAACTCTGGAGATAAACAACTGATCCTGCTGACTCAGTTCCTGAACGGTTTCAGCCACATACAATGCGGCATCACCGATGAAGTAACGGGCATTAAGTGCCGCTTTGAAGCTCTTTATATGCTCAGAAACCACTTGTTTGAAACTGGTCTTGTCCGTCACATTACCGCTGGCTGCTTTCATAAACATCGGAATGCCTGCCCGGTTTTCGGTCAGCAGGAGCAATATGGCCTGGTTCAGATCAGGACGATGATCTCGGCTGTAGCCCTTGCAAAGCCTGATGCAATTGAGGTCTTCGTCACTGACTTCCTCCTCGCTGTTATAACGGCCATCGACGTGAAATCCTGTGCCATCAAGGTTGAGTGCATCACATGGCAATTTGAGATGCGTAGCCACCTTGATAGCCAGCTCAAAATAGACTTTACTGACACCCAGTTCAAACAGTTCATCCAGTGTTCTTCCAAGAACTTTGTCGTTTATGTGCTCGGGCTCAATCCCCTCTCTGATCAGTTTATCGAGGGGTTTATTGGAGAAGAACTGAGGGAACATGTGGAGAGACTGCCCCGTAAAGCCGAGGCCATTGATAATCATCGCGACAACGGCCTCACCGTGGGAGATGTTCCATTCGTCAGATACTTTGGGCGCGCGCCTGTCGATATGGTCGGCAATGCCCAGCTCTTTGCACATTCCAGCCACTAGACCGAGATGATCCATGACCTGAGAGCGGTATTGAATAGGAGGCATAACAAGGCTTCTTGATATTTGCTTATCTGATAATAGATAGCAGGTATTAGGAAAATGTCATGCTGGGTGGTGAATGTCGGATGTCAACAAGACGGGATGCACAAAAACAGCAACTCACTGATCTGATCGACCAGATGAATAAAGGTGATCAATTGATTGTGAGTGAGCTATCCAGATTGGGAAGAAGCCTGGGACAGATCATCCATATAGTTGATACGCTGACCAAGAAAGAAATCAAGCTGACCTGCATCAAAGAGAATATCCGGCTGGGTGAAAAAAAGAGCATGCAGACAAAGATTATGATCACACTTTTTGGACTGTTTGCTGAAGTTGAGCGGGATTTGATTTCTGAGCGCACCAAAGCAGGGCTTGCCCGGGCAAAAGAACAGGGAAGGCTTGCTGGCCGGCCTAAAGGTTCGTTGAGTACGTCAAAGCTGGATGGCAAAGAAGATGAAATTCTGTTGCTGCTACAGAAAGGTGTATCAAAAACAGCCATTGCCAAGATTACCGGGGTACATAGGTCTACTCTTCACAGTTTTGTGCAATCGCGCAATCTGGAAGGGTTTTCAGAAACAAAAAAACTGATTTTTTCTGTTTATAAACAGCTGGTTACAAACATTCTGGCTGCATGAACCCCCATTTGCCGGCCTTATTTATAGTAGAAAAAAGTATAATCTTTATACTCAAATAGTCTCAAAATAGGCTTGTTTTTCAGAATCTTACCACTACTTTTAAGTCAGATTAATAGTCATCTTTATAATCTTTCTAATCGAGATTAGATTAATGGTTACATCTGTGAAAACCAGAGCTAGAGTGGTAACCGATAACACTGGGTTTGAGCTTGAATTGCCTGTGCTTGTTAGTAAAGATGGTGTCCTGGAACCTCTACTTGATTACCTCCTTGTAAACCAACACAACCGAAGCAACTCATGGTGCGAAAGAGTAGTGCATGGAGCATATCTACTCATGCAATATATCGAAGCTAACCAATCTTGCTTTTCAAGCCCAAAATCACTTTTTGAGTCTTTCGTACGACATCTATACAGTGGCACGATCGACAACGATGGATATGATCCATCAGGTTTATATTGGCTTCCTGCATCAACTCAAACGGTAAATGGCCTTATTAATTCTTTAACGGGACTAACTGATTACTTAGCAGATAATATTGAAAACCTTAAAAGTATGAACCCCAATAGGATGGCCTCCAGATTTGAAGAACGGTTAAATTATGCTGCTTGGTATCGTCGTAATCAAGAAGATTTTCTTGGTCATATTAAGGATAAAAGTATTAGTTCCACATCTTTAAGAGCAAGAAACATCATGGGGAAACGACTTTTAGTCGTTAGCAGTCACACTGCAACACAATTTCCAGAAAATATATTTAAAGATTTTTTTGTAAATGGCATAGGAGCAAATAAAGATCCAAGATCAGCAATCCGAAATCAACTTATTTTGCTTATGTTGCATTTTACTGGGTGCCGTGAAAGTGAAGCCCTTCACTTATGGATAAATGATGTATTAATAGATCCATTAAACTCTGAAAGCGTATCTATTCGCATTTATCATCCAGAAGAAGGAAAGGCTCCCGATAATTGGGTTGGATCACAAGGGCAAACACATAGAGCTGCATATCTTCGAGAAAGATATCTAATTACCCCAAGAAATAAAATACTTGGTACGAAGAAGGTGGGCTGGAAATGTCGGGTAATGGATCATTCTGACAAATACATTCAACTGTATTGGTTTCCAACCAAAGCGGGGGTATTATTTAATAAACTTTGGCGCATGTATATTAAGTATCTTGCTGTTACTGATAGGTTACATCCTTATGCTTTTGTAAGCTTCTCCAAAAAAAATATAGGCGCAGCTTTAACTTTAAATGCATTCAATGATGCTTATAAAAGAGGTTTAATTCGGATAGGAAAAGCACCCTCAAAAGAGGCAGGACTAACACCCCACAGCCATCGTCATTCTATGGGAAGAAGGTTAGAAAGAGCAGGTGTTCATCCTAGAATAATTCAAAAAGTTCTACATCATGTATCAATAGAAAGTCAAGATATTTATACAGCGCCATCCTTAGAAGATATTAGTCAGTCTTTGAATAAAGCAAACTCAATTATAGAGAGCGAAGGTATAGATAACACAACTAATCAACGTCAGTCTGATTGGGATGAGCTAATGAAAGTATATGCTGATTAATAATCAGTATTTTTTAAAGGTTAGTAACTATGAGTAGGAAAAGAATAGACAACCGAACAACTGATTTAAGTTGTTCATGGCTCACAAAAAAATATGGTAAAGAATGGGAGTTGTGGAGAGAATATGCTGAAAACTGGTTGCACTCAATAAAGCTAGGTCTTACGCCAAGGCTTCAGTCAGTAGTGTGGTTTCTAGAAACCTACATAGTAAAACAAGAGCTCTCATCAGAACCACTGCTTTTTTTAAATGGCGACTGTTATCTACCAAAGCTTTTTCCCATTATTGAGCAAGGAGTAAAATCTAATGGTAAGTACACTCGAAATAATCAAATAGTTGAATTTATTGACTGGGTTATTGTTAATTATTTCAGCGAGCCAGATGACAACGGAAAACCAATAGCTTTATTCCAAAACCCTTTCACTTATATTAGTGAGAAAGGATATCGAAGTGAAACGGTTTATAATCCAATTCCATATCGTTATATTAAAGAGTTAAGATCAATTTTATGTCCAGATCCTAATGGGCATTTTAGCAATTGGACCTGGGCTCAAGAGCAGTCTGGAAAAAATGTCACCGGGAATCTTGGAGATTGGTACGAAGTGACTAAAAACCTTATCGATACAAATGATCCAGATTGTGTATGGAGGAAAATAGTAGTCGAGCAGGGGCAATATTACAGTAGAAATGGAAAGCGTTATAGAGTAAAGAGAAAGAATGGTTTAGAAATCTATCAGATGTGGTCTCCTGTTAGGCCTATGATTTTATTTATCAAGTTACATTTACCATTAAGGACTTATCAAGTTCGAATGCTTGATTCTGGTGAAGCAGATACTTGGCGTTATCTGAATGGAACTTTTAAATTAAATAAACAAAACAGTTTTGTTTTGGGTTCAAAAAAAAATCCATATTCAAAAGGTGTATTTAGACGTCTTATATCCCCCGATACAGGTAATTGTCATACAGCCTTATATATCAATACCAATAAAACCGCAGACCAAAACAAAGCGGCGATTGATCGGGGTTATACTATACCATGGGAACATGAGCAGGTTTTGTATTGGCTAGAAAAACTTCGTAACTGGCAAGAAAAGTATAATCCTATAGAGTCCCCTACACCTTGGTCATGTCTTCAAAAAAAACATACAAGTGAATTAAAGTCCGAAGCACTTTTGGAAGAAATTGGTAAAACTTGTTTCTTATTTAGAAATGCGAGTGCAACAATAAGTGAAGATAAAATGAAGCCGTTGTGTGCCAACAACGAAGCTAACTTATGGTACAGATTATTATTTACTTTGGAAAGTACAGTAAAAAAAAGGAATGGAGAGGCTTTATTGAGATTCGTCAAACCTTATGGCGGGAACATTCCGATAAGCCAGAGGTATTCAACCGAATTTCCTCTTCATAGTTTAAGAGTTAGTTTACTTACTCATTATGCAATGGATGGTGAAGTTCCTATCCCTGTGCTGTCAAAATTAGTTGCTGGACATAGCCGCTTGATAATGACCTTATATTATATAAAGATATCTCCTGCTGTAATGAGACAGAAAATGGATGAGGCTGAATCAAAAATAGAAGCTGAAGAATTACGACAGCTTAGCAATTTCTTAACAGATGCAACAATTCAGCAAATCAAGGAAAAAGCAATTTTCAGAGATTATACAAGCCTTGAAATGGTTCTTGTAAACAGAAATCCAGCAGGCTGGGAACAACGGCATATAGGTTTATGTTTGGCAGGTGGTAACACAGTTAAGTCAGATGAAACAAATCTTCTAGCTGGTTGCTGGAATGGTGGAGAATGTAAAAACCCATCAGCAAGACCACGCTCTCAAGTTTACGATCCTGTTCCTCACGGACCAGAAAACTGCTGCAGGTGTCGTTGGTTTATAACCGACTCAGCATATTTAGATGCACTCAGAGGACACTTTAACAATCTAAGTTATCATGCGTCCTTAGCTGCTAAATTAGCTATTGAAGCTGAGCAAATTATGGAATGCTTAGAAGATGAGCGATCTTCAGCAGAAGATGCCAGCATGCCCTTTAGAAAACAATCGGAACTTCAACAGGCTCAACGTCGTTATGAAAAACAACTCGTAGAAGCTGATGAATATGCTAAAGATATGCGTGCATGCTTTACTTTGATTCATCGGATTATCAATTTAGAAGAAAGTAGAAAAGCTAACGATAATAAACAGAAATTAGTTGCAGTAGGAAAATTGCATGATATCTATCAACCAATTGCATTACTGGAAACCCAATCGGAACTGTTGCAACTTTCTGGAATCTGTGAAGATGCAGAAGTTTATCCTGAGTTAGCTGATGATCTAAGAAAAACTCCAGCAATTGAAAAAAGGTCTAATTTTTTAGACTCAGCGTTAATTCGTGAAGGTTATCAACCAATCTTTATAACATTAAATGAAAAAATGCAACTTATGGTTGGCAACTCTTTAATGAGAATAATGGCAAAGCAAGCTTGCCCTGATGACTGGCAACTATCAGGAATGAAGACAGTATGCAGCATAATAGAGGCAAAACAGTCGCTTTACGAAGCCGGTTTTTTAAATGTTGGCATAGAGGCATTAGAGAAGTCATGCAATAAAACAATGTTCTTTTTGAGAGACATAATATCAAATAATCATTCATCTCTTTGTACGGATTATGATGATGTCTATAGTTGATCCGAAGCAAATACTTTCCAACCTCAAAGAAAAATCTAACAGCAGAAAAAAGAAGACTCTTGATTTAATCTTTGGATTATTAGAAGAGCAGGCGAAAAAGGAAGAACTGGATTTTTCTATTGCTACTATTGGCCGAATGTCTGTTCTTGCTGGGGGGCCAACAGCTCAGTCTATCCATAATAAGAATGGAGCAGATTACCGCACTCTTATTGAGGCCTATGCATTGGCACATGGAACAACACGGAAAAAACCACCAATTCAACCCCTTCAGCGAGCAAAACAAAATCATGGAGCAAAAGATTATGACCTACTCTCAAAGATCAATGATCCTGCAATGAGAGCGGCAATTGGAACCATTATCAGAGAAAGGGATTTATATAGAAATGAACTAAAAGTACTAAAAAGCAAAGCTTTTATAACGGTAGATAGGCGGGTTACAAAAAGCACAGAGCAAGCCACTGTTGAAGTACTTCCATCGTTGGCAGGGTTATTTACACCTAGCCAAAGAGAAGCACTAGAAGACGCTATCAGTGATAAGTTAATGGCTCGGAGAGGCTGGCATTCTCAGCCCAATGGACGCGTTAAGGATGAAAATGGCAGGCACCTTTATAAACCAGGGTATGTCACAGCAATAGAGAAGATACTGAAAGAGTCCAGTTCCTGTGACAAATAATTTAACGTCAGTATGTAACGATAATTATATAAAGTCACATGCAACGGTAAGTATTAAGAGTTTTATATGACTTTAAATATTTCGTCACATAGTGACGATAATGAAAAAAATGCCCTGGGGAGACCCAGAGTTGGTATTACAGAGCAAAACTCACTGGAATTTTGCCTTACCATAAGGCGATGGATCGATAATCATCGCTTAGATCGCTGGCTTGCAGAAGAGGCCAGCTATCCTGATGCTGTGGCAGCTTACGACCATTTACCCAGTAATTTAAATGGATGTGGCAAATGTGAAGAGGCTAAAGCACTTGACCTGTGGTGTTTGAAGTGGCTCTCGCAAGCAGGTTGGCAGAGGCTACAGGCAAACGTACGACAACAAAGACTTAATCATGGTTCATCAATAATCGGGAAAGATGGTCAACCGATCAATCGCCCCCGTAGAAAAGCTATCCAACTGGAGGAAGAAACCAAAAACCGCCTGGCTTACTATGCCCGAAAGCGTAATATGACTATCAATGAAGCCATCCGTGATCTACTTGACCATGCTGATCCATGAGTTTGATTAGAGATCAAGTTGACTCTAATCAATAGAAAATAGGCTTGAAAACATTGCTATATAAAGGATTAATTGGCTTGATTAAAGAAAGTGCTATAAATAAACCGGCCATCCCTCAACAGCCTCAGCACTGAAGGCGCAATGGGAAAAATGATTATCCAGATATTAGCAGCGGTTGCCGAAGCAGAGCGGGAGCGCATTCTTGAACGAACCAATGAAGGCCGTTTAGCTGCGAAAGAATCCGGTGTAAAGTTTGGCCGGAAGCCTCATAAAAGCACCGACCAAGCCAAAGCCATGATTTGCGAAGGCGTGTCCATGAAAGAAGTAATGGAAAGGACTGGAGTATCCAGGGCAACTTATTTCAGACTAAAAAAAGTGGTTTGACTTTGTACAGTGAACTTTTTAGGGAATATACAGTACCCTAAAGCCAAAAGTCCATCTGAATCAAGGTGCGGAGAAAACACCGCTCAGCAAAGTTGAGCAAATTGCGATCAGAGCTTAACCAAAATGAGTAGTTGTTGAGAATCGTTTCTCTTGGTGCGTAACACTGAGCAGCGCTTACGCATCAAATTGAAACGACTGTACCTATCTTGCAAATACTGGATATCAAGGGCTACAGGTTAATAATGCACAATCGTCCAGTTTTAACTGGTGAGAATCCAGAGATTCAACGTCGCTTGTCGTTTAAAAATACTATGAACTTGATTATTTTATCTACCCTAAAACCATAAAGCAGGAGAAATAACTGCCAAATTTGAATTTGGCAGTTCAGATTGACGCGTAAGCCCTGTAACACTGAGAAAGATGAGAAGGGAGGGATAAGCTCTAAAATGATAGTCATCACATAATTTAATTGGGGAAATTCAAGCTAACAATTATTGCCACAATATAGAGTATTGATATACAGTGTCAATTGCTACATATTTTTTATAAAAATAAAGCAATCTATTATGTATAAAATAACAAAATTAAAAAAGCAAATTAGCTCTTCAGTTTATCATAGCTTTTCGCAGCTAGGAGCTGACAACTATCTACGATCTAATTATACGTATCGTTATCGCGCTTACGATGTTGCTGAATATATAAACGGACAGCTTAATTGGATGGCAGGCTCAGAATTTTATCAGTCAAAAAACTTGAATGATTATGCTGGAGGGCTAAACAGGACATTTGATCCGTTATCTTCAAAGTCCAAGAACCATATCAACGATATTGCTACACAGTTAATAAAAAATGAAAGCATACCGGAAGGTAACTATAAAATTGGTTGTCATCAAATACGAACTGTTGCAGAGGAAGGTACTGTAGGCTATCCCGCCCCTGAAGGATTTCACCAAGATGGGTTTGATTATTTAGCAATTTACTGTGTAGCTTTAGAAAATATAAATGGGGCGGCATCTTTAATTAAGCCTGTCGGAGATGATAAAAAAATCTATGAATACAACCTCCTTCCTGAAGAGATAATGGTATTAGACGATCGTGAAGTAAAGCATTTTGTTACACCTTTTACAACTAAGCTACCTAATCAGACTGCAATAAGAGACGTTTTTGTTATCACTTTTACAACACTAATGGACTAAATATGGCAATCGCAAATTACTCTATTCAAGAGTGGCTATTTGATAAAGCACATGGAAAGTTTAAATATGACTTAGCTGAAAGTGGTGTTCAGTTTCAACACGTCAGAGATCTTCAAATTAATTATGATTGGTGCTTAGATTATAGTGTTGACCGTGGAGGTGAGAATCTAAGAAATTGTATTAAGGCAATGTATAGTTCATATGGTGAACTATATTCATTAGTCACACATGGTGCTCAAGAAGCTCTTTATCTATTTTACAATTCCCTACTTAATAAAGATGATCATGTCATTTGTACATTACCAGGTTGGCAGCAAGCTTGGGAAGTACCAAAAAAGATTGGCTGTAAGGTCACATTACTAGAATGGAAGCCTGGCTATGGATTTCCTGTAGATAAACTTGTTGAAAGTATTAACAAAAAAACAAAGCTACTAATTATCAATAGTCCTTGTAACCCAACTGGTGTTACGTTAACAGCTCAAGAGCTTTCTCAGTTAATAAGCATTTGTCAATCAAAAGGTATTTGGATAATAAACGATGAGGAATACTTGGTTGATTTCAAAGATTCCGTTGTAAACAAATATAATAAATCAGTATCAGTATCAAGTTTATCTAAAATATATGGTCTTCCTGCACTAAGACTAGGTTGGGCAGTATCTCGAAATCAGTCAATTATTGAAGAGATGGTTAATTATAAGCGTTACACTTCGGTATCAAACTCTTTACTTCTTGAAAATACAGCAATACATGTGCTGCAAGAAAAAAACAAGCATATAGAACGTTTTAAAAATTACATTGATTCAGCTAGGCCAATACTTGACAACTTTGCAAAGTTGGCTGATGAATACTTAACTTTGGTTGAACCAGAAAATACACCCTACGCATGGTTTAATACAAAAGAGAAGGTTGATTCATCACTGCTCGCTCTTGAGCTGCTTAACCAGCATCACCTCTTGATAATGCCAGCCGAGCTGTTTGGGTATAAAAATGGAATTCGATTGACATATGCAAGAGATTTAACCTATCTCACCAATAGTTTAAATATGATTCTCGAAACATTAAATATCCTGAATTCAAGTCATAAGTGCATAACCCATGACTTTTCTTGCATCTATTCCAGTTGACTCTTTAAATGCCTCATAAGGAGTCTTGTAGCCCAGGCACTTTCTTGGCCTGTTGTTCAGCTTATCCACTGCAATGATGACATCTTTTTCTGTCACGCCATTAAGCTCCATCGACTTGGGGAAATACTGCCTTAGCAAACCATTAGCATTCTCATTCTGGCCTCTTTCCCAAGAATGGTAGGGGGCAGCAAAGTAGCTGTCACATTTTAAAGCTTTGGCAATTGATTCATGCTGAACAAACTCCTTTCCATTGTCGTATGTTATTGTCTTTACAAACCTTTTCAGAGGCTTGAGTACGTCAATTATTCCCTGTTTAACCGCTTTTGCCTTCTTGCCTGGTAGAGGGACAGCAAGGCGAAGCTTGGTTTTTCGTTCATCTAATGTAGCGATGGCTCCTTTATGATTTTTACCTATTACAGTATCAGCTTCCCAGTCACCAACTCGCTCTCTGTTGTTGACCACTTCGGGGCGTTCTTCAATGCCAACCCGATTTGGTATACCGGTTCGGTTATGAGCTGAACCGTATCGCTTTCGATAAGTTTTTTTCTGGTGCCTCAAGTGCTTATAGAGCGAGCCTCCGCGCCGTTTATCATCCGCTACAAATTGATAAATCGTCTCATGATGCAGCTTGATTACACCGTCCTTTTCAAGCCTTCCAGCCACTTGTTCAGGACTCCAATCTGAACGGATATCGTTTGAAATACGTTGTTTAATGTCGTCTGTCAGCTTAATAGCTTTTGGCTTATCTTTGTGCCGCTGCCGAGCTGTGCGATTAGCCTGTTGGTGCCTGTACCCTCTTTGCCCTTTATTGCGGTTTACTTCTCGCGACACGGTAGGCTGTGAACGGCCAAGCTTTTTAGCAATTTTGTTTTGTGAAGTCCCATTTTTGAGTTCAGTTTCGATATAATATCTCTCTTCAGAGCTCAGGTGTGTATAGGCCATCCTTGGCTTCCTCTGTATGGTTTGGTTGCTTTACAGAATACCCCTGAGTTCTGATTCACTTCAAAGGTTCTGAAACAATCCTCTGGTTACAGAGGTTATGCACTTATGATACGAATTCAGGTATTAAAAAAAAGTTATAATGAAAATTTATTGCCGTAAGGTTATTTTTATTAAGATTTCAAGCTGTTTGGACTAGGGATGAGAAGAATTTATTATGAGAAATGTAAGTTTATCAAAAATATTTAAGTTAACTCTTCCTGTGGCAACAGCATATGTTCCTCTTGGACTAGCTTTAGGTGTATTCATGGTTTCCAGTGATATCGCGTGGTTCTGGGCACCTGTTTCAGCCTTATTTATTTTTGCTGGCTCAATCGAATTTCTAGTAGTCACTTTCATACTAGCTGGTTATCCTATAGCTGCTGTCGCATGGACAGCCCTTGTTGTCAATTTCCGCCACATATTTTATGGTCTTTCATTTCCATTAAAATCACTGCGATCGCTTCCACAAAAAGCTTATGGAGTGTTTGCACTTACCGACGAAACTTACGGAATAGTTTGTGCTGGCAATGGTAAGGATTTGACAGGTATAGAAATCACATTGCTTCAAGTAACCAGCCATTTTTGGTGGGTAGGAGCAGCTTTTCTTGGAGCTGTACTGGGTACATTCATTCCGCCTGAAGTAACAGGGTTTGAGTTTGCACTAACAGCAATGTTTATTACATTAGCTGTGGATGCTGTTCGTAATGACCCAGATAAAATATTGATCTTGTATTCTTTAGTGTCATGTGCTTTTGGCTTATTAATGGATAATTATGTTTTAGATTCATCTTTTCTTGGTTCGGGTGTTTTTTGTTACTTAATTTTAATAAGTAAAGATTACAACCACATTAAAAACAGGAGCCTTCTAAATGAATGATGACTTTACAACTTTATTAATTATAATAACTGTGACAATTGTTACTTTCACTTTACGTATGACTCCATTTATTTTGATGGATAAAATATCATCAAGCCAGTACCTTAAATATATTGGTAACAAAATGCCTATAGGCATCATGATTATATTAGTGGCCTATACCTTTATTGATACAGACTTCTTAAATTCGCCATACGGAGTTCCACAACTTATATCATCGTTAGCAGTTTTGGCTCTTTATTGGTATCTAAAAAATTCTCTCATAGCAATAGCTATTGGATTGATGACTTATTTAACATTGGTGAATAGTAACATTTTGATGTTGTAGATAAAATGCCCCCTGAATTTCTTACAGGCTTGATGCTTCTTTGAAGCAGCTTAATATATGTACAGTGAAC